>NZ_VXCV01000003.1:0-564225 GCF_052850635.1 Pseudomonas sp. 1176_21
AGATCGATTTTTCCCGTTCTAGCCGATTGATACGGGCTTCGAGTTCCTGGATTTTCTGCTGCTCAGGTGTCAGAGCCTTGCTGGTGGGAGTAACACCGCTACGTTCTTGCTGAAGCTGGCTCACCCATCGACGAAGCGCCGATTCGACCAATCCGAGCGAACGGGCGGCTTCGATATGGCTGTAGCCTTGGTCGAGCACCAGGCACGCAGCCTCGCGCTTGAACTCAGGGGTAAAGGTACGACGTTGCTTGGTCATCAGACACCTCTCTATGGCGAGCATTCTCGCCTAAATGGGTGTCCGGTTTCATTAGACCACTACATGGGCATCTGGCGAAATAAGCAGGTCAGAGTCTGGTCCTTCAAATATGAAACAATGGATCGCCTTAGCTATGACCTTCCAAGCTTTGAGGTGACAGATGCTGGATTGAAGATTGTTGAAGGCTCCAGTGCGAGGCTGTACTCCCTAAGCACTGACAAAAAGTTCCTAAGGTGCAGTAACTGCGATAAGCCAATAGTGTGGGCAAAGGCTGATCCGAAGAAGGATCTCAGTGATCGTCACTATGCTCGGCAGATGGCCGGCAATCCGTGACACTTCGGTGGTAATAGTCGCTAAACGGCCAGCGAGCACCTTGGGGTACTTGCTGGCTCTTTTAGCATCCGCCAAGCCGAGCGGCGGCTCGGCCTAGCAGTATTTGGGGGCGCAATCCACTAGTATGCTACTGTCTCTGCGAAACTACGGGTTTTCGACTCTTTGGATCGAATCTCTCAAGTTATTACTTATCTATCATATCGATATCGATACTTGCGAATTCGAGATATTTTGTCAGCCCGTTTACGTAGCGCTTACTTGACGAGTCCTTCCAAGATTTTCCGATAGCAGCTCTGAATTTTTCTGGTAGCTCATCTTTTGTAATGGAGGCGTCGTCCATAAGCTCCTTCAGTAGTAGGACAGAAGGTGCTTTTCTCACTGCCGCTGCTAAAATATGTTCGGCGGTTTGAGTGATGTCAACGTTCTTAGATATTGTGACTTCGAGATCTGAGTTTCTAGTGCATATTCCAAGAGATACAAGATCCGCGATTGAATTGCGTGCTCGAAGAGAGTTCTGTTCGGGAACTCCCAGGGCTTTTTGCGCTTGCAGCCTTCGGATAATGTCGAGAACATTAGTGGGGGTCGTAGCTGCGAGGAACATATAGCTTTTTGAACTCGTGCTCGCAAACTCAGGCGCATACTCCTTGTCTCTAAAGAAACGAATTTTATGAGCCGCCGAGCCAACAAGCCCAGAATATTTAAGCCAGGACAGTAGTCTGGACGAGTACCCCGTTGGAACCTCTCCACCCTTGTTCGAATATAATCCTTTGATGATTTCCACAAAGCTATCCGTTGATAGGCTTTCTTGCTGAGATTCGCTGACTAGATTTAATGCTCTAGCATAAGCAGCATGGCCTTTAAGATGAGATCTTATTACTTCTGGAGCATCTTCTAATGAGCAGGATGGGTAATATTTTTCATCGTCACGCTTCTCAGCTAGAGAGAATGACTGAAGATCCATGATTATGTTAGTTAGGGTGCTTTTCTTATACCCTGCAGATTGCTGCAGTTCTGCGAGAGAAACACCCTGCGCGGCTATCAGTTTTAAAACGCTTGAGGCCATATTGACGGTGGCTGCAGGCATGTAGAACCAGGGTATGATGGGAGCTTCGTTCGTCTTTAGATAGTCCCTGAATACGTCCCAATACACAGATATTTTTTCGCCTGTTTTGATCAGTAATCGATCGGCAAGCAAATTGTTTACTGTTTTTGTGCCGTATTCCTTTGTTGTTTCGTATTGGTCTACTGGAGAGTTATTTGCCACGTACCGAAGGCACGCCGTTTCTTTGTCAGGTCTTTCTAGGTCCTCATCAAATAAGGATTTTATTTGTAATTGGCTTATCAGGAGTTGTTCCTGGGAAACCCCGCTTTGGATCTTCTTGAATAAATGAATGCACAGCTTTTTTAAGAGCCATGGATATCCCTGTGCTTGCTGTATCAGTCTTCCGCGCAGGGATTTATTGAGTCTAAAGCCGAGCTTTTTCTCAAAGGTGGAGATGAGGGCAGAAGAATCTTTGGCATCAAACTGGGTAAGTTTTTTATCAGAGCGGAAATCACGTAGCCTGTTCCACATGGAGTAGGCGGGATTTTCGTCTCCTAATGTAATTCCGCTACGCCAAGAAAAGCCGACTACTAGATTTCCTTTGTCAGACGATATATCTAGTGCAAAGCGCTCAAAAGCTCTAAACAGCCCGAATAGCTCTTCCTTCATAAAAACTTCTTCGAACTGGTCAAAGAAAATAATGATAAGCTTTCCTGTGCTGGCTAGGTAGTCAGAGTATGCTTTGAACGAAACTCCAGATGTTATGTCATTAACATTCTCAATGTAAAAATCTGAGTCTAGGTTGATGAATCCGTCCTTGCGCGCAGCATTGAAGGCTTTTACTACCGCCTCTGATACGAATTTCGCACCTCTAGACGAGCGAACATCTACGGGGTAGAGATAAAATTTATTCTTCCATTTGACGTTTTTAAAACGTTCTGACAAGAATGCTACGAGCGATGATTTGCCATTGCCTGAAGAGCCTGTCACTGAAATAAGTCGAGTCAAGGTTTTCTGTTCGCGAACAGATTCAAGATAGTCCCAGATCTCTTTCTGAATCGCGTCTCGGCCTACAAAGTCCTCAGGGCGGCAAGGCTTGTAGTCCATAACGTCGTCGGCCACGATGATTCCGCTGACTACTTCCCGCTCGTGTTGGGAATCACCAGCTTTCGCCGTTAAGGGCGTGCCGTTTAAAAAATTCTTTACACTTAGTCCTTCAAATATTTCTTCTGCGTCGAGAATGTCTCTAACCCTGGAGCAGTCTACGTTTTTACTGCCGGAGTAGGCTAGAAGATTTTGAGGTACTCCATCCCTTACTTCTTGAAATAACCAAGTAAAATCTAACTCTGGATGTACGAGCAGGGTAGCATGAGTGATATCTGATGAAAGTGAAAGTGAATCAAAGGACTGAACCTTTCCGCAAGCCTCCAGCGCCTCAATAATCTCTTCTCGGCCATAAAATGAATAATCGCATTCCTCTCTTGAACGATAATCATCGTAGGCGCCTTGTGCGTCTTTACCTAGCGGAGCAGTCGAGAAAAGCGCGATCGATTTGATACGTGCGCGAAATGCTTGAGAATAGCAAAGGTCTACAATATTTGCATTTAACTTGCTGCTATTGTAGAACTTGCATTCGACGTACAAATTTGTGGCTGAAGGCTTGTGTACTGCCTTGATGTCAATTTCCATGCCGGTGGCGCGAAATTCTATACCGACGATTTCATATGATTGCTTTCGCAATATGTCGGCACAAAGTTTCTCAAAAAAACTGCCTCTTTGGCTTGTTGTATAGACGGAAGGGACAGCAACTATGATATCCCGTTCAATTGGTATTACTCGTTGCATACATCCCTCGTCAGCAGTCTAAAATACTTAGGAGGCTATCGAATACGCCTGGATGTCATTTTGCCATATTTTCGTTTGAAAAAGGGGCGGTGGCTAAGCCCTGCTCTCTGGGTGCAGATCAAGCGGGCTCCTCTGGTGAGTCGTGTTGGCAGCGGGCAGATCCGATTCTGTTATTGGATCAACGCGGCCCGGGAACAAGCTTCTACAGAGAGGGGCGTACCATATCCACGATGTTCGGAATAAGGTGAGTACCTGTTTGAGTACCTTTTTGTTTTTTTCAATGCTAAAGGCCATGTAAGCATTGGCTTGTATGTTTTTTGTTCGACTCCTGTCTCCGCATCAGATATCAGATGTCCAGGAATCCAAGATTGTCTACTAAACACCTAACAAAGCCCGCCTGCTGCGGCTTTGTTGTTTCTATCTTCCTCATTCCCTCTCAAGGAATAGGACGTTGCGGCCAAAATGCCTTACTCGGACTAGCGAGGGCTCGTCAGCTTGGCCAAGCAGGCTCCTGGCCCGGCCATAGGCCGCTCCGATGTCAACGTCTAGCTAGGTCGCGGTGTTGGCTCGGAGCCGGCGTTTTGACAAGTTGCTCACCCCGGACTTCACTCCAATAACCGCACATTCGAAAGGCAGAGGGGGCAGCATGGTTTGGGAACTCAGGCATGACCCAGACGAATACATCTCGATTATTGCTGAAGTCTTTTACGATCCTGCGCGCCGCAAGAATGGCGTCCGTCCTGCAAGTGGCGAGCCCTTTCCACAGAACATGAAGATCGAGTGCGCGCGGAAGATCAGGGACTACCCGGTCGGCACGAAGGTGAAACTACGGGTCGTGGAAACCACCAGGGAGGACAGTCGCCCATTCCTCTACAGTAGCTACAAGTGGAAGCATGAGCTTGTGTAGGTATTCCTATCGGCATGTCGCTGGCGTCGAGATTACCAGCCAATGTCGGGCGAGGGTGGTGGAGTAAACCCATTCAGGCTGGCGTTATTACGCTAGGAATGGCTTTCGGAGTCGTATCACAAAAACACTACTGCATCGATCAGTGGCTAACTCTAAAGACTCGCATCAACCAATAGCTCCGAAGGCTTGCACCCCACCGCACCTGCTATCCGCAAGAGGTTCAGGAACGTGACGTTCCTTTCCCCTCGCTCGATTTTCCCCATGTGCGAACGGTCCACGCCTGCCGCATCGGCCAGCGCTTCTTGGGACAGCGCAAGCGCCAGGCGTCGAGCCCGGATCGCTGCGCCGAGCTTTTTCAGACTGCCATCGGTATCGAGGGTTGCGGAGATTCTTGCCATGGAAAGAATCGTCCCGTTATGATGCCTATATGACCACGGTATTTACGCCCCATTCGCGCATTGCCTGGTGGCCTATATCGAGCTTCTTCCCCCTCTCTATCCAGCAAGCTGTGAAGCAGGTATCCCTATGACCGACCAAGAACGCTTGTCCACCATCCAACGTTACGCCTGGACCCTCGAACTACTCGGTGAAGCGCTCGTCCAGCATGACGAGGTACTGGAGTGCGAGCACAACCCGCAGCTGAGCTTTCGCAACACGGCGGGTATTCATCAGGCCATCCGGATCATCAGCCAGTTGGCCAGTGAGCAGTGTGGAAAGTTGCTCAAGTCTGACGGCTGATTACTGAGCGCAGACTGTCTCCATTTGGCCATGAATTTAAATAGAACCGCTCTATATCGCCATGCCCATCAAACCGCACTTTCCCAACGTTAATACACGAAATAAAAATAACAATTATCATTGACTAATGGCCATTTGACACTATTTAAAGCTGTGCCTATAAACCCTTGCGGTCTTTTTTTGTTAAACAAAAACTGTTTAGGGGAAAGCGGCATGGATCAGGATTTTCACTTCTACGGTACTTACCACTCAGCACTGTGCGGCGGCTTCAACAAGGACGATGCAACCCTTATTGCCAAGGCAGCCAACTTCATCGACTTCTTCAGCGAGAGCACCTATGCCTCTTACTGGAGCCTGGTCAGCGACACCCAAAAATCTGCCAAGTACAACGTCGTCGCCAAGATGGACAACCCTCGCTACACCTACCAGGGCGGGCTGCTGGGCACGATGGGGGAGCCTGAAGATGGCCTGTGGTGCTCGTACCACTTCATCCCCGGCAACTACAACGACCCGGCCGGCACGCCCAGCCGAGAAGAAACCCATGGCGCTGAAGTGGCCAACTACCTGCCCAAGTTCATCAAGCGCGACACCTTCGGCGGCGAGCAGATACTGAGAAAGTACAACGCCAGCAAGGTGAAGGATCTGCAATACGGCAAGATGCTCAACCGGCCGCAAAGCGCACTCTCGCGCAGGCTTGTTCAAGATGCCGTGCTCTGCGCTACCGATGACGATCGGCTGGAGAAGATCATCAGCCTGGCCATCGGCGGGGCAGAGGTGCTGAAGGACAATCGTGCAGACGTGCTGCGCAGGTTCAGGCTGATCCTGCTGGGGGTCAGGGCGCATGTGATCGCCGACACCTGGGCCCACCAGGACCACTGCGGCCTCGACAACGTGATGAACACCTACTGGGATGCGGACTACGACCCGGACTCCTGGGAATGGTCCAAGATGGGCTACGGCCCACAGGCCATCTATTACATGGACGGCTCGTCGAAAAACTGGAACAGGAAAGTCCTGAAGTCATCCGACACCAAGGGCGTGCCGTTCGCGAACCCCAACTTCGAAGCGGCCCCCAGCGGTACCAGTTATCTGGGCCACGGCTGGCTCGGGCACTTCCCCGACTACAGTTTCGCCAAGTTCAGGTACAAGCCTTGCTGGTCCAACCCCAAGCAGATGGTCGAGCGCGATAACCCCAAGGAATATGAATCCGCCTGGCTCGAGTTGACCAGTTTGTTTTGCCAGGTAAAAACAGGCAGGAAGTTGCAGTTGGATGACCGCATCAAAGACGAAATGAGCAAGGCGCGCCAGGCCATCGAGGCCCCCTGCGACCTTACCAAGGGCACCTCGGGAAGAAAGAGTTCGGAGCTTGCCTGGAAGGGCATTCTTACCGAAAAGCCAAGTTCGGAAATCAATGTGGACCTGGAGCCCGATACCCATGCGGTTCTGGAGGGCATGGTCCAGATCAGTACCGAGATCCATCGCTTCGGCACCAACTACGTGAATATCCAAAGCGATCTGTACCTGTTCCAGATTGCCGCCGACTATCACTTCCAGTTCGTGAAGCACTACGTTCAGGCCAACGATATCTATCACTTCACAAGCTCGTGGTCGCGGCAGCGGAGTACGTTGTCGGATGCCATCGTGAACCTGTTCGAGTAGCGCCGGATAACGGCTATCAACCCCCCGGCGCGATGCCGGGGGCTTGCCGTTCGGCACCGTCGCGCCATCCACCCCTTGCATTTGGCCAAGGGTCAGGAATATAGTTGACTGATTACTCAGTCTTTTTAAGCGAACCTTCCTCCATGGCACGTCCCCTCAGCCCCGAAAAACGTGAAGCCTTGCTGTTGTCTGCAATGCAGGCGGTCGCCGAGCTGGGCGTGATGGCCAGCACGTCGAGCATTGCGCGGCGCGCCGGGGTTGCCGACGGCACCTTGTTCACCTACTTCAGCAGCAAGGAGGTGCTGTTCCAGGAGCTCTACCTGCACCTCAAGCAAAGCCTGGTGACGGCCATGATGTCGGACTTCCCCGCCCAGGCTGACTACCGCCAGCGCATGGAGTACATCTTCAATCGCTATGTCAGCTGGGGCCTGAACAATGCCCTGGAGCGCGTGGTGCTGGCACGGCTGTCGGCGTCGGGGCAGGTGACCGCAGAAACCCGCGCACTGGGCGCGCAGCCGTTCCAGGCCGTGTCCAGGACGATGGAGGGCGGGGTAGAGGACGGCGTGCTGATCGACGCCCCGATCAGCTTCATTTCTTCCGTGATCGAGAGTATCGCCACCACCACCATCGAACACATCGAGAAGTCCCCGGAGGAGGCCGACAGCCACCGCCAGCTGGGCTTCCATATGCTGTGGCGCGCCATTACGGCGTAAAAGCCTTGCCTTTTAACTGAGTGATTAATCACTCACAATTTGTAACAGGAGTATCTTCATGGCTGTTCAAAAGTGGTTCATTACCGGTGCTTCGGGTGGCCTGGGCCTGGCCCTTACCGAAAAGGCGCTGGCCCAGGGGCATACCGTGGTCGCCGCAGTGCGTCGGGTCGAGGCGATGCAGGCGTTGCAACAGGCGTATCCAAAGCGCCTTCATGTGGAAGCGCTCGACGTGACCGACCGCGAACAGGTACGCGCCGTTGCCGCCCGCCATCCCGATGTGGAGGTGGTGGTCAACAACGCGGGCGGGGCGGTGATCGGTGCGATGGAAGAGATGACCGACGCCGAAGTCGAGCAGCAGATCGCGCTCAACCTGATGGCGCCGATACAGGTCACCCGCGCCTTCATGGCGGCGATGCGCGCACAGCAGCGCGGTACCTTCATCCATGTCAGCAGTGTCGGCGGCCGTACCGCCTACCCGGGCGGCTCGCTGTATCACGCGGCCAAGTACGGTCTGGAAGGCTTCGCCGAAGCGGTGGCGCAAGAGCTGGCCGAGTTCGGCATCAACACCCTGATCATCGAGCCAGGTTCGATCAAGACCGGCTTCGTGGCCAACATCCGCTGGACCGAGCAGCTCGACGCCTACAAGGGCAGTGCGGTCGGCAACCTGCGCGGGTGGATCGAACAGCATGGCGAAGACACCGCCTCGGGCGACCCGCTGAAAATGGCCGACGCCATCTACACCCTCAGCCAGCTGCAGACACCGCCGCTGCGCACCGTGCTCGGCGGGGATGCCTATGCGGCGCTGGAGGCCGGCTATGCCCGCAGCCTGGCGGACATTCAGGCACAGAAGGCGCTTGCCGAGTCGGTGATGCTGGAAGGCAAGGCCGGCTTTCGGCCCGAGTGAGCAGCCCCCTCTTTTACGTTGCCCATGCGCCGCGTCGGCGCTTTGAAAAGGTTGAATGATCATGTCTGAAGTCTGGTTGATTACCGGTGCGTCCCGAGGCCTGGGGCGCGCCATTCTGGAGGCGGCGCTGCACAGCGGCGCCAAGGTGCTGGCCACTGCACGCGACATCACACGCTTCGTCGAGCTGCAGGCGCAGTACGGGGCCAACCTGGCCACGTTCGAACTGGACGTGACCGACGAACAGCAGGCCAGGCACGCCGTGGCCGAGGCCGTGCGCCGTTTTGGCCGGCTGGATGTGCTGGTCAACAACGCAGGCTTCGGCCATATCCAGCCGTTCGAGCACATCCCCACCGATGATTTTCGCGCCGAGGTCGAGACCAATCTGTTCGGCGTGGTCAACCTCACCCGTGCGGCCATCCCGGTGATGCGCGCCCAGGGCCGCGGCCATATCTTTCAGGTGTCATCGGCCGGCGGTCGCATCGCAAGCCCGGGCCTGTCGGCCTATCAGGCGGCCAAATGGGCCGTGGGCGGGTTCAGTGACGTGGTCGGCAAGGAGGTCGCGCCGTTCGGCATCCAGGTGTGCACCCTGGAGCCCGGCGGCATGCGTACCGACTGGGGCCATCAGGCCCGCAACACGCTCACCGAGCTGGCCCCGGACTACATGGCGTCGATGGCCGCGTTCAAAGCCTTGATCGAGTCCTACGTGGGCAACGAAGTGGGCGACCCCGAGCGCATTGCGCAGCTGATCGTGGCGCTGGCCGCTCGTGAAGGGCTGCCGTCGCGTCTACTGTTGGGGTCGGACGCCTTGTATGTGGTGGAGGTGGAAGAGGCCGCCCGCAGCGAAGCGATGCAGCGCTGGAAGCCGGTCAGCCTCGCGGCCGATTTCGGCACGGCACCGCCGCAATGGCCGTCGGCATGAAACCGGCGCACCCTTCAGACTGAGCGAGGCCAGCCTACGCCATGAACATAGTGATCTTTGGTGCATCCGGCATGATCGGCAGCGGCGTGCTGCGCGAATGCCTGGCGGCGCAGGATGTGGAGTCCGTTCGCTTGATCGGGCGCTCACGCCTGAACGCCCAGCACCCCAAGCTCCGGCAGGTGGTCAGGCCGGCCTTCGCCGATAACCCGTCCACGCTGCTCGACGACGACCTGCGCGATGTGGATGCGTGTTTCTTCTGCCTGGGCGTTTCGGCGGCGGGCATGACCCAGGCGCAGTACACCCACATGACCTACCGCCTGACCCTGGCGGTGGCCCAGCGCGTGTGCGAGCTCAACCCGCATGCCACCTTCATCTACGTCTCCGGGGCGGGTGCCGACAGCAGCGAAACCAGCTCGACGATGTGGGCGCGGGTGCGCGGCATGACGGAGAACAGCCTGCTGCGCCTGCCGTTCAGGCGCGTGCACATCCTGCGCCCGGCGGTGATTCAGCCGTTGCACGGTGCCACCTCCAGAACCCGCGCGTACCGTGTGCTCTACCGGCTCACCGGCCCGCTGCTGAGCCTGGCGCGTGCGCTGTTGCCCGAAAAGGTGCTGAGCACCGAGGTCATCGGCCAGGCAATGCTGTCGATCGCCCGCCATGGTGCCACCGAACCCGTGCTCGATTCGGCGCAGATCTACCACACGGCCTTGCGCGAAAAACCGGCCCCCAACGGCGGGTGACGCGCTGGGGAGGTTGATGGCAGGCGCTGAAAAATCCGGTTGCAGATAACATATGGATATCCGTATATTCGGTTATCCATATGTGAGGGCCGCCCACAATGATTACCCCACCCGAGCTGTTCAAGAGCCTGGCCGACGAAACCCGCGCTCGCGCTGCGCTGCTGATCGCAGAGCAGGGCGAGCTGTGCGTGTGCGAGCTGATGTGCGCCCTGGGCGACAGCCAGCCCAAGATCAGCCGCCACCTGGCGCAGCTGCGTACCAGCGGCCTGCTGCTCGACCGTCGCCAGGGGCAGTGGGTGTATTACCGTCTCAACCCTCAACTGCCCGGCTGGGTGCACGACCTGCTGCAGGTGACGCTGCGCGCCAATGCCGACTGGCTCAAGGACAGCACCACACGCTTGCACAACATGGACGGTCGCCCCGTTCGTGCTGCTGCCTGCTGCTGAGCCAGGAGCGCCCCGATGCTGACTGCCATCGCTGTTTTTCTGCTCACCCTGACCCTGGTCATCTGGCAACCCCGCGGCCTGGGCGTCGGCTGGAGCGCCAGCCTCGGCGCACTGCTGGCCCTGGCGCTGGGCGCGGTGTCGCTGCACGACATCCCCACGGTGTGGGCGATTGTGTGGAACGCCACCGCCACCTTCATCGCGATCATCGTCATCAGCCTGCTGCTCGACGAGGCCGGCTTCTTCGAATGGGCAGCCCTGCACGTGGCCCGCTGGGCGCGTGGCAACGGGCGCCGGCTGTTCGCCTTCATCGTGCTGTTGGGCGCTGCGGTCTCGGCGCTGTTCGCCAACGACGGTGCGGCGCTGATCCTTACCCCTATCGTCATGTCGATGCTGCTGGCGCTGCGTTTCTCCCCGGCTGCGACCCTGGCGTTCGTCATGGCCGCAGGCTTCATTGCCGACACCGCCAGCCTGCCGCTGGTGGTCTCCAACCTGGTGAACATCGTCTCGGCCGATTACTTCGGCCTGGGCTTTGGCGAATACGCGGCGGTGATGGTGCCGGTGAACCTGGTGAGTGTGGCGGCCACCTTGCTGGTGCTGTTTCTGTACTTTCGCCGCGACATACCGGTGGTGTACGAAGTACAGGCACTGAAGGCGCCGGTGCTGGCGATCCGCGACCGCGCCACCTTCCGCGTGGGCGGGGGCGTGCTGGTGGCGCTGCTGGTGGGCCTGTTCCTGCTCGAGCCGCTGGGCATCCCGATCAGCGCCGTGGCGGCGGCCTGTGCAGTGGTGCTGTTCATTGTCGCTGCGCGCGGGCATGTGATCTCCACGCGGCGCGTGCTGCGCGATGCGCCCTGGCAGATCGTGGTGTTCTCGCTGGGCATGTACCTGGTGGTGTACGGCCTGAAGAACGCCGGCCTTACCGACCTGCTCACCCAGTTGCTGGACCGCCTTGCCGCCTATGGCGTGTGGGGCGCATCGCTGGGCACCGGGCTGCTTGCCGCGGTGCTGTCCTCGGTGATGAACAACCTGCCCAGCGTGCTGATCGGCGCGCTTTCGATCCACGCCAGCGAAGCCCAGGGTGTGGTGCGCGAGGCGATGGTCTACGCCAATGTCATCGGCTGCGACCTGGGCCCCAAGATCACCCCCATCGGCAGCCTGGCCACATTGCTCTGGCTGCATGTGCTGGCGCGCAAGGGTACGCGCATCACCTGGGGCTACTACTTCAAGGTCGGCCTGCTGCTGACCGTGCCGGTGCTGTTGATCACGCTTTCGGCCCTGGCCCTGCGCCTGAGCCTTTGACCATTCTGCCTGCCAAAGGGAGTACACCACCATGCGAGTTCTGTTCATGTGCACGGCCAACAGCTGTCGCAGCATCCTCTGCGAAGCGATGTTCAATCACCTCGCCCCGGCGGGCTTCGAGGCGCTGAGCGCCGGCAGCTTCCCCAGGGGGCAGGTGTTGCCGCGCAGCCTGCTGACCCTGCAGCAGGCCGGCATCAGCACCGCGGGCCTTAGCAGCAAGGGCAACGAGGCCTTCGCGGCCAACCCGCCGGATATCGTCATCACCGTGTGCGACAAGGCCGCAGGCGAGGCGTGCCCGGTGTTTTTCGGCCCGGCGCTCAAGGCCCACTGGGGCCTGGCCGACCCTTCCGAACAACCCGGCACCGACGACGAGGTGGAGGCGAACTTTCACCATGCGCTGGCGCGTATCGAGCGTCGCTGCCGGGCGTTTTTCGCGCTGCCATTCAGCCAGCTCGATGCCCACGCGCTCAAGCGTGAACTCGACCGCATTGCCACGCTCTGACCCGGAGGCCCCATGCACCACGACCTGCCCAACCTCGACCCGAGCCTGTTCGAAGGCCTGCCTACCGCCCTGCAGGCCGGCGAGCGAAAGCCGCGCATTCTGTTGCTGTACGGCTCCACCCGCGAGCGTTCCTTCAGCCGGTTGCTGACCGAGGAGGCCGCGCGCCTGCTCCAGCATTTTGGCGCCCAGACGCGCATCTTCGACCCCAGCGGCCTGCCACTGCCGGACGACGTACCGGTGGAGCACCCCAAGGTTCAGGAACTGCGCGAGCTGGTGCTGTGGTCCGAAGGCCAGGTGTGGTGTTCGCCTGAACGGCACGGCGCGATGTCGGCGGTGTTCAAGGCGCAGATCGACTGGGTGCCGCTGGCCCTCGGCGCCATTCGCCCCACCCAGGGCAAGACCCTGGCCGTGATGCAGGTGTGTGGCGGCTCGCAGTCGTTCAACGTGGTCAATCAGCTGCGCGTGCTGGGGCGCTGGATGCGCATGTTCACCATCCCCAACCAGTCGTCCGTGCCCAAGGCGTACATGGAGTTCGACGAGCAGGGCCGCATGAAGCCCTCGCCGTATTACGACCGGGTGGTGGATGTGATGGAAGAGCTGGTCAAGTTCACGCTGCTGCTGCGCGACAGCCAGGCGCACCTGGTGGACCGCTACTCCGAGCGCAAGGAAACGGCGCAGGCGTTGTCCGATCGCATGCGCCAGGCGTCGATCTGACGCCAGGGCGCAACCGGCGGGCAGCCCTCAGGCAGCCCGCTCCAGCGCCCCCAGCAGGTCGACGAATTCGCGCGACAGCTTGTGCCGCGGTGCCATGTGCACCAGCGGTACCGACAGCTCGTGGGATTCGCGCATCTTCACCGAGCTGCTCAGGTACACCGGCAGCACCGGCAGCCCCTCGGCCAGCAGTTCGTCCACCAGGCTCTGGTGCAGCGCGGTGCGCGCGACGAACTGGTTGGCCACCACGCCTTCCACCTGCAGCGACTCGTTGTGGTCCTGGCGCAGTTCTTCCACCTGCTCGATCACGCTGTACAGCGCCTGGCGCGAAAAGCTGTCGCAATCGAACGGAATCAGCAGGCGGTCGGCGGCCACCAGCGCGCTGAAGGTGTAGAAGTTCAGCGACGGCGGGGTGTCGATGTAGATGCGCTCGTAGTCTTCGGACAGTTCAACCAGCAGCTTGCGCAGCTTGTTGATCTTGAACTTGCTCTCCAGCTTGGGCTGCAGGTCGGCCAGGTCGGGGCTGGCGGTCACCAGGTCGAGGTTGTCGTAGCGGGTGGGGGTGATGCACACGCGCCCGCGCTTGCTGCCCGGTGCGCTGGAGAGGGTCTGCTTGAAGAAGTCGCTGATGCCGGCCGGGATGTCGTCGCCGAGCAGGCCGGTGAGGTAGTGGGTGGTGTTGGCCTGGGGATCGAGGTCCACCAGCAGCGTCCGATACCCTTCGGCGGCGCTGACGGCGGCAAGGTTGCAGGCGATGCTGGTCTTGCCCACGCCCCCTTTCTGATTGAATACGACACGGCGCATTGAGTTTCGAGTCCTTGTCAAAGGCCCGCTGCAACAGGGCTGCAGCGGGAACAGCTTCCATACTATGACCAAAAGGTTGCAGTTTTAAGACAACTGCGGGGCGGGCACCTCAGTCGGCGAGCGGGGCAACGATGGCCTTGCGGCACACCTCGATGATTTCGTCGGCCAATGGCGCATCGTCCGGGCAGGCGCGCGACAGCATGATCGCGCCCACCGCCTGGGCAAAGCGCTCGATCATCCTGGCGCGTGCGGCGTGCGGGTCTTGATCGCCGTTTTCGGCACCTGTGTGCTCGGCCCGCTTGAGCAGGCCCTCCAGGCCGTCGGCAAAGGTCGCCTTGATTGCGGCCGGCTGGCGCGCCGCGTCGCCACACAGGGCGGCCATGGTGCAGCCGGTACTGCGTGCATCGCGGTGTTCGCGCGACAGGTAACGCTGGAAAAATTGCGCCACGTCCAGCGCTTCTTCGGCGCTGGCAGTCTTGGCCAGCCCGCAGGCAGCAGCCTCGGCCATCAGGTCGGCCTTGGAGCCGAAGTGCTTGTAGAAGCCGCCGTGGGTAAACCCTGCCGCCGCCATCAGGTCTGCCACGCCCACCCCGTCATAGCCGCGCTCGCGAAACAGTTCGGACGCGGTCTCGACGATGTGCGCGCGATTGGCTTGCGCCTGTGCCTTGGTGACCCTCATGTGCAGATTCCTCGCTGCGTGTGCCGTCAGTCAGGGGCCCACTATACATTGATGTCAACCATCATCAAAACCGTTGACGATTAAGATTATGGTCATCATCATAGCGGCTCGTTACCCACCCATCGAGAGCGCAACCCCATGACTACCCTTGCCACTGTTCTCATCACTGGTGCTTCTTCCGGTATCGGCGCTACCTACGCCGAGCGTTTTGCCCGCCGTGGCCATGACCTGGTGCTGGTAGCCCGCGACAGGCCTCGCCTTGACGGGCTGGCCAGCCGCCTGGCCCAGGCTCATGGCGTGGCCGTCGAGGTGTTGCAGGCCGACCTCACCCTGGCCCAAGACCTTGCCAGGGTCGAAACCCGCCTGCGCGAAGATGCCCGCATCGGCGTCCTCATCAACAACGCCGGGGCGGCGCAGTCGGGGGCCTTCGTCGAGCAGAGCGCCGACAGCGTCACGCGCATCATCACGCTCAACACCCTCGCGCTGGCGCGTCTGGCCCATGCCATCGCGCCACGGTTGGCGCAGGCCGGGGAGGGGGCCATCGTCAATATCGGCTCGGTGGTAGGGCTGGCACCGGAGCTGGGCATGACGGTGTATGGCGCCACCAAGGCGTTCGTGCAGTTCCTGTCGCAGGGGCTGAGCCTGGAGCTCTCGCCCAGCGGCGTATACGTGCAGGCGGTGTTGCCTGCGGCCACGCGTACCGAGATCTGGGAGCGCTCGGGCATCGACATCAACACCCTGACGCAGGTGATGGAGGTGGACCACCTGGTGGATGCGGCGCTGGTGGGGTTCGATCGCCGCGAGGGCGTGACCATCCCGCCGTTGCATGACGACGCCCGGTGGACGGCCTTCCAGGCGGCGCGTCACACCCTGATCTCGGACATCCGCCAGGCCGAGGTGGCGGCGCGCTATACCGAGCTTGCCTGAGGCGGGCGCGGGCCGGCGCGCCGATGATCGGCGCCAGTGCCCGCGCAACCTGCCGGTGGCCGAACCCACAATGATAAGTCGCTGCGCCCCTGGGGCTGGATGACCTGTTCGGGCTGGTACTGCGCCGCACCGCGCGTTACGTTAGCCAGAAACAGACGGTCTACGCCTCGCGCATCACCCACAAGGGCTGGCCCACCCGCTGGCCGATGCTGCGCTGCGAAGGGCCCTGAAGGAGCCGGCACCGATGAATCAACCCCTCACCACCCAGGCGCCCAGCGTTGCCCAGCCGTTTCGCGAAGAGGCGGCAGACGGCTTCAGCCTGGGCGGCTTCACCTGGCGCCACGGCGCGGCGGACCCCACGCGGGCGGTGGTCATCATCAACGCCGCCACCTCGGTGCGCTGCCGTTTCTACTCGCGTTTTGCCGACTACCTGTTCGCCCATGGCGCCGACGTGATCACCTACGACTACCGCGGCATCGGCGAATCGCGCCCTGCCGCCTTGCGGGGTTTTCAGGCCAGCTGGTCGGACTGGGGCCGGCTGGATTTCGAGGCGATGCTCCAGCGCGCCCGGCGCGAGTTCCCTGGGCAGCCCATCGATGTGGTCGGGCACAGTTTCGGCGGTTGCGCGCTGGGCCTGGCGGCGTCGGCGGCGAGCATCCGGCGGGTGGTCACGGTGGGCGCGCAGTTCGCCTACTGGCGTGACTATGCCCCGGGCAGCCGCTGGCAACTGCTGTGCAAATGGCACCTGGCAATGCCGCTGCTGACCCGCGTGTTCGGCTACTTTCCCGGCAAGCGCCTGGGCTGGATGGAGGACACCCCGGCCGGCGTGGTGCGCGACTGGGTGACACCCGCCGCTACCTATGAACAGCGGCCCAGCGGTCGCACGCTGGGGGCGTTGGGCTTTGGCCAGGTGCAGGCCAGTATCCTGGCGATCAGCCTGACCGACGACCCGTTCGGTACGGTGCCGGCCATCGAGCGCCTGCTGGGCTACTTTACCGCCAGCGCGTGCACGCACCTGCGCATCGCCGCGCAGCAGGTCGATGCCAAGGGGGTCGGTCATTTCGCGTTCTTTCACAGCCGCTTTCAGGCGCAGCTGTGGCCCATAGCCCTGGGCTGGCTGCGCAGTGCACAACTGCCGGCACAGGTGCCCGGGCAGGTGATCGAACCCCAGGCATGAAAAAACGGCCCAGGCGGGCCGTTCTTGTGCAGCGGTGTGGCGTCAGCCCTTGCGTTGCAGCGGCGCGCCGGCGAACGTCACGCCGGCCAGGCCATGCTGCATCAGCGCACGGATATTGGCGTGGTCGCTGCCCTCGGGGGTGGCCAGCACCGAGCGGTAGTGCTCGCCGAACGCCAGCAGCGCGTGCTGGTCGCTCAGGCCTTCGAGCAGTGCCAGGCCCAGGGTCTTGCACGACCCTTCGTTCTGCCCGGCGGCGTTTTCCACACCGCCATTGGTGAAGGCCTGTGGCTGGTAGGTGTAGCCCTGGGCGATGAACGCCAGCGTGTCGGCGAATACATGTTCGCCACTGTCGAGTTGGCTGCGCAGGGTGTTCAGGTCAGTCATGGGGTTTTCCTTTGGCGAACGCCGCTTGCTGTTCGGCGCTGGCTTCTTTCTGGTATTGGGTTTTCCACTCGGCGTAGGGCATGCCGTAGACCACTTCGCGTGCGTCCTCCAGGCTAAGGTCGATCTGGCGCTCGTCGGCGGCGGCCTTGTACCACTTGGACAGGCAGTTGCGGCAGAAGCCGGACAGGTTCATCAGGTCGATGTTCTGCACATCGGTGCGCTCGCGCAGGTGCGCTACCAGGCGGCGAAAGGCCGCCGCTTCGAGTTCGAGTTGCTGTTGCGGGTCCATGGGGGTTCCCTTCACGGTGCAGCGGCTCATCCGGCCGCGATGCGGTTCTTCAAATGGCGGCCACCGTTGATGACCACGTTGCTGCCGGTGCTGTACTGGCTGTCGAGCAGGAACATCACGGCCTCGATCAGCGGCTGGGCACCGGGTTCGAATTCAAGCAGGGCCTTCTTCAGCGCCTGCTGGCGGTACTGCTCGTCGCCGTCTTCCTTGAAGATCAGCAGGCCGGGCAGGATGGCGTTGACGCGCACGCTGGGGGCGTACTTCTCGGCGAACGACAGCACCATGTTCTGCAACGCCGCCTTGGTGGCGGCATAGCCGATATGGCTCTTGCTGCCGCGCGAGGAGGTTTCGTCGCAGATGTGGATGATGTCCGACTTGTCCAGCTTGAGCAGTTGCTCACCCAGTGCCAGGTTCAGGTGGTACGGCGCTTCCACGTGCAACTTGAACATGGTGTTCAGGTTGGCCAGGTCATCGTCGAGCCACAGCGAGGCGTTGTGGATGATCGCCCGCAGGCCGTCATAGCGGCTGCGCAGGTGGTCGATCAGGGCCAGGCGGTCCTGCTCCAGGCACAGGTCGGCCTGGAACTGCACGATGTTCGGGTGGGGCGCCTGCGCGCTGATGCTGCGGCTGGCGCTGACGACCGTGTGGCCGGCCTGCGCCAGTTTGATGGCCAGCGCGAGCCCGACTCGCTGGCTGGCCCCGGTAACAAGAATTGGGCTGTTCATGTAATGGGCGGTCAACTTCAGATATTCGCTTGGGTAGGCCCCAGCATACCCGAACTCGCCGCCGTTGCACGCCCCGGGGCGCTGCGTCAGCGGGTGCCCACGGGCGGCGCGGCAACGCTCTGCGGGGCAGGCTTGGGGTGCAGCCAGCTGGCCAGCAGGTGGGTCGACAGCGGGATGAACAGGTAGACCATCAGCGGGGTCAGGGCCAGGGTGCTCAGCAGTACCCGTGGCACCAGGCCGAGCTCGCCCAGCCAGTGGCCGAACAGCAGGTTGAAGGCCAGCGACACCGGAAAGAACGCCAGCCAGATGGCCACGGCCTGTTTCCAGCGCGGTGGACGTTGTGCCAGGGCCGGGCCGAACCAGCCGTCGATGCCGCTGACCCGGTGCTCGTGGGGCTGCTGGAACAGGCCGTTGCCGCGGGCCAGCCAGGCGCTGCGCGAGGCAGAAAACTCCCACGCATGCAGGGTTTTCTCGTCGGCGAAGCGGAAGATGATCTGGAATTCGTCGTCGTTGGGCGGCGGGGCCAGTACGCCGGAACCCAGGTAGCCGGGAAAGTCGGTAGCCAGCTGTTCGCCTTCGCGCAGCCAGGCGATCAGGTCTTCGTAGCGACCCTCGGCAACGCGGCGCGCCACCATCAAGGTAACCGGAGGGGTAGACATCGTGTATCTCCTGGTAAAAACCGGCGCGGCGGGTAGCCACGGCCATGCAACGCTGCCCGGGGTGGTGGGTGGCGTTCGAGTGTTCGTGTAGGAACAAGCAAGGATTATTCCGCAAATAAGCTGACTCGTCAGTGCTGATGTGTCGGCTGCCCGGCGCATGGTGCTTGCGGCGGGCTGGTACAAGGGGAGTAGAATTGCCTTTCACTACGCAATCACGGTCTTTACGGCGATGATCGAGCCTGATTCGGCTTCCCTCCCTGATGCTCCCCACCGCCAGGAGGAGCTTTTCCCCATCCGTGAAGTGGCGCGCCTGACTGGCATCAACCCGGTCACCCTGCGTGCCTGGGAGCGCCGTTATGGGCTGATCCAGCCGGTACGCACCGAAAGTGGGCACCGCCTGTATTCCCAGGCCGACATCGATGACGTGCGCAGCATTCTGGGCTGGATCGAGCGCGGCGTGGCGGTGAGCAAGGTCGGCAAGATCCTTGCGCGCAACCAGGCGACCCAGCAGCAGGCCCCCTCGGCCCAGGCGCCCGGCACGCAGGCGGACTGGAAGCAGTGGCAGGTGCAGCTGCGCCAGGCCGTCAAGGCATTCGACGAGAGGCGCCTGGAGCAGGTGTACGGGCAGGTCTTCGCCAGCTATCCGCTGGTGGTGGTGTTCCAGGACATCCTGATGCCGGTATGGCACGACCTGTGCGCGGCCGGCGAGGCATTCGGTGCGCAGAGCGAGTGGCTGTTTCTCGATGGCTTCCTGCGTGCCCGGGCCTTGCAGCGCCTGCAGCTGGCCCGCGAGCAGCAGGAGGTAAGCGTGGTGCTGGCGGCGATGCCAGGGCATTGCCGCGAGCTTGAGTTGCTGGTGGCGGCGCTGATGCTGGGCAGCAGCGAGGTGGTGATCAGGGTGTTGGCCGTGGGGCAGCCGCTGGAGGAACTGAGCCTGGTGTGCGAGCGCATGGCGCCGCAGGCACTGGTGCTGTTCTCCAACCATTCACCGACGGCCGAGCTGCCCAAGCGCTTGATGCGCCTGGCCCAGGGCCTGGATTGCCCGTTGCTGTTCGCGGGGGAGGCGGCGGAGCTGGCCCAGGATGCGCTGATGCGCTCGCAGGTGGCGTGCCTGGGCAGTGAGGGGCGCTTGATGCGTCGGCGCCTGCAGCAGTACCTGGCAGAGCACCTGGATACCTGAAACCCCTTCGCCGGCAAGGCCGGCTCCTGCAGGCAGTTGCAGTCCTGCAGGGGCCGGCCTTGCCGGCGAAAGCCGCGCTGCGGTGTTAATCCGGATGCAATTCGGGATGCGCCAACCGGTGCTGGCGCAGGATGTACTGGCGCAACCGCTCGATCTCGTGGGGCTGGTGCTGGCTCAGCCGATAAGCTGCCAGCCCGTCGGCCGTCTTGCGCTGCAAGGTGCCCTGCAGGTTGATCGGCGCGTCGGCCTCGGGGCTGAACCACAGGTTGAATGTCTTGGGCGGCTTGCGATTGCGCGGTACCTGCACCAGCACACCGCGAAACGACATCTCGCACACCTTGAGGTCGGTGCTCAGGCCCAGCTCGTCGTCCAGCGCAACCGGCGGCTCCAGCGTGAGGCGCCAGGGGCGCATCATCGGCCCGTCTTCATAGATGCTCGGTGCGCCCAGTTGCAGGCTCACCGCATGGAACTCGTCTTCCACCAGCTGCAGTGGAAAGCTCATCTGCTGGTTCTCGAAATTCGCCTGCAGGGTCACCTGCTCCTGGGCCACCAGCCGGGTCAACAGTTGCTGCACCTCGCTGCCGCCATCAAGGCGCAGGCTGGAGGTGACGTCCGTCAGGTTCAGCTGTGGCGAACGGTGCATGGTCTGAATGAAATCCAGCTCATCCTGGGTCAGGAGGGCATCTGATTGCATGGGCGAACTCGGTAATTTCAATCGGGAATCATTTCTTCGTGGGTGATGGACAACGATTCGCTGGCTTTGTTAAGACCGTCCGTCGGGTTTCTGCGCTTCGAGCAGGGCGTACGCCCGGGCCAGTTCCAGCTCCAGTTCCAGCACCCGCTGCTCGGCGGCCACCTGGCGGCTCACGTCCTTCTGGATACCGATGAAGTACTTGAGCTGGTCGGCCTCGTTGAACACCGGGGTGATCGACAGCTCGTTCCAGAACGGCGTGCCGTCCTTGCGGTAGTTGAGCAGCACTTCCCGGCATGGCTGGCCGCTGCGGATGGCGTCGCGGATGCGTGCCCGGGCCGCATCGTCGCGCGGCTCGCCCTGCAGGAAGCGGCAGTCGCGGTACAGAATGTCGTTGGCCGCGTAGCCGGTAAGGCGTTCGAAGGCCGGGTTCACATAGATCAGGATGGTGTCGTCGTCGCCTTCCTGTTCGGCTACCACGATCCCGTCGTTGGAGGCATCAATCATGCGTTGCAGCAGCTTGGCGTTGATCATCGTGTCGAACCGAATGTGAAGGGGGCACCCAGGCGAAGGATTCTAGTGGATTGCCGAGCGGTCGGCATCTGCATGCGGGCCAATTGCCAGCGTCCGGAACCCGCATCAGGTGGTAGTATCCTACGCTTTTACTCAGCTTCGGGATTAGTTATGAAGGTTGCCATTCTTTCCGGCTCGGTCTACGGCACTGCCGAGGAAGTTGCACGCCATGCCGCCTCGCTGCTCCAGGCGGCGGGTTTCGAGACCCTGCTGGCCAACCGTGCCAACCTGCAGGACGTTCAGGGGTTTGCTCCGCAGGCCTTTCTGGCGATCACGTCCACCACCGGCATGGGCGAGCTGCCCGACAACCTGGTGCCGCTGTACAGCGAGATCCGCGATGTGCTGCCAGGTGCCTGGCGCGGCTTGCCCGGTGCGGTGATCGGCCTGGGCGACTCCTGCTATGGCGACACCTACTGCGGCGGCGGCGAGCAATTGCGCGAGCTGTTCGCCGAACTGGGCCTTGACGAAGTGCAGCCGATGCTGCGTCTGGACGCCAGTGAAACCGTCACCCCCGAAACCGATGCAGAGCCCTGGCTGGCCGAGTTCATCGCCAGGCTGCGCGGCTGATCACAGCGGTTGCGGGCGCTCGCGCAGCAGCGCCAGCCAGGCCTGCGCCGCCCGTGACAGGTAGGCGCCCTGGCGCCAGATGAAGGCGATGTCCCAGCGCAGGTCGCTGGGCTCGCTCAAGGTCACACGCACCACCCCCGGCCGTTCCAGGCCCCGCGCCACCACCCGTGGCAGCAACACCACGCCCTGGCCTGCCGCCACCAGTGCCGCCAGAAAATCCGCCTGGCCGCTGCGTCCGCCTTCCTTCGGGGTAAAGCCGTAGGCCTGGCAGGCCGCCAGCAGGCGATCATTGAGCACGAAGCTGCGCTGGTACAGCAGAAACGGCGTGTCGGCCAGTTGCCCCAGGTTGATGCTGCCGGCAGTGGCCAGTGGGTGGGCTACCGGCAGCAGCGCATCCAGCGGTTCGTTGCAGAAGGGCTGGCACTCGAAGCCCGGTGTGGTGGGCGTGAGGCTGCCGCCCAGCTCCAGCTCGCCGCTGCGCACGGCGTGCTCCACGTTCAGGCTGCCGCCTTCGAGCAGTTGCACGGTGATGTTCGGGTAGCGCCGCCGGTACTCGGCGAACAACCCGGCAAACAGCGCGTCGCTGCCCAGCAGCGGCAGCCCCAGGCGCAACTCGCCCCGCGCCAGCTGGCCAAGGTCGTCGAGTTCGTTGTGCAGTTCCTGGCGCAGCCGCAGCATGGCCTCGCCGCGGGCCAGCACGATCTTGCCGGCGTCGGTCAGGTGCAACTGCGAGCCATGGCGATCGAGCAGGGCCATGCCCAGGTCGTGCTCTAGCTGCGCCACCTGCTTGCTTACGGCCGACTGGCTGATATGCAGGGTCTGCGCGGCCTGGGTGAAGCCGCCGCGATGAACCACTTCGACAAAACTGCGTAGTTGCTTGAATTCCATTGCCTGAATTCCATTATGGAATGGAGGCCAGTCTAACAATTCGCTTTTTGCATGGGCAGCGGGATTTTAAACTGCAGGCCTCAGAGGACCCCTTCGATGACTGCCGTTTCATTCAAGAAATTTTCGCGCCTGCTCGCCGAACTGGGCGTGCTGCTGGTGCTGTACCTGCTCGGTTGCCAGCTGTCGGCCTGGCTGCACTGGCCGATCCCGGGCGGTGTGGTGGGCATGGCGCTGTTGCTGCTGGTGTTCGCCACCGGGCGGGTCAAGCCGGCCACCCTGCAGACCGGCGCCACCCTGCTGATGGCAGAGATGCTGCTGTTCTTCATTCCGGCGCTGATGAGCCTGCTCGACTACGGCCCGCTGCTGTGCAGCGAAGGCTGGCGCATTCTGCTGGTGATCGGTGCAAGCACGCTGCTGGTGATGCTCGCCACTGCCTTCACGGTGGAGTGGGCGTGCCGCTGGAGGCTGCGCCATGACGCTTGAGCCGATGTCGCTGTTCTGGCTGGCGCTGACCCTGCTGGCCTACCTGGGCAGCCGCTGGCTGTACCGACGTACCGGGCGCTACCTGCTGTCGCCGCTGATCCTGGTCCCGGTGGTGCTGCTGGCGGTGGCGGTGCCATTGCACACCGGTTACGCCGAGTATGCGCGCAACACCCACTGGCTGATGTCGGTGCTGGGCCCGGTCACCGTGGCCTTTGCGGTGCCGATCTGGCAGCAGCGGGCGCTGCTGGTACGCCACTGGCCGGCCCTGTCGCTGGGCATGCTGGTGGGCAGCGCGGCGTCCATCGGCAGTTCGTGGGCCCTGGCCCATGCGTTGTCGCTGGACAATCAGGTGAGCCTGTCGCTGCTGCCACGTTCGATCACCACACCCTTTGCCATGCCGCTGGCCCACGACCTGGGCGGTGTGCCGGAACTCACCGCGGTGTTCGTGATGTTCACCGGGGTGCTCGGTGCCCTGATGGGCGGGGTGCTGCTCAAGTACCTGCCCTTGCGCACGCCGCTGGCACGCGGGGCGCTGTTCGGGGTGGGGGCGCACGGCGCCGGGGTCAGCCGAGCCCATGAGGTGGGCGGCGAAGAGGGCTCTGTGGCGGGGTTGGTGATGGTGCTGACGGGCATTTTCAACCTGTTCATGGCGCCACTGTTACGTCACCTGCTGTAACTATTTACTGCCCTGACCCGGTGGGCCAATAAGCTGGCTGGCAATGCAACACCCGCTATCGAGTCGCGCCTCTAGACTGACCGGCAGCAGAGCACACCCATGTGCCGAGGTGATTGCAATGACCGCCGCCAACCCTTTGCCCGACAACGCGCTGCCCCCAGGAAGTTGCAGCCCCGAACCAGGACCTGCGTGATGCCCCTCGCCGAGATTCCCTTGAGTGTCTGGCGTACCCGTGGTCGCAGTTTCACGTTTCGTCAGCAATCGATTCGCTACTGGAGCGCAGGGCAGGGCGAGCCCCTGCTTCTGCTGCACGGCTTCCCCACTGCCAGCTGGGACTGGCACTACCTGTGGCAACCCCTGGCCCAGCGCTTTCGCGTGATCGCCTGCGACATGCTCGGCTTCGGTGACTCGTCCAAGCCGTTGCACCACACCTACAGCCTGCTGGAACAGGCCGACGTACAGCAGGCCCTGCTCGAACACCTGCAGGTTCAGGAGCCGGTGCACCTGCTGGCCCATGACTATGGCGCCACGGTGGCCCAGGAACTGCTGGCCCGTCACCACGAGGGGGCGGCCCAGGTGGCCAGTTGCGCGTTTCTCAACGCCGGCCTGTTCCCGGAGTGCCATCGTGCGTTGCTGGTGCACAAGCTCCTGCTCAGCCGGCTTGGCTGGCTGGTGGCGCGCTCGTTCGGGCGCGACGACCTGGTCAGGAATGTCACCCACCTCTATGGCCGCAGCACACGCCCCAGTGAAAGCGTGCTGGATGACTGCTGGAGCCTGATCGCCTCCAACCGTGGCAATCGCATCCTGCACAAGCTGGCAGCCTATGTACCCGAGCGCGCCACCTGGCGCGAGCGCTGGGTGGCGGCCTTGCAGCAGTCAGGCGTACCGCTGCGCCTTATCAATGGCGCCGCCGACCCGGTATCGGGTGCGCATGTGGTGGCGCGCTACTGCGAACTGGTGCCCCAACCCGACACCGTGACCCTGCAGGGCATCGGCCATTATCCGCACACCGAGGCACCGGTACAGGTGCTGCGCCACTACCTGGCATTTCGGCAGCAACCCCTGCCAAGCCTGGCGCACAAGGTCGCCTGGTCCTGATCATCCCGCTGCCTTATTGCCTGCCATTCAGCGTCCGCCCGGTTGATTGTCCGGGGCCGGGCGCTGGCTGACACTGGCTGCCATATTCCTTGCAGTTAACGGAGTGCCGAGATGACCGAGTCGATTCGCCTGGATGAAAAAGTAGTGATTGTGACCGGCGCTGGCGGGGGCCTCGGGCGTGCCCATGCGCTGCTGTTCGCCCGTCATGGTGCCCACGTGGTGGTCAACGACCTGGGAGGCTCCACCCATGGTGAAGGCGCCAGCGCATCGGCGGCCGACCGTGTGGTGGCCGAGATTCGCGAGGCGGGCGGCACGGCGGTGGCCAGCCATGACTCGGTCACCGATGGCGAGCGTATCGTCCAACAGGCGCTGGACACGTTCGGCCGCGTGGATGTGCTGGTCAACAACGCCGGCATCCTGCGGGACAAGACCTTTCACAAGATGGAGGACAGCGACTGGGACCAGGTGTACCGCGTGCATGTGGAGGGTGCCTACAAGCTCACCCGCGCCGCCTGGCCGCACCTGCGCGAGCAGAACGCGGGGCGGGTGATCTTCACCTCGTCCACCTCGGGCATATATGGCAATTTCGGCCAGGCCAACTACGGCATGGCCAAGCTGGGCCTGTACGGGCTGACCCGCACCCTGGCGCTCGAGGGGCGCAAGCACGGCATCCTGGTCAATGCCATCGCCCCCACCGGTGGCACGCGCATGACCGAGGGGCTGATTCCGCCGCAGGTGTTCGAACAGCTCAAGCCCGAGCTGATCAGCCCGCTGGTGGTGTACCTGGGCAGTGATCGCTGCCAGGACACCGGCGGGCTGTACGAGGTCGGTGGCGGCTGGGTGGGCAAGGTGCGCTGGGAACGCAGCCTGGGGGTGGGCTTCGACCCGCGCCAGGGCATGAGCGTGGAAGACATCGCCGCAAGTTGGGATGCCATCGGCGATTTCGAGGGCGCGGTGCACCCGCAGGACAGCCTCGAGGCGTTGCAGCAGATGATGGCCAATCTGCACAGGCACGCAGGCTGAACCGGGCAGCACAAATAAAAAAGGCCGCTGCAAAAGCAGCGGCCAAGCAAGACGTAGATCAAGGAGCTTCAAAATCAACGTCGGTGAACCTGAAGGGGGAGGGTTCAACGTGTCAGGTGGTTACTCTAGGGGGAGAGGATTAACCTGACATTAACCGCCAAACCATCGGCCCAGCGCCTGGCGAAACCGCGTTTCGCTGCAAGCCCGGCCAGCATAGCCAGCCCCCCTACCGAAAAAAATAGACGTTTCGGACATTCACTGTTGCAAAGTGGGTAACAGTGCACCAAAACAGGTCACTGTGGTTCATAGCCCATGCGCCAGCTGATTGCCTGCGCCGCCGCCTGCAGCTGCTGCGCCGCCGGGCCCTGTTCATCGGCATGGAAAATCGAGGTCGGGCCCACCACGGTCAGCACGGCAGCGATGTTGCCCATGGCGTTGAACACCGGTGCCGACAGCGCATCCACCCCCGGCATCAGCAGGCCATGCACATGGTGCAGGCCGCGTGCGCGGATCTGCGCAAACAGCGCTTCGTAGTCTGCGGCGTCCTGGCCCAGGGCAAGCAGTTCCTGGTCGCGCAACTCGATGGTCTCGCGCTGGGGCAGGTAGGCCCCGAACACCAGCCCGGTGGACGAACTGAGCAACGGCAGCACCGAACCGATCTGCGTCACCACCGTCACGGCGCGCACCGCAGGTTCGATGTTCACCACCGTTGCGCCCTGGTTGCCCCACACCGCGATAAAGCAGCTTTCATTGAGCGCGTCACGCAGCTGTGACAACGGCATGGCCGCCACTTTCAGCACGTCCATCCCGCCCAGCGCGGCCAGGCCCACGCGCAGGGCTTCACGGCCCAGCCCGTAGTGGTTGGTGGCCGGGTTCTGCTCGGCAAAGCCGCTGGCGATCAGGGCCTGCAGGTAGCGATGCACCTTGCTCGCGGGCATCTGCACATGCTCGGCCAGGCGCGACAGCGAGGTGGCCGGCGAGAGCTGGGCCAGCGCCTTGAGAATGTCGGTACCGACCTCCGCCGAGCGGACCTTCTGTTTGCCGTTGCTGTCGGCGGTGCTGGTTTTGCTCATGGGAAAGGGGTCCGTGTTGACAGGTGGGCGTCTTTATAGCTTGACGGGTTACAGGTATCAAATTACGTTATGCGTAATCAGTTTACGATAATAATAACGCTACCTGACTGGAGGCTCGATGAACGTCGATTCCACTCCCGCCCTCGCTTACCAGAGCGGCTTCGGCAACGAATTTGCCAGCGAGGCATTGCCCGGCGCCCTGCCGGTTGGCCAGAACTCCCCGCAAAAAGCCCCGTATGGCCTGTATGCCGAGCTGTTTTCCGGCACCGCATTCACCATGGCGCGCAGCGAGCAGCGGCGTACCTGGCTGTACCGTATCCGGCCATCGGCACTGCACCCGGCATTCGAACGCCTCGAGCGCCAGTTGAGCGGCGGCCCGCTGGGCCCGGTAACCCCCAACCGGCTGCGCTGGAGCCCGCTGGACATCCCGGCCGAGCCCACCGACTTCATCGACGGCTGGGTGGCCATGGCGGCCAACTCGGCGGCGCAAAAGCCGGCCGGCATCAGCATCTACAACTACCGCGCCAACCGTTCCATGGAGCGGGTGTTCTTCAACGCCGATGGCGAACTGCTGCTGGTACCCGAGCAGGGTCGCCTGCGCCTCGTCACCGAGCTGGGCGTGCTGGACGTGGAGCCGCTGGAAATCGCCGTGCTGCCCCGTGGCCTGAAGTTTCGCGTCGAGCTGCTCGACAGTCAGGCGCGTGGCTACATTGCCGAGAACCACGGCGCGCCGCTGCGCATTCCGGACCTGGGCCCGCTGGGCAGCAACGGCCTGGCCAACCCGCGCGACTTCCTCGCGCCGGTGGCCCACTACGAAGAGCAGCAGGGCCCGGTGCCGCTGGTACAGAAGTTCCTCGGCGAGCTGTGGGGCTGCGAACTGCAGCACTCGCCGCTGGACGTGGTGGCCTGGCACGGCAACAACGTGCCGTACAAATACGACCTGCGCCGTTTCAACACCATCGGCACGGTCAGCTTCGACCATCCCGACCCGTCGATCTTCACCGTGCTCACTTCGCCCACCAGCGTACCGGGCATGGCCAACATCGATTTCGTGATTTTCCCGCCGCGCTGGATGGTGGCCGAGAACACCTTCCGGCCACCGTGGTTCCACCGCAACCTGATGAACGAGTTCATGGGGTTGATCAAGGGCGAGTACGACGCCAAGGCCGAAGGCTTCCTGCCCGGCGGCGCCTCGCTGCACAGCTGCATGAGCGCCCACGGCCCGGACGCCGAAACCTGCGCCAGGGCGATTGCCGCCGACCTTGCACCGAGCAAGATCGACAACACCATGGCGTTCATGTTCGAGACCAGCCAGGTGCTGCGCCCGACCCGCCATGCGCTTGAATGCCCGCAACTGCAGGCCGACTACGACACGTGCTGGGCCACCTTGCCGAGCACCTTCACCCCGAATCGGAGATAACCATGAACCAGTCCGCCATTGCCCGCAGTTGGGTCGAGCACGCCAACGGGCATAGCGATTTCCCGCTGCAGAACCTGCCGCTGGGTATCTTCAGCCGTGGCAGCGACGAGCGTCGCTGCGGTGTGGCCATCGGTGACGCGATTCTGGACCTCGACGCGGTGCTGGCTGCCGGGCTGTTCGACGGCCAGGCCCGCAATGCGGTGCAGGCCACCCGCGGTGGTGCGCTGAACGCCTATTTCGCCCTGGGCCGTGAGGCCCGCGTGGCCCTGCGCGAGCGCCTGCTCGAACTGCTGGGTGCCGACAGCCCGCACCAGGCTGCGCTGAAGCCGGCCCTGTACCCGGCCGCCGAGTGCCAACTGCACCTGCCGGCGCGCATCGGCGACTACACCGACTTCTATGTAGGCATCGAGCACGCCAAGAACGTCGGCAAGCTGTTTCGCCCCGACAACCCGCTGCTGCCCAACTACAAGTATGTGCCGATCGGCTACCACGGCCGTGCCTCGACCATTCGCCCGTCGGGTACCGATGTCCGTCGGCCCAACGGCCAGACCCTGCCCGCCGGGCAAACCGAGCCGAGCTTCGGCCCGTGCGCGCGGCTGGACTACGAACTGGAGCTGGGCATCTGGATCGGCCAGGGCAATGCCATGGGCGATGTCATCCCGGTAGCGCAGGCAGGCGAACACGTTGCCGGCTACTGCCTGCTCAACGACTGGTCGGCCCGCGACATCCAGGCCTGGGAATACCAGCCGCTGGGCCCGTTCCTGTCCAAGAGCTTCATCTCCACCGTGTCGCCCTGGGTGGTCACCGCCGAAGCGCTGGAGCCGTTCCGCTGCGCCCAGCCGGCACGCCCCGAAGGCGATCCGCAGCCGCTGGCGTACCTGCTCGACCCGCGTGACCAGGCGGGTGGCGCGTTCGACATCGAGCTGGAAGTGCTGCTGCTGACCGAGCGCATGCGCGAGCAGAACCTGGCGGCGCATCGCCTGACCCTGAGCAACACCCTGAGCATGTACTGGACCGTGGCGCAGATGGTTGCGCACCACAGTGTCAACGGCTGCCAGTTGCAGCCAGGCGACCTGTTCGGTTCGGGCACCCTGTCGGGCGCCAAGCCTGGCCAGTTCGGCAGCCTGCTGGAGATTACCGAGGGCGGCAAGGTGCCGATCGAACTGGCCAGTGGCGAGGTGCGCAGGTTCCTCGAAGACGGCGACGAGATCATCCTGCGCGCGCGCTGCAAGCGTGATGGCGTGGCGTCGATCGGTTTTGGCGAGTGCCGCGGCAAGATCCTGCCGGCACATTGAGAGGGTACGAGCATGGAACTGTATACCTACTACCGTTCTACCTCGTCGTACCGCGTGCGCATTGCGCTGGCGCTCAAGCAGCTGGATTACCAGTCGCTGCCGGTCAACCTGCTCAAGGGCGCGCAGCGCGAGGCCGAGTTCCTGGGGCTGAACCCCCAGGGGCGCATCCCGGCGCTGCGTATCGACTCGGGCGAGCTGCTGGTGCAGTCGCCGGCGATCATCGAGTACCTGGAGGAGGTTTATCCACAGCCTGCGCTGTTGCCGCAGTCGCCGGTGGCGCGGGCGCAGGCGCGCGCCGTGGCGGCGTTGATCGGTTGCGACATCCACCCGCTGCACAATGTCAGCGTGCTCAACCAGCTGCGTGAGCTGGGGCATGACGACACCCAGGTGAACGCCTGGATCGGCCACTGGATCACCCAGGGGCTGGCGGCGGTGGAGCAGATGATCGGCGAGGCGGGGTTCTGTTTCGGCGATGAGCCGGGGCTGGCGGATGTGTACCTGATCCCGCAGGTGTATGCGGCCGAACGGTTCAATGTGGACCTGTCGGGCTGGCCACGGATTCGCCGGGTGGTGGCGCTGGCCGGTGAGCATGATGCGTTCGTGCAGGCGCACCCTTCGCGTCAGCCGGATACCCCCTGATGGCCCATTCGCCGGCCAGGCCGGCTCCTGCAGGCGCTGCGCGGCCCGTGTAGGAGCCGGCCTGGCCGGCGAAGCTTTCAGTGCACCGAAGGCGTCGGCGGCGGCAGGTGGCTCAGCCGCTCGGTCAGGCGCAACCGCTGGATCGGGTCATCCGTCAGCATCAGCGCATGCTCCAGGTCAAACCGCTCTGCCTGCGGGCAATCCAGCCGCTGATACAGTGTCGCCCGCGCCAGGTAGTCGCTGGCGCTGGCCGAGCCCAGCAACAACACCCGCTCGGCATCCTTCAGCGCCGCAAGGTCATCATCATTGCTCGCATGCAACTGACGCAGGTTGCGCGACAGTCGTTGCAGCATCTGCTGTGCGCTGGCCGTCACCAGATGCTCGGCGCTCAACGGCAACTGCGGGCCGAACTGGCGGCTGAGCAACTCGCGACAATCGGCCGGGTACAACCGGCGCCCGCCGCAGGGGTCCAGCAGGTGATCGGCCCCCGGCACGCGCAACAGGAAATGCCCCGGAAAATTCACCCCCTCCAGTGGTATCGACAGCCCGCGGGCCAGCTCCAGCGTGAGGATCGCCAGTGCCAGCGGTTGTCCGCGACGACGTTGCAGCACCTTGTTCAGCAGCGCCGCCTGCGGGCGCAACGGGTGGTATTCGTCCTGCTGGAAGCCCGCCGCGCTGAGCGCCCGCAGCAACGGCTGCGCCAGTTCGCTCACCGGCAGCATGGGCAGGCTCTGGCTGACCTGCTGCTGCACGAGCTGCAATTCGCCCAGCACCTGGGCCGGCTGCACGCTGGCATCGTGTTCGGCAGCGATCCACAGCGCCGCCTCGAACAGGGCGGCGGGGTTGCGTTCCAGGCAGGCCAGGCAGGCTTGGCGTGGGGTCATGGCAGTCTCCGCTCAAGCTTCTGTTGTAGCGCCGGCAGGGGCGTTCGTCCAGTGCCGCAACGTGTGCCTTCGCGCCGCCTATACTGGTGGGAGCACTGACTCACGAGGGCTGGGCAATGTTCGCTCTCATGCAAAGCACGCGCACCCACTCACTGCACCTGTGCGTCGACCCGGCCACGGGCCTCAAGGCGGTGATCGCCATTCACAACCAGCGGCTGGGCCCGGCCATGGGCGGTTGTCGCTATCTGCCTTACCCGGACGACGACACCGCAATGACCGATGCCATTCGCCTGGCCCAGGGCATGAGCTACAAGGCTGCCCTGGCGGGCCTGCCGCTGGGCGGTGGCAAGGCGGTGATCATCCGCAACCCCCATGTGGAAAACCGCGCTGCGCTGTTCGAGGCCTTCGGGCGCTTCGTCGACAGCCTGGAGGGGCGCTACATCACCGCGACCGATAGCGGCACCTCGACCCTGGACATGGACTGCATCGCCCAGAGCACCCGGCACGTCACCAGTACCACCACCGCCGGCGACCCTTCGCCGCATTCGGCCATGGGCGTGTTCGCCGGCATCCGCGCCACGGCGATGGCGCGCCTGGGCACCGACAACCTGGAAGGGTTGCGCGTGGCTGTGCAGGGGTTGGGGAATGTCGGGTTTGCCCTGGCCGAGCAGTTGCATGCGGCGGGGGCGGTACTGCTGGTCAGCGACCATGACCCGGGGCGGGTGCAACTGGCCATGGAGCAGTTGAATGCGCTGCCGGTGGCCAGCGAAGCGCTGGTCAGCACGCCTTGCGACATCTTTGCGCCGTGCGGGCTGGGCCCGGTGCTCAACAGCCAGAGCGTCATGCAGCTGCGCTGTGCCGCGGTGGCCGGCTCGGCGAACAACCAGCTGACCCACCTTCAGGTCGCCGACCAGCTCGAAACCCGCGGCATTCTGTATGCCCCGGACTACATCATCAATTCCGGCGGGCTGATCTACGTGGCGCTGACCCACCAGGGCCAGGACCTTGGCACCATCACCGCGCACCTGGCGCGCATCCCCACGCGGCTGACCGAGGTCTTCGCCCACGCCCAGGCCGAGAAGAGCTCGCCGGCCCGCGTGGCCCAGCAACTGGCCGAGAAGCTGGTGTACAACGCCTGATGCCTACTCGGCGGGCTGCTCGGCAAGCAGCTCGGACAACGCGTCGGGCTGGCTCTTGAAGGCCTTGGCGAACACATCGCGGTTCTTCGCCATGTAGATACCCGCTTCCTCGACCTGCTGTTCGCTCAGCGACGGCACGGCCTTCTGCAGCACCTCGGCGAGCAGTTCGGCCAGCTCGAGCATCTTGTCGTGACGGTCTGCTTCAGCTTTATCCATGAACAAGCGCTCCAGATCGCGGCTGCTGCGGTATACCACTTCGACGGCCATTCATCACCTCACATGCCTTTCGATAATTGATGTGTACGAGTACTGTGTTTTTATACAGGTAAAAGCATAAGGCAAACCACCACGTTTGGGTAGTGGCATTTTTATAGCTCAATTTGCTCGCAATGGTGGGGTGGCGGGTGTCTTGCGGCAATCGGTCGCCTTCTCAAGCTGTGCCGCTGGCCTTTTTACTGCATGCAGGCAAAGCGTCACCTGGGTGGCGCATCCTCCCTTCGTCGTTTCCAAGGAATTCGCATCGTGAACATCAAATGGGCTGAAAAAGTGCGCAAGGGCCTGCATGGCTCGGCGGATTCGCTGGGCAACCTGTGCGTGGAGGCCTTTCATTACCTGGCACTGTTCGGCATCGGTGCCATCACCGCCTATGCGGCGGTGTCGGCATTCATCGAGATGATCGGCAAGGGTGGGGTGAGCGTCGATGACATCCTGCTGTTGTTCATCTACCTGGAGCTGGGGGCGATGGTGGGGATCTACTTCAAGACCAACCACATGCCCATCCGCTTCCTGCTGTACGTGGCGATCACCGCGCTTACGCGCCTGCTGATCGGCGATGTGTCGCACCACAAGGCCCCCGACGTGGGCCTGCTGTATGTGTGCGGCGGGATCCTGCTGCTGTCGTTCTCGATCCTGGTGGTGCGCTACGCCTCGTCGCGCTACCCCTCCACCAAGGCCATCGACGCCAGCGGCAAGGAAATCGAAGAGGCCAAGTAGCCTTGGCTCACGCCCCCGCGCGGCGCTCGCTGGCGGCGCGCAGGCCCGGGGTGCGTGCACCGTCGCGGGTCATGCTGGCCAGAATCTCCATGGCGCTGTGGCCCTGCTCGATGGCAATACCAAAGCGCACGCTCTCGATCAGGCGCGCCAGGCGCTTGGGGTCATTGCGCTGGGCCGGGCTGATCAGGCGCTTGGCCACCACGCCCTGATCGTCGGACAGTGTCAGCATGATGCTGCCATCGAGCCGCTCGATACTCAGGTTGACCCGGTAGGTGTCGGCAAATGCAGCGTTGATCTGTTGGAAGGGGTTGACCATGGGGCTGTACCTGGCAAAGACATGTTCTGATTGACCGGGCCCTGGCCAGGTTGGTTCAGGTGGCGTTGCGAGGCAGGTGCCGAGTGGTCAATAAAAAAGGCGAGCCGTGGCTCGCCTTCTTTCATTGCCTTGGCTGTCAGGCCTGACGGGCCTGCAGGGCTTGCTCGTTCTCCAGGAATTCTTCCTGCAGCAGGGCATCGGCTGCCGGGGCGGTTGCGACCTTCTGGGTCACGCCACGTTTGCCGCGCAGTTTGCCGAACAGGTGCTCGAGGGAATGCTCGAGTTTGGTCGCGGCGCCTTCGATGGCCTGCTCCAGGCTATCGGCCTTGTGGCTGACGGAAATCGGTTGATGGCCTTTGGGGCGTGCCTCCATCTGGCAGCGCATGTCGTGGGGGCCTGGCTTGTCGCCGTTCTCATCGCGCAGGTGGACTTCGATGCGGGTGAGGTCTTCTTCGTAGCGTTCGAGCGTGCTTTCTACCGTAGTGCGTACCCACTCTTCGAGACGGGCACTGCTTTGGATATGGTTGTCGCTGTTGACTTGGATTTGCATAGTTCAATCCCTTATTCAGCTAGCTCGCAAGAGAACGATGCGGGCCATTGCGGCCTGTGGAAATCATCGCCTCTTGACTACAAGGTCAGGCAGTTGGCAGAACTTTTCAAGTGCTTGAAGAAGAAAAATATTTTGTGGCAATTAAACAGGTGAAAGGTTGTCTGGGGGTGTCCTGAGTCAATGCGCGGCCCCCCGGCAAGGTGCGCTCCTGTAGGAGCCGGCCTTGCCGGCGAAGCAGGCGCTACCGATCAGAAAGCGACCGATGTCTGCACATAGACCGTCCGTGGCTCACCCACATACTTGCCCTTGTTGTTGTCGTCGAACGAGCGCGTGAAGTACTGGTGGTTGAAGATGTTCTTCACCCCCACCGCCACGTTCAGGTTCGACAACTGCGGCCCGAAGTCATAGCCGGCGCGGCTGCTGAACAGCATGTAGCCCGGGATGCGCCCGGCCGCGCCGTCTGCACTTTCAGCCGAGGTGTTGGCGTTGTCGGCGAACTGGCTGCTCTGGTAGGTGCTGTCCAGGTTCAGCTTCCACGGCCCGTCGGTGTAACCCAGCCCCAGCGTGCCCTTGTGCCTGGAGGAGAACGGCACACGATTGCCCTTGTTCGGCCCATCTTCGCGGATGGTCGCGTCAACGAAGGCATAGCTGGCGTACACATCGAACCCGGCCAGCGCCGGCGTGAGGCCGTCCAGCGCGTACTTCACGCTCGTTTCCAGGCCCTGGTGGCGGGTTTCACCACGGGCGATCACGTCGTCGGTGGTCTGGTTGCTTTCGTACTGGTTGTCGAAATTGATCAGGAACAACCCGGCCTCGGCCTGCAGGTTGCCGTTGTCGTAGCGCGTGCCCAGCTCCCAGGTGCGGGCCTTCTCGGGCTTCACTTCACCCTGGTTCACGCGGTTGGGCATCTGGCTGTACTGCACGCTGCCGAACGAACCCTCGGTGTTGGCGTAGAGGTTCCAGCTGTCGCTCAGGTGGTACATCACGTTCAGCGCCGGCAACGCGGTGTTGTAGTCGCCCTTGTATTCCAGGCCCTTGAGCTTGTTGCTCTGCTGCGACTTGATCATCTCGTAGCGGATACCCGGGGTGATGGTCCACTGGCCGATGTCGATGCGGTCATCCAGAAACAGCGCATGGGCATCGGTGCCGCCACGGGTGTCGCGGTCGTTGGGGCTGGAGGTGGTCGGCAACTGGCCGGCGCTGACGCTCTCCATGTAGCGCAGCTCGTGCCCGGCCTCGTTGATGTAGCGGTAGCCAAGGCCCACCTCGTGGTGGCTGTCGCCCAGCGCAAAGCCCTGGGTGAAACGGGTTTCGATGCCGCGCACCCAGTACTCGCGCGGCGACAGCGAGATCGACCTGTTCTGCACCAGGTAGCCACTGCGCAGGGTCTTGGTGAAGAAGCTGTTGACGCTGAACTGGCGCTCGCCTTCCTTGTAGTCGTAACCGGCGTTGAACATCGTGCGCCGGCCCCAGAACTTGTCCTGCAGGCGGGTCGACTGGTACGGGTCGGCGTCGTAGTCGGCCACGTTGAGGCCGCCGGGCATCTGCGCCTCGCCCTCGTAGTACTGCGCCATGGCATGCAGGCTGTTGGCCTCGTCCAGTTGCAGCTTGCCCTTGAGGATCAGGTCGTCGATCTGCGTGTCGCTGTGCTCGCGCCAGTCGCCACCGCGGGTGCCCGAATACAGGATCGCGCCGCCCAGGCCGTTGTCGGCGGTGCCGCCGGCCAGCAGGTTGGCGCTGCTCTTGAAACCGTCGTGGCTGGAGGAGGGGCTGGTCTGGGTCTGCAGGCCGGCCTTCAGCGTGGGTTCGTCAGGGATCGCGCGGGTCACGAAGTTGACGATGCCGCCCACGTTCTGCGGCCCGTAGCGCACGGCGCCGCCGCCGCGTACCACGTCCACCGCTTCCATGTTGCCCAGGCTGATCGGCGCGAACGACAGCTGTGGCTGGCCATAGGGCGCAAACGGCACCGGAATGCCGTCCATCAGCACCGTGGAGCGCGAGGCCAGGCGCGGGTTGAGCCCGCGGATGCCGAAGTTCAGCGCCATGTCGTGGCTGCCGGTGCCGTTGTTTTCCGGCGCATTCACCCCGGGGATGCGGTTGAGCACTTCCCGTGCGCTGCTGGCGCCGGTGCGTTCGAACTCTTCACGGCGGATCACGTCCCGTGCGCCGGGGTGTTCGAACACGTTGTCCTGGGTGGCTTCACCCAGCCAGTCGCCGACCACGCTGGAACTGCCCAGCTCCAGCGGCGCGCCGGCGGCCGGGGCCAGCGGTTGCAGGCTGTAGGCGTTGTCGCCTTCGGCGCGGGCCTGCAGGCCGGTGCCTTCAAGCAGCGCGGCCAGGCCCTGTGCAGTGGAATACTCGCCTTCCAGGCCACGGCTTTTCACGCCCTGGGTCACCTGCGAGCCGAACGAGATCAGCACGCCGCTTTCACGCCCGAACTGGTTCAGGGCGTCTTCCAGCGACATCGGGGCGATGTGGTAGGTGCGTGCCTGGGCGGCGTGCAGGGGCGCAACGGCGCCGAAGGTGAGGCTGGTGCCCAGCAGCAGGGCATGGGCGAGGGGGCTTAGGCGAAGCGGCATGCAAAGGGTCCTTGAGAAGGTCGGGGCAAAGGGTTCTGCCTTCTCTGTCACGCGAGATGAAAAAACGGCTCAAGGTTCTGAAAATAATCTCAGGCGCGGGCTTCTACCGTGACCCAGTAGCGGGTGAAGCGCCGCACGCGCACCGGCAGCGACACCTCCAGCAGGTCCAGGATGCGTTCGCTGTCGGCCAGCGGGTAGCTGCCCGACAGCAGCAGGTCGGCCACCGCCGGATCGCACGTGAGCTGGCCGCGACGGTAACGGGCCAGGTCGTCGATGAAGTCCCCCAGGCGCGTATGCGCAGCCACCAGCATGCCGTCGACCCAGGCGCCGGTGTTGGCATCCACCGCATGGGTGGCGCCCCAGCGTGGCCCGTCGAAACGCGCCTGCTGCCCGGCTTCCAGCGCATGCCCGGCAAGCATCGCCCGGCCCTGCAGCACCGCCACCTGGCTGTGGTCGGCCCACTGGCGCACGTTGAAGCGCCCGCTCGACAGCTGCAGCAGGCCGTTGCCGGTCACCACGCGCAGGGGGCGGGGGTCGTCGGCCACATTGAGCAGCAGTTCGCCTTCGAGCAGGTGGATCAGCCGCTGTTCGCGGTCCAGGCGCACGTCGGCGGCGCTGGCGGTGTTCAGGTGCAGGTGCGTGCCGTCGTCCAGGCGCATCTGGCGGCGCTGGCCCAGCGGGCTGCGGTAGTCGGCCAGCAGGGGCGGCAGCGGGTTGTGCTGCTGCAGGGCCAGCCCGCAGGCGCCGCCCACCCCGAGCAGCAACAGCGCCTTGAGCGCGCGCCGCCGGCTGGCCGAGCGTGGCGCCTGCAGGGCGGCGTGCGCCAGTGGCGAAGACAGCCCGCGCAGGCGCTGATTGACCCGCTGTATGTGCTCCCAGGCGCGACGGTGTTCTTCGCTGGCCTGCAGCCAGCGCTCCATGGCCAGTTGCTGGCGGCTGTCGAGGGCACCGCCCTGCAGTTCGATCAGCCAGTGCACCGCCTGTTCTGCCACCTTTGGCGAGAATTCCTGGGCGTTCACAGGGCGAAGTAGCAGCGCATGGCCGCCTTGTTCAGATGGCGCTTCACGGTGGCCAGCGAAATGCCCAGCTCCCGGGCGATGTCGGCGTAGCCCAGGCCGTCGACCTGGGCCATCAGGAAGGCGCGCTTGACCACCACGGGCAGGCCGTCGAGCAGCCGGTCGAGTTCGATCAGGGTTTCCAGAATGATCGCGCGATGTTCTTCGCAAGGCGCCACCGCTTCGGGTAGCTGGGCCAGTGCCTGGTAGTAGGCGCGTTCCAGGTCCTGGCGGCGGTAGTGGTTGAACAGCACGCGCTTGGCCACCGTGGTGAGGAAGGCGCGAGGTTCGTTGAGCGTTGGTGTTTCGCGCGCCTGCAGCAGGCGCATGAAGGTGTCCTGGGCCAGGTCGGCGGCGCTGTGCGGGCAGCCCAGGCGCTGTCGCAGCCAGCCGGTGAGCCAGTTGTGATGGGCGCTGTAGAGGCCTTCGAGCGAAGCAGGGGCGGGCTGGGCACTGGGCACCGTGACAACTCCGGCGCCGGGGGATGCGCAAAAGAATAAGAATTGTTCGCATTGTAGGATTTGACGCCACAGGCTTCAAGTCACCCGCTGCAAGCGGCCATACCACCGATCTGCTTCTTCATGGCCGGTTGAAGCGGCGTCTTTGCATCTGCGAATATTAATCATTAATATTACGCCCCTCCTCACACTGGACCCGCTGTCATGAAAAGCAAAGCCGCCGGGCTGCCCTTCAGTTATCGCCTGGCCGTGACCTCGCGCAGCCTCGCGGCGCTGCTCGGCGGTTACCTGCTGGCGGCCATGGCCAGCGTGTGCATCACCTTGTTGCTGCCCATGCCCAAGGCCGACGCGGTCGTCACCGGCATGATGCTGTCGTTTCTGTTCTACCTGGTGGCGATCCTCTGGTGCTTCGCCTGTCGCAGCGCCTGGCATGCCTGGCTCGGGGTGCTGCTGCCCGGCGCCGCGCTGGCCGCCATCAACGGCCTGGCCTACTGGATGCAAACCCCATGAAAGAAGGCTTTCGCCAGGCCATGGCCTGGCTGCACACCTGGGCCGGGCTGATCTTCGGCTGGCTGCTGTTCGCGATCTTCCTCACCGGCACGCTGTCGTACTTCAAGAGCGAAATCAGCCACTGGACCCAGCCGGAGATCCCGTACCGCACCCTCGACACCACCGCCAGCCTGAGCCTGGCGCAGCGCTACCTGCAAACCAACGCCGCCGATGCCGGCAGCTGGTTCATCCAGTTGCCCGAAGCACGCGACCCGACCCTGCGCGTGGGCTGGCGTGCACCCGGCGCCGGCCGGCGCGATTTCAACGAAAAGATCCTCGACCCCGCCACCGGCAATCAACTGCACCCGCGCGACAGCAGCGGCGGCGAGTTCTTCTACCGCTTTCACTTCCAGTTGCAGATGCCCTATCCGTGGGGCCGCTGGCTGTCGACCTTCTGCGCGCTGATGATGCTGGTGGGGCTGGTCACCGGCATCATCACCCACAAGAAGATCTTCAAGGAGTTCTTCACCTTCCGCCCCGGCAAGGGCCAGCGTTCCTGGCTCGACGGTCACAACGCGATCGGCGTGCTGGTGCTGCCGTTCCACCTGATGATCAGCTACAGCAGCCTGGTGATCTTCATGGCCATGGTGATGCCGGCCAGCATCAGCACGATGTATGGCGACAACCTCCAGGCCTATTACAACGAACTGTTTTCGCGCGACGAGCCGGTCAAGCCGGCGGGCACCCCGGCACCGCTGGTGCCGTTGGCGCAGCTGTATGCCCAGGCGCGCCAGCAGGCGCCCGGCAGCGAGATCAGCTGGGTCGAGGTGCAGAACCCCGGTGACCTCAACGCACGGGTGCGCCTGGTGCGTGCCAGCAACGAGGGCATCGCCCAGAACCGCGGCGCCGGCTGGCTGTTCGACGGCGTGCAGGGCACCCCGCTCAAGGCCCCGGGCGAGCAGAGCACACCGTTGGTGATTGCCGCCGGCATGTACGGCCTGCACATGGGCCACTTCGCCGGCCCGACGCTGCGCTGGCTGTACTTCGTGTTCGGCCTGGCCGGCACTGTCGTGATCGGCACGGGGCTGGTGATGTGGCTGGGCAAGCGCCAGCTCAAGCACGCCAAGAGTGGCACCCAGCCCTTCGAACTGCGTCTGGTCGAGGTGCTCAACATCGCCAGCATGAGCGGGCTGATCCTCGCCGTGGCGGCGTTCTTCTGGGCCAACCGCCTGTTGCCGGTGGCCCTTGAAGGACGTGCCGATCTTGAGGTCGACAGCTTCTTTGCCGTCTGGGGCCTGGCGCTGCTGCACGCACTGTTGCGCCCCGGGCGCCGCGCCTGGGGCGAGCAACTGCTGCTGGGCGCGGTACTGTTCGCCGCCTTGCCGGTGCTCAACGCCCTGACCACCGGCACCGGCCTGCTGCCTGCGATCGCCCAGGGCGACTGGATGATTGCCGGGTTCGACCTCACGGCGCTGGGCTGTGGCCTGCTGCTGGCCTGGATGGCGCGCAAGATGCTGCGCCCGCAGGTGTTGGCGCCCAAGCGCGCGGCACGCACGCCCAGGGCCGCACCGCTGATCGAAAGCGAGGTGCAGTGATGCTGGCCATCGCGTTGTTCGGCTTTGCCGCAGTGGCGGCGTTGTGCCTGGCCATGGAGCGCCATTACACCGACCTGCTGGGGCACAAGCCTACGCCCCGCCGCCTGCGTGGCCTGCGCATGGGCGGCTGGTTGCTGATCGCCGTGGCACTGGGGCTGGCGGTGCGTCACAGCGGCTGGGCCATGGGCCTGGTGGAGCTGAGCGCGGTAGTGATGGGCGGCTTGTGCGCGTGGGTGTTCGTCCTTCCCTACGCCCCGCGCCTGCTGCTGGGCCTGGCCGCGGCCAGCCTGGTGCTGGCGCCGCTGGCACTGCTGGCGCCGTACTGAAACGATGAGCGAGCCGCTCGACAGCCACGACGACGCCCCGGGCCGCGCACGTTTCGTGCAGGTGTTCGTGGCCCAGCGTGCGCGCATGGAGCGCCTGGTCAGCCGCCGCGTGGGCTGTCGGGCCACCGCCGCCGACCTGGTGCAGGAACTGTTCCTGCGCTTCTGGCGTCGCCCGCAGGTCGAGGTCGAGGCGCTGGACACCTACCTGCTGCGCTGCGCCGGCAATATCGCCATCGACCACCTGCGCAGCCAAGGCGCCCGCGAGCGGGTCAACGACAGCCTGCTGGCGCCGCATCAAGACAGCCATGCCAGCGAGCCCGAGGCCGCGCTGGAGGCCGGCAGCGACCTGCGTCGGATCGAGGCTGCCCTGCGCGAGCTGCCCGAGCGCACCCGCCAGATCTTCCTGCTCAACCGTATCCATGGCCGCACCTATGCCGACATTGCGCGGGCCATGGGCCTGTCCCAAAGCGCCGTGGAAAAACATATGATGCGTGCCCTCGAGGCCTGCAAGGCGAGTATCGCCGCCGAGCCTGCCGTGCCCCGCAAGCCAGGGAATGCCCCGCGATGAACGCTCCAGCCCCACCTACCGCCGAACAGCAGCAGGCCGCGCTCGCCTGGCTCGGCCAGATCAACCAGCAGCCCGCGCGTGCCGAGGGCGCCGCGTTCAAGCGCTGGTTGCTGGCCGACCCTGCGCACCCGCAGGCCTGGCGCCAGGCCCAGGCGCTGTGGCAGCAGACCGCCGCGCCTGCAGCACGCCTGGCCGCCGAAGACGCCCCGGCACTGGACGCCTACCTGCGCGCGATGGACCGGCCCCGGCGCCGTTGGCCGGCCCGTGTGGCCGGGTTGGCACTGGCTGCCAGCGTGGTGCTGGGCGTGGCGATGGGGGCGGGCTGGCACCCGGCCAACTGGGTCGATGACCTGGGCGCCGATTACGTGGCCGCGGTGGGCGAGCTCCAGGCCGTGACCCTGGCCGACCGGTCGCACCTGCTGCTGGATGCCGACAGCGCCATCGACGTGGACTTCAGCGGTGGGCAGCGTCGCGTGCAGGTGCGGCGCGGCGCGGTGTTCTTCGAGGTCACGCATACCGGTGCGCCGTTCACCGTGCAGGCCGATGGCGGCGAGGTGCGGGTGATGGGTACCCGGTTCGAGGTGCGTCGCCAGCCCCAGGGCACCACCGTTACCGTGCTCTCGGGCAAGGTCGGGGTCACGCCGGCGCCGGGGCAGGCGCAGCAGGTGCTCACGGCCGGCCAGCAGGTGGAGTACGCCCAGGGCCTGGCCGGTGCAGTGCAGGGCGTGGACAGCGAGAACCGCCTGGCCTGGCGCCAGGGCTGGCTCAACTACTACCAGGCGCCGCTGGCGCAGGTGGTCGACGACCTGGCGCGGCATTACCCCGGGCGCATCGTGCTGCTGGACGACGCCCTGGCGGCGCGCAAGGTCAGCGGCAGCTTCCCCGCCGCCGACCCGCTGGCGGCGCTGGACGCCCTGGGGGCGGTGGCCGGCTTCCAGCGCAAGACCCTGCTCGGGCGGGTTACGCTGCTGCGCTGAAAAATATTTTCACGGCCCGGTGAGGTAAGTACGTGCGGCAACCGTGTAGTGATTGAAAGTGCGATTCATTCGCATGAAACAGGTTCACTCACAGGTCGACGGCATGAAGTTCAGGGCAAAATCATCGTTGGTGCGTTGCGTTTCAATCGGGCTTGGGGCGGCAGCGTGGCTGCCGCTGGGGGCGGGCGTGAGCCAGGCGGTGGCAGCGCAGCAGGTCGAGCAGGTGTACCGCTTTGCCCAGCCCAGCAAACCCTTGCCCCAGGCGCTCAACGACTTCAGCCGGGTCACCGGGTTGAGCGTGGTCTACACCGTCGAGCTGCCCGGCCTTGCCGCGCCGGCCCTGACGGGCACGTTCAGTGCCGAGCAGGCCCTGCAGCGCCTGCTGGGCAACAGCGGCTTCACCTACCGCCGCGTGAATGCTCGCACCCTCACCGTCGAACCGCTGGCCCAGGCCGGTGCACTCAACCTCGAGCCCACCACGGTCTCGTCCCAGCAGGACAGCGTCGGCAGCTACCAGCCGCCGGCCACCAGCGCGATCATGCGCAGCCAGGTGCCGAACCTGGAGATCCCCCAGGCCATCAACGTGGTGCCGGCCCAGGTGCTCGCCGACCAGGCGCCGCGCAACCTCGACGATGCGCTGAGCAACGTCAGCGGCATCACCCAGGGCAACAACTTCGGCGCCACCGCCGACACCGTGATGAAGCGCGGCTTCGGCGACAACCGCGACGGCTCGATCATGCGTGACGGCATGCCGCTGGTGCAGGGGCGCAGCCTCAATGCCAGCACCGAGCGGGTCGAAGTGCTCAAGGGCCCGGCCTCGCTGCTGTACGGCATCCAGGACCCGGGCGGGGTGATCAACGTGGTCAGCAAGCGCCCGCAACTGCAGCGCTACAACGCCGTGAACCTGCGCGGTTCCAGCTATGGCAGCGGCAAGAACGGCAGCGGTGGCGGGCTCGACAGTACCGGCGCGCTGGGCGACAGCAACTTCGCCTACCGCCTGGTGCTCGACCACGAGGACGAAGACTACTGGCGCAACTTCGGCACCCACCGCGAGACACTGGTGGCGCCGTCGCTGGCCTGGTTCGGTGAAGACACCCAGGTGCAGCTGGCCTATGAGCACCGCGAGTTCCTGTACCCGTTCGACCGCGGCACGGCCATCGACCCGCGCACCAACCACCCGCTGAACATCCCCAGCACACGTCGGCTGGACGAGCCCTTCAACAACATGGAAGGGCGCTCGGACCTGTACCGCCTGGAGGTCGACCATCAGCTTGCCGATGACTGGAAACTCCACTTCGGCTACAGCTTCAACCGCGAAACCTACGATGCCAGCCAGGTGCGCGTCACCGCGGTTGACCCTGCCAAGGGCACCCTCACGCGCAACCTGGACGGCACCCGTGGCGCCCTGAGCAGCGACCGCTTCGCCACCGTCAGCCTGGACGGCAAGCTGCAACTGGCAGGCATGCAGCACGACGTGCTGGTGGGGGTGGATGACGAGTACCGCAAGGTGTTTCGTGCCGACCTGATTCGCGGCGCCCGCAACACCTTCGATTACCTGAACCCGGTGTACGGCCAGGTCCAGCCCGGCACCGCCGTGCGCGACAGCGACAGCGACCAGACCGACAAGCTGCGCAGCAACGCGTTGTTCTTCCAGGACTCGATCCACCTCGACGAGCACTGGATTCTGGTGGCCGGTGCGCGCTATCAGCAGTTCGACCAGTACGCCGGTCGCGGCCGGCCGTTCAAGGCCAATACCGACAACAGCGGCCAGGCCTGGGTGCCGCGTGCGGGGCTGGTGTACAAGGTCGACGACACGCTGTCGTTCTATGGCAGCTACACCGAGTCGTTCAAGCCCAACTCCAGCATCGCGCCGATGACCGGTGGCCTGGTGCTGGATTCCTCGATTGCCCCCGAAGAGGGCAAGTCGTGGGAGCTGGGGGCCAAGCTCGACCTGCCGGGGGCGATCACCGGCAGCGTGGCGTTGTTCGACATCACCAAGCAGAACGTGCTGGTGGCCAATTTCGACACGGCCACCGGCGACACCCTGTACAGCAGCGCCGGCGAAGTGAAGTCGCGCGGCCTGGAGATGGACCTCACCGGGCAGGTGAGCGAGCGCTGGAGCCTGATCGGCAGCTATGCCTTCACCGACGCCCAAGTGTCCCAGGACCCCAAGCTCAAGGGCAACCGCCTGCAGAACGTGGCGCGGCATACCGGGTCGTTGTCGGCGGTGTATGACGTGGGCAGCCTGTTCGGTGGTGATCGCCTGCGGGTCGGCGCCGGGGCGCGCTATGTGGGCGAGCGGGCCGGCAACGCGGAGAACGATTTCGACCTGCCGGCGTACACCGTGGCGGATGCGTTCGCCAGTTATGAAACCCGGCTGGATGAGCACAAGGTGCGCTTTCAGCTGAACGTGAAGAACCTGTTCGACAAGACCTACTACAGCTCGGCGGTGAACCGCTACTTCGTGGCAGTGGGGGATGCGCGGCAGGTGAGCCTGTCGAGTACGCTGGAGTTCTGAGAGCACAGGAAGAACACCCACCGTGAGGGCGGTGGGGGCCCTGTGGGAGCGGGCTTGACCCGCGATCAGCGGCGCATGGCCAACCGGTAATCCCCCGGCGTGGCCCCCACCACCTGCCTGAAGCGATTGCTGAAATGGCTGGCACTGGCAAACCCGCACGCCAATGCCACCTCGCCCAACGCCCCGTCGCCACAGCGCAGCAGCTGGCGTGCCCGGGCCAGGCGCCGCGCCAGCAGGTACTGGTGCGGCGGCAGGCCGAAGCTTGCGCGGAACATCCGTGCAAAGTGGTAGTGCGACAGGTTGCACAGCAACGCCAGCTCACCCAGGCTGATCGCCTGCTCCAGGTGCGCCTCGATGTAGTCGGCCAGGAGCCGGCGCTGATGCGTCGCCAACCCGCCCTTCAGGCGCAGCCCCCGACGCAGCCCCACCTGGTTGAGCACCGCATGGTCGAGAATCTCGTGGGCCAGGCTGCTGGTCAGCAGGCGCTCGCCGGGCTCGTCCCAGTTCAGCTCGATCAGCCGGCCAAAGCGCAGCGCCTGCTCCGGGTCGTCGATGAAGGTCGCTTCGTGCAGTTGCACCTCGCGCGGTTCGCGGTCCAGCAGGCGGGTGCAGGCCAGGGCGAACTGCGCCTGGCTGATGTACAGGTGTGCCAGGCGGATGCTGCCATTGATCACCCAGTTCGAGGCGTGCTCGGCCGGCAGGATGCACAGCTTGCCGGGCCCGCCCTTGGCGGCGGGGCGATCTCGGCGAAAGGTGCCGGTGCCGCCGGCGATATAGCACGACAGCGTGTGGTGGCTGGGCGCTTCGTAGTCGCGGGCGTCGTGGCGGTTGTTCCACAGGGCTGCGACCAGCTCGTCGCCGAGCTGCGCACTGTGTTCCAGGCGGGCATTGGGCGAGGCGTGCATGGCTTGAAAGACTTGCAACTGGTCCAGCGGCGTCATGGGGTCTACCTCTGTCGGCCATCCTACTCGCGGCCACCGGGCCTGACAGCCCCGCCCAGCAAAAAACCGCAAGTTTGTGCAAGCGCACGGGGCGGCCCGCGCCGGACACTGCAGGCTGTCGTGAGGAGTGCATGCCATGAACCTGTCGTTGTACCTGCTGACCGTGCTGATCTGGGGCACCACCTGGATCGCCCTGAAACTGCAACTGGGGGTGGTGGCCATCCCGGTGTCCATCGTCTATCGCTTTGCCCTGGCGGCGCTGGTGCTGTTTGCCGTGCTGTTGATCGGGCGGCGCCTGCAGGTGATGAACCGGCGCGGGCACCTGATCTGCCTGGCGCAGGGGCTGTGCCTGTTCTGCGTGAACTTCATGTGCTTTCTGACGGCCAGCCAGTGGATTCCCAGCGGCCTGATCGCGGTGGTGTTCTCCACCGCCACGCTATGGAACGCACTCAATGCGCGGGTGTTCTTCGGGCAGCAGGTGGCGGCCAACGTGCTGGCGGGTGGGGCGCTGGGGCTGGGCGGGTTGGGGCTGCTGTTCTGGCCGGAGCTGGCCGGGCATGCGGCCAGCCGCGAAACCCTGATCGGCCTGGGCCTGGCGTTGCTGGGTACGCTGTGTTTCTCGGCGGGCAACATGCTCTCGAGCCTGCAGCAGAAGGCCGGCTTGCGGCCGATGACCACCAATGCCTGGGGCATGCTCTACGGGGCCGGAATGCTGGCGCTGTACTGCGTGGTCAGCGGTATTCCGTTCGCGATGGAATGGAATGTGCGGTATGTGGGGTCGCTGCTGTACCTGGTGATCCCGGGGTCGGTGATCGGCTTTACCGCGTACCTGACGCTGGTGGGGCGCATGGGGCCGGAGCGTGCGGCGTACTGCACGGTGCTGTTCCCGCTGGTGGCGCTGAACGTGTCGGCGTTCTACGAGGGGTACCAGTGGACAGCGCCGGCGCTGGGCGGGCTGGTGCTGGTGATGCTGGGCAATGTGCTGGTGTTCCGGAAGGGGCGGGTGGTGACGCCTTCGCCGGCAAGGCCGGCGCCTACCAGGGCCGCGTAACCCTTGCAGGAGCCCGCCTTGCTGGCGAATGGCAGCCTTACTTCCACACCTGCGGGTTCACCAGGTCGCGCGGGCGCTCGCCCAGCAGTGCCGCGCGCAGGTTGTCGATGGCACGGTTGGCCATCGCCTCGCGGGTTTCGGCCGTGGCCGAGCCCACATGCGGCAAGGTCACCGCATTGGCCAGCTGGAACAGCGGCGAATCGCTCAGCGGCTCCTTCTCGTACACATCCAGCCCTGCACCGCGAATCGTGCCCTGCTGCAACGCCGCCACCAGCGCCGCCTCATCCACCACCGGCCCGCGCGATACGTTGACCAGAAACGCACTGGGCTTCATCAGCTTCAGTTCGCGCTCGCCAATCAGGTGCCTGGTGTTGGCCCCCAGCGGCACCACCAGGCACACGAAGTCGGCTTCGGCCAGCAGTTGATCCAGGCTGCGGTACTGCGCGCCCAGTTCCTGCTCCAGCGCGGTCTTGCGGCTGTTGCCGCTGTAGATCACCGGCATGTTGAAGCCGAACCGGCCACGCCGCGCAATCGCCGCGCCAATGTTGCCCAGCCCGACGATGCCCAGCGTCTTGCCATGCACGTCGCTGCCAAAGTGTGCCGGGCCCACGGTGGCTTTCCATTCGCCGGCCTTGGTCCAGGCGTCCAGCTCGGCCACCCGCCGCGCCGCGCTCATGATCAGCGCAAAGCCTAGGTCGGCGGTGCTTTCGGTGAGGACGTCAGGGGTGTTGGTCAGGGCGATGCCGCGCTGGTTGAAGTAGGCCAGGTCGTAGTTGTCGTAACCCACCGACACGCTCGACACCACCTGCAGCTGCTCAGCGTTGTGCAGCTGCGCTTCGCCCAGCTTGCGCCCCACCCCGATCAGGCCGTGGGCCTGGGGCAGCGCTTCGTTGAACTGGGCATTGATGTCGCCCAGCTTGGGGTTGGGCACGATCACGTTGAAGTCTTGCTGCAGACGCTCGACCATCGGGGCGGTGATGCGGCTGAAGGCCAGTACGGTCTTTTTCATCGGCGAACTCGCTGCGGGCAGGGGAGAATGGGTAGCACGCTATCATTCTCCGCCGCCCCTGTGCAGCAAGATTTCAGGTGGCGATGAGCAGCTCGTGGGTCTTGAGGTCGGCCTCGTGGGCCGCGAGGATCTCCGGCAGCGAGTTGCGCAGGTACTCGACCCAGGTCTTGATCTTCGCATCCAGGTACTGGCGCGAGGGGTAGATCGCGTACAGGTTCAGCTCCTGCAGGCGGTACTCGGGCATCACCCGTACCAGGCTGCCGTCGCGCAGGCCGTCGATGGCCGAGTAGATCGGCAGCACGCCCACGCCCATGCCGCTGCGGATCGCCGCCTTCATGGCATCGGCCGAGTTCACCTGGAAGGGCGCCTGGGTGATGTTCACCACCTCCTGGCCCTCGGGGCCGTCGAACAGCCATTTTTCCAGCGGGATCACCGGGCTCACCATGCGCAGGCAGGCGTGCTTGAGCAGGTCGGCCGGCTTGTGCGCCACGCCGTGGCGCTTCACGTATTCGGGCGAGGCGCACACGATGCTGTAGGTGATGCCCAGGCGCTGCGACACAAAACCCGAGTCCGGCAGCTCGCTGGCGAGCACGATGGACACGTCGTAGCCCTCGTCCAGCAGGTCGGGCACGCGGTTGGCCATGGTCAGGTCGAAGGTCACGTCGGGATGGGTTTCGCGGTAGCGGGCGATGGCGTCGATGACGAAATGCTGGCCCACGCCGGTCATCGAGTGCACCTTCAGTTGCCCGGCCGGGCGCGCATGCGCGTCGCTGGCCTCGGCCTCGGCTTCCTCCACGTAGGTGAGGATCTGCTCGCAGCGCATCAGGTAGCGCTTGCCCGCTTCGGTCAGTGCGATGCGCCGGGTGGTGCGGTTGAGCAGGCGGGTTTGCAGGTGCGCTTCAAGATTGGAAACCGCCCGCGACACGTTCGCGGTGGTCGTATCCAGTTGCACGGCAGCGGCGGTGAAACTGCCGACTTGCGCGACGCAACTGAAAGCACGCATGTTTTGCAGGGTGTCCATGGGGCGCTCTCAAGGAAGACGACAGAATTGTGACATGAAGTAACCAAAGCAGTCTTCAGACTAAAGCCGGATTATCGCGGTTTTCGTAACAAAGATTCGCAGTAAAGCACGCTTATCGCCAGTGCGGCGGCCCCCTAGAATTGCGTCACCTAGCGTCATCCACCTTCTAGTCGGGAACTCGCAGCTGTGCCGCGTCGCATCATCAGAGCGCTGAATGCGCTCAGTGTCTGTGCCTTTAGCTTGACCTTGAGCGGCTGTATCGGAACCTGGGGCATCGCCCCGCAAAGCAAGACGCTGCAAGCCAATACCCTGACCACCGACGCGGCCATCCGAGCAGCCGCGCAGGATGCCCACTGGCCCGACCAGCAATGGTGGCAAGCCTATGGCGACCCGCAACTGGCGCGCTGGATCGCCCTGGCGCTCCAGGGCAGCCCGACCATGGCCATGGCCGCTGCCCGCGTGCGTGAAGCCAGGGCCATGGCCGGGGTGATCGAGGCCGACGAAAAACTGCAGGTCAACGGCCAGTCCAGCCTCAAGCGCCACAACTGGCCCGAAGACCAGTTCTATGGCCCCGGCGCGCTGTCCGGTGCCAACACCTGGGACAACAATGCCACCCTGGGCCTGAGCTATGCGCTGGACCTGTGGGGCCGCGAGCGCAATGCCAGCGAGCAGGCCGTGGACATGGCCCACATGAGCGTGGCCCAGGCGCGCCAGGCGCAGCTCGAACTGCAGAACAACATCGTCAAGGTGTACATCCAGCTGTCGCTGCACTTTGCCCAGCGCGACATCGTCAAGGCCGAGCTGGCCCAGCAGGAGCAGATCCTGGCCCTGGCCGAACGGCGCCTGGCCGGCGGCATCGGCACCCATTTCGAGGTCAGCCAGGCGCAGACGCCGCTGCCCGAAACCCATCGCCAGCTCGACAGCCTCGATGAAGAAATCGCCCTGGCGCGCAACCAGCTGGCCGCGCTGGCCGGCAAGGGCCCGGGCGAGGGCGCGCAGTTGCAGCGGCCGAATCTCTCGTTGGCCACCGCGCTCAAGCTGCCGTCGGCGCTGCCTGCCGAGCTGGTGGGTCAGCGTCCCGACGTGGTTGCCAGCCGCTGGCAGGTGGCGGCCCAGGCGCGCGGTATCGATGTGGCGCATGCCGGCTTCTTCCCCAACGTCGACCTGGTCGGCGGGCTCGGCTTCATGGCCACCGGCGGCGGTGCGCTGGAGTTTCTCACCGGGCGCAAGTTCAACTACAACGTCGGCCCGGCCATCAGCCTGCCGGTGTTCGACGGTGGCCGCCTGCGCTCGCAACTGGGCGTGGCCTCGGCCGGCTACGACATCGCTGTGGCGCGCTACAACCAGACCGTGGTCGAGGCTCTCAAGGGGGTGTCCGACCAGTTGATCCGCCGCCACTCGATGGACGAGCAGCAACACTTTGCCGCCGAGTCGGTGGCCTCGGCGCAGAAGACCTACGACATCGCCATGATCGCGTTCCAGCGCGGCCTCACCGACTACCTCAACGTGCTCAATGCGCAGACCCTGCTGTTTCGCCAGCAGCAGATCCAGCAGCAGGTGCAGGCCGCGCGCCTGACCGCGCATGCCGAACTGGTCACCGCCCTGGGCGGTGGGCTGGGCGCCGGCAACGATGTGCCGACACCGGATAAGCAGGCCGCACCGGCCACCCCGCGCACCCTGGCGGTGTTCGACAAATGAGCGCCATGACCCTGCCGTTTCGCTGGCTGGCATCACTTGAATGGCGCCGCGGCTTCTTCGAATGGGCGCGCAGCGACGGCGTCACCTGGGTGTACATCTTCAAGGTGCTGAGCGCGGCGTTTCTCACCCTGTGGCTGGCCATGCGTCTGGAGCTGCCGCAGCCGCGCACCGCGATGATCACCGTGTTCATCGTGATGCAGCTGCAGAGCGGCCACGTGTTCGCCAAGAGCTTCTACCGCCTGCTCGGCACTCTGGCCGGTTCGTCGGTGATGGTCGCGCTGATCGCGATCTTCCCGCAGAACACCGAGCTGTTCCTGCCCAGCCTGGCGATCTGGGTGGGCATCTGCTCGGCGGGGGCGATGCGCTACCGCAACTTTCGCGCCTATGGCTTCGTGCTGGCCGGCTACACCGCGGCCATGGTCGGCCTGCCGGCCCTGCAGCACCCCGACGGTGCATTCATGGCGGCAGTGTGGCGGGTGCTGGAGATCTCCCTGGGCATCCTGGTGTCGACCCTGGTCAGCGCCGCGATCCTGCCGCAGTCGGCCAGTGCCTCGATGCGCAACGCCCTGTACCAGCGCTTTGGCGTGTTCGCCGGCTTCGTCGCCGAAGGCCTGCGCGGCGACAGCCAGCGCGACCGCTTCGAAAGCAGCAACGTGCGCTTCATCGCCGAGGCGGTGGGCCTGGAAAGCCTGCGCAGCGTGACCGCCTTCGAAGACCCGCACATGCGCCGGCGCAACGGCCGCCTGGGCCGCATGAACAGCGAGTTCATGGCCATCACCACGCGCTTCAACGCCCTGCACCAACTGCTCGAGCGCCTGCGCCAGCGCGGCCCGCTGCAGATCGTCACGGCCATCGAGCCGGGCCTCGATGCCCTGGCCAACCTGCTCGACGGCTATGCCGGGCGCTCGCTGACCCACGCCGATGCCGCACGCCTGGCCGAGCAACTGGCCGCCTACAAGGACGACCTGCCCGAGCGGGTACGCAGCCTGCGCGCCGCCTACCTCGACACCGCGCCCAGCGACGCCGACCTGCTCGACTTTCACACCGCCTACGAACTGCTGTACCGCTTCGTCGACGACCTGCACAGCTATGCCCAGACCCACGCCTCGCTGGCCGAGCATAGCCACGCCCGTGAGCAATGGGACGAACCCTACGTGGCCCAGACCAACTGGCTGGTGTCGCTGGCCGCCGGCGTGCGGGCCGCGTTCATCCTGCTGGTGCTGGGCAGCTTCTGGCTGGCCACGGCGTGGCCCAGCGGGGCCATGATGACCCTGATCGCGGCGGCCACCGTGGGCCTGTCGGCGGCCACCCCCAACCCCAAGCGCATGTCGTTCCAGATGGCCTGCGGCACCCTGTTCGGCGCGCTGGTGGGGTTCTTCGAAACCTTCTTCGTGTTCCCCTGGATCGACGGCTTCCCGCTGCTGTGCATGGTGCTGGCGCCGGTGTTCGTGGTGGGCGCGTTCCTGGCCTCGCGCCCGGCCTACGCCGGTTATGGCCTGGGCCTGCTGATCTTCTTCTCGACCGGCTCGGTGCCCGACAACCTCACCGTGTACAACCCCTACACCTTCGTCAACGACTACATCGCCATGGTCATCGGCATGCTGGTGTGCGCGGCGGCCGGGGCGATCATCCTGCCGCCCAACAGCCGCTGGCTGTGGAGCCGCCTGGAGCAGGACCTGCGCGGCCAGGTGCTGTTCGCCATCAGCGGGCGCCTGCGCGGGCTGGGCTCGGCGTTCGAGAGCCGCACCCGTGACCTGCTGCACCAGGCCTATGGCCTGGCCGTGGGCCAGCCCCAGGTGCAGAGCAAGCTGCTGCGCTGGATGTTCGTGGTGCTGGAGGTGGGCCACGCGATCATCGAGCTGCGCAAGGAACAGGCGATACTCCCGGTGCACCCGTGCTATGCCGAGTCCCAGCCCTGGCGCCAGGCCATCCGCGTGATGGGCCGGGCGCTGGCGCGGCTGTTCCTGCAGCCCACCGCCAGCAATCACGAGCGTGCGCTGGTGGCAGTGGACCATGCGATCAGCCGCGTGCAGGCCACCGACGAACCTTTTGCCCGGCACTTCGACACCTCGGCCCTGCGCCGGGTGCAGAGCTACCTGCACTTCATCCGTACCTCGCTGCTCGACCCACAATCGCCGCTGGCCCACCTGCCCGCGACGCAAGGACTGCCCGATGCCCCGTGAAATCGCCTTCCACGGCCTGTACATGCCGACCATGACCTTGATGTTCCTGTTCGCCGCAGGGCTTGCCTGGGGGCTGGACCGGTTCATTGCCGGGCATGACGGCTACCGTTTTTTCTGGCACCCGGCGCTGCTGCGCCTGTGCCTGTTCATTTGCCTCTTTGGCGCCATGGCGCTGACCGTCTACCGTTGAGACCCTAGTCGATGAAAAAGTTTTTCAGCCTGATCGCCACCTTGCTGGTACTGGCAGCTGCCGTGGCGATCGGCCGGCAATTGTGGGTGCAGTACATGAACACGCCCTGGACCCGCGACGGGCGGGTACGCGCCGACATCATCAACGTGGCCGCCGACGTGCCCGGGTATGTGGTGGACGTGCCGGTGCGCGACAACCAGCTGGTGAAGAAGGGCGACCTGCTGATCCAGATCGACCCCGAGCACTACGAGGTGGCGGTCAGGCAGGCGCAGGCGCTGGTAGCCTCGCGCAAGGCCACCTGGGAGATGCGCAAGGTCAATGCGCACCGGCGTGCCGACATGGACAACCTGGTGATCTCGAGGGAGAACCGCGACGACGCCAGCAACATCGCCAACTCGGCCCTGGCTGACTACCAGCAGGCCCAGGCGCAGCTGGCGGCGGCAGAGCTGGACCTCAAGCGCACGCGCATCCTGGCCACGGTGGACGGCTACGTGACCAACCTCAACGTGCACCGCGGCGACTATGCACGCACCGGTGAGCCGAAGATGGCGGTGGTCGACAAGGACTCGTTCTGGGTCTACGGCTTCTTCGAGGAGACCAAGCTGCCGCACGTGAAGGTGGGCGATCAGGCCGACCTGCAGATGATGAGCGGCGAGGTGCTCAAGGGGCATGTGGAGAGCATCTCGCGCGGCATCTATGACCGCGACAACCCTGAAAGCCGCGAGCTGATCGCCGATGTAAACCCCACCTTCAACTGGGTGCGCCTGGCCCAGCGGGTACCGGTGCGCATCCACATCGACGAGGTGCCCGAAGGCTTCCTGCTGGCAGCGGGCACCACCTGCACGGTGGTGGTCAAGCCGCGCGATTGAGCGCGTGCCGCTGCCATGGCGAACGTTCAGCGGTGCATGAACTGCGGCTCGCGCTTCTCGGCGAAGGCGGCCATGCCTTCCTTCTGGTCTTCGATGGCGAAGGTGGAATGAAACAGCCGGCGCTCCTGGCGTACGCCTTCGCTCAAGGTGGTTTCGAAGGCGCCGTTCACCGCCTCCTTGGCCATCATTGCTACCGGCCCGGAGTAGCCGGCGATCCGCGCCGCGACACGCAAGGCTTCGTTGAGCAGCGCCGCATCGCTCACCACCCGGCTCACCAGGCCGCAGCGCTCGGCTTCGTAGGCGTCCAGGGTGCGCCCGGTGAGCACCATGTCCATGGCCTTGGCCTTGCCGATGAAGTGTGCCAGGCGCTGGCTGCCGCCGGCACCGGGGATGGTCCCCAGCTTGATTTCCGGCTGGCCGAAGCGCGCGCTCTCGGCGGCGATGATGAAGTCGCACATCAGCGCCATCTCGCAGCCACCGCCCAGTGCGTAGCCGGCCACCGCGGCGATCACCGGTTTGCGAAAGCTGGCCAGGCGCTCCCAGTCCACGGTCACGAAGTCGCTGGTGTACACGTCGATGTAGTTGCGGTTGCGCATGGCCATGATGTCGGCCCCGGCGGCGAACACCGTGTCGGTGCCGGTCAGCACCACGGCGCGCACGCTGCGGTCCTGTTCCAGACGGTCGAGCACGCCGGCCAGCTCCGCCGCCAGTTCGGCGCACAGGGCATTGAGCGACAGCGGCCGGTTGAGGCGAATCAGCGCCACCGCGTCAATCTGTTCCAGCAGCAGGTAATCGAGTTTCATCCGTGTAGTCTCGTTCAAGGGGTGAGGGCAAGGGGGCGTCAGAGATGACGCGCATCGACCAGTACCGGGCAACCGGCCTTGTCGATGACTTTGCTGCTGATCGAGGGGTCGAACATGCGGTCCAGCCGCGACAGGTGGCGGTGGCCCATCACGATCAGGTCGCTGCCCAGGCGCTTGGCCTCGGCGACGATGCTCGACACCGGGTCGCCATTGACCAGGTTGCCTTCGGTCTGGAAGCCGCGTTCGCGCAGGTGGGTCACGGCCTGCAGCATGCTCATGTCGGCCACCTGCTGTTCATGGCTGGCCGCCGGGTATTCGGTTTCGTCCTGCGGGCTGATGTGGCCGTCCTGTTCGGGCAGCGCGTAGGCACGGTCGACCGCCAGCAGCACATGCAGGCGATGACGGGTCTGCTCGCAGAACGTGCTGACGGTTTCCAGGATGCCGTGGCTGCGTGGCGAGCCATCGATGGCGATCAAAACGACGCTGTACATGGGGCAGGGTCCACTCACTGTGCAAAGAGCAGCATTCTTGAAAAAAGCATGCGGCGCGGTAAATGGTGCAGCGTGCAATGACTAGTTGCGCCACATGCAGGGGCTGTGAGCGCGGCGGAAACTGTTAAGCTTTGCCCCGGACTCAACGAAGCAATGAATGGATGCTTGCCATGCACTTTCCAGATATGAATTTGCTGGTCGCGCTGGATGCGCTGCTCGATGAAGGCAGTGTGGTCGGCGCGGCGCGGCGGATGAACCTGAGCCCCGCGGCCATGAGCCGTACCCTGACGCGCATTCGCCATGCGGTGGGTGACCCGATTCTGGTGCGCGCCGGCCGCGGCCTGGTGCCCACGCCCAAGGCCATGGCCCTGCGCAGTCAGGTGCGCAGTGTGGTGGAGCAGGCCAACCAGGTGTTCAGTTCCAGTGACGAGGTCGACCTGCAGAGCCTGGAACGGGCCTTCAACCTGCGCGCCAACGATGTATTCATCGCGCCCTTTGCCGCGCCCCTGCTGGAAACCATGCGCGAACAGGCGCCGCACACGGTGCTGCGCTTCGTGCCCGAAGGCGAGGGCGGCGACGAGGACGCCGCACTGCGCGACGGGCGCCTGGACCTGTACATCAGTGCCACGCGCAACCTCGGCCCCGAGATCAAGGTGCAGAGCCTGTTCTCCACCACCTTCGTCGGCCTGGCGCGGGTCGATCACCCGATCTTCGATGACGAGATCACCCCCGAGCGCTTCGCCGGCTACGAGCAGATCAGCGTGTCGCGCCGTGGCCGCGCCGCCGGCCCGATCGATGCGGCGCTGGCCGGCATGGGCCTGCAGCGGCGCGTGGCGCTGATCACCCCGAGCTTTCATTCGGCGATGTTCTCGCTGCCCGACTCCGAGTTGCTGCTGGCGCTGCCCGAGCACGTGCTGATGAGCGTGGCCCGGCTCGGCCTGCCGCTGCGCTCGTTCCGCATCCCGATGGCGCTGGAGGCGGTGACCATCATGCAGGCCTGGCACCCGCGCTTCGACAACGACCCCGCCCACCGCTGGTTGCGCCAGACCCTCAAGGAATGCTGCTCCAGGCACTACGCCTGAGCCCGGGGCAGGTACGCGTTAGCGCGACTTTTGTGGATTGCGTTTGACGCAGCAATAAACTGCGAATATGTCAGTTTTCGTCATCTATTGGCCTCCATAGACTTGCCGGGTACTTAACTACCCGGAGTCCTCCTGCCATGTGTGTGCCTTTTTTCTGCCGTGCTTCAGCGCCTGTGGGCGGGGGCCGGCCATGACGTCGCTGGCGGCCCAGGCGCCCTTGGGGGCCACCCCGGCGCCCGCCGCGGCGCCTGCCAAACCGGCCGCCCCGGCTGCTTTCGGCCTGCGTATCGTGGTGGGCCTGGTCGGCGTGCTGCTGGCGGTGCTGTGCGCCGGCCTCAACGAGATGGTCACCAAGATGGCCCTGGCCGACATCCGTGGCGGGATGCACATCGGCGCCGACGAAGGGGCCTGGCTGGTGGCGCTGTACTCGGCCACCTCGGTGTCGGCCATGGCCTTTGCGCCCTGGTGTTCGGTGACCTTCTCGCTGCGCCGCTTCACCCTGTGTGCCATCGGCGCCTTTGCCGTACTGGGGCTGCTCTGCCCGTTTGCACCCAACCTCGAAAGCCTGATGCTGCTGCGCACCCTGCAAGGCCTTGCCGGGGGCGCGCTGCCGCCGATGCTGATGAGCGTGGCGCTGCGCTTTCTGCCCCCCGGCATCAAGCTCTACGGCCTGGCCGGCTACGCCCTGACCGCGACCTTCGGGCCGAGCCTGGGCCTGCCGCTGGCGGGCATGTGGACCGAGTATGTCGGCTGGCAGTGGGCGTTCTGGCAGATCATCCTGCCCTCGCTGGTGGCCATGGGCTGCGTGGCCTGGGGCCTGCCGCAGGACCCGTTGCGCCTGGAGCGCTTCAAGCAGTTCGACTGGCGCGGCCTGTTGCTGGGGCTGCCGGCCATCTGCTCGATCGTGATCGGCCTGTCCCAGGGCGACCGCATGGGCTGGTTCAACTCGCCGCTGATCTGCTGGCTGCTGGGCGGCGGGGTGGTGCTGCTGGTGCTGTTCATGATCAACGAATGGTCGCACCCGTTGCCGTTCTTCAAGCTGCAGATGCTGCGCAACCGCAATCTGACCCACGCCCTGATCACCCTGGGCGGGGTGCTGGTGGTGCTGTCGGCCGTGATCATCATCCCCACCAACTACCTGGCCCAGGTCCAGGGCTATCGGCCCGTGCACAGCGGCCCGGTGATGCTGCTGGTGGCGCTGCCGCAACTGCTGGCGCTGCCGCTGACCGCGGCGCTGTGCAACATCCGCGCGGTGGACTGCCGCTGGGTGCTGGCCATCGGCCTGGGCATGCTCGCCATGTCGTGCCTGGGCGGCACGCAGATCACCTCGCAGTGGGTGCGCGAAAACTTCTATGTGCTGCAACTGTTCCAGATCTTCGGCCAGCCGATGGCGGTGATCCCGCTGCTGATGCTCGCCACCGGCGGCATGACCCCGCAGGACGGCCCGTTCGCCTCGGCCTGGTTCAACACCATCAAGGGCCTGGCTTCGGTGGTGGCCGCCGGGGTGCTGGAGGCCCTGACCACGGTGCGCCGGCATTTCCACTCCAACATGCTGGTGGACAACCTGGGCAACTCGCCGCTGGCCGCCAGCGATGCGCCGGGGTTGGCCAGGCGCATCCATGAGCAGGCCGTGGTGCTGACCTCGGCCGACCTTTACCTGTGCATGGCGCTGCTGGCACTGGCGCTGATCGTGCTGATTCCCTTTGTGCCTACCCGGATCTACCCGCCGCGTGCAGTGGCCTAGTCCCGTCGAGAGAGAAAGACATGACCTCAAGTAAAACTTCCAGACTCACCCTGATCGCCGTGGCGGTGATCGTCGTCGCCGGCCTGGCCTATGTGGCGCTGCCCGCGCTGTTCGGCAGCGGCGGCACGCAGTCCACCAACGATGCGTACGTCACGGCCGACTACACCGTGGTGGCGCCCAAGGTGTCGGGCTTCATCAAGGCGGTCCACGTCGAGGACAACCAGCAGGTCAAGGCCGGCCAGGTGCTGGCGCAGATCGACGACCGCGACTTCCAGGCGGCGCTGGCCGCCGCCGACGCGCAGTTGCTGATGTCCCGCGCGCAGTACCAGAACGCCCGCGCCACCCTCGAACGCCAGGCTTCGCTGATTGCCCAGGCCCAGGCCACGGTGGCTGCCGACGAGGCGGCGCTGGCGTTCGCCAACCATGAACTGACCCGTCACACCCGCCTGGCCGAGCAGGGCGCCGGCACCGTGCAGAACGCCCAGCAGGCGCGCAGCCGGGTCGACCAGGCCCAGGCACGCCTGGCCAACACCCGTGCTGCGCTGGCCGCGGCACGCAAGCAGGTGGACATTCTCACCGCGCAGGTGGAGGCAGCACAGGGCGGCCTCAAGCATGCCGAGGCCGCGCTGGACCGTGCCCGCCTGGACCTGTCCTACACGCAGATCGTCGCACCCATCGACGGCATGGTCGGCGAGCGCGCCGTGCGCGTGGGCGCCTACGTCAACCCGGGCGCACGGCTGCTCTCGGTGGTGCCGCTGGCGCAGGCCTACGTGGTCGGCAACTTCCAGGAAACCCAGCTGACCCACGTGCAGCCAGGCCAGGCAGTGCTGGTGAGCGTGGATACCTTTGCCGGTGAACAGCTGCGCGGCCATGTGCAGAGCGTGGCCCCGGCCACCGGCCTGACCTTTGCCGCAGTCAAGCCGGACAACGCCACCGGCAACTTCACCAAGGTGGTGCAGCGCATCCCGGTGAAGATCGTGCTCGACGCCGACCAGCCATTGCTCAGCCGCCTGCGCGTGGGCATGTCGGTGATCGCCAGAATCGATACCCAGAGCCCGGCCAGGGCCCAGGCCGGCAACGAGGTCAGCGCTCGATGAACTTCGCACAGGCTACTTCGCCCTTGCTGCTGGGCGCCACGCTGACCCTCGGCGCCTGCAGCCTGGGCCCCGATTTCGAAGCGCCGCGCTCCACCGCGCCGTCGGCCTGGCCGACCCTGCAGGACAAGGCCGGCCCCAGCCAGCCCGAGGCGACACCGCTGCAGGCGCGCTGGTGGGAGCAGTTCAACGATGCGCAGCTGTCGTCACTGGTACAGCGCGCGGTCGAACGCAACCTGGACCTGCAGGTGGCCACCGCCCGGCTGATGCAGAGCCGCGCGGTGCGCAGCAGCATTGCCTCCGAGCAGTACCCGTCGGTCGACCTGAACGGCAACTACAGCCGCGCCCGCAACAGCGAGGACGGCCTCAACGACCCGTCCGGCAAGAACGGCAAGTCGGCCTTCAACCTGTGGCAGGGCGACTTCACCGCTGCCTGGGAACTGGACCTGTGGGGCCGGGTGCGGCGTGAGGTGGAGGCCGCCGACGCCAGCGTCGAGGTGGCCGAAAACGACCGCCAGGGCGTGCTGCTGTCGTTGCTGGCCGAGACCGCCCACGACTATATCCAGCTGCGTGCGGTGCAGAGCACCCTGGCGGTGATCCGCGAGAACCTCGACGTGTCGCGCCACAGCCTGCGCCTGTCGCAGATGCGCCTGAACGATGGCGTGGCGACCAACCTCGACGTGGCCCAGGCCAAGGCGCAGGTGGCGTCCATCGAGGCGCGCCTGCCCACCCTGGAAGACCGCCAGGCGCAACTGATCAACGCCCTGAGCCTGCTGCTGGCCGAGCCGCCACGCAGCCTGCAGAACGAACTGCTGCAACCGGCACCGATGCCGCAGACCGCGCAGCGCTTTGCCATGGGCCTGCCCTCGGAACTGGCCGAGCGGCGCCCCGACATCCGCCAGGCACAGGCGCAACTGCACGCCGCCACGGCCAGCATCGGGGTGGCCAAGGCCAACTTCTATCCGAGCATCCGCCTGTCGGGCAGCGCGGGGTTCCAGTCGCTGCAACTGTCGGACTTCGGCAACTGGAGTTCGCGCCGGTTTGCCATCGGCCCGCAGTTGAGCCTGCCGATCTTCGAAGGCGGGCGCCTGACCGGCGTGCTCAAGCTGCGCGAGGCGCAGCAGCAGGAAGCGGCTGTGCAGTACCAGCAGGTGGTGCTGCGCGCCTGGCACGAGATCGACGATGTGCTGCGCCTGTACAACGCCAGCCAGCTGCGCCGCGACCTGCTCGACGAAGCGGTGCGCCAGAGCCGGGTGGCGCTGGACACCGCGCGCAACCAGTACGTGGAGGGCGCGGTCGACTTCCTCAACGTGCTGACCGTGCAGAGCGCCTTGCTGGCCAACCAGGAGCAGTGGGTCGAAAGCTCGGCGGCGGTGTCGCTGGCCATGGTCGGCCTGTACAAATCCCTGGGCGGGGGCTGGCAGTCATTTGCCCCACCGGCCCAGGCCAGCGCTGAACTCGATCGAGGGCAGCGGTCAAAGCACCCATGAGGCCTGCGCCGGCCGTGCCCCGGCACGGCCGGCGCCGCGCCGGGGTTCACATGTCATCCAGAAAAGGACGCAGGTATGAATATTTCCTTGCACGGCAAGCGTGCGATCGTCAGCGGCTCCACCGCCGGTATCGGCTTTGCCATTGCCCACGGGCTGGCCGAGGCCGGTGCCGAGGTGGTGGTCAACGGGCGCACCAAGGCCCGTGTCACGCGCGCCGTAGAACAGATCCAGCGCAAGTTGCCGGGGGCCAAGGTCAAGGGCATCGCGGCCGACCTGGGCACGGCCGAGGGGGCGGACATCCTGTTTGCCAAGGAGCCGGAAACCGACATCCTGGTCAACAACCTGGGCATCTTCGAGCCCAAGGGCTTCTTCGAGATCAGCGACGAGGACTGGCAGCGCTTCTTCGAGGTCAACGTGATGAGCGCGGTGCGCCTGTCGCGCCATTACGCCAAGGGCATGGCCACGCGCGAGTGGGGCCGGGTGCTGTTCCTGTCGAGTGAATCGGCGCTGCAGATCCCGACCGAGATGGTGCACTACGGCACCACCAAGACCGCTCTGCTGGCGATTTCCCGCGGGCTGGCCGAGACCCTGGCCGGTACCGGCGTGACCGTCAATGCGGTGCTGCCGGGCCCGACCCGCTCCGAAGGCGTGGGCGGCTACTTCAGCCAGATGGCCAGGGAGCAGGGGGTGGACAGCGAGACGCTGGAGGCCCGGTTCATTGCCGAGCACCGCCCCAGCTCGGTCATCAAGCGCCTGGCCACGGTCGAGGAGGTCGCCAACATGGTGGTCTACCTGGCCTCGCGCCAGGCCAGCGCCACCACCGGCGCAGCCCTGCGCGTGGATGGCGGCGTGGTTCGTTCCATCGCCTGATGCACCCTGCCGCGCCCGGGCGAGCGACTCGCCCGGGCGCGGCCTTCAGCCGGCAATCGCCGGCAGGCTGGCCGGTTGCAGCCCGTAGTCGAACTCGGCGAACAGCCGGGCAAAGCGCTTGAGCGATTCGGGCGCGTCCATGCGTTCCATCACCACTTCGATGAACACCAGCGTGTTGGCCTGTGCGGCCTGGGCCAGCGCATCTTCGAGCTGGTCCTCGGTGTGCACGGTGAAGCTGCGCGAGCGCTCGCGGGTGTCCAGCACGCTGGCCAGTTGCGCATAGCGCCAGGGGTTCACGTCGTTGTAGCTGGCATGCTCGCCCAGGATCAGCCGTTCGATGGTGTAGCCATCGTTGTTGATCAGGAAGATCACCGGCTTGAGGTTGTGCGCCAGAATCGTCGACAGCTCCTGCACGGTCATCTGCAACGAGCCGTCGCCGATGAACAGCAGTTGGCGGCGTGTCGGTGCGGCCAGCAGGCTGCCCAGCAGCGCGGGCAGGGTGTAGCCGATCGAACCCCAGATCGGCTGGGTGATGCAGGTTGCCCCGGTCGGCAGGCGCAGGCCGCTGATGCCCGCCGACGAGGTACCGCTTTCGGCGATGACCAGGTCGTCGGCTTCGATCAGGTGGCCGATGCGCTGCCAGAAGCGCAGCTGGCTCAGCGGCTTGCCCGACAGCGCGGCGAACGCCGGGCTGGCACTGAACGGCGGGATGCGCTGGGCGCGGCGCTCGCGTGCCAGCGCCTGTTGGCCCAGCGCCTGGAGCACCTGGCCCAGGCTCACGGCGGTGTAGTGCTGCCTGGCGATCGAGGCCGCGTAGGCGTGCAGCTGGATCAGCGCGCCGTCCATGAAGCTGTGGGAGAACAGCGCGGTGCTGGTGTCGGTGAAGCGTGCGCCAAGGCTGATCACGCAGTCGGATTGCTCCAGTGCCGCACGCACGCCGGGCGCGGAGCCGGCACCGGCGTAGGTGCCGAGGAACAGCGGGTGCGACTCGGGCAGCATGGCCTTGGCCGGCGGCAGGCAGGCGAAGGGCAGGTCGAAGCGCTCGATCAGCTCGAGCACCTGGGGCACCAGGCCAAAGCGCGCCACGTCCATGTCCACCAGCAGCACCGGCGAGCTGGCGGCATCCAGGCGTGCCACCAGCGCCCGTACCACCGCCTGCAGTTGCCCCGGCTCGCTGCGCGGCTCGCTCAGTTGCAGCGGCGTGTCGGGCACCTCGATCGGCAGGGTGGCCAGGTCGCTGGGCAGTTGCAGGTACACCGGGCGGCGTTCGCGGTAGCAGGTCTGCAATACGCGGTCGATTTCCATGGCGGCGTTTTCCACGGTGATGCGCGCCTGGGCCACAGTGAACTGGCGCAGGGTCACCATGATGTTGTCGTAGTTGCCGTCGCCCAGGGTGTGGTGCATCAGGGCCCGGTCGATGATCGCGTGCAGCGGCGGCATGCCCGACACCATGATCACCGGCACCCGCTCGGCATAGGCGCCGGCGATGCCGTTGAGTGCACTGAGGTCGCCCACCCCGTAGGTGGTCAGCACCGCGCCGAAGCCCTGGGTGCGGGCGTAGCCGTCGGCCGCGTAGGCCGCGTTGAGTTCGTTGCAGTTGCCGATGAAGTCGAGCGTGGGCAGCGCCTCGACCTGTTCGAGCAGGGTCAGGTTGTAGTCGCCGGGCACGCCGAACAGGTGGCGGATGCCGAATTCCTGAAGGCGGCGCAGCAGAAAATCGCCAATGGTCATGTCCATGAGTAGGGGAGCCTCGTGATCCTTGAGAGAGGGTGCGCCGCTAGGGCTGGCGGCGCAGGTCGATGACGTTGCCGGCCTTGCCTTCGGAACGCTTGAGGGTGTGGCACGGGTGCAGCTGGATGTGGGTGCTGATGCCCACGTGCACCTTGATCTGGTGGCTCAGCTGCTGGCAGGCGGCCTGTTGCTGCTGGGCGCTCAGGCCGCTGTGTTCCGGGCGCAGCTCGACGTGTACGGCCAGCACGTCGAGGTTGCCCTGGCGGCTGACATGCAACTGGTACACCGGGCTGAACATCAGCAGCTTGAGCAGTTGCTCCTCGATCTGGCTGGGGAACACGTTGACCCCGCGGATGATCAGCATGTCGTCGCTGCGCCCGGTGATGCGGTCGATGCGGCGCATGGCGCGACCGTTGCCGGGCAACAGGCGGGTGAGGTCGCGGGTGCGGTAGCGCACCATCGGCAGCGCTTCCTTGCTCAGGGTGGTCAGCACCAGTTCGCCGAACTGCCCGTCGGGCAGCACCGCGCCGCTGACCGGGTCGATGATCTCGGGGTAGAAGTGGTCTTCCCAGAGTGTCGGGCCGTCCTGGGTGTCGAGGTGCTCCATGGCCACCCCCGGGCCCATCACTTCCGACAGGCCGTAGATGTCCAGGGCCTTGATGCCCAGGCGCTGTTCCAGCTCGCCGCGCATCTGTCCGCCCCACGGCTCGGCGCCGAAGATCCCGGCGCGCAGCGACAGCGACTGCGGGTCGATGCCCTGGCGTTCGATCTCTTCGGCGATGTTGAGCATGTAGGACGGCGTCACCATGATGATGTCCGGCTGGAAGTCCTTGAGCAGCTGCACCTGGCGTGCGGTCTGCCCGCCCGACATCGGGATCACCGTGCAGCCGAGTTTCTCGGCGCCGTAGTGTGCGCCCAGGCCGCCGGTGAACAGGCCGTAGCCATAGGCGATATGGATGCGGTCGCCGCGCCGCCCGCCCGCAGCGCGGATCGAGCGCGCCACCAGCGAGGCCCACACGTCGATATCGTTGCGCGTGTAGCCGACCACGGTGGGCTGGCCGGTGGTGCCGCTGGAGGCATGCAGGCGCAGCACCTGGTCCATCGGCACGGCGAACAGGCCGAAGGGGTAGTGGTCGCGCAACTGTGCCTTGCTGGTCAGCGGGAAGTGCGCCAGGTCGTCGAGGTGCTTGAGGTCGTAGGGGTGCACGTCCAGTGCATGGAACTGCTCGCGGTACCAGGCCACATGGGTATAGGCATGCAGCAGGGTCTGGCGCAGGCGCAGCAATTGGTGCTGGCGCAACTCGTCGAGGCCGGCCTGTTCCAGGTGGTCATCGAACGGTTGGGCGAAGGGCACCGGGGCCAGGGCGGCGACAGGGCTTGCGTGCAGTAAAGTCGATTCGATCGGCATCGGGTCTGTTCTCTACCAGGAAGGGGTGGTCAAGGGCGCCCACGCTCGCGCTGCCATGCCCGCGCGCCGGGTGGGGCCGGGCGCGCAGGTGGCAGGGGCGGGCGCTGCGGGGTCAGCCGGCCTGGGTCAGGCGCAGCAGCTGGTTGAAGATGTTCTTCTGGTGCATCTCTTCGGTGCCGCCCACGCTGGCAAAGCCCAGCGCGTCCTTGACCAGGGTGGCGATGTCGCCTTCGTGGTAGCCCAGGCTGCCGTACAGCTTGAGCAGGCTGATGGCGCTGTGGATGAAGTCCTGCGCGGCGCCGAGCTTGGCGATCGAGCAGCTCATCAGCGCCTGGGGGTCGTTGCCCAGCAGCTGGTCGAGCGCGGCGTACACCATCCAGCGGTTGCGCTCCATGCCCATGGCGATGTCCACCAGGCGCTTCTGCACGTACTGGTGGGTGTCGATGGCGCTGTTGAAGCTCTGGCGGTTGGCCGCGTAGTGCATGGCCTCGGCCAGGAACGGCGTTGGCAGGTTGGCCGCTACCAGGCCGTAGTACGCACGCCCCAGCGAGATGATCCTGATCAGTTGCTGCAGGCCGCGGCCCGGCTCGCCCAGTACCTGTTCGGCCGGCACCGGCAGGTTGTCGAAGTGCAGCGGGCCGGTGGGCAGGTGCTTGTTGCCCAGCTTGTCGTCCGGCTCGCCACGGGTCAGGCCGGGGGTGTCCTTGTCGATGATCACCAGGGCGATGTTGTGCTTGGAGTCGGTGGCCAGGCGGGTCACGATCAGCAGGAAGTCGGCCACCGGTGCATGGGCGATGTTGAACTTGCTGCCGGTCAGCCGGTAGCCGTCCGCGCACGGGGTCAGCAGGCTGTGGATACTGCGCACGTCGGTGCCGGTGCCCGGTTCGGCGATGCCGGTGGCGCTCAGCGCGCCGGCCAGGATCGCGCTCAGGTAGCGGTCCTTCTGGGCGTCGCTGCCGTAGAGCATCAGGGCACGGACCATGCCGGCCTGGGCAATCACCGACAGCAGCAGCTCGGGCGTGCGGATCGACGAGGCCAGGCCTTCCAGCGCGGCACTGAAGCCCCACCAGTCTTCACCCAGGCCGCCGTATTCGAGCGGGATGACCAGCTTCCACAGGCCCGCGTCGCACAGGCGTTGCCAGCCGTAGTGATCGAAACCGGGGGCGGCGCTGCGCCGCGCCTCGGCCAGTTCCACGCCGATGGCGCGGTAGGTCGACAGCAGCGCGAGCTGCTGTGGAGTCCAGGAGAGTTTCATTGAGCGTACCTTTACAGTCGGTTCGCCGGGGCGCCTGAGCGTCGGCGAACGGTTCGTCCCTGAGCGCCGGCTCAGCCTTCCTGGAAAGCCAGGACCTGATCCTTGAATGCCTGGGGCACAGGCACGGTGGCCTGTTTGTCGTAGTCGAACATCACGTGGTACGACTTGGCCCTGGCCACCACCTCGTGGGTATCGTCCTGGCGGCGCATGGTGTGCTCGATCTCGAAGCTCTTGGTGCCGAATTTCACCACGGCGCTGCTGACCACCAGGGTTTCGCCGTACATGGCCTGCTTGAGGTAGTCGCACTCGCTGCGCACCATGATGTGCGGCAGTTTTTCGCTCTTTGGCAGTTGCAGCAGGTGGTGCATGTAGCAGAGGTAGGCATGTTGCATGTAGTCATAATAGATGGGGCTGCTTACATGGCCCATCGAGTCGGTGTCGCGGTATTTGATTTCAATGACGGTCTCAAAGCCTTTCTGGCTCATGGTGCACTTCCTTTTGTTTGTTCTGTTTGAAGTTGGCGAAATGTTCTTGAAACTTCTCGGCAACTTGTTCGGTCCCTTGAAAGTGGGTTTCAAGTTGTTTCAAATGCTAGGCAAGTTGAACTTGCAAGGCTACTCGCGTTTGTTTGCGTAAAACTCGATTTCGCGCTGCAGCGCTTGTCTGCCGTGGGGTTGCTGGCTGCTGGTTGTACGCCATGGTTCGTTTGTGGGGGCGGCCTTGAGGGTGGCGTTGAATTGCTCGCATTTCGCCGCCGACAACGAACTTTGGTCATGAATATTTAATATTCCTGGCAATGCGAGCAATCCACGGCGGGTACACGGGCACGGCTCTTGTGTGTGGGGTTTTTAATGCGAGTAGTTGTTCGGCAGGCATTCTTTTAGCATGGCCGCCACTCAGGCGCCGTTGTTGTAGCGGCCCTGTATCGCCATTCAGGGAGTGCAGTGTTCATGACCAATCAAGACAGGGTGGCGGTGGTCACCGGTGCGGCCAGCGGTATTGGCGCGGCGACCGCCCTGCAGCTGGCACGGGAGGGTTTTCAGGTGGCGTGCCTGGACCGTGACGAAGGCGGCCTGGATCGCACCCTGCATGCGCTGGGCCCAGGCCATCGGCCGTTCGCCCTGGACCTGTGCGATGAACAGGCAGTGGCCGCGGTGTTCGCCGAAATCGCCCGGTGGCGCGGGCGCATCGATGGCCTGGCCACCTGCGCCGGGGTGGTCGACACCACGGCATTCGACGACCTGAGCGTGGCGCGCCTGCGCCAGTTGCTGGAGGTCAACCTGCTTGCCACCTTCAGCGTGGTGCAGCACAGCGTGCCCTTGATGCGCGCCGGCGGGCATATCTGCACCGTGGCCAGCGTCGCCGGCATTCGCGGCGGCGGCCTGGCCGGCACGCTCGGCTACGCCACCAGCAAGGGCGCGGTAATCACCCTGAGCAAGGGCCTGGCGCGCGAACTGGGCCCGCGCGGGCTGACCGTCAATTGCGTCGCCCCGGCGGTGATCCGCACGCCGATGCTCGATGACACCACGCGCGTCGCCGGCAAGCTCGAACAGCTGCACGGCATGACCGCCTTGCGCCGCGAGGGCCGTGCCGAGGAAGCCGCCGAGGTGATCGCCTGGCTGCTGTCGGGCAAGGCCTCGTTCGTCAGCGGCACCACCATCGCCGTGGACGGCGGCCTGGCGATGCTCTGAGGCGCTTTCTTTTCTTCTTTTTCTTCTCTGTACAGGACGTCAACCATGGCAGTTTCCAAGGACAACCCACTGGCGCTTTGCCGCACCTTTTTCTTCATTCCCGGCGCCGACGAGCGCGCGTTGCTGGCGGCACTCGACGGCGATGGCGACGTGCTGGTGCAGGAGCTGGAGGACTTCACCCCACCGGCGCGACGCCCCGAGGCGCGTGCACTGGCGGTGGATATCCTGCAGCGCTGGCGCGCCTGCGGGCGGGTCAGTGCGGTGCGCATCAACCCGTTTGAAACCTGTGGCCACGAGGACCTGGCGGCAGTGATGGCTGGCCGCCCGCAGGTGGTGATGATGTCCAAGGTCGAGCGCCGCGAGCAGATGATCGAGCTGGACCAGTTGATCACCGAGCTTGAGGGGCGCCATGGCATCGCTGCCGGCAGCACGTTGATCGTGCCGAACATCGAGGCCGCGCTGGGCGTGGTGCGCGCCATCGAGATCGCCGCCGCCAGCCCGCGTATCAAGGCGATGCTGGTGGCCACCGAGGACATGGTGGCCGACCTGGGCGCCGGGCGCAGCCGCGCCGGCACCGAGCTGTATTACCCGCGCTCGCGCTTTCTGCTCGAATGCGCGGCAGCGGGGGTGCTGGCCATCGACTCGCCCTACACCTTTGCCGACGCGCAGGGTGCCGAAGCCGACATGCAGTTCGCCCGCTCCATCGGCTACCAGGCCAAGGGTGTGGTCAACCCGGCGCACGTGGCGGTCGCCAATCGCTACCTCACCCCCGCTGACGCGGACGCCGAACTGGCGCGCCGGCAGGTGGCGGCGTTCGAGGCGGCGGCCCAGGGCGGCAACGTGCGTGCCGAAGTCGATGGCCTGGTGGTGGAAGTGCCCAGCTACCTGCAGGCGCTGCGCTTGCTGGAGCGTTACGAGCAGTTGCAGGCGCGCCAGGCGCTACGCCGCTGAGCTGTGCGGCTGCGCGCGTGCGCGGGCGGTGGCCAGCGGCATGGCCGGCGGGAGGCACAACAGCCCGATCAGCGAGCTGCTGATCGCATCCTCGATCTGCGCCTGGCTCATCTGCGGCGAGTCGAGGATGTAGGCCTTGACCATCGAGGTGATCATCTGCGCCGCCAGCCAGGCGGCCAGGTGCAGGTTGCTGTGAGCCAGCGTGGCCCGCCAGCGGTCCAGCAGGCGCTCGATGGACAGGGTGATGCGGGCCTTGTGCTGCAGGTCGTCGACGCTGCGGCTCAGGTTGGCCAGGTCGGTGTCGAGCAGCCGGTGCAGCTCCGGTTCCTGCTGGTGCAGGTGCAGCAGGGCTTGCACCAGCAGCCTGAGGTGGGCCGGCAGGTCGGCCACCTCGTGGGCGCCGGCGACCTCCAGAATCACCCGGTTCATGGCCTGCGCATGGCGCTCATGCAACGCCGCGATCAATGCATCCTTGTTCGGGAAGTACTGATAGACCGAGCCCACGCTGACCCCGGCGCGCTGGGCCACCAGGTTGGTGTTGGTGCCCTGGTAGCCATGCTTGACCACCACCTTGGCGGTGGAGGTGAGGATGGTTTCGACCATCATCCGCGAGCGGGCCTGGGTGGGGATCTTGCGCGGAAGGTTAAGGTGTTTCACGAATGTCTCCAGAAAGGGCCTGATTGCATTTGTGAGAAAGGCTGCCAGCAGGCAGCGGTGCTCCGACCTTGGAGATTTCTCCCTGATTGCCTGGAGCGCGCCGCCGCTGTGGCAATGCAGCCGATCCAGTACGAGGGCGATTCTTGGCCTTGGAGACGCTTTGGAAAATGCTCTGGTGTGCACTTTATAGTTAGCGATAGGGTCAGCTATCGCCGGCGCAGGCCCCCGCAAACCGGGCAGATCACAGGCTGCGGTCGAGGCCGAAACGTTTCTTCAGCACCTTTTCCAGCAGCCGTTTGGGCAGCACGCCGGCCAGCAGCGGCAGGGCGCGGCTGCCGTTGCCCAGGCGCAGCAGGTCGGGCGGGGTACGCTGCTGTACGGCCTTGAGCAGGCCCTGGGCGAACGCGCTGGCGGGGGTCGGTCTGTCCTGCGAGGCGCGGGCGCGGGCGCGCACCTGCTCGCGCAATGGCCACCACGGCGAGTCTTGCGCCAGCACCTGCTCGGCCTCGCGCCCGGCATTGCTGGCGAAGCTTGAGGCGATGGCGCCGGGCTGCACTTCCATCACGCCGATGCCGAACGGCGCCAGTTCCAGGCGCAGCGCATCGCTGAGCGCATGCACCGCCGCCTTGGATGCGCAATAGGCGCCGGCGAACGGGGTGACCAGCACACCCGACACGCTGCCGATGTTCACCACCAGGCCGCGATTGCGTCGCAGCAAGGGGAACAGTGCACGGGTCACACCGATCAGTGCGAACACGTTGGTCTCGAACTGGCGCTGCATGGCCTCGACACCGCCGTCCAGCAGCGGCCCCATCGCGCCGTAGCCGGCGTTGTTGATCAGGATGTCGAGGCCGCCATGGGCCGTTTCGATGGCGTCGGCCAGGCGCACCAGGGCGTCCTCGTCGTTGACGTCCAGCTGGCGGCTGCTGAAGCCGGCCTTGATCAGCGTGGCGACGTCATCGGCCTTGCGCGCGGTCGCCCACACGTCGTAGCCGGCGGACTTGAAGCTGTCGGCGAGGGCGCGGCCGATGCCGCTGGAGCAACCGGTGATCAGGACGACGGGCATGGAAGGGGGCTCTCCTCAGAATGTGGTGTTCGGTCAGGGCGTCGATCAGCCGGGTGATGCTCGTGGCGCACACCACGAGGTTGGGGCCGGCGACGGGCAACAGGATATGTGAAGGCAGGTAGTGCAGCGACAGGCTCTGGAACAGGCAGGTCAGGGCCGGTTCTTGCGGGTGATCCTCGAACAGGTCGACGTTGAAATAGTGGAAGTCGACCTGAGGATGTTGACTGCCAAGCCGTGCAACACCGGGATGCATCGTGCGGCAAGGCGGGCAACTGGCCGAGCCCACCATGACCATGGCCGGGCGTTGGCGTGTGCAATCATCGAGCAGCGCCTGGAGCTGGTCGAGGCGGGTCACGGGCCTGAGTGACATGGTGGTGCCTCCTGCAAGATTTCCGGTGCGCTCCATTCAACCCCGGCTGGCGTGTCTGAGGTAACTGGCAAAAATACTAGTTGGCAAACCCACCCTGCAGGTGTTCGGCACGAAATTCCAGGGTTTGCGGACGGTAGCCTGAGCGCAGGGGGGGCAGGGGCAGGCAGTCGTGCCAGCTGGCCTCGGGCTGCAGGTCGCCGGGGCCGCGGTAGCGCGGTGCGGCGTAGGTGTTCTCGGCCAGGTTGACGGTGTCGCCGGGGGCGTAGGCGGCCACGCGCCAGCGCAGCTCGACCAGCGGCACGCGGTTGGCGTTCTTTATCTGTACGCGCAGCGGCCGGTCGGCCGGGCAGGCGTCGGGGGCGTAGTCCAGGCGCAGTTCCAGGCGGGCCAGCTGGCTGGCCTCGCGGTTGTCCAGCCACACCACCCACAGCCCCACCAGGCCCAGGCCGAGCAGCGCGGCCATGGAGATCGGCAAGGCCTTGGCCGGGTAGCGCAGCAGCAGGACCAGCCAGGTGAGGATGAGCAGGATACCGATGAACATGGAGGGCGCCTTGGGTGCGGATGAAGGATCATCCTACCCTGATAAAAGCATCGCGGGTCAAGCCCGCTCCCACAGGTTCGATGGCGACCGTTGTGGGAGCGGGCTTGACCCGCGAAAGGGCCTTCCGGGCTTCAGATCACTGCGCGATGGTCTTGATCGACACCCCGCGCTCCACTGGCGTGGAGCGCCCGTAGATGTCTTCGAAACGCTCGATGTCGTCCTCGCCCAGGTAGCTGCCCGACTGCACCTCGATGATCTCCAGCGGGATCTTGCCCGGGTTGCGCAGGCGGTGCACCGAGGCGATCGGGATGTACGTGGACTGGTTCTCGCACAGCAGGAACACGTTCTCGTCGCACGTCACCTCGGCCGTGCCCGACACCACGATCCAGTGCTCGGCACGGTGGTGGTGCATCTGCAGCGACAGGCTGGCGCCGGGTTTTACCGTGATGTGCTTGACCTGGAAGCGCCCGCCCATGTCCACCGAGTCATACGAGCCCCACGGGCGGTACACCTCGCAGTGGTTCTGGGTTTCGTTGCGGCCCTGGGCGTCCAGGGTGTTGACCATCTGCTTGACCCCCTGAACCTTGTCCTTGTGCGCGATCATCATGGCGTCCTTGGTCTCGACCACCACGATGTTCTCCAGGCCGATCACCGACACCAGCTTGCCGTTGCCGTGGATCATGCAGTTGTGGCTGTCCTGCACCACCACGTCGCCCTTGGTCACGTTGCCGTTGGTGTCCTTCTCGTGCACGTCCCACAGCGACGACCAGCAGCCCACGTCGCTCCAGCCCGCACTCAGTGGCACCACGCAGGCGCGCTGGGTCTTTTCCATCACCGCGTAGTCGATGGAGTTGTCCGGGCAGCAGGCGAAGGTGGCCTCGTCGATGCTGATGCTGTCGCCGTCTTCCAGGCTGCGCTCCAGGGTCAGCAGGCAGGTGTCGTAGATGTCGGGGTCGTGCTTTTTCAGCTCTTCGAGGAAGCGGCTGGCGCGGAACAGGAACATGCCGCTGTTCCAGTAGTAGCCGCCACTTTTGACGAACTCGGTGGCGCGTTTTTCGTCCGGTTTCTCGACGAACTGTGCCACGCGGCTGATGCCTTCGGGCAGCAGGGCGTCCTGGCTCGACTTGATGTAGCCGTAGCCGGTTTCCGGCTTGGTCGCCGGCACCCCGAACAGCACCATTTCGCCGCGTTCGGCGGCCACCGTGGCCAGGGCCAGGGCGCGTTGCAGGGCCTTCTGGTCGTCCAGCACGTGGTCGGCCGGCAGCACCAGCATCAGCTCGTCGCGGCCTTCGTTGACCAGTTTCATGGCCGTGAGCGCCACGGCCGGCGCGGTGTTGCGCCCGAACGGTTCCATCAGGATCGCCTGGGTGTCCAGGTTCAGGTTGGCCAACTGCTCGTTGACGATGAAGCGGTGGTCCTTGTTGCACACCACGATGGGCGCGTCCATGCCGTCGAACACCAGGCGCGACAGGGTTTGCTGGAACAGCGTGTGTTCACCGGTCAGGGCCAGGAACTGCTTGGGGAATTGCTTGCGCGACAGGGGCCACAGACGCGAGCCGCTACCACCGGACAGGATGACTGGAATCATGGGTAATCTCCGAACGTTGAAAGGGGCAGTTGATTAACGGGTGGACACAGGGCGCTTGACCCAGACCGGCGACAGGTTGCTGCCACTGCCGGTCACATACAGCACGGCCGCTTCGCCACGTTCGAGCGCAACGGGCTTGAGGTCGCTGACTTTCTTGTCGCCTTCATACAGCGCCAGGCTGACCTTGACCGGGTTGATCTCGCGCTCGCCGCGCGCCTTGGCCGCCACCGGCTTGACCACTTCGGTCTTGCCATCGGCGGTCTTCAGGGTCAGGGCCTGGTCGCTCAGGTTCTGCACGCGTACCAGGGATTTCTGCTTGTTCTTGAACGAAGGTTCCTCGACCAGTTGCGGCTGGCCGCTGCCGTGGTTGACCAGGGTGTAGTAGTGGTCGCCCGCCAGCTTGACCGGTACGGTCTGGCTGCCGACCTTGGCGCTGTAGTCGCCCTGGGGCATGAAGCTGAAATCGCTGCTGCCCTGGACGGCCACTTCGCTGATCTGGGTGTTGCCGACACTGGCGGCCACCGGCTGGTTGCCGGCGTTGTACAGGCGCACGAAGGTCGAGCCCTTGGGCGCGCTGGGGCCATACAGTGCGGCGTCGGCGCCGGCCCAGGCCTGCAGCGAGAGCAGGCTCATGCCGGCGGTCAGGGCGAATGCTTTGGCAATGCGGTGCTTGGTGGTCATGTGCAGTTCCTCTCAGTGTTGCGTCCGATTGGACGACAGGGCCATGTCTTGATTGGCGGTACGGGTTTGCTTCAGCTGGGCGATCCACTGCGGATCGAAGGCGCTGAGGTCGTTTTTCATTGGCAGATAACGTTCCGGGAACTCCCATACCAGCACCTGTGGGGCGCTGGTCTTGAAGGCGTCGGTCTGCAGGTACTTGAGCATCGGCAGCAGCGGGCCATGGCCGTCCTCGGCGTAATTGACCACGTCGCTGCGCAGCGCCTGCTGCAACGCACCGAGGAAGTTCCAGTGCGGGTTGGCGCTGTAGCTGGTGCCGATCAGCGCCACGGGGATCTCGTTGTCGGCAAACAGCGCGTCGTCGCTGTCGGTGTGGTCCTGGGCCCGGGCAGGGCGGGTGGTGCGTTGCTGCAGGCTGTCCGGGGCCGGCAGCAGGTGGCTGAACAACGGGTCCAGCGGCAGGAAGTTGGTGAGGTCGCCCTTGTACGGTGTGGCGGCTTTGGCTTCGGTGACGAACTGCTGCGGCGTGCCGCTGAGCAGGGTCTGGCGGGCCACGGCTTCGGCCAGGTGGCGTGCCACCACCTCGGCGCCCAGTGGTGTCCAGTGGGTGTCGGTGCGCAGGAACACCTGGCCCTGGGCCTTGGCCGCCTGCAGCGGGCCGAGCAGGTCCGGGGCGAACACGCCGGCCTGGCGCGCCTTGGCATGGAACTGGTTGTACAGGTCGGCATGCAGGCTGGCGGGCGTCTGCTCACCGATGTACTCCGGGTACAGGCGGGCCTTGGCCGGAATGATCGCCAGCACCAGTTGCACACCGTGCTGCTTGAGGGTGTCGCGCACGCCGCGGATCAGTGCGAGGTTCTCGGCCTCGAACTGTTCGCTGCCGGCCACCGGCTTGAACTCTTCATCGCTGAACAGCCATTGCTCGCGGCCCAGCACCACACCCGGGCGGCCTTCGTTGAACAGTTTGAAGTCCAGCGCCGCCCAGAGGTTGGTGCCCAGGCGCTTGATAGGGAACTGCGCGTCGTAGTGGGTTTCGGCGGCCTTGGCCAGCTTGCCGTCGAGCAGGGACATCTGCGCGGTACGCTGGAAACTGCCCAGGCCCCCCAGCGACCAGATGCCCAGGCCCAGCAGCAGGGCCATGAACAGCACGGCGTAGAGTTTGCGTAATGATCGGGTCATGGTCGGCTCGCTCAGAACTGGAAGTAGAGGAACGGCGAGTAGCTTTGCGCCGAGAGTTTGAGGATCGAGGCCACGAACAGCAGCAGCACCAGCGCGCGGGTCATGTACAGGCCCCAGTCCAGGCTCACGCTGCCGTCGCCATGCACGGCCACCGGGCTGGCCTTGGCCGTGGGCTTGGCATTGCGGTAGAAGTCGCGCAGGCCGAAGAACGCCAGGCTCAGGTAGGCGATCACCAGGGTGGCCACTTGCAGGCCGGTGAGGCTGGCGCGGTTGAGCTCCGACAGCTGCCATTCACCGAAGCTGAACATGGCGCCGTACATGCGTGCGGCCACGTGCAGGTTTTCGGCGCGGAAGATCACCCAGCCCATCACCACCAGCAGGAAGGTGAAGGCCCACTTGACCGGGTTGAAGCGCTGAGGGTTGGTGTCCAGGCCCAGTGCGCGCTCGATCGCCAGCCACATGCCGTGCCAGGCGCCCCAGATGATGTAGGTGAAGTTGGCGCCGTGCCACAGGCCGCCCAGCAGCATGGTCAGGAACAGGTTGCGGTAGGTGGCGAAGGTGCCGCCGCGGTTGCCGCCCAGGGTGATGTACAGGTAGTCGCGCAGCCAGGTGGACAGGCTGATGTGCCAGCGCCGCCAGAACTCGGTGATCGACTGGCTGATGTAAGGCTGCTTGAAGTTCTCCATGAAGCGAAAGCCCATCATCAGGCCCAGGCCGATGGCCATGTCGCTGTAGCCGGAGAAGTCGAAGTACAGCTGCGCGGTGTAGGCCAGTGCGCCCAGCCAGGCGTCGCCGGTGGTCGGGTTCTGCAGGGCGAAGCAGTGGTCGGCGACCACCGCCAGGGTGTCGGCGATGAATACCTTCTTGATGAAGCCCTGCATGAACCGCGTGCAGCCTTCGGAGAACTTGTCCAGGGTGTGGGTGCGGTGGTTGAACTGGTCGGCCAGGTCGCGAAAGCGCAGCACGGGGCCGGCGATCAGGTGCGGGAAGATCGCCACGAACGCGGCGAAGTCGATCAGGTTGCGGGTGGCTGGGGTGTCGCCGCGGTACACGTCGATGATGTAGCTGATCGACTCGAAGATGTAGAACGAGATGCCGATGGGCAACAGGATGTGGGTGAGGATGAACGGCTCCAGGCCGTACGAGGTCATGATCGCGTTGATGCTGTCGACGCCGAAGTTGGCGTACTTGAAGTAGCCCAGGATACCCAGGTCGACCACCACCCCCAGCAGCAGCCAGCGCTGGGCCGGCTTGGTGCGCACGCCGGCGGCGCCCACCTTGAGGCCGATCCAGTAGTTCCACAGGGTGACCGCGGCGAACAGCGCCAGGAAGTCCACCCGCCACCAGGCGTAGAACACGTAGCTGGCCAGCAGCAGCAGGGCGTTGCGGTAGCGTTGCCCGCTCAGGTAGTACAGGCCGAGAAAGATCGGCAGGAACAGGAACAGGAACACATTGGACGAGAACACCATCCCGATCTCTCCTTGTCGTTATCCACAATCGGGGCAGCAGCCCCCCAAACCCCCCGCTGAAATTGCGGGGGAACCAGATCAAAAGCATCGCGGGTCAAGCCCGCTCCCACAGGGATTGCGGTCGTTGCTACTTCTTCTGTTCTGCCTGCGGGTCGTAGACGCGCGTCAGGTCGCCGCCCAGGCGGAAACTCTTGAACGGCTGCATCGCGTGCTTGCGCTTGAGCGCATCGGCGTCGCACTGGTACAGGCTGCACCACGGCTCAAGCCAGGCGTATTTGCTGTCGATCTTCAGATCGTCCATGTCCTGCTTCTGGCCATTGCGCGCCTTGAACGCACTCGGGTCTCTGGCCCCGGACAACACCCGCTCGCCCAGGCGCTTGAGCGCGCCGTTGTTTTCCGGGCGCAGGTCCACGCCGTTGGCCTGGGCGAAGCTGGCGATCATCGACAGCGGCGGCAGTGCGTAGTTGTGGTACGCCAGGGCGCGCTGCTTGCGCTTCATCTCGTTGGGCAGAAAGCCCTGCGCATCGACCTGGTTGGCACCCACGCGGTACTCCTTCACGGCCCAGTCGAACAGGTCGCGGCGATCGGTCGCCACCGCCGTGGCCATCACCGACCAGGCGGCCCAGTACGAGTGGTTGTTGATCTTTTCCAGCGGCAGGTCGCTCCAGTCCTTGACCGTCTGCTCGGCCAGGCGCGCGAACCATTTCTCGATCTGTTCGGCCTGGGCCTGGTGCGCCGCCAGTGGCTGTGCGTTGGAGAACTTCAGGCGCAGGTATGCCGAGCTCAGGCTGCCCAGCGCCCATTTGCGCATCGACTTGCCGGTGTGGTTGTAGTCGGTGGACATCAGCGCATCGGCCTGCGCCCAGGTGCCCAGCCACTGCAGGGTGCAGTCCAGCTGCTGCGGGCGGCCGTCGCGCATGTACTGCATCACCTGCTTGCTGACCCCGCGCTCCAGCGTGGTGATGCTGGCGGTGGAGTCGCGAAAGGCCTGTTCGGATGCCTTGTTCAGCGTCGCGCGGGCCTTGTCCGAGCCTTCGTACTTGCTGCGAAACTGCAGCGCGCCGGTGTAGGGCTTGGGCACGGCTTCACAGGTGAAGTCGTTGGGGCTGGTCTTGGGTTTTTCGATGCCGGCGTAGTAGCCCTGCGGCGGGACCAGCCCGCCGGCCTGCACCGCCGGGCCGAACAGGGCCAGGGCGAGCAGGGCGGGGGTGGCAAGGGTGCGGATGGATGTCATGTGCGCCTCACAGGCCGGCCTGGGCAGCATGCTGCCCGGCGCCGGCGATCGGGTTGCGTGTACACAGCCTGGCCTGGACCTTCTGGCTGCCGCTTTCGGGACCCTGCACTTCCACCGCGAGCAAGGTCTGGTTGGCCCAGTCCTCGTCCTCGCGCAGCTGGAAGGCGAAGCGTCCGTCGGTGTCGGAGGTTTCGGGTTTTTCGATCTTCAGGTCCTCGTGACGACCATTGAGGTACCACAGGGTGGCCTGCAAGGTCTTGACCGACTTGTCTTCGAACTGGATGTCCAGTTGATGACGGCCGTTGACCAGGTTCTTGATCACGCCGTTCTTGCCATTGACCAGCAGCTCGTTGGTGCCCGGTTTGAGCGAGGTGCTGACGCTCATCTGCGCAGGCTTGCCTTCGCAGCCGTTGTCGAGCAGGGCGAGCATCTGGCGCCAGATGGTTTCCTGGTCCAGGCGGTACAGCGGCGAGAACTCCCACACCAGGATCTTGGGCGGGTTGTTCTGGAACTCTTCGCTGCCCAGGTACTGGATCATCGAACCTTCCAGGCCGCCACCGGGGAACGCGACGTTGAGCACGTCGGCGCCGATGTACTGCTGCAGAAAACCCGAGAAGTTGTAGTTCTTGCCGCTGTGGCTGGTGCCCACCAGGGTGATCTGCGGGTTGCCCGAGTCGCCGAACAGGTCGTCGCCGCCACTCTCGCCCTTGGGCTCGGTGACGAACTGGTCCATGTACTGCACCGCGTAGCTGGTGCCGCACAGTTGGCCGGCGACGTTGTGCAGGGTGCCGGTCTTGCCCATGCGGCCGGACGGGTGGCTTTCGAATTCACGCCGCGGGATGTCGGCGAAGGCCGGCATACTGTGCACGGTGTCGGCCACGATTTTTGCCGCACGCTCGGCGCCATAGGGCGTCCAGTGCTGGTCGCCGCGGAAGTAGAAGTCCTTGCCCTGCTGCGCGGCCGGCAACTGTTCGTTGGTCAGCGGTGACAGGTCGGGCACGTTGTAGCCCATTTGGGCGAAGCGCTTGAGCATGGCCTGGTAGTTGCGCAGGGCCTTCTCGTAGTTGAACGCGGCCTTGTCGGCCGGGTTGAGCATGTTGCGGTTCACCAGGCCACGGGTGGGCTGGTACACCACCACCAGTTCCACGCCGCGCGCCTTGAAGGCATCGTGCACCTGCTGCAGGCGTTTGTAGCCGGCCGGGGTGGTGGTGAACTCGGTGCGCAGGTCTTCGCGGGTACGGAACAGCCAGTCGCCCTGGGCTTGCACCAGGGTGGTGAAGTTCTGCTGGTAGCGGGTGGTGTAGCGGCTGGCATCGTGGGCTTCGGGGCACAGTTGGCAGCACGGCTGGGCGGTGAAGCTGGGCGCCTGCACCTCGTCGGCACGCACGCCGTTGCTGATCGCCAGCAGCGCCGCACTCAGGCCAAGCAGTTTCATCAGGTGTGGGGTCATGTCAGGTTTCCTCAATCCGCCATGTCGGTCTGGCGTTCGACCGGGTCGATCAGTACGGCTTTGCCCTGGCGCACCATCAGGTCGAGAATCTCGTCCTGGCGATCGCCCAGCACCCCGGAGAAACTGATGCCGCTGGACTTGCTCGGGGCCAGCATCGACACCCGGTACAGCTCCACGCTCAGGGGCGAGTCGATCGACAGCGGGCCGCTGCCGTTGGCCGCCAGTTCACCGCCCACCACGATCAGCGACACCTTGGTGTCGAACGGGTCCAGGTCGATGTCGCGGTCGGTATCGGACAGGTCCTTGATGTGCCCGTACACACCCACCAGGCCGTTGGCCATGGCGAGGTTTTCGTACAGGCGGATGTTCACGCTGTTGCGCACGCGGATGCCGTGGCGACGGTTGCTGATGACCTTGTTGCCCCAGATCAGGTTGTCGCCGCTTTCGTACAGGGTGATGCCGTCGGTGTGGTTGCGGTAGATCTCGTTGTAGGCGATCAGGTTGTTGACGCTGTTGCGGTCGATCACCACGCCCGAGAGCTTGTTGTCGTAGCTCTTGTTGTTGATGATCCAGCTGTCGTTGACCTCGCGCGAGACGATGATGCCGTGCTTCTTCTTGGTGCCATGCACGGTGTTGCCGGCGATGATCAGGCGGTGCGAACGGTCGTGGGGGTCGATGCCGTACACGATGTTGTCGCGGTAGGTGTTGTCCTTGACCACGAAGTCGCTGGTCTCGTAGCAGTAGAAGCCGTACCACATGTCGCTGAACTCGGAGCCGATGATCCAGCCGGTGGGTTCGGGGCGGCCCATCTGCTTGGCCATGTTGGGCGTGTACTGCGAAATGCTCACGCCGTAGGACTTGCTCTGGGCATAGCCGAAGCTGGCCATGCGGGTGTTGACGATGTAGGTCTCGGTGCCGCCCCACGAGAGCAGGAACGGGCGAAATTCCTTGGGGGTGCGGAAGGTCGCCGGGCCGTTGTCCTTTTCGCGCCAGCCGGTGACTCGGGTGTCGCTGACGAACAGCTTGCCGTCGTTGACGATGAACGCACCGCCTTCCTGGGACAGGCGCAGTTCCTTGACCTTGGCATCGATCTCGAGCACGCCCTTTTGCCCCACCACGATCGGCAGGCGCGACAGGTACACCCCCGGCGCGGTTTCACGCAGGTACTGGGCCGGCACGTGCTTGCTCAGCTCGGTGAAGTCGACATGCCCGTCATCGACGAAGATCGCCTGCGGGATGCCGTGCTGGCGGGCTACCCATTCGGCCATCTTGTTGTCGCCGCCGATGAACTCCTTGAGGGCGTCTTCCTGCAGCATGCGGCGTACCGTGACCTTGCCCTTGCGTGCACGCTGGATCTTGGCCTGCACCGCTTCGGCGGTGTAGCCGCTGAGGTCGGGCAGGGTCGGCGCCGGGATCTGCAACGGCTCGATCGGCGCGCTGCTGACGGTGTAGGTCTTGGCGTGCTGCAGCTCTTTGGCCGGGCTGGCCACGGGCAGGCCGTTGGCCAGGGCGATGCTGCTGGCCAGCAGCAGGCTGCCGGCGATCAGCGTGTTGAGCGGGTAAAGGTTCATGTCAATGCACTCCAGGCATCAGAAACGCCAGATCACGTCGATGAAGGCGCGGTGCATGTACGAGTCCGCTTCCTTGCCATAGGCGTCGCCTGGCTTGAACACCCCACCGCGAAAGCGCACCAGTGCCGACGGTTCGTCGATCGACTGGCTCAGCGCGGCCGGCAGCAGGCCCTGCTTGAAGTACTTGGTGACCACCAGGTCCATCTCCTGGCCGAGGTCTTTTTCGCCCTGGATCAGCGGGCGGTTGATGCCGTCATCATCGACCACGGCGTTGATGCCGCTGCTGCCGATGTTCTGCTTGCCGTCGACGCGCCAGAACTTGTGGTACACCAGGCTTGCGTCGTAGTCGTCGCGCAGTTGCCAGGAGGTGAACAGGGTGGCGGCCTGCAGGTTGCCCAGCTCGCCACGGAAGGCCTCGCCGAAGCGGTGCACACGCGAGCGGGTGCCGGTGAAGTTGGAGCGGTTGCTCTCAAGGCCGGTCTGTTCGAAGTTGCCCGAGCCGTCGCTGCCACCGCCGCCGCTGCCGCGGGCATAGGCCGCGCCGACCTGCCAGTTGGGGTCCAGGCGCAGGCGGATGCCCAGGTCGGTGGCCCAGGCGTTGACATCGCCGCTCTGCTTTTGCGTGGCCAGCTGGTCGCCGTTGGCCAGGGTGGTGGCGCTCAGGCGATCACGGTCGCCAGTGAGCCAGGTGACGCTGCCCCAGTAGTTGACGGTGTTCTGGTTGCGCCAGTTGTAGGCGTCGCTGTTGGCCTCAAGGCCCAGCCAGGTGAGGTCGCCGTTGCGGGTCTTGTCCAGCGGGTCGAGGGTCTCGCCCGGGTTCTTCAGCTTGCCGTCGTCGTGGGTGTGGTGCGCGCGCAGGCCGACCCAGTGGCCTGGGGTCCATTGCGCGGCCACGTCGCCGTAGACGTGCAGGCGGTCCTTGTCTTCGGGGGCCAGGTCGGTGAGGTCGGTGCGGTACTCGCTGAAACGCTGGGCCACGCCGGCGTTGGCGCGCAGCAGGGTGGTGTCGAAGGTCCAGTTCAGCGCCTCGATGTTGGTGTCGCGCCACATGCCGTCGTCGCTGCGCAGGCGCTGGCGGCCCAGGCGCAGCTGCTCGCCGGGGTAGGCGGTCAGGCCGCTGTAGCCGACCCAGAACTCGCGCATGGCCAGGTAGCTCTTGTCCTGCTCGCGGCCGCTGGCGCGGCGGGTTTCGACCTGGCTGTCGTCGTCGGCCTGGCGCAGGGTGTCGGTGTCGATGGTGTCGGTGGCGGTGACCGCCTGGCCCATGGCGTAGGCGCTCCAGTTGCCGCGCTCGCCATACACCCAGGGGCGCAGGTCCAGGCCCAGGCCGTTGACGTCGCCGCCGGAGCGGGTGCCCAGGTCGCGGTCATCCTCGGACTGGCCGGTGACTTTCACTTCCAGGCCGAAGTTCTTCTCGGCGGTCATCGCGGCCAGGGTCGGGCACGACCAGAGCAGGGCACAGCCCAGGCCCAGGCCGGCCTTCATCCACGGGTTGAGTGTCATAGGGATTCCTCGCCGTCTTGTTCGGTGGTGTCCTGCAGGGCCTGCATGGCCTGGGCGCCGGGGCCCTGGCCCATGGCGCCACGGGCCTGGCGCTCCTGTTGCAACAGGCGCTGGGCCTGGGCCTTCTGCGGGGCGGATAGCTGCTGGTCGAGCTCGCCGGCCATTGCCGTCGATTGCTCGCTGGGGTTGGCCTGCGCCAGTTGCGCGAACACCCAGGCGTTGACCAGGTCCTGGCGAATGCCGCGACCTTCGCTGAACAGTTGGGCCAGCGCGTAGTCGGCGCTGAGCTGGCCGCCACGGGCGGCGCGCAGCAGGTGATCGACGGCTTTCTGCGGTTCGACCTGGCCCAGATAGCCACGGCGGTAGAGCTGGCCGAGGTAGTAGTGGGCGCTGATTTCGCCGGCATCGGCGGCGGACTGCAGGTGCGTCTCGGCTTTTTTCGCGTCGGCCGGCACGGCCTTGCCTTCGTAGTAGAGGCGGCCCAGCAGCAGTTCGGCGCGCGGTTGTGCGGCCTCGCGGCCCTTGTCGATGTAGGCCAGCAACTGGTCGCTGTCGCCCAGCTCGGGGAAGCTGTAGAGCAGTTGCGCCAGGCTGACCCAGGACGCGGGGTTGCTCGGTGCGACCTGTTCGAGCAGGGCCTGGGCGGTTTTCTCGTCGGTCTGGCCCAGGCTGGGGTCGGCCAGTACGCGGGCCACGCTGTCGACCCGGCTGGCCGGTACCGCACCGCGGGCATAGGCGGCCTTGAGCTGGTCGATCAGCGCGGCCTGTTGTTCGGGCTGGGCGCGCTTCTGGTACACGCTGGCCAGTTCCACATAGCAGATGTCGGTGCTGGCCAGTGCGGCCTTGCAGATACGTTCCACCTCGTCCAGGTGCTGGTCGTAGGTGTTCTGGGTACGGTACAGCAGCACCTGGGCCAGGCCCGCCTCGGGGTAGCCGGCGGCGCGCCATTGGTCGATCTGCTGCTGGGCATCGAGGTCGGGGAAACTCTGCGGGTATTGCAGGTAGAGCATGGCCAGCGGGATCAGGGTGTTGCTTTCGCCGGCGGCGAAGGCCTGCTTGAGCAGGCCCTGGGCCTCGTGGCGCTCGGCCTCGCTGCTGTCGGGCTTGGCCACCAGCAGACGGCCGAGGCGGGCCTGGGCGCGGGGCGAGGTGCGGGCGGCGGCGCGGTAGGTGGCCTCGGCCTGCCTGAGCTTGGCCGGGTCACCGGTTTCGACCTGGATATCGGCCAGGCCTACCTGGGCCTCGCTGTAGCCCAGGTCGGCGAGTTGCTGGTAGTTGCGCTCGGCCAGGGCGGTGTCGCCGCGCTTGAGGGCTTCGTTGGCCAGGCGCTGGTCGGGCAGGCCGGCGCAACCGGCCAGGCTGACGGCCAGGGCCAGTGCACCCATCGGTAGGAGCCGGCCTTGCCGGCGAAGGGGGCTGCACGATTCGCCGGCAAGGCCGGCTCCTACAGGGATCGCGGTGTGTTGGGTAGTCACCGGCATGTCCTCTTCAAAGCCCACGGGCCACGGCCTTGTCGATCAGCCAGTCCATCGACGGGCCCCGGTCGCTGTTGACCGACACCGGGCGCCCGGCCAGCTCGCTGGGCATCGGCGCATCCGGCTTGATCTGCACGCGAATGTCCGAAGACAGGTCGTCGCTGTTCTGGCTGGTGCTGCTGACGATGCGACCCTGGCGCACGTCGTCTTCGCCGGCCACCTGGAAGTTGACGCGGGTGCCGGGTTGCACTTCGTCGAACTGGCGGTAGCTGAAACGGGCCTCGATGATCGGGTTGGTGGTGCGCGGGATCAGCTGGAAGATCACTGCGCCCTTGCTCGCGTATTGCCCGTCATCAACCAGTTGCCTGGCCACCACGCAGTCGCACGGGCTGGTGAGGGTGCCGCTGAGCTGCTTGCCGAACAGTTCCTCGACCCGCGCCGGCTCCAGTTGCTGGTCGTCCAGGTGGCCCTTGAGCAGGTCGAGCATGCTGGTGTTGAACGAGGCCAGCGGCGCGCCCTTGACCACCGGGCCGTCCGCCTTCACCAGGCTCTGCACGGTGCCGTCGCGCGGCATGGTGACGTTGGTGGTGGGGACGCTGACCACCCCGGCTTCGGCATGGCTGACGAAGTACAGGCCGTACACCGACTTGGCGATGAAGCCGAACGCGGCCACGCCGACCACGAACACGCCGAGGCTGAAGGTGACCGCACGCAGGCGGCCGAAGGCGCTCAGGCCGCCGCCGGTGTCCTTCTGCTTGCGCGCCTTGGTGAAGTTGTCGCGTTGCAGGGTGCTGAGCACGTCGCCGATGCTGATCAGCTCGCCCGACAGGTGCGAGGTGATGATGTGGCGCAGGGTGGCGATGTCGCGCTGTTCCAGGTTCTGGAACTGCACGCCGGTACGACCGTCGGCGACGTTGTGCGAGCGCACCTGGAACTCGATGTCGATGGCCAGGCCCAGGTTGTCGACCACGAACTGCAGGCGGCCGCGCACCACTTCGCCGACCTTCAGCGGGTGGCGGGTGTAGAAGCTCAGGCCACCGGCCGAGAGGTCCTCGACCTTGACTTCGAGGGTCTCGCGGTTGGCCCCCAGGTAGCGCAGCTTGGCGGGGATCTTTACCCGGGCGTGCTGACGCTGGGCTTCGGACTCATGCACGACATTGGCATTCACGGCGGTATTCATGGCGATATGTTCCTGTTTATTCCGTAGGGCGGCGGCTCACACGACCATGAACAGCACAGCGACGAAGATGCTGGCTGCCGAGAAGGTCATGGTCCGCGAAGACCAGGTGTTGAACCATTGTTGAAAGCTCGCGAGGTCGCGTTTGAGCGCAGTGGGCTGGCGGGTCCAGGACTGCTTGTCGAGGCGGAAGAACACGTAGATCTTCATGATTGCGCCGACGATCTGGTTGTAATAGAGAATCAGTGGGTAGGCCGGGCCGATGGCATGCCCCGAGCACATCAGCATCAGGGTCAGGATCAGGCGGGTGATGCCGATCCACAGCAGGTACACCAGCAGGAAGGCAGGGCCGAACTTGAGGCTGGCGATCAGCGCCACGGTGAGCCCGAGCAGGCTGGTCCACATCGACACGCGCTGGTCGAACAGCACCACGCTGGTGAACAGGCCGAGGCGGCGAACGCCCAGGCCCAGGGCGCGGGAGTTCTGGCGCAGGTTGTTGCCGTACCAGCGGTACATGAGCTTGCGGCTGGCCTTGATGAAGCTCTTTTCCGGCGGGTGCTCGACCGTGTTGATCGCCGCATCCGGCACGTAGAACGTGTCGTAGCCCAGGCGCATGAGGCTGAACCAGCTGGACTTGTCGTCGCCGGTGAGGAACTTGAAGCGGCCCAGGCGCCAGTGCTGCAGCGAGTCGTTCTCGACGTCCTTGATGAACTCGGGGTTGGTCACCACGGCGGCGCGGAACACCGACATGCGCCCGGTCATGGTCAGCACGCGCTTGGACAGGGCCATAGAGCACATGTTGATGTGGCGCTGGGCAAAGCGCAGCTTGTGCCACTCGCTCATGATGTAGCCGCCGCGCACTTCGCAGAATTCGTTGGTGGTCAGGCCACCGACATTGGGGTAGAGCTTGAACCAGGGCACGGTCTTGGCCACCACGCCTTCGCCGAGCACGGTGTCGCCGTCGATCACCGCGACCACTGCGTTCTCGTCGGGCAGGTGGCGCGAGATGGCGCGAAAGCCGTAGGCCAGGCCGTCACGCTTGCCGGTGCCGGCGATGCGCACGAAGTCCAGGGCCACGCGGTCGGGCGGGTTGAACTTGGCCCACAGGCTTTTCACCAGCAGTTCGTCGCTCATTTCCACCAGCGAGCAGACCACGGTGGTGGGGTAGCCGCAGTCGATTGCCTCGCGGATCACCGAGCTGTACACCTGCGCGGTGGTCAGGGCGTCGATGCGAAAGCTGGTGACCATCAGGTACACGTGTGACGGGTCGGCCGCGCTGCCCAGTTTGCGCACCTTGCGTCGCAGCATCGGGTAGACGATGTAGAGGAACAGCATGCCCCGCACGAAGTGCGTGGCACCCATGGAATAACGCCAGATTCCGACAGCGCCGATGAGGAAGATGAAGTCCTTGGAGTCGGGGTCGAAAACGGTCTTGGGCAAGGCCAGGGCGATCAGCATGAGCAGGCTCACGTAGAACAGCCATCCGGCGACCTGTAGCAGGCCGTGCTTGAGCCTTTGCATGGTGTGCATCCGTAGCGAATGAATGGGAAGGAACTGCACGGGGCTGGGGCGACCCCGTGCAGTGGCTGCTGTTACCAGCAGATGCCTTCGGTGCGGCTGGTGGGGCAGGTCGGCTTGCCCATGAAGCCGACCAGGTCGATGACCTGCTTGCCGGCCGGGGCCTGTTGCGCCAGCGCACGGAACTTCTCGTCGCGGTTACCCAGCACGATCACGTCGGCGTGGTTGATCACTTGCTCGAAGTCGGCGTTGAGCAGGGACGAGACGTGGGGGATCTTCGACTCGATGTAGTCCTTGTTGGCGCCGTGCACGCGGGCGTACTCGACGTTGCTGTCGTAGATGTTGAGCTCGTAGCCCTTGCCGATCAGGCGTTCGGCCAGTTCCACCAGCGGGCTCTCGCGCAGGTCGTCGGTGCCGGCCTTGAAGCTCAGGCCCAGCAGGGCAACCTTGCGCTTGTCGTGGCTTTCGATGATGTCGAAGGCGTTCTGCACCTGGGACTCGTTGCTGGTCATCAGCGAGTTGAGCAGCGGCGCCTTCACGTCCAGGCTGCCGGCCCGGTAGGTGAGGGCGCGCACGTCCTTGGGCAGGCACGAGCCGCCGAAGGCGAAGCCTGGGCGCATGTAGTACTGCGACAGGTTCAGGGCCTTGTCCTGGCACACCACTTCCATCACTTCGCGGCCATCGACGCCGCAGGCCTTGGCGATGTTGCCGATCTCGTTGGCGAAGGTGACCTTGGTGGCGTGCCACACGTTGCAGGTGTACTTGATCATCTCGGCCACTTCGATGTCCTTGCGGATGATCGGGGCGTCGAGCTCTTCGTAGAGGGCCTGCAGCACGTCGCCGCTGGCGCGGTCGAGTTCGCCGATGACAGTCATCGGCGGCTGGTCGTAGTCCTTGATCGCGGTGCTTTCGCGCAGGAACTCGGGGTTGACCGCCACGCCGAAGTCGACGCCGGCCTTCTTGCCCGAGCAGTCTTCGAGAATCGGGATCACCACGTTCTTGACGGTGCCCGGCAGTACGGTGCTGCGCACCACGATGGTGTGGCGGCTGCTCTTGTCGCGCAGTACCAGACCGATTTCGCGGCACACCGACTCGATGTATTCCAGGCCCAGGTCGCCGTTCTTCTTGCTCGGCGTACCGACGCAGATCATCGACACGTCGCTGTCGCGAATGGCCTGGGCAAAATCGGTGGTGCCCCGCAGGCGCTGGTTGGCAATGCCTTGCTGCAACAGGGCTTCGAGGCCCGGTTCCACGATGGGGGATTTGCCCTGGTTGATCAGGTCGATCTTGGTCGCCGATACATCCACGCCGATCACTTCATGGCCCCGGGCGGACAGGCAGCCCGCACAGACCGCACCTACATAACCCAAACCAAAGATGCTGATACGCATCGCATTCACCTCATGTGTTTATCATGTCGGCGCACAACTAAGCGCCAGACCGGGTTGGTTGACCAGCAAATTCAGGGTGCACGGAAGTGTCACGGTTAAACCGCTAACTGCCGGCAGGCAAATTAAATTGGAGTGCGAAAAATAAAAGGCACTCAAGTTGGCGGCTAATGGCCATTTACATTAGGGGGTGAGCCCTGGACGGTATCCGTCTTTATTGCAGTACCCACTGCGCGTACTGCTGTGCTTGTTATTTCAAGTGGATTAAATCCTTTGAAATCAACCACTAGGACGATTTTTAAGGGTGCTCTCTCCTGGCTTGGACGCGTAATCTTGTCGAACAATTGCGCGGACAAAAAAGTGCTTTCAAAACTTCCTGATACTGTCCATTTGTCATGTACGTCATCTCTCACATCCATCACGAGATAATCCGTACCGGTGGTATGAGCGAGCCTCAAGGGGATAAGTTCCAGGCTCGCCCGAGTCGCCGTGAAGGATTTTTTAATATTTCAACAGTTGACGATACTTTCACTTTGATAGCACACGGCAGTTTCGTCCCGTGTCTGTAGGGCAAACTTGGAGGGGGATGTTTTTATGCCAGCATGAAAAAAAATTTCAGGATATTTCGTCAGAAAACTACGAACGGTCTTATGACGTTTGGCGATAGGGCTAGAGGGGGTGGTTTTTTGGCGCCACGGGATTGGCGCCTTGCGGGCTGTGAGGACGCCATCGCGAGTCAAGCCCGCGCCCGCAAGGATTCAGGTGATCCCGGTGGGAGCGGGGGGACCCGCGATGCTTTCTACTCGGCCGGGTGGTCGCGCAGGAACACCAGGTTGTCCGGTTTGGACTGCTCGGCACTGTAGTAGTAGCCCTGCACGTCGAACTGCTTGAGCCGCTCGGGGTCGTCGATGCGCTCCTGGGTCACGAACCGGGTCATCATGCCCCGCGCCTTCTTGGCATAGAAGCTGATGATCTTGTACTGGCCATTCTTGAAGTCGCGAAACTCGGTGTTGATCACCCGCGCCTTCAACGCGCTGCGCTTGACCGCCGAGAAGTACTCGTTGCTGGCCAGGTTCAGCAGCAGGTCGTCGCCTTGTTCGGCCAGCGCCTGGTTCAGCCACTCGCTGATGCGCGTGCCCCAGAAGGCGTAGAGGTCCTTGCCGCGGGCGTTGGCCAGCTTGGTGCCCATCTCCAGCCGGTAGGGCTGCATCAGGTCCAGCGGACGCAGCAGGCCGTACAGCCCCGACAGCATGCGCAGGTGCTGCTGGGCATAGGTGAAGTCGTCTTCGCTCAGGCTCTGTGCATCCAGGCCGGTGTACACGTCGCCCTTGAACGCCAGCAGCGCCTGCTTGGCGTTGGCCGGGGTGAAGTTCGGGGTCCAGCTGCCGAAGCGCGCGGCATTGAGGCCGGCCAGCTTGTCCGAGAGGTGCATCAGGTCGCTGATCTGCTGCGGCGAAAGTTCGCGCAGTTGCAGGATCAGTTCCTGGGAGTCGTCCAGGTATTGCGGCAGGGTGTGCCGCTGGGTAACGGGCGGGGTGTCGTAATCGAGGGTCTTGGCGGGTGAGATCACCGTCAGCATGAGGTCGGCTCCTTGAATCGTGGCGTCGATTCTACGGGCGGGGGGCGCCGATCTCCAGCTATCGCGCCAATAGCCAAGACCCTGGCGGCGCTTGGCGCTATAGTGCGCGGCGAGAAAATGGAGAGTGTGATCGTGCGCATAGCCCTTCTTTTACTGGCCGGCCTGCTGAGCACGCTGGTGCACGCTGCCCCGGTCGAGCTGGCCCGGTTCGACCGCAGCGTGTGGCCCGAACAACTCGACAGCCCGGCCCTGTTCGATGTGGCCTCGCGTGCCGAAATCCTCAGCTTTGCCCGCGTGCTGTATGACAGCGAGGCCCTGAGCGAGGCGCAGCTGGCCGAGCGCCTGAACCTTCGCCAGGTCAACCTGGTGACGCTGAATGCCTTGCGTCAGCGCCTGTGGCAGCGGCTGTGGCGCAACTATGACCTGGCCCAGCAGAGCTGCGAGCAGGACGCCTCGTTCTGCTACGCCATCGACAGCCTGCCGGACCTGCGCCAGCAGGCGGGCAAGTTCAGTGTTGCAGATGATTCGTTCTACGCCGGTTGGGCGCAGCCAAGCCGGCGTTTTCACGAGTACTACCTGAACGAGCAATTGCGCAAGGCGGCGCTGTTTACCCAGACCTCCAGCGAGGTGGAGCGGTTTTCCGATCAGGAGCGCGATGGCCAGGCACTCAACGACCGGCTGTTCGTGCTCAGCTTCGATGGCGGCCCCGGGCCGGCTACCGAGGCGCTGACCGACTACCTGCGCCGGCAGAAGCTTGGCGGGCTGTTCTTCGTGGTGGGCAAGAACCTGCAGGCGCGCCGCGACCAGACCTCGGCCGCGGCGCTGCAGCAACTGTATGCCGGGCAGTGCGTGGGGCTGCAGGGCTGGCAGTACAGCTCGCATGCGCAGTGGACCGGCTGGCAGGACTCGGTGGTCTCCAGCCGGGCATTGGTACAGAGCAGCCTGCCCGAGGCATTCGTGCCGCTGTTTCGCCCGCCCTACGGGCAGCGCCGCGCCGACAGTGCGGCGTTTTTTGCCGGCCAGCAGCTGCAGGTGATGTTGTGGGATATCGACGCCCAGGACCAGGCCGGGTTGAATGCCGAGCAGTCGGCGCAGCGGGTGCTGAGCCTGATGCTGCTGTGGCGTCGCGGGGTGATCCAGTTTCATGACGGCCAGCCCAGGGCCCAGGCGGCGATCGACTGGTTGCTGCAGCACACGGCCCAGAGCGGGATTGGCTGGGGCAACTGCCGGGAATTTGCCGAAACCCCGTAATCGCTGGGCGCGGCGGTACCCGTCGGAAAAAATCGCCAGGCGTTCATCGGGGTTTGATCATTAACTGTAGTGGTGCTTGCGGCTCACGCCAAGGGCTTGACCGCACAACGAAAAATAAACTTCAAAAAAACGTAAAAACGCTTTTTATCGTCACGGGTTTTGCGGTATCAAGAAGTCAGACCGCCGAACCCTGCAGCACAGGTGGCGTACTAATGGCCCCTCCTTTGTTCGCAGCTTCCCTACCGTAACGACGCGGCCAGGGGGAGACCGGCGGTCACTTCGCGGCGCAGCACCGCCCAGGTATTGCGTCGTCTGGCCCCTACAAAGGTGACCGAGTATGGATGATCAAGGACGTAACGTTTCTTCCAACCAGCCAATCCTTTACGTGCTCGATACCAATGTTCTGATTCACGATCCGAACGCCTTGCTGAATTTCGAGGAACACCACGTCGCGCTGCCGATGACCGTGCTCGAGGAGCTCGACAAACTCAAGACCGGCAAACACACGATCGCCGCCGAATGCCGCCAGGCCATTCGTCTGATCGACCAGACCCTGGGCGATGCCACGCCCGAGGATGTCGAGCAGGGCGTACCGATCCAGCGCGGCAAGAGCGGCCCCAAGGGCTTCCTGTCGATCCTGATGACCCCACGCGCCGAACCCAACCGGCTGCTGCCAGAACACCTCAACGACAACATCATCATCAACCAGTTGCTCGAGCTGCGTAGCCGGCGCAAGGAACTGGACGTGGTGCTGGTGACCAAAGACATCAACATGCGCCTCAAGGCCCGCGCCTGCGGTATCGCCGCCGAGGACTACAGTACCGATCAGCTGGTCGACGACGTTTCGTTGCTGCCCAAGGGCTACCATTCGGTCAGCGGCTCGTTCTGGGACCGCGTCAACAAGGTCGAGACCCGCCAGGAGCGCGGGCGCACCTGGCACCGCGTGCAGCTGGCCGACAACCTGCCGGCGGTTCACATCAACGAGTTCATCATCGACGAGCAGGGCTTCGTCGGCTGGGTCAAGGGCATCCGTGACAGCGAGTTGCTGCTGCTCGACCTGCATCAGGAGCCACTGCTGCACCAGGAAGCTTGGGGCCTGAAACCGCGTGACATCCATCAGGGCCTGGCGCTGTTCGCCCTGCTCGACCCCGACATCCACCTGGTCAACCTCACCGGTGCCGCAGGTTCGGGCAAGACCATCCTGGCACTGGCCGCAGCCATCGAGCAGACGATGGTCAGCAAGCGCTATCGGCGCATCATCGCCACCCGCAGCGTGCAGGGGCTGGACCAGGAAATCGGCTTCCTGCCGGGCACCGAAGCGGAAAAAATGGAGCCCTGGCTGGGGGCGATCACCGACAACCTCGAAGCCTTGCACATGGACGACGAAAACACCCATGGCAGCGTCGAGTACATCCTCGAGCGCGTGCCGTTGCAGTTCAAGTCGCTCAACTACATTCGCGGTCGCAGCTTCCAGCAGAGCCTGATCCTGATCGACGAATGCCAGAACCTCACCCCGCACCAGATGAAGACCATCATCACCCGTGCCGGGGCCGGTTCCAAGGTGATCTGCCTGGGCAACCTGGCGCAGATCGACACCCCTTACCTGTCCGCCACCAGCTCGGGCCTGACCTACCTGACCGAGCGCTTCAAGGACTTCCCCAACGGCGTGCACATCACCCTGCAGGGCGTGCCGCGTTCGGTCCTGGCCGAATACGCCGAATCCCACCTGTAACCCCTGCCACCGGGCGGCCTTGCGCCGCCCGGTTTTTTCCGCTGCCTAATGTTGACCCCTGGGTTTACAATCGGTGCTCCTGATCAGGAGTAACCCTGTGCTGACTCATCTCGATTCCCAAGGTCGGGCCAACATGGTCGACGTCACCGACAAAGCCGTCACCTCGCGCGAGGCGGTGGCCGAAGCGCGGGTGCGCATGCTCCCGCAAACCTTGCAGATGATCGTGGCTGGCGGCCACCCCAAGGGCGACGTGTTTGCCGTGGCGCGCATTGCCGGCATCCAGGCGGCAAAGAAGACCAGCGATCTGATCCCGCTGTGCCACCCGTTGATGCTCACCAGCGTCAAGCTCGAGCTGACTGGCGAAGGCGACGACACGGTGCATATCGTGGCGCGCTGCAAGCTGGCCGGGCAGACCGGCGTCGAGATGGAGGCCCTGACGGCCGCCAGTGTGGCGGCGCTGACGATCTACGACATGTGCAAGGCGGTGGACCGGGGCATGACCATCCACAGCGTGCGTGTGCTGGAAAAACTGGGCGGCAAGAGCGGGCACTACCAGGTGGAGGCGCCATGAACATCGACGTGGTGTATTTCGCGCGGTATCGCGAGGCGCTGGGCAGCGACGGCGAACGCCTCGACGGGCTGTTCGACAGCGTCGACGATGTGCGCAAGGCCCTGCTGGCACGCGGGGAGGGGTACGCGATGCTGGGCGAGCAGAACCTGATGTGCGCGCGCAACCAGGAGTTGTGCAGGCTCGAGGAGCCGGTGGCCGACGGCGACGAAGTAGCGTTCTTTCCGCCCGTGACCGGGGGCTGAGGTGGGCGTTCGAGTGCAGGCCGCCGCGTTCGACCCCGGCGCCGAGACCAATGCGATGCACGCGGCCAACGTCGGGGTGGGCGCGGTGGTGTCGTTTGTCGGCTATGTGCGCGACTTCAACGACGGTCGCGAGGTGGCGGGGATGTTCCTGGAGCATTACCCGGGCATGACCGAAAAGGCCCTGGCCAAGATCGTGCTGGAGGCCGAGCAGCGCTGGCCGTTGCTCAAGGTCGAAGTGCTGCACCGTATCGGCGCATTGCAGCCGGGCGAGCCGATCGTGTTCGTGGGTGTAGCCAGTGCGCACCGGCAGGCGGCGTTCCAGGCGTGCGACTTCGTGATGGACTATCTCAAGACCCGCGCGCCGTTCTGGAAGAAGGAGCAGACCGGCGAGGGGCCGCGCTGGGTCGAGGGGCGCCAGAGTGATGCGGACGCTGCGGGGCGTTGGTAGACGCCCCGCCGGCAAGGCTGGCTCCTGCAACGGTGCGGTGCCGCGAATCGGTTGAAAATTAATACACAAAAGTCCAGTATGGAATTATAAGTACAAAATAGTTCCAGGCTGCCTTGTGCCCGCCGCTTTTTCCTCTGTCTTGCAACACACCCCAACAACGAGCGAGAGAGACCGCTGATGAAAACCCCATCCCTGTTGGCTGCGCTGGCGTTGAGCCTGTTTGCCGCCGCCCCGTCGTTCGCCGCTGAAAAGACCCTGCGCATCGGTATCGAAGCTGCCTACCCACCGTTCGCGTTCAAGACCGCCGACGGCGCTATCAGTGGCTTCGACTACGACATCGGCAACGCCCTGTGCGCGCAGATGCAGGTCAAGTGCCAGTGGACCGAACAGGAATACGACGGCCTGATCCCGTCGCTCAAGGTCAAGAAGATCGACGCCGCCCTGTCGTCGATCACCATCACCGAAGACCGCAAGAAGTCGGTGGACTTCACCCACAAGTACTACTTCACCTCCGCACGCCTGGCCATGAAGGACGGCAGCCAGGTCGATGACGACTTCGCCAACCTCAAGGGCAAGCGCATCGGCGTGCAGCGCGCGACCACCACCGACCGCTATGTGACCGCGGAACTGGTGCCCAAGGGCATCGAGATCGTGCGCTACACCAGCAACGAGGAAATCTTCATGGACCTGGTGGCCGGTCGCCTGGACGGTGTGTTCGCCGACACCATCCCGCTTGAACAGGGCTTCCTGGAGACGCCCAAGGGCAAGGGTTACGGGTTTGTCGGGCCAGAGCTGAAAGACCCCAAGTACGTGGGTGAGGGCGCCGGGATCGCGGTACGCAAGGGCAATACCGAACTGGTCGCCCAGCTGAACGCGGCCATCGACGCCATTCGCGCCAATGGCGAGTACCAGAAGATCCAGGCCAAGTACTTCAAGTCCGACATCTACGGCGACTGACCGTCGCCTGCCCGAGGCCTGAGTTCGTTCAGGCCTTGAGCTCCTTGAGGTGCTTGTACACCGTGGCCCGGCCCATGTTCAGCACGTTGGCCACGTAGTTGGCGGCGCTCTTGCCTCGAAACGCACCCTCGGCATGCAGGGCCAGCACCAGTTCGCGCTTGTGGTCGCGATTCAGGTTGCTCAGTGCCAGCTGGCGCTCGCGCAGCCAGCTGTTGAGAAACGTGTTGATGCGCTCCTGCCAGTCATCGCGAAACAGCGCGTCGGGCTGGGCGATCAGCCGGGTGGGCGAGAGAAACAGGTCCAGCGCCGCCTTGGCGTTTTCGAACATCGAGATGTTCAGGTTGATGCACAGCACCGCCTGCGGCTTGCCCTGGGCGTCGCGCAGCACGGTGCTGAGCGAGCGGATCTTCTGCCCGTCCCAATTGAGCTTTTCGTAGGGGCCGATGTTGGTTTCGTCGGTACCTGCCTCGAACATGTCTTCCAGGGCCGCATCGTCGCCGATCTCACGCTTGGACAGGTTGTTGGCGATGTAGTCGATCTTCTGGCTGCGCAGGTCGTGCAGCACCACCTCGGCGTGGGGGAAGAACAGCGTGGCGATGGCGTCGGCAATCGCGCGAAAGTTGCTCAGGGCGGGGTCGTGGGGCGGTGTCGGCATGCAGGCGGGCTCCAGGCGGTGTCAGCGCCCTAGGCGAAGGGCGCTGGGAGTGTGCCGCAAACGCGGGCGGGCGTCACCCGTGCAGGCGGTACAGGGCGTTGGCCAGGGCGATGTCTTCCAGGCCCAGGCCGATGGAGCGGAAGAAGGCATGGCGCTGGTAGGTCGGGCGCGGCGCCTGCTCGCTGAGCAACTGGGCCAGGTCGCCGATGATGGCGTCGGCCTGCCAGCCGTGCTGCTCGCTGGCGATGCGCATCTCGCCGGCCGAGCCGGGGGTGGTCAGGCGGTAGTCGCAGTACACGTCCATGTCGGTCAGGCACTCGGGCGGCACTTCGTGGGCGCGTACCGCGTTGGTGCTGATCGAGGTGATCAGGGCCGGCTTGCTCAGCTGGCGCGGGTCGATCACAGGCTTTGCCGAGGAGGTGCACAGCATGATCACGTCGGCGTCGTGCAGTGCTGATTGCAGGTCGTCCACCAGGCTCAGGCGCGGGTCGAGTGCACCGAGGGCTTCGCGCTGCTCGGCGCTTTTATCCTTGAGGCCTGGCGAGTGCAGGCGGATGTCCTGCCAGTCGCGCACGCCGCGTACATAGTGCAGGTGGGCCTGGGCGATGGGGCCGCTGCCGATCACGGTCAGGCGCCTGGCGCTGGTGGGGGCCAGGGCGTCGACCGCGACGGCGGTGGTGGCAGCGGTGCGTGCGGTGGTCAGTTCACCGGCGTCGCACAATAGCAGTGGCTGGCCGCTGTCCATGGACATCAGCAATGTCCAGGCGGTGATCAGCGGCGCGCCTTCGCGCACGATGTAGGGCGAGGTCTTGACGCCGTAGACGCGGTCTTCGGCGAGCACCCCGCCGTAGTTGATGAAGTCGCCCCTGCCGGCCGGGAACTCCACCAGCTGTTGCGGCGGCTGCACGGCCTGGCCGGCGGCCAGGTCACGGAACAGCTTGCGCAGGATCTGCGGCACGTCCACCTGCGCGAGCAGTTGGCGGGCCAGGGGCTGGTCGATCACGCGTGGGGTAGACATGCGGCGCTCCATTTGAACTATTTTGTCTATTATGGACAAATAGTTTAATTGCGCCAACCCTATCGCGGGTCGAGCCCGCCCCCACAATCATTACTGTGGTCGCTGTGGGAGCGGGCTTGACCCGCGATGAGCCAGCCCGGTCAGCGCAAAAAAAAACGCAGCCGGCGAGGGCTGCGTTTTCTGTCCATCAATCGACTCAGTGATGCTTGCGCGCCACCGGCTTGAGCAGCTCGGTCGGCGGGGTCTCGCAACTGATCTTGCGCCCCAGCAATGCCTCGATACCCGGCAACTGGTACGAATCGTCCTCACCGGCGAAGCTGATCGACACGCCACTGGTACCCGCACGGCCGGTACGGCCGATACGGTGCACATAGTCGTCCGGGTCTTCGGGCAGGGTGAAGTTGATCACGTGGCTGATGCCGTCGATGTGGATCCCGCGACCGGCCACATCGGTGGCCACCAGCACGGTGACCCGGCCTTCGCGGAAATTCTCCAGGGTCTTGATGCGCTTGTGCTGCGGCACATCGCCCGACAATTGCGCGGCATTCACGCCGTCACGCACCAGGCGCTCTTCGATACGGCGCACCTCGTCCTTGCGGTTGGCGAACACGATGACCCGCTCCCACTTGTTCTCGGTCACCAGGTTGTACAGCAGCTTGTACTTGTCGGCACCGGCTACCGCATACACATGCTGCTCGACGGTTTCGCTGGCAACGTTCTCCGGCTCGATCTCGACGATGGCCGGGTCGGTGGTCCACTGTTGCGCCAGGTTCATCACGTCTTCGGTGAAGGTGGCCGAGAACAGCAGCGTCTGGCGCTCGCTCTTGGGCGGGGTCTGGCGGATGATCTGGCGAACCTGCGGGATGAAGCCCATGTCGAGCATGCGGTCGGCTTCGTCCAGCACCAGCACCTCGACCATGTCCAGGTGCGCTTCGCCGCGCTGGTTGAAGTCCAGCAGGCGACCCGGGGTGGCCACCAGGATGTCGCAGTGGCGTGCCTCAAGGGCCTTGAGCTGCTTGTCGAAGTCCATGCCACCGACGAACGTCATCACGTTCAGGCCGGTGTACTTGGTCAGCTCGGCGGCGTCCTTGGCGATCTGCACCACCAGTTCGCGGGTAGGGGCGATGATCAGCGCCCGCGGCTCGCCCATGTAGCGCTCTTTGGGCGGCGGGGTCTGTTGCAGCTGGCTGATGATCGAGATCAGGAACGCGGCGGTCTTGCCGGTGCCGGTCTGGGCCCGGCCGATCGCATCCTTGCCACGCAGGGTGAAGCCCAGTACTTCGGCCTGGATCGGCGTGCAGTACGGGAAGCCCAGGTCGTGGATGGCATGCATCAGCTCGGGCGAGAGCTTGAAGTCGTGGAAGCGGGTCTTGCCCTCTTGCGGTTCCACCACAAAGTCTTCCAGTTTCCAGGTGCTGGCCTGGGGTTTTGGCTTGCGCTCGCGGCGCGGCTTGGCCTCGACCGGTTTGCTCGCCGGTTGCTCCAGGGGTTTTTCCGCCGGCTTTTCGGCGCGCGCTGGCGCGGCGGCTTCGGTCTGAGCCTTGAGCGGCGCGGCGGGAGCCGGGGCCTTGGGTGCTGCGGGCGGCTGCACGGTAGCAACGCTTTCGGTGGCGAGTTGCTCAACCTCGCTCTTTCCGAACATCTTCTTGAGTGCTTTGAGCACGGTCATCTCATCAATTGGTTAAGGAATGTACGCCGGCCAGTGTAATGCAAGATTCGGGCGCGGCGTAGTGGATTGCTCCGACAACTACAGACAAGGCGTTTTTTAGCGCAGCCGCTCGATCAGCCAGGCGCCGATGTCCTGGATTTCCTCGGGCAGCACGGCGTGTTCCATCGGGTATTCCTTCCACTGCACGGTGACGCCCCAGCTGTTCAGGTACTCGAAGGCGGCACGCCCCATGGACGGGATGACCACCGGGTCGTACACGCCGTGCAGGCACAGCGCCGGAATGCGCTGCTGGCTGGCGCTGAGCACGGTGCTGTCGGTGAAGGTCGGGGCGTAGGTGGAAAGGGCCATTACCCCGCCCAGCGTCTCCTGCCACTTTACATAGGCGGTGTGCAGAACCACTGCACCGCCCTGGGAGAAGCCGGCCAGGATGATGCGCGACAGGGCGACGCCCTTGGCCTGTTCCTGCTTGATCAGGTCGATGACCGCCTGTGCCGAGGCGTCGAGTTGCGCTTCGTCGATGGCGCGTGCACCCGGCGTCAGCGCCTTGATGTCGTACCAGCTGGGCATGGCGTAGCCATTGTTGATGGTGACCGGCTGGGTGGGTGCCTGCGGCATCACGAAGCGCGTGCTCAGCAGCACTTCCTGCAGGGCTTCGGCCACCGGCATGAAGTCGTAGCGGTCGGCGCCCAGGCCATGCAGCCAGATGACACAGGCGTCGGCGGTTTTCTGGGGTTCGAGAATCAGGGGATTGGTCATGACTGCTCCGAAAAAGTGCACGCAGGCCGGGGTGCGTGCTTGAAAAAAGGCATCGCTGGCGTTGCGTGCAAGGCTGTCACAGAACAGTCGGTCGTGCCAATCACCCGCCGCACGCAGTGCTGCGCCGATGCGGCGTCAGGCCGGCGCGGCCAGGGGTCAGTCCTCTTCCTTGGGCGCGGGTGCAGGCGGTGGACGCAGGCCGATCTCGGCGATCAGCTTCAGCGGCTTGCCGTTGCGCACCACTTCGATGGCCACCTTGTCGTTGGGCTTGATCCGCGCCACCTGGTTCATCGAGCGCCGGCCATCGCCGGCCGGTTCGCCATTGATGCTCAGAATCACGTCACCCAGCTGCAGGCCGGCCTTCTGCGCCGGCCCGTCGCGGAAGATGCCCGCCACCACGATGCCTGGCCGGCCCTGCATGCCGAACGACTCGGCCAGCTCCTGGCTCAGCGGTTGCACCTCGATGCCCAGCCAGCCGCGAATCACCTGACCATGCTCGATGATCGACTTCATCACCTCCAGCGCCAGCTTGGTGGGGATGGCGAAGCCGATGCCCTGCGAGCCGCCGGACTTGGAGAAGATCGCGGTGTTGATGCCGGTCAGGTTGCCATTGGCATCCACCAGCGCGCCACCGGAGTTGCCCGGGTTGATGGCCGCGTCGGTCTGGATGAAGTCTTCGTAGTTGTTCAGGCCCAGCTGGTTGCGCCCGGTGGCGCTGATAATGCCCATGGTCACGGTCTGGCCGACGCCGAACGGGTTGCCGATGGCCAGCGCCACATCACCGATATGGATGTTGTCCGAGCGCCCGATGGTGATCGAGGGCAGGTTCTTGAGGTCGATCTTGAGCACGGCCAGGTCGGTTTCCGGGTCGCTGCCGATCACCCGTGCCAGGGTCTCGCGGCCGTCCTTGAGCGCCACCACGATCTGGTCGGCGCCGGAGGTCACGTGGTTGTTGGTCAGCAGGTAGCCCTCCGGGCTCATGATCACCGCCGAGCCCAGGCTCGATTCCCAGCGCCGCTGCTTGGGCAGGTTGTCACCGAAGAAGCGGCGGAACTGTGGGTCTTCGAACAGCGGGTGCGCGGTCTTGTTGACCACCTTGGTGGTGTACAGGTTGGCCACTGCGGGGGCCGCATTGCTCACCGCATCGGCATACGACACGGGGCCCTGCATCAGCCGCGTGGTCTGCGGCGCCTGCTGCAGGTTGACGTCCTGGCTGGGCAGGCCGACCCATTGGGGAAATTGCTGGATGACCAGCAGGGCGATCAGTACGCCGGTGACCAGTGGCCAGGCAAAGTAACGCAGAGCCTTGAACATGAGATGGATCCTGGGAGGTGGCCAGAGCCGATGCCGCAGTGGGGAGTAGATGAACGCGCGCGATCATACTGCGGCAAGGCCCGTGCAGGAACTGCTAAATCACGTTGAGCCATGACGGTCATGGCGCCGCGCCCCCGGGCAGTTGCCGTCGGTTTCCCCAAAAACGGTCGACGGCTCATAATGGCGGCCATTATACGAGGCCTTGTGCCACGCTGAACCGCTGAATTGAGGAGTCTTTGCATGGCTGTTGCCCTGAGCACCCTGGTCGAGGAAGCCGATCGCTACCTTGGCAGCGCAAAAATCCAGGACTACTGCCCCAACGGCCTGCAGGTCGAGGGCAACCCGCAGGTGTCGCGCATCGTCACCGGCGTCACCGCCAGCCAGGCATTGCTGGACGCTGCGGTCGAGGCGGGCGCCGACCTGGTGCTGGTGCACCACGGCTACTTCTGGAAGGGTGAGAACCCCTGCATCACCGGCATGAAGCAGCGCCGCCTCAAGACCCTGCTCAAACACGACCTGAGCCTGCTGGCCTACCACCTGCCGCTGGACCTGCACCCCGAGGTGGGCAACAACGTGCAGCTGGCGCGCCAGCTGGACATCACCGTCGAGGGCCCGCTGGACCCGGCCAACCCGCGGGTGGTGGGCCTGGTGGGCTCACTGGCCGAACCGATGTCGGCGCGGGATTTCGCGCGCAAGGTCAGCGACGTGATGGGCCGCGAGCCGCTGCTGATCGAAGGCGACGAGGTCATTCGCCGGGTGGGCTGGTGCACCGGCGGCGGCCAGGGCTACATCGACCAGGCGATTGCCGCAGGGGTCGACCTGTACCTGAGCGGCGAGGCGTCGGAACAGACTTTCCACAGTGCTCGCGAGAACGGCATCAGCTTCATCGCCGCCGGCCACCACGCCACCGAGCGTTACGGGGTGCAGGCGCTGGGCGATTACCTGGCACGTCGATTCGCTCTGGAACACCTGTTCATCGACTGCCCGAACCCGATCTGAGGCTAAAACGCCAAGGCATATTCTTATACTGTTTCGTTCTATTAGCCTGCCTAAATAGAATCGGGTGCTGTGATAAAGTGTCCCGCTCGAACACGGCCCGCTGGCCGTCCATAAGATTGATTTTCCGTGAGTAGCCATGGTCGACAAGCTGACGCATTTGAAACAGTTGGAGGCGGAGAGCATCCACATCATTCGTGAGGTGGCCGCCGAGTTCGACAACCCGGTGATGCTGTACTCGATCGGCAAGGATTCGGCCGTGATGCTGCACCTGGCGCGCAAGGCCTTCTTCCCGGGCAAGCTGCCGTTTCCGGTGATGCACGTCGACACCCAGTGGAAATTCCAGGAGATGTACAGCTTCCGCGACAAGATGGTCGAGGAAATGGGCCTGGAGCTGATCACCCACGTCAACCCCGATGGCGTTGCCCAGGGCATCAATCCGTTCACCCACGGCAGTGCCAAGCACACCGACATCATGAAGACCGAGGGCCTCAAGCAGGCGCTCGACAAGCACGGCTTCGACGCCGCCTTCGGTGGCGCGCGCCGCGACGAAGAGAAGTCGCGGGCCAAGGAGCGTGTGTACTCGTTCCGTGACAGCAAGCACCGCTGGGACCCGAAGAACCAGCGCCCAGAGCTGTGGAACGTGTACAACGGCAAGGTCAACAAGGGCGAGTCGATTCGCGTGTTCCCGCTGTCGAACTGGACCGAGCTGGATATCTGGCAGTACATCTACCTCGAAGGCATCCCGATCGTGCCGCTGTACTTTGCAGCCGAGCGCGAAGTGATCGAGAAGAACGGCACCCTGATCATGATCGATGACGAGCGCATCCTGGAGCACCTCTCGGATGAAGAGAAGGCTCGCATCGTCAAGAAGAAAGTGCGTTTCCGTACCCTTGGCTGCTACCCGTTGACGGGCGCGGTGGAGTCGGAGGCCGAGAGCCTGACCGACATCATTCAGGAAATGCTCCTGACGCGCACTTCCGAGCGCCAGGGCCGCGTCATCGACCACGATGGCGCAGGTTCCATGGAAGACAAGAAACGTCAGGGCTATTTCTAAGTTAGGGTCAGACCATGTCGCACCAATCCGAATTGATCAGCGAGGACATCCTCGCCTACCTGGCCCAGCACGAACGCAAGGAACTGCTGCGCTTCTTGACCTGCGGTAACGTCGACGACGGCAAGAGCACCCTGATCGGGCGCCTGCTGCACGACTCCAAGATGATCTACGAAGACCATCTGGAAGCCATTACCCGCGATTCGAAGAAAGTCGGCACCACCGGTGACGACATCGACCTGGCATTGCTGGTCGACGGCCTGCAGGCCGAGCGCGAGCAGGGCATCACCATCGATGTGGCCTACCGCTATTTCTCCACGGCCAAGCGCAAGTTCATCATCGCCGATACCCCGGGCCACGAGCAGTACACCCGCAACATGGCCACCGGTGCGTCCACCTGCGACCTGGCGATCATCCTGGTGGACGCGCGCTACGGCGTGCAGACCCAGACCCGCCGGCACAGCTACATCGCTTCGCTGCTGGGCATCAAGCACATCGTCGTGGCCGTGAACAAGATGGACCTCAAGGGCTTCGACCAGGACGTGTTCGAAGGCATCAAGGCCGACTACCTGAAGTTTGCCGAAGCCATCAACATGACCCCCAGCAGCCTGCACTTCGTGCCGATGTCGGCGCTCAAGGGCGACAACGTGGTCAACCGCAGCGAGCGTTCGCCGTGGTACACCGGCCCTGCGCTGATGGAAATCCTCGAAACCGTGGAAGTGGCGGCCGACCGCAACTTCACCGACCTGCGTTTTCCGGTGCAGTACGTCAACCGTCCCAACCTGAACTTCCGTGGCTTTGCCGGCACCCTGGCCAGTGGCGTGGTACACAAGGGCGACGAGATCGTGGTGCTGCCGTCGGGCAAGAGCAGCCGCGTGAAGTCCATCGTCACCTACGAAGGTGAGCTGGAGCAGGCCGGCCCGGGCCAGGCCGTGACCCTGACCATGGAAGACGAGATCGACATCTCCCGTGGCGACCTGCTGGTGCATGCCGACAACGTCCCGCCGGTGACCGACCAGTTCGACGCCATGCTGGTGTGGATGGCCGAAGAGCCGATGCTGCCGGGCAAGAAATACGACATCAAGCGCGCCACCAGCTACGTGCCGGGCTCGATTGCCAGCATCGCCCACAAGGTCGATGTGAACACCCTGGAACAGGGCGCTGCGAGCGCGTTGCAGCTCAACGAGATCGGCAAGGTCAAGGTGAGCCTGGACGCTCCGATCGCGCTGGACGGCTACGACAGCAACCGCACCACCGGCGCGTTCATCATCATCGACCGCCTGACCAACGGCACCGTGGGCGCGGGCATGATCATCGCGCCACCGGTACTGCCTCACGGCAGCACCGGCCAGCATGGCAGGCAGGCCCACGTGACCACCGAGGAGCGTGCCTTGCGCTTCGGCCAGCAGCCGGCCACCGTGCTGTTCAGCGGCCTGTCGGGCGCGGGCAAGAGCACCCTGGCGTATGCCGTTGAGCGCAAGCTGTTCGACATGGGCCGTGCGGTGTACGTGCTCGATGGGCAGAACCTGCGCCATGACCTGAACAAAGGCCTGCCGCAGGACCGTGCCGGGCGTACCGAGAACTGGCGTCGTGCTGCGCATGTGGCGCGTCAGTTCAACGAAGCGGGCTTGCTGACCCTGGCCGCGTTCGTGGCACCGGATGCCGAAGGCCGTGAACAGGCCAAGGCGCTGATCGGCAAGGAGCGCTTGCTGACCGTTTACGTCCAGGCTTCGCCGTTGGCGTGCCGTGAGCGTGATCCGCAGGGGCTGTACGCGGCCGGTGGCGACAACATCCCGGGCGAGAGCTTCCCGTATGACGTGCCGCAGGATGCGGACCTGGTGATCGACACCCAGAGCGTTGGCGTGGAAGAGGGCGTCAAGCAGGTACTGGAACTGCTGCGCAAGCGTGGCGCGATCTAAGCGCTGCTGCTGAATGAAAAGCCCGCGATGGTGAAGGCCATCGCGGGCTTTTTTGTGGCGGCTGGCCGCTTCGCCGGCAAGGCCGGCTCCTACGGTGAGCGCAAGGCCATGCAGGAGCAGGCCTTGCCGGGGAAGTGCCCAGCGGACACGCCGCTTCAAATATGCTTCTGTGCCACCGGAATCACCCGCTTCTCCTTCACCGCCTTGAACGAGAAGCTCGAATAGATCTCCTTCACCCCCGGCAGCCGCTGCAGTACCTCGCGGGTGAACTCGCCGAACGACTCCAGATCCCGCGCCAGAATCTCCAGCAGGAAGTCATAGCGCCCGGAGATGTTGTGACACGCCACGATTTCGGGGATATCCATCAGCCTCTGCTCGAATGCCCGGGCCATCTCCTTGCTGTGCGAATCCATCATGATGCTGACGAAGGCGGTCACTCCGAAGCCCAGTGCCTTGGGTGACAGGATGGCCTGATAGCCGGTGATGTAGCCCGACTCCTCCAGCAGCTTGACCCGCCGCCAGCACGGCGAGGTGGTCAGGGCGACGCTGTCGGCGAGCTCGGCCACGGTCAGTCGGGCGTTGTCTTGCAGCGCGGCCAGCAGTGCGCGGTCGGTACGGTCGATGGCGCTAGGCATGTCTTGCCCTCCATAGCCTGTTCTTGTTGTTTTTATGTCAGTGAACGGCGTTTTTCGTAGGCGTATTTGGAAAAATTTAAGCCGGTCTGTGGAATAAGCTTATAACAAACCACAAGAGGCGGTTGCCATGCACGGCTCCAACAAGCTCCCAGGATTTGCCACCCGCGCCATTCACCATGGCTACGACCCCCAGGACCACGGCGGCGCACTGGTGCCACCGGTCTACCAGACCGCGACGTTCACCTTCCCCACCGTGGAATACGGCGCTGCGTGCTTTGCCGGTGAGCAGGCCGGGCATTTCTACAGCCGCATCTCCAACCCCACCCTCAACCTGCTGGAAGCACGCATGGCCTCGCTGGAAGGCGGCGAGGCCGGGCTGGCGCTGGCCTCGGGCATGGGGGCGATCACGTCCACGCTATGGACGCTGCTGCGCCCCGGTGACGAGGTGCTGCTGGGCAACACCCTGTACGGCTGCACCTTTGCGTTCCTGCACCACGGCATCGGCGAGTTCGGGGTCAAGCTGCGTCATGTGGACATGGCCGACCTGCAGGCATTGGAGGCGGCCATGACGCCGGCCACCCGGGTGATCTATTTCGAATCGCCGGCCAACCCCAACATGCACATGGCCGATATCGCCGGCGTGGCGAAGATTGCACGCAAGCACGGCGCGACCGTGGTGGTCGACAACACCTACTGCACGCCGTACCTGCAACGGCCACTGGAGCTGGGCGCCGACCTGGTGGTGCATTCGGCCACCAAGTACCTGAGCGGCCATGGCGACATCACTGCTGGCATTGTGGTGGGCAGCCAGGCACTGGTGGACCGTATACGTCTGCAGGGCCTCAAGGACATGACCGGTGCGGTGCTCTCGCCCCATGACGCCGCACTGCTGATGCGCGGCATCAAGACCCTCAACCTGCGCATGGACCGCCACTGCGCCAACGCTCAGGTGCTGGCCGAGTTCCTCGCCGGGCAGCCGCAGGTGGAGCTGATCCATTACCCGGGCCTGGCGAGCTTCCCGCAGTACACCCTGGCCCGCCAGCAGATGAGCCAGCCGGGCGGCATGATCGCCTTCGAACTCAAGGGCGGCATCGGTGCCGGGCGGCGGTTCATGAACGCCCTGCAACTGTTCAGCCGCGCGGTGAGCCTGGGCGATGCCGAGTCGCTGGCGCAGCACCCGGCAAGCATGACTCATTCCAGCTATACCCCAGAGGAGCGTGCGCATTACGGCATCTCCGAGGGGCTGGTGCGGTTGTCGGTGGGGCTGGAAGACATCGACGACCTGCTGGCCGATGTGCAACAGGCACTCAAGGCGAGTGCCTGAACCCGTCACGGATGAGGTCAATGCAATGGTGGCAATGATGAACCTTGTGCCTGGCGACGGCGTGCCCGGTGACAGCGACCCTGGCGAAACTGCAGAGTGGTTGGAGGCGCTGGAGTCGACCCTGGCGCACTGCGGCCCGGCCCGCGCGCGGTTTCTGCTCGAACAGTTGGAGGCGCATGCCCGCGAACTGGGCCTGGAGCGTGGTGCCCAGCCGTACTCGGCGTACCGCAACACCCTGTCGCTCGAACATCAGGGCGCCTACCCGGGCGACCTGGAACTGGACGAGCGCATCACCAGCATCCTGCGCTGGAATGCCCTGGCGATGGTGGTGCGTGCCAACCATGCCTACGGTGACCTGGGCGGGCACATCGCCAGTTACGCTTCGGCCGCAGAGATCTTCGAGGTGGGGTTTCAGCATTTTTTTCGCGGCGAGGAGGGCGGCGAGCAGCGCACGGCCGACCTGGTGTTCTTCCAGCCGCACTCGGCGCCCGGCATCTATGCCCGGGCCTTTCTTGAAGGGCGCCTGAGCGAGTCTCAGTTGGCCAGCTATCGGCAGGAGGTCGCAGGCGATGGCCTGTGCTCCTACCCGCACCCGTGGCTGATGCCCGACTTCTGGCAGTTTCCCACCGGGTCGATGGGCATCGGCCCGCTCAACTCCGTGTACCAGGCGCGCTTCATGCGCTACCTGCAGTACCGCGGCCTGGCCGATACCGCCCAGCGCCATGTGTGGGGCGTGTTCGGCGATGGCGAGATGGACGAGCCCGAATCCATCGCCGGGCTGACGCTGGCGGCCCGTGAGCAACTCGACAACCTGACCTTCATCGTCAACTGCAACCTGCAGCGCCTGGATGGTCCGGTGCGTGGCAATGGCCAGATCATCCAGGAGCTGGAGTCGCTGTTCAGCGGCGCCGGCTGGAACGTGATCAAGGTGTTGTGGGGCTCGGAATGGGATGCGCTGTTCGCCCGCGACAGCGAGCACGTGCTGCTGCGCCAGCTGGCGGCAACCCCCGACGGCCAGTTCCAGACCCTGGGGGCCAATGACGGCGCCTACAACCTCGAACACTTCTTCAACCAGCACCCGGCCTTGCAGCGCCTGGTCGAGCACATGAGCTCGGCCGAGATCAACGCGCTCAAACGCGGTGGCCATGATTTTCGCAAGCTGTATGCCGCCTTTGCCGCCGCCAAGGCGTGCAAGGGCCGGCCGACGGTGATCCTGGCCAAGACCAAGAAGGGCTACGGCATGAGTGCGGCCGGCGAGTCGCGCATGACCGCGCACCAGGCCAAGAAGCTCGACGTGCAGGCGCTGCTGGCCTTCCGTGACCGCTTCCACTTGCCCTTGAGCGATGCGCAGGTTGAGCAGTTGCAGTTCTACCGGCCGGACGAAAACAGCCGGGAGATGCGCTACCTGCGCGAGCGGCGCAATGCTCTGGGCGGCAGCCTGCCGTCGCGGCGGCCCCAGGCGCGCACGCTGCCGGTACCGGCGCTGGAGGTGATGGGCGGTTTCGCGCTGCACGCCGAGGGCAAGGAGATGTCCACCACCATGGCTGCGGTGCGCATGCTCGGTGCCTGGCTCAAGGCCCCGGAGCTGGGGCCGCGGGTGGTGCCGATCGTCGCCGATGAAGCGCGCACCTTCGGCATGGCCAGCCTGTTCCGGCAGATCGGCATCTACTCGCCCCATGGGCAGCGCTACGAACCCGAAGATGCCAGTTCGCTGCTCTCCTACAGGGAGTCGCGCGATGGTCAGTTGCTGGAGGAGGGCATCACCGAGGCCGGGGCCCTGTCGTCCTGGGTAGCGGCGGCCACCTCCTATGCGGTGCATGGCGAGCCGATGTTGCCGGTGTACATCTATTACTCGATGTTCGGCTTCCAGCGGGTCGGCGACCTGATATGGGCGGCGGCCGACCAGCGTGCACGGGGCCTGCTGCTGGGGGCTACGGCAGGGCGCACCACCCTGGGCGGCGAAGGCTTGCAGCACCAGGATGGCTCGAGCCTGGTGATGGCGGCCATGGTGCCCAACTGCCGCGCCTGGGAGCCGTGCTTTGCCGGCGAACTGGCGGTGATTCTGGAACACGCGGCGCGGCGCATGCTGGTGGAGCAGTGCGACGAGTTTCACTATGTGGCGGTGATGAATGAAAGTTATCCACACCCCTCCCTGCCACCTGAGGCACATGCGGCAGTGTTGCGCGGGATGTACCGGTTTGCCGAACAGCCGGTGGAGCATGCCCTGGGGCGGGTTCGCCTGCTGGGCTCCGGGGCGATCCTGCGCGAGGTGATCGCCGCGAGCGAGCTGCTGGCGGCGGACTGGGGCATCGCCAGCGAGGTGTTCAGTGTGACCAGCTTCAGCGAACTGGCGCGTGATGCACGGGATGTGCAGCGCGGGCAGCGTCTGGGGCTGGGTGGCAGCAGCCATCTGGCGCAATGCCTGGTGGGAGATGCGCCGGTGATTGCCGCAACTGACTATGTACGTGCCTGGCCGCAATTGATTGCCGAGTACGTGCCGGCGCCGTACGTGACGCTGGGCACCGACGGCTTCGGGCGCAGCGATACGCGCCAGCGGTTGCGCCAGTTCTTCGAGGTGGACCGCTTCAGTGTGGTGCTGGCCAGCTTGCAGGCGCTGGTGGATGACGGGCTGCTGGAGGTCGATGTGATGGCGCAGGCACGGGCCAGGTATCCGGCGCTGGATGCGGCGGGCCCCTGGTATCGTTGATGTGAGGGGATGAAAAAAGGGGCCGGTGATCGGCCCCTTTTTTCTTTGTGTCAGATGGTTGGGTGTGGCATTCGCCGGCAAGGCCGGCTCCAGAAGGAGCGCGCCATGCCAGTGACGGGGCCGCTGCGATCAGCGCTTGAGCCCGTAATGCTCATCCAGCATGCCCGGGGTGTTCGGTGCCTTGGGCGCGTAGTCGCGTGGCACTTCGGTGTCCTTGGGCGGGGTCAGACGGTCACGCGGGCCCTGCGCCTCGGAGTGCAGTGCGGCCAGCAGGCGCTGACGGGTCTGTTCGTCCAGGGCCAGACGGTTGGCGCCTTCGGCCAGGTGGTCCTGCACTTCCTGGTAGCTCTGGGTCAGCTTCTTGACCAGCGCCGCGGTGCTGTTGAAATGGGTCACCACTTCACTCTGATAACTGTCAAAACGTTCCTGGATATCGTCCAGCTGCCGCTGGGTGCTGCTCGGGGCGGCATTGGGCAAGAGGCGGGCGACCAGGAAACCAACGACTACACCCACTACCAGGGCCAGGGTCGGCAACAACCAAACTAAGAGCGAGAGTTCCACGAGTCCTTCCTCTATAAACGGCTTTGCTTTACGTTAACGGCTCGGACCTGCGCTGTATACCGCGAGCGATCGCAAATATCTCAGACAGAATCATCAGCTAGACGAGTCGACCCCTCCAGAGGTCACGGAGTTCACCCTTGCTTATCCGCGAAACCCCCGTATTCATCGATGGCCCGGTTGGCCAACTGGAAGCCCTGTACCTGGACGTGGCAGACCCTCGCGGCATCGTCCTGCTGTGCCACCCCAACCCCGTGCAGGGCGGCACCATGACCAACAAGGTGGTGTCGATGCTGCAGCGCACCGCACGCGATGCCGGCTACATCACCCTGCGCTTCAACTACCGCGGTGTAGGCCAGAGCGCTGGCAGCCATGACATGGGCAGCGGCGAAGTCGACGATGCACAGGCCGCTGCAGCCTGGCTGCGCGAAAAACATCCCGAATTACCTTTGACGCTGATGGGCTTCTCCTTCGGCGGCTTCGTCGCGGCCAGCCTCGGCGGCCGGCTCGAAGCCCAGGGCGTCACGCTCAAGCACCTGTTCATGGTAGCCCCGGCAGTGATGCGCCTTGGCGGTACCGACGGCCTGCCGCAGGCAGGTGCCTTGAGCGTGATCCAGCCCGAAACCGACGAGGTGATCGATCCGCAGATCGTCTACGCCTGGTCCGATGCACTGGCGCGCCCCCATGAGCTGCTGAAAGTGGCAGAATGCGGTCACTTTTTTCACGGCAAGCTGACCGACCTCAAGGATCTGGTGCTGCCACGCCTTTCGAACTGATACAAGCCTGATAAGCGATTACCCATGACCACTCGTATCCTTACCGGTATCACCACCACGGGCACGCCGCACCTTGGCAACTATGCCGGTGCCATCCGCCCGGCGGTCCTCGCCAGCCAGCAGCCGGGCGTCGACTCGTTCTACTTCCTGGCCGACTACCATGCGCTGATCAAGTGCGACGACCCGCAGCGCATCCAGCGCTCGCGTCTGGAAATCGCCGCCACCTGGCTGGCCGGCGGCCTGGACCCGGAACGCGTGACCTTCTACCGCCAGTCCGACATTCCCGAGATCCCCGAGCTGACCTGGCTGCTGACCTGCGTGGCGGCCAAGGGCCTGCTCAATCGCGCGCATGCCTACAAGGCCTCGGTGGACAAGAACCTGGAAAGCGGCGAAGACCCGGATGCGGGCGTGAGCATGGGCCTGTACAGCTATCCGGTGCTGATGGCGGCGGACATCCTGATGTTCAATGCCAACAAGGTGCCGGTGGGGCGCGACCAGATCCAGCACGTGGAAATGGCCCGTGATATCGGGCAGCGCTTCAACCACCTGTTCGGCCAGGGCAAGGACTTTTTCGCCATGCCCGAGGCGCTGATCGAGGAAAGCGTGGCCACCTTGCCGGGCCTGGACGGTCGCAAGATGTCCAAGAGCTACGACAACACCATCCCGCTGTTCACCAGTGCCAAGGAGATGAAGGACGCGATCTCGCGCATCGTCACCGACTCGCGCGCGCCGGGCGAGGCCAAGGACCCGGACAACTCGCACCTGTTCACCCTGTTCCAGGCCTTTGCCACCGCCGAGCAAGCCGAAGCCTTCCGCAGCGAACTGCTGCAGGGGCTGGGTTGGGGCGAAGCCAAGCAGCGCCTGTTCCAGCTGGTCGACGGCCAGTTGAGCGCGCCGCGCGAGCATTACCACCAGCTGATTTCCCGCCCGGCGGACCTGGAGGATATTCTTCTGGCCGGCGCGCAGAAGGCCCGCAGGATCGCCACGCCGTTTCTTGAGCAACTGCGCGAAGCAGTGGGCCTGCGCTCGTTCCGCAGCACGGTTCAGGTCAGCGGTGAAACCAGGAAGAAGGCGGTCAAGGCGGCACGCTTCGTGAGCTTCCGTGAAGAGGACGGCAGCTTCCGCTTCCGCCTCCTGGCAGCCGACGGCGAGCAGTTGCTGCTGTCGCGCAGCTTTGCCGATGGCAAGGCGGCCGGCGCGGTGAGCAAGCAGTTGCAACTGGGCCAGCCGCTGGATGTCCGTGACGAAGGCCTGGGCTTCAGCCTGTGGCTGGAAGGCGAGTGCGTGGCCGACGGCCCGCAGTTCGCCGATGCCACGGCGCGCGATGCCGCCATCGAGAGCCTGCGCGCTGCCTTGCAGCCCCAGCAGGACTGACCGTCAATCGCAAGTCTGATTGCCATTACCCGGGGCCGTCGCTACAGTGACGGCCCGCTTTTGTTGCCTTGCTAACGAATTATGACGCCCCTAGAACGATATCAAGCAGATCTGAAACGTCCCGAATTCTTCCATGACGCGGCGCAGGAAACAGCGGTGCGTCACTTGCAGCGCCTGTACGACGACCTGGTCGCGGCGCACAACAGCAAGCCGGGTGTGTTCGGCAAGCTGTTCGGCAGGAAAGAGCAGGCGCCCGTCAAGGGCCTGTATTTCTGGGGTGGGGTAGGGCGCGGCAAGACCTACCTGGTCGATACGTTCTATGAGGCGCTGCCTTTCCCGCAGAAGGTGCGTACGCACTTCCACCGCTTCATGAAGCGCGTGCATGAGGAAATGAAGACCCTCAAGGGCGAGAAGAACCCGCTGACCATCATTGCCAAGCGGTTCTCCGACGAGGCGCGGGTGATCTGCTTCGACGAGTTCTTCGTGTCCGATATCACCGACGCGATGATCCTTGGCACCCTGATGGAGGAGCTGTTCAAGAACGGCGTGACCCTGGTGGCCACCTCCAACATCGTGCCGGACGGCCTGTACAAGGACGGCCTGCAGCGTGCGCGCTTCCTGCCGGCAATTGCCCTGATCAAGCAGAACACCGACATCGTCAACGTCGACAGCGGCGTGGACTATCGCCTGCGTCACCTGGAGCAGGCCGAGCTGTTCCACTTCCCGCTGAATGAAGCGGCCCACGAAAGCCTGCGCAAGAGCTTTCGCGCATTGACGCCGGAATGCACCCAGGCGGTGGAAAACGACGTGCTGATGATCGAGAACCGCGAGATCCGTGCGCTGCGTACCTGCGACGACGTGGCCTGGTTCGACTTCCGCGAACTGTGCGACGGCCCGCGCAGCCAGAACGACTACATCGAACTGGGCAAGATCTTCCATGCGGTGCTGCTCAGCGGCGTGGAGCAGATGGGCGTGGCCACCGACGATCTGGCGCGTCGCTTCATCAACATGGTCGACGAGTTCTACGACCGCAACGTCAAGCTGATCATCTCGGCTGAAGTGGAGCTCAAGGACCTGTACACCGGCGGGCGCCTGAGCTTCGAGTTCCAGCGTACCCTGAGCCGCTTGCTGGAGATGCAGTCCCACGAGTTCCTGTCGCGGGCACACAAGCCTTAAATCGCGTCACTGCTGTCGCGGCTCACGCCCGCTCCCACAGAGGTTTGCAGCGAACCTGTGGGGGCGGGCGTGACCCGCGATAGGCCCTCAGGCCTCCTGCATGAATTGCTGCCGATACTGGTTAGGCGACAGCTCCGTGTGCTGCCTGAACAATCGCGCAAAAAAGCTGGCGTCGTCATAGCCCACCTCGTAGCTGATGGTCTTGATGCTCTTGCGCGTCCCTGACAGCAAGCCCTTCGCCGTCTCGATCCGCAGCCGTTGCAGATAATGCAGCGGCTTGTCCCCCGTCGCACTCTGGAACCTGCGCATGAAGTTGCGGATGCTCATGCCATGGTTGCGTGCCACGTCCTCGAAACGGAACTTGTCGGCGAAGTGTTCCTCCAGCCACTGCTGGATCTGCAGGATGATCAGGTCCTGGTGCAGCTTCTGTCCGCCAAAGCCCATGCGCCCCGGGGTGTAGTTGCGTTGCACCTCGTAGAGGATGTCGCGGGCCACGGCCTGGGCCACGTTGGCCCCGCAGAAGCGCTCGATCAGGTAGATGTACAGGTCGCAGGCCGAGGTGGCGCCGCCGGCGCAATAGAGGTTGTCGGCATCGGTGAGGTGTTTGTCCTGGTTCAGCGACACCTTCGGGAAGCGTTCGGCGAACTGGCCGAAGAAGCGCCAGTAGGTGGTGGCCTCCTTGCCATCGAGCAGGCCAGCCTCGGCCAGCCAGAACACGCCGCTGGCCTCGCCGCACAGCACCGCGCCTCGGGCATGCTGCTCGCGCAGCCAGGGCAGTACCTGGGGGTAGCGCTGGCACAGGGCATCGAAGTCGTCCCAGAACGCCGGCAGGATGATCACGTCGGCCTGCTCGAGGCCGCTGTCCACCGGTAGCTGCACGCCGCTGAAGCTCTGCACGGGCAGCCCGTCGGGGCTCACGAGGCGGGTTTCGAACATCGGTTGCAGGCCCAGGCCCAGTTGCTTGCCATAGCGCAGGCTGGCCAGGTGGAAGAAATCCTTGGCCTGCATCAGGGTCGATGCGAATACCTTGTCGATGGCCAGGATGCTGACGCGCCGCAGCGATGCGGTAGGTTGGGTAAACATCATTGTCGTTATTCTTATAGGGTAGAGTGGTCAATCACCGGCTGGATCGTCTTATTTTTTGGCGATTGTGTCTACCCTCGGTTCCCGCAGCGGGCTGCGGGAACCGTTGCAGCGCTTTACGGGGCGGGGTTGGGCTGATCCTGGTGGATCGCATCGATGGCGGCCAGCAGCTCGTCACCGAGCTTCAGGCTGGCGCTTGCCAGGTTGCTGTCCAGTTGCGCCAGCGAGGTGGCGCCGATGATGTTGCTGGTCACGAACGGCTGCTGGGTCACGAAGGCCAGGGCCATCTGTGCCGGGTCCAGGCCGTGCTCGCGGGCCAGGGCCACATAACGGCTGCAGGCGGCGACGGTCTGCGGGTTGGAATAGCGCGAGAAGCGGTTGAACAGAGTCAGGCGGCCGTTTTCCGGGCGCGCGCCGTTCTCGTACTTGCCCGACAGCATGCCGAAGGCCAGCGGCGAGTAGGCCAGCAGGCCGCACTGCTCGCGGATGGCGATTTCCGCCAGGCCCACTTCGAAGCTGCGGTTGAGCAGGTTGTACGGGTTCTGGATCGAGACCGCACGGGGCCAGCCGCGGCTTTCGGCCAGTTGCAGGAACTTCATGGTGCCCCACGGGGTTTCGTTGGACAGGCCGATGTGGCGGATCTTGCCTGCCTTGACCTGCTCGTCGAGCACTTCGAGGGTTTCTTCCAGCGGCGTGAAGTGGTCCTGGGGCAGGTGCTGGTAGCCCAGCTTGCCGAAGAAGTTGGTGCTGCGCTCGGGCCAGTGCAGCTGGTACAGGTCGATCCAGTCGGTCTGCAGGCGCTTGAGGCTGGCGTCCAGGGCCGCCACGATGTGCTGGCGGTTGTGCTTGAGCTGGCCGTCGCGAATGTGGCTGATGCCGTTGCCGGGGCCGGCCACCTTGCTGGCCAGGATCCAGTCGGCGCGATCGCCGCGCTGGCTGAACCAGTTGCCGATGATCTGCTCGGTGGCCGAGTAGGTTTCCGGGCGCGGTGGCACCGGGTACATCTCCGCGGTATCGATGAAATTGATCCCGGCCGCCTTGGCCCGTTCGATCTGGGCGAAGCCCTCGGCCTGGTCGTTCTGCTCGCCCCAGGTCATGCTGCCCAGGCACAATGCACTCACGTTGAGGTCGGTGCGACCCAGCTGGCGATACTCCATGACGATCTCCACGGCAAAAGAAGCATAAAAGCAGGTTGATATTTTTTCTGCAATCTGGATAATTCTGCACCTCTCTCAGCAGTGGAAGTGATGCCCCGCCGCCGAAGAATCTTGCCGAGTATTGGACGTGCTGACCCGAGCCCCCGATAGCGTCCGTATCCGGCTGCCTTTGACCTTGTCAAAGTACGCACTATTCAGTAAGATCTGCCGTCTTAAAATTGCGGGACGGCCCCTGAGGCTATAAAGAATGAAAACTTTTACTGCTAAACCGGAAACAGTAAAACGCGACTGGTTCGTCGTTGACGCTGCTGGCAAGACCCTGGGTCGTCTGGCCACTGAGATCGCGAGCCGTCTGCGTGGCAAGCACAAGCCAGAATACACCCCTCACGTTGACACCGGCGACTACATCGTCGTGATCAATGCCGAGCAGGTACGTGTTACTGGTGCCAAGACTTCGGACAAAATGTACTACTCCCACTCCGGTTTCCCGGGCGGCATCAAGGAAATCAACTTCGAGAAGTTGATCGCCAAAGCGCCTGAGCGCGTGATCGAGACCGCGGTAAAGGGCATGCTGCCTAAAAACCCGCTGGGTCGCGACATGTACCGTAAGCTGAAAGTCTATGCGGGCGCTGTACACCCTCATACTGCTCAGCAGCCCCAAGAACTGAAGATTTAACGGAATAGTTCATTATGTCGGCGACTCAAAATTACGGCACTGGCCGTCGCAAGACTGCAACCGCACGCGTTTTCCTGCGTCCGGGTACTGGCAGCATCTCCATCAACAACCGCTCCCTCGAGACCTTCTTCGGTCGTGAAACCGCGCGCATGGTAGTTCGCCAGCCGCTGGAACTCACCGAAACCACCGAGAAGTTCGACATCTACGTCACCGTCATCGGTGGTGGTGTCAGCGGTCAAGCGGGCGCTATCCGTCACGGTATCACCCGTGCACTGATGGACTACGACGAAACCCTGCGTGGCGCTCTGCGCAAAGCTGGCTTCGTTACCCGTGACGCTCGTGAAGTCGAGCGTAAGAAAGTGGGTCTGCGTAAAGCACGTAAGCGTCCTCAGTACTCCAAGCGTTAATTCGCTTCGGCGTTCAAAAAAAGCCCGGTTCCTGGTGGAACCGGGCTTTTTTTATGTCTTGAATAAAAGGGGCTGCCGACCCCGTGTGACAACTTGCCGCATAGACGCAGGTCAAGTGCTATAAGGGATACAGCCTTTATGCCGGGTAATAACCTTGTCTTCGATGGGTCTTTTCATTACCATGCGGCAAATTTTTAGCAGTTCGAAATTTATTTTTAGCAGTTCGAAATTTACTTAGTAGATGCCTGTTGCAACAGGCCACAAAGCTGATGGGAGAGGACTGAATGAGCAATGACGGCGTCAATGCAGGCCGGCGCCGCTTCCTGGTAGCAGCCACGTCCGTGGTGGGTGCTGCAGGAGCGGTGGGGGCTGCGGTCCCGTTCGTAGGGTCATGGTTTCCCAGTGCCAAGGCGAAAGCTGCCGGTGCACCGGTCAAGGTCAACATCGCCAAGGTGGAGCCCGGCCAGCAGATGATTGCTGAATGGCGCGGCCAACCCGTGTTCATCGTCCGCCGCACCGAGGAGATCCTGGGCAACCTGAAGAAGATCACCGGTGAGCTCTCCGACCCCGAGTCCAAGGCGTCGGAGCAGCCGGCCTACGTCGACCCGTCGAACCGCTCGATCAAGCCGGAAATCCTCGTGCTCGTCGGCCTGTGCACCCACCTGGGCTGCTCGCCGACCTTCCGTCCCGAAGTGGCGCCTGTCGACCTGGGTCCCAAGTGGGTGGGTGGCTATTTCTGCCCATGCCACGGCTCCCACTACGACCTCGCCGGCCGCGTCTACAAGTCCCAGCCAGCGCCGCTCAATCTGCCAGTGCCACCGCACTCGTACGAGTCGGATGACATCATCGTCGTCGGCGTCGATCAGGAGAACGCGTGATGAGTAAGTTCATGGACTGGGTTGACGCCCGCTTCCCCGCCACCAAGATGTGGGAAGATCACCTGAGCAAGTACTACGCACCGAAGAACTTCAACTTCTTCTATTTCTTCGGCTCCCTGGCCCTGCTGGTCCTGGTCAACCAGATCGTGACCGGCGTGTGGCTGACCATGAGCTTCACCCCTTCGGCCGAAGAGGCGTTCGCCTCGGTCGAATACATCATGCGTGACGTCGAATACGGCTGGATCCTGCGCTACCTGCACTCCACGGGTGCGTCGGCGTTCTTCATCGTGGTCTACCTGCACATGTTCCGTGGCCTGCTCTACGGCTCGTACCAGAAGCCACGCGAGCTGGTATGGCTGTTCGGCATGCTGATCTACCTGGCGCTGATGGCAGAGGCCTTCATGGGCTACCTGCTGCCCTGGGGCCAGATGTCGTACTGGGGTGCCCAGGTGATCATCTCGCTGTTCGGTGCCATCCCGGTCATCGGCGGCGACCTGACCCAGTGGATCCGTGGCGACTACCTGATCTCCGGCATTACCCTGAACCGCTTCTTCGCCCTGCACGTGGTGGCCCTGCCGATCGTGATTCTCGGCCTGGTGGTGCTGCACATCCTGGCGCTGCACGAAGTGGGTTCGAACAACCCGGATGGCGTGGACATCAAGAAGAAAAAGGACGAGAACGGCATTCCGCTGGACGGCATCCCGTTCCACCCGTACTACACCGTCAAGGATATCGTCGGCGTGGTGGTGTTCCTGTTCGTCTTCTGCATGATCGTGTTCTTCTTCCCGGAAATGGGCGGCTACTTCCTGGAGAAACCCAACTTCGAACAGGCCAACGCGTTCAAGACCCCGGAGCACATCGCCCCTGTGTGGTACTTCACGCCGTTCTACGCGATCCTGCGTGCGGTACCCGACAAGCTGCTGGGCGTGATCGCCATGGGTGCTGCGATCGCGGTGCTGTTCGTGCTGCCATGGCTGGACCGTAGCCCGGTCAAGTCGATGCGCTACAAGGGCTGGATGAGCAAGGCCTGGCTGTGGGTGTTCTGCATCTCCTTCGTGATCCTGGGCGTGCTCGGCGTGCTGGCGCCAACCCCGGGCCGCACCTTGCTGTCGCAGGTATGTACCTTCCTGTATTTCGCCTACTTCATTCTGATGCCGTTCTACACCAGGCTCGAGAAGACCAAACCGGTTCCGGAAAGGGTGACTGGCTGATGAAAAAGCTATTTGCAGTATTGCTCCTGGCAGTGATGCCTTCGCTGACCTTCGCCGCCGAACACGGCGTGGAACTGGACAAGGTCGACATCGACCTGACCGACAAGGCCGCCATGCAGGACGGCGCACGGACCTTTGCCAACTATTGCATGGGTTGCCACAGCGCCAAGTTCCAGCGTTACGAGCGTGTCGCCGATGACCTGGGCATCCCGCACGAGCTGATGCTCGAGAAGCTGGTGTTCACCGGCGCCAAGATCGGCGACCACATGAACATCGGCATGCAGCCGGCCGACGCCAAGGCCTGGTTCGGTGCGGCGCCGCCCGACCTGACCCTGGTGGCGCGGGTACGCGGCACCGATTGGCTGTACAGCTACCTGCGGGCCTTCTACGAGGACCCGTCACGCCCTTGGGGTGTGAACAACAAGGTCTTCCCCAACGTTGGCATGCCAAACGTGCTGGTGGGCCTGCAGGGGCGTCAGGTGGTCGGTTGCAAGCAGATCCAGACCGTGGTCGAGGGCAAGAAGCAGTTTGACCCGCTCACCGGTGCCCCGCTGACCCACGAAGCGTGCGATCAGCTGACCATCGTGCCGAAATCAGGTACCCTGACCGACGAGCAGTTCGACGAGAAGGTCAAGAACCTGGTGACCTTCCTGGCCTACTCGGCCAACCCGGTCAAGCTGCAGAGCCAGCGCATCGGCACCTACGTGCTGCTGTACCTGGCCTTCTTCTTCGTGTTCGCCTACCTGCTCAAGCGCGAATACTGGAAGGACGTGCACTGATCGCAGGGTAAAATCTGTTAGTTTAACGCGCGCCCTGGGGCCCCTCTGCAGTATGGAGGGCCCCCAGGGCGCGTTTGCATTTGTAATTTCATAAGTTCAACACGCGAGGAGGACCCCCATGGGCGTGACCAATCGGTTAGCCTGCTACTCCGACCCCGCTGATCATTATTCTCATCGGGTGCGCATCGTTCTCGCCGAGAAAGGTGTCGGCGTCGAGATCATCAGTGTCGAAGCCGGGCGCCAGCCGCCCAAGCTGCTGGAAGCCAACCCGTATGGCAGCGTACCGACCCTGGTTGATCGTGACCTGGCGTTGTATGAGTCGACCGTGGTGATGGAATACCTCGACGAGCGCTACCCGCACCCACCGCTGTTGCCGGTCTACCCGGTGGCGCGTGCCAACAGCCGCCTGCTGATCCACCGTATCCAGCGTGACTGGTGTTCGCTGGTGGACCTGATTCTCGACCCGCGCAGCAAGGAGCCTGCCCGCGTGCAGGCGCGCAAGGAGCTGCGCGAGAGCCTTACCGGCGTTTCGCCGTTGTTCGCCGACAAGCCTTGTTTCCTGAGTGAGGAGCAAAGCCTGGTGGATTGTTGTCTATTGCCCATACTGTGGCGTTTGCCGGTATTGGGTATCGAACTGCCGCGGCCAGCCAAGCCGCTGCTCGATTACATGGAGCGTCAGTTTGCGCGGGAAGCCTTCAAGGCCAGCCTGTCCGCCGCTGAACGCGATATGCGTTAGGTTTTAAGGAGCCGTTGATGAACTCCAGTCGTCCGTATCTGGTGCGAGCCTTGTATGAGTGGATCGTGGACAACGATTGCACGCCGCACATGCTGGTCAATGCCGAGTACCCCGCGGTGCAGGTGCCTCAGGGCTTCGCCAGCGATGGCCAGATCGTTTTGAACGTGTCGCCCAATGCCGTGCGTCACTTGCACATGGATAACGAAGCTGTGAGCTTCGAGGGGCGTTTCGGTGGGGTTGCCCACACGCTGTACGTGCCTGCCGGCGCCATCCTGGGTATCTATGCCCGTGAGAATGGCCAAGGCATGGTGTTCGAGCTCGAGCCTCCACTGATGGAGGATGACGACCTCGAGGACGAGGGCGTCGAGCCGGATGATGACGGCCCGCCGAGTGGCGGGCAGCCGCCGCGGCCAAGTGGGCGTCCGAGCCTGAAAGTGGTGAAATGAAAAAAGGCGACCTTGCGGGGTCGCCTTTTTTTTGGGCCTGTGTGCTTACAGGTCGGTGATGGTGCGCACCTGATCCTTGTTCACACGGGTTCGTTTGCCGTCGAGCTGCTGGAACTCGTAGAAGCCGGAGCTGCGTTCGAGTTTCGGCGCGTCGACCGCCTGGAACTCACGGCCATCATTGAGGGTGATCAGGCTTGGGGTGGAGCAGCCGGCCAGGGTGGCGAAGGTAGCGATCAGCAGGGTGGCGAACAGGCCGTTCTTCATGGGTATTCCTGTGGGGTGTCGGTGGGGGTTGCGGTGCGCCGGCGGCTTCACGCCCTTCACCGGCGAGGCCGGCGAAGGGCGTGAAGCCGCGGTCAGTCGATGTATTCGAACAGCTTGACGATCTTCTGCACGCCCGACACGCCTTGCACCAGGTTGGTGGCCTGATTGGCTTCCTGCTGGGTCAGCAGGCCCAGCAGGTAGACGATGCCGTTCTCGGTCACCACCTTGATGCGCGAGCCGGGGATGTTGCTGTCGGTCAGCATCTGGGCCTTGATCTTGGTGGTCAGCCAGGCGTCATTGTTGCGCGCCAGCAGCGAGGAGGGCGGCAGCACCTGAAGTTCGTTGTGCACCTTCTTGACCCGCTGCACCTGACCGGCGGTCTGCTCGGCCAGGCTCTTGAGGTCGGCGCGCGGGGTCTGCCCGGCCAGCAGCACGATGCCGTTGAAGCTGGTGACGACGATGTGCGAGTTCTTGTCCAGGTCCGGGCTGGCCTTGGCCACGTTCACCGCTACCTTGGTTTCGATCAACGAGTCGTCGATCTTGCTGCCGAAGGTGCGGGTGCCGCGATCGTCCTCGATCGGGTTTTCGCGGCTGGCAGTAATCACCGAACTGCAGCCGGTGATGCTCAGGCACAGGGTCAGGGCCATCAGGCCAAGGCGATTAGGGGTCATTCTTCACTCCCGAACAATTGGCTGTCGATCAAGTCGCAAAGGCAGTGGATCGCCAGCAGGTGGACTTCCTGGATGCGTGCGGTGACGGTGGCCGGTACGCGAATCTCCACATCTTCGGGCAGTAGCAGCGAGGCCATGCCGCCGCCATCGCGTCCGGTCAGAGCTACGACAATCATTTCGCGATCATGTGCGGCCTGGATCGCCTGAATGATGTTCGCCGAGTTGCCGCTGGTGGAAATCGCCAGCAGCACGTCGCCCGGTTGGCCCAGGGCGCGGATCTGCTTGGAGAAGATCTCGTTGTAGCTGTAGTCGTTGGCGATCGAGGTAATGGTCGAGCTGTCGGTGGTCAGCGCGATGGCCGGCAGGCTCGGGCGCTCGCGCTCGAAGCGGTTGAGCAGTTCGGACGAGAAGTGCTGGGCATCGCCCGCCGAGCCGCCGTTGCCGCAGGCGAGCATCTTGCCCTCGTTGAGCAGCGCGTTGACCATCACCTGACTGGCTTGCTCGATGTGTGGTGCAAGGACTTCCATCGCCTGTTGCTTGGTGTTGATGCTGGCCTGGAATAGCTGGCGAATTCGGGATTGCATGTCCATCTGTGTGACCTTAAGTGGGGCGGCTGGTCGGGCGTGTCGCAACGTCTTGAAGACCCTGCGGCACATGACTGTGCAGCCCGCGAAACAAAGAGCAAAAAAGTTGAGTGGGTAACGGATGCATCAAGCGGGGCGGGTTCAACTGTCGAAAGCGTTCTTCAGCCAGTCGAGCGGTGTGCCCGAGTGGCCGCGGCCCTGCAGGGCAATCACGTCGAAACGACAGGGCTGGTTGGCCCAGCGCGCCTCCTGCTGCAGAAAATACTGGGCCGCTAGCACCAGTTTTTGCTGTTTGCGGGTATCGACGCTGGCCAGTGCTCCGCCAAAGCCCGCGTGCAGCCGGTAGCGGACTTCGACGAATACTACTGTATCGCCGTCAAGCATGACCAGATCAAGCTCGCCGCGTTTGCATCGCCAGTTCTGCGCCAGCAACTGCAGGCCCTGCGCCTGAAGGTAATGCAGGGCCTGCTGTTCGGCCGCGATACCTGCGGCCTGGCGAGAACCGTCGGGCATCAGCGCGGGGTGTCCGGCAGGCGCTTGACCTGACCGCCGGTGAACTCGGCCCATGGCAACTGGCGTTCGATGCGCTGGTTGGCGCTCATGCTCAGGCTACCGGACAGGCCTTCGATACGGTTGTCCGGCAGTGCCTTGAGCTGGCCCAGGCGCGGCGCGAGGCTGTAGGCATCGGCACCCATCGCGTACAGGCGGCCGATGCTGCCAGCCGCTTGCGGCCACTGGCGTACCACCTGCTGGCGCAGGCTGTTGCCGGTGTCGAGCAGCCACGGCGTTTCGCAGAAGCGAATGCCGTTCATGTCGTTGTACTCGTTGACGTTGCCGCTGGCGCTGTACACGTTGGAGGTGGCATACACCGGTACGTCACCGGCGTACTGGAAGTTCAGTGTCGGCTTGATCTGCTGGGCCTGGGTCGGGGTTGCGGCCAGGAAGATGAAATCGATGTCCTGGCGACGCGATGGCTGTGCCGAGACACTGCCGCCCACGGTGCTCTGCAGGCTCTTGGCGCGGCCTTCGCTCTGGCGCAGCTGGAACAGGTCGGCGATCTGCTGGGCCAGGGCTACCGGCTGCGACACGTGGGCAGCGGCAATCAGGGTGCCGCCCTTGGCTTCCCAGTCCTGGCGGAAGGCCTTGAGTACGCGATCGCCCCATTCGCCGCTCGGCACCAGGGCCACGGCACGACGCATGCCGTCGGCCTGGGCGCGGCGCGAGACTTCGCGGGCTTCGTCTTCGGCGGCCAGGCCGAACTGGAACAGTTGCGCCGGGCCGGTCTGGCCGGCGTCGCTGTAGTTCAGTGCCAGGGTGGTGATCGGCAGTTGCGGGTAGGCGCTCAACTGCTTGACCAGGTTCTTCTCGAGCGGGCCTACCACCAGCTGGACGCCGCTGGCCTGGGCCTTGCGGTAGAAGTCATCGAGGGAGGTCAGGCGCGAGCTGTCGAAGACTTCGACCGAAGGCGGCTTCTGGCCGGCCTGCTGGGCCTGGAAGTGCGCCGCCATGAAGCCGTCGCGCAGGGCGCGGGCGACACCTGCCAGCGGGCCTTCCTGGGGCAGCAGCAGGGCGATCTTGGTCAGCGGCTGGCTGGCCAGTTCCTTGAGTTTGAGCAGGGGCTGTGGCAGTTGCACGGCGGCAGGGTGGCCGGCGTGCTGGTTGCGCCAGCTTTCGATGGCGGCCTGCTGCTGTTCGAGGGTGCCGGCGCTCTTGACGGCCAGGGCCAGGCTGGTCCAGCCGGCCATCACGTCGGTGCCGGTGCCTTGCAGTTGTTCGGTGGGCAGGGCGGCAACCAGGTTCCAGATGGCCTCGTGGTTGGCACTGGCGGCGGCGCCGCTGAGCAGGGGAGCCATGGCGACGCGCTGTTGCGCGGCAGCCAGGGTCTGGCCATCGGCTTCCAGGGCGGCGGCGTGCACGCTGCGGGTGCGCACCTGAAGCTCGGGCGGCAGTTCGTCCAACCGGGCCAGGCTCGGGTGGCTCAGGGCGGTGAGGGCGGCCTTGGGCTGGTTGCGGCTCATCGCCAGCTCGGCGCCAAGGGTGCTGGCGAACACTTGCTGTGCCGGCTTGAGGGTATCTAGCGGCACCTGCTCGAGGATCCGCGAGGCCCGTGCGAAGTCTTTCTGGTGGTAGGCCAGGTCAGCGGCGCTCAGGCGCAACAATGCGGCCTTTTCAGGTGTCTTGCTGGTGGCGGCCTGGTCGAGCAGTTGCTCGATGCTGGCATCCGGAGTGCGCGGCAGCTCACCCAGGCTGGACGAGGGCGAACTGGCGCAGGCTGCCAGCAGGGCAGCGAGGCAGAGGGCTGAGAGCAGCCGCAGGCAAGCGATCATGTAAAAATCCTGTTACTCGATCAAATTAACCTGCAATTGTACCCAAGCGCTGGCCGGGGCGCGATCTTGCTGGCGTTAATCCTTCAATATAGGTCGTCCTGCGCAGGCATGCCGCCGCTGTGGGTAACGCATTGTTGCCGCCTTACGGGCTACAATGGCGCTTTGTTCTCTATTTACAGGTGTGTGCTGTGACCGATGCTCCAGGTGCTTCCAATTCCACTGCCGGCAAGCTTTTCGTGGTGGCTACGCCCATTGGCAACCTGGATGACATGAGCGCCCGGGCCTTGAAGGTACTGCGCGAGGCGGCGCTGATCGCGGCCGAGGACACGCGCCACTCGGTCCGTCTGCTGCAGCACTTCGGCATCAACACGCCGCTGGCCGCCTGTCACGAGCACAACGAGCGCGACGAGGGCAGCCGCTTCATCACGCGCCTGCTGGCCGGCGACGATGTGGCGTTGATCTCCGATGCCGGTACGCCGCTGATCTCTGACCCGGGCTACCACCTGGTGCGCCAGGCGCGAGCGGCGGGCATCGATGTGGTGCCGGTACCGGGCGCCTGCGCACTGATCGCGGCGTTGTCGGCGGCGGGCCTGCCGTCCGACCGGTTCATCTTCGAGGGTTTTCTGCCGGCCAAGGCGGTAGGTCGCCGCGCGCGCCTGAGCCAGGTCAAGGAAGAACCCCGTACGCTGATTTTCTATGAGGCGCCGCACCGCATTCTGGAGTGTCTGCAGGACATGGAGGCGGTGTTTGGCGGCGAACGGCCGGCGTTGCTGGCTCGTGAGCTGACCAAGACCTTCGAGACCCTGAAGGGGCTGCCCCTGGCCGAGCTGCGCGCGTTTGTCGAAAACGACAGCAATCAGCAACGTGGGGAGTGCGTGGTGCTGGTGGCGGGCTGGACCGCCCCGGAGAACGAAGAGGCCGTGAGCAGCGAAGTGATGCGCGTGCTTGATCTTCTGCTGGCAGAGATGCCGCTCAAGCGTGCAGCAGCCCTGGCGGCGGAAATTACCGGGGTGCGGAAGAATGTTTTGTATCAAATAGCGTTGGAAAAACAGAAAGACCACTAATGTCATAGTGATATTATTTGTTTTATCGCTTGTTCTCGGGGCCCGCTGCCGTTAACCTTTGCGGCGGAGAGTCGATTGGACAGTCGCTGCCTTCTTTTGTTCCGCAAAAGAGGGGGGAGGAAAGTCCGGGCTCCATAGGGCGGAGTGCCAGGTAATGCCTGGGGGGCGTGAGCCTACGGAAAGTGCCACAGAAAATAACCGCCTAAGCACTTCGGTGCCGGTAAGGGTGAAAAGGTGCGGTAAGAGCGCACCGCACGGCTGGCAACAGTCCGTGGCTAGGTAAACCCCACTCGGAGCAAGACCAAATAGGGTTCCATATGGCGCGGCCCGCGTTGGAACCGGGTAGGTTGCTAAAGGCGTCCAGTGATGGCCGTCGTAGAGGAATGACTGTCCTCGACAGAACCCGGCTTACAGATCGACTCTCCACCTTTTCCCTTCCTGCTTGATTCGATAGCAGATGTGTTCTGGTAATACCAAAAAAATCTTACTCTTCATAAATCACTTTAACTTTGCACTCTATCCGTTTGAGTGAATTTGCCTTTCCCCGTCAAAACCCCTCTCGTTTCTCCTCTTTGTATCGCCTTGTTGCTCTAAATCGCCGATCTGTAAGGGTTTTCCTTATAAGCGCGCCTTGACGGTGTGGTGGGCGGATTCCTATAGTGTGCGCAAGTGGCGGAAAGTGGCATGAAGTGGGTTTTCAGACACAAAAAAGCTAACATTTAGGGAAGTGCAGCCGTGTTTCGCGGAGCCAACGCAATCAACCTCGACGCAAAAGGCCGTCTCGCAATGCCGAGCCGGTACCGTGACGAGCTCGATTCGCGCAGTTCCGGGCAGTTGATCGTGACGATCGACGCGGTTGATCCCTGCTTGTGCGTGTATCCGCTGGATGAGTGGGAACTGATCGAAGCCAAGCTGCGTGCCTTGCCGTCGTTACGCGAAGAGAACCGTCGCCTGCAGCGTCTGCTGATCGGCAATGCGGTGGATCTGGAGCTCGACGGCAGTGGGCGTTTCCTGGTGCCACCGCGTCTGCGCGAGTACGCCAAGCTGGACAAGCGGGCGATGCTGGTGGGGCAACTGAACAAATTCCAACTGTGGGACGAGGACGCCTGGAACGCTGTTGCTGCAGCTGACCTGGTGGCCATTCAACAACCGGGCGCGATGCCTGATGAACTGCGTGATCTGATCCTGTGACTATAGGTAGTGGCTTCAAACACATCACCGTACTGCTTGACGAAGCCGTCGAGGCTCTCGCCGTACGCGCCGATGGCTGCTATCTGGATGGCACCTTCGGGCGTGGCGGGCACAGCCGGCTGATTCTCCAGCACCTGGGGCCGCAGGGTCGGCTGCTGGGGTTCGACAAGGACCCACAAGCGATTGCCACCGGGCAAGCGCTGGCGGCCGAAGACGGCCGCTTTGTCATTGTGCAGCGCAGTTTCGCCGAGCTGGGCGCCGAAGTCGCCGAGCGGGGCCTGTCCGGCAAGGTCAATGGCATCCTGCTCGACCTGGGCGTGTCTTCGCCGCAGCTCGATGACCCCGAGCGCGGCTTCAGTTTCATGAACGACGGCCCGCTGGACATGCGCATGGACCCGAGTCGTGGCGTCAGCGCCGCCGAGTTCATCGCCACCGCGCCGGCCGAAGAAATCGCCCGCGTGTTCAAGGAGTACGGCGAAGAGCGTTTCGCCAAGCGCATGGCCAACGCCGTGGTCGCCCGTCGCGAGCAGCAACCCTTTACCCGTACCGCCGACCTCGCCGAAGTGCTCAAGGTCGCCAACCCCGCGTGGGAAAAGGGCAAGAACCCCGCCACCCGTGCTTTCCAGGGGCTGCGCATTCACGTCAACAACGAGCTGGGCGACCTCGAAGCCGGGCTCGAGGCTGCCCTCGACACGCTCGAGATCGGTGGCCGTCTGGTGGTCATCAGCTTCCATTCGCTGGAAGACCGCATCGTCAAGCTGTTCATGCGCAAGCTGGCCAAGGGAGAGGCCGACAACCTGCCGCGCAACCTGCCGGTACAACACAAGCCCTTCGAGCCCAAGATCAAGGTCCATGGCAAGGCGCAGTTCGCCTCCGAGGCCGAGCTCAAGGCCAACCCGCGCTCGCGTAGTGCGGTCATGCGTGTGGCGGAGAAGCTGCGTTGAGCAGGCTTTTCGCCAAGCCTTTGCCAGGCGGCAGCTTCCTGATGCTGCTGCTGTTCATTGGCGTGCTCGTTTCGTCGGTGGCGGTGTCCTACAGTGCGCACTGGAACCGCCAGTTGCTCAATACCCTGTACGGCGAGCTGAACGAACGCGACAAGGCGCAGGCCGAGTGGGGCCGGTTGATTCTGGAGCAGAGCACCTGGACCGCCCACAGCCGCATCGAGAACCTGGCCAGCGAACAGCTGCACATGCGCATTCCCGCCGCTGACGAAGTACGGATGGTGGCGCCATGATGAAACTTGAAGGCGCACTCTACCCGTGGCGGTTCCGCGTTGTGGTCGGCCTGCTGGTGATCATGGTGGGGGCCATTGCCTGGCGTATCGTCGACCTGCAGGTGGTCGACCGCGACTTCCTCAAGGGGCAGGGCGATGCCCGCAGCCTGCGTCACATTCCGATTCCTGCGCACCGCGGGCTGATCACCGACCGCAACGGCGAGCCGCTGGCCGTGAGTACGCCGGTTACCACCCTGTGGGCCAACCCCAAGGAGATGCAGGCTGCCAAGGACCGCTGGCCGGCGCTTGCCGCCGCGCTCAAGCAGAACCCGCAGCAACTGGCCGAGCGCCTCGAACAGCAGGCCAACAAGGAATTCATCTACCTGGTCCGCGGCCTTACCCCGGAGCAGGGCCAGGTGGTGCTCGACCTCAAGGTGCCCGGCGTGTATGGCATCGAAGAGTTCCGCCGCTTCTATCCCGCCGGCGATGTCGCTGCGCACATGGTCGGGTTCACCGACCTCGACGATCACGGTCGCGAGGGGGTGGAGCTCGCCTACGACGAGTGGCTGGCCGGGGTGCCCGGCAAGCGGCAGGTGATCAAGGACCGGCGCGGCCGGCTGATCAAGGACGTACAGGTCACCAAGAACGCCAAGGCCGGCAAGACCTTGGCGTTGTCCATCGACCTGCGTCTGCAGTACCTGGCCACCCGCGAACTGCGTAACGCGATTGCCGAACAGGAAGCCAAGGCCGGTAGCCTGGTGATCATGGATGTGAAGACCGGCGAAGTGCTGGCCATGGTCAACCAGCCCACCTACAACCCCAACAACCGCCGCAGCATGTTCCCGGCGGCGATGCGCAACCGTGCCATCATCGACGTGTTCGAGCCGGGTTCCACGGTCAAGCCTTTCTCCATGAGCGCCGCCCTGCAAAGTGGGCGCTGGAAGCCGACGGACAAAGTCGAGGTCTATCCGGGCACCCTGCAGCTGGGCCGCTACACCATTCGTGACGTGTCCAGGAGCGAAGGCCCGATCCTCGACCTGACCGGCATCCTGATCAACTCCAGTAACGTGGGCATGAGCAAGATCGCCTTCGATATCGGTGGCGAATCCATCTACCGCGTGATGTCGCAACTGGGCCTGGGCCAGTACACCGGCCTGGGCTTCCCGGGCGAGCGTGTCGGCAACCTGCCCAACCACCGCGAGTGGCGCAAGGCCGAGACCGCGACCCTGTCCTACGGCTACGGCCTGTCGGTGACCGCGTTGCAGCTGGTGCATGCCTACGCCGCGCTGGCCAACAACGGCAAGATGGTACCGCTGAGCATTCTCAAGGTGGACAAGACCCCGGAAGCCACCCAGGTGGTGCCCGAGGATACCGCCAAGACCATCCAGGGCATGCTGCAGCAGGTCATCGAAGCGCCACGTGGCGTGTTCCGTGCGCAGGTGCCTTCCTATCACGTGGGCGGCAAGTCGGGTACGGCCCGTAAGGCCACCGTCGGTTCCAAGGGCTACACCGAGAACGCCTACCGCTCGCTGTTCACCGGCTTCGGTCCGATGAGCGATCCGCGCTATGCCATCGTGGTGGTGATCGACGAGCCGAGCAAGGGTGGCTACTTCGGCGGCCTGGTATCGGCGCCGGTATTCAGCAAGGTCATGTCCGGCACCCTGCGACTGATGAACGTGCCGCCAGACAACCTGCCGGCTCCTACTCCACAGCAGCAGGCCGGTGCTGCGCCCGCCAAGGGAGGGCGCGGTTGATGTCGATGCCATTGAGTAAGCTGTTTGCCCTGAGCGGCAACAACGACCCGTTGATCCGTGAACTGACCCTGGACAGCCGCAAGGTCCGTGCCGGGGACTTGTTCCTGGCGGTGCCGGGTGCGCGTGTCGACGGCCGCGAGCATATTGCCGATGCGCTCAAGCGCGGCGCGGCAGCCGTGGCCTATGAAGTGCAGAACACCACCGTGCTGCCGATCACCGATGTGCCGATGATTCCGGTCAAGGGCCTGATTGCCCAGCTGTCGGATATCGCGGGGCGCTTCTATGGCGAGCCGAGCCGCCAGCTCGAGCTGATCGGCGTGACCGGCACCAACGGCAAGACCAGCGTCACCCAGCTGGTGGCCCAGGCGCTCGACCTGCTGGGCCAGCACTGCGGCCTGATCGGCACCCTGGGTACCGGCTTCTATGGCCAGCTGCAAAGTGGCCGGCTGACCACGCCAGATCCGATTGCCGTGCAGTCGACCCTGGGCGACCTGAAGAAGGCTGGCGCCAAGGCCGTGGCCATGGAAGTGTCCTCCCATGCGCTGGAACAGGGCCGGGTAGCGGCACTGGCCTTCGACATCGTGGTAATGACCAACCTGTCACGCGATCACCTGGACTACCACGGCAGCATGGAGGCCTACCAGGCCGCCAAGGCGCGCCTGTTCGCCTGGCCCGACCTGCGTTCGCGGGTGGTCAATCTGGACGATGCCTTCGGGCGTGAGCTGGCGGCGCAGAAGGGTGATTCGCGTCTGATCAGCTACAGCCTCGTCGACCCTGCCGCCTCGCTGTACTGCCGCGAAGCGAAGTTCGACGACGATGGCGTGCGTGCGGTGCTGGTAACGGCACAGGGCGAGCATATGCTGCGCAGCCGCCTGCTCGGGCGCTTCAACCTCAGCAACATGCTGGCCGCGGTCGGCACGCTGATGGCGATGGATCATCCGCTGGACGAAATTCTCAAGGTCACGCCGCAGCTCGAAGGCCCCGTAGGGCGCATGCAGCGCCTGGGCGGTGGCAGCAAGCCGTTGGTGGTGGTCGATTACGCCCACACCCCCGATGCCCTGGAAAAGGTCCTCGAAGCCCTGCGTCCCCATGCGCAAGGCAAGCTGCTGTGCCTGTTCGGCTGCGGCGGCGACCGCGATCGCGGCAAGCGCCCGCTGATGGCCGAAGTGGCCGAGCGCCTGGCCGACCGCGTGCTGGTCACCGACGACAACCCGCGCAGCGAGGCGCCCCAGCAGATTTTCGACGATATCCGCCCAGGCTTCGCCCGGGGTGAAAGCGTCGAGTTCATCGCCGGCCGTGGCCCGGCGATTGCGCACCTGATTGCCACCGCCGCTGCCGACGACGTCATCGTGCTGGCGGGCAAGGGGCACGAGGATTACCAGGAGATCAACGGCGAGCGCCATGACTTCTCCGACCTGGTCGAGGCCGAAAGAGCCCTGGCAGCCTGGGAGGCCCCGAATGCTTGAGTCAATGTCCCTCAGCCAGTTGGTAGCGCCGCTGCAGGGCCGCCTGCATGGCCAGGATGCAACCTTCGATGGCGTCAGCATCGACAGCCGCGCGATCACCCCTGGCCAGTTGTTCGTCGCCCTGGCCGGGCCGCGTTTCGACGGTCACGATTACCTGGACGAAGTGGCAGCCAAGGGCGCCGTCGCGGCGCTGGTGCAGCACGAAGTGCCGGGCAGCAGCCTGCCACAACTGGTGGTCGCCGATACCCGCCTGGGCCTGGGCCAGTTGGGGGCGCTCAATCGCGCCGCCTTCGACAAGCCGGTTGCCGCAATCACTGGCTCCAGTGGCAAGACCACGGTCAAGGAGATGCTGGCCAGCATCCTGCGCACCCGCGGGCCGGTACTGGCCACCCGTGGCAACCTCAACAACGACTTCGGCGCACCGCTTACCCTGCTGGAGCTGGCCCCGCACCATACGGCGGCGGTCATCGAGCTGGGCGCCTCGCGCATCGGCGAAATCGCCTACACCGTCGGCCTGACCCGGCCGCAGGTGGTGATCATCAACAACGCCGGTACCGCTCATGTGGGTGAGTTCGGCGGGCCGGAGAAAATCGTCGAAGCCAAGGGCGAGATCCTCGAAGGCCTGGGCCAGGATGGCGTGGCGGTATTGAACCTGGATGACAAGGCCTTCGGCATCTGGAAGCAGCGCGCCGGCCATCACCCTGTGATCACTTTCGCCCTGGCCAATGCCGACGCAGATTTTCATGCCACCGACATTCGTCACGACGAACGCGGCTGCCCCGGTTTCGAATTGCGCAGCCCGCTGGGCAATGCCCGCGTCCAGCTCAACCTGCTGGGCACTCACAATGTCAGCAACGCCCTGGCCGCCGCGGCTGCCGCACAGGCTTTCGGCGTGACACTGGAAGGCATCGTCGAGGGTCTTGACTCGGTGCAGCCGGTCAAGGGCCGCACCGTGGTGCACATGGCGCCCACCGGTGTGCGCGTGATCGACGACAGTTACAACGCAAACCCCACCTCCATGTGCGCTGCCGTTGATATACTCGCCGGCTTTTCCGGGCGTACCGTCCTGGTGCTCGGGGATATCGGCGAATTGGGCCAGTGGGCCGAGGAAGGGCATCGGCAGGTCGGCGCATACGCCAGGGGCAAGGTTGCAGCACTTTATGCCGTGGGCCCGATGATGGCCGAAGCGGTCAAGGCATTTGGCACCGGGGCCCATCATTTCGCCACTCAAGCTGACTTGATCGACGCCGTTCGCGTCGAGCAGGCCAACAACACCACCATTTTGATCAAGGGTTCGCGCAGCGCTGCGATGGAAAACGTCGTGGCGGCCTTGTGCGGTTCCAGCGGGGAGAAACATTAATGCTGCTGCTGCTGGCTGAGTATCTGCAACAGTTCTACAAAGGCTTCGCGGTCTTTCAGTACCTGACCCTGCGCGGGATTCTGGGTGTACTGACCGCGTTGTCGCTGGCCCTGTGGTTGGGCCCCTGGATGATTCGTACCCTGCAGATTCGCCAGATCGGTCAAGCCGTGCGCAATGACGGCCCGCAATCGCACCTCTCCAAGTCCGGCACCCCGACCATGGGCGGTGCGCTGATTCTGTCCGCCATTGGCGTGAGCACGCTGCTGTGGGCCGACCTTACCAACCGTTATGTGTGGGTGGTGCTGATCGTCACCCTGCTGTTCGGCGCCATCGGCTGGGTCGACGACTACCGCAAGGTGATCGAGAAGAACTCGCGTGGCCTGCCAAGCCGCTGGAAGTACTTCTGGCAATCGGTGTTCGGCCTGGGCGCGGCGATCTTCCTGTACATGACCGCGCCCACCAGCGTGGAAACCACCCTGATCGTGCCGATGCTCAAGGATGTCACCATCCCGCTGGGCATCGGCTTCGTGGTGCTGACCTATTTCGTCATCGTGGGTTCGAGCAACGCGGTCAACCTGACCGACGGCCTGGACGGCCTGGCGATCATGCCGACGGTGATGGTCGGTGGTGCGCTGGGTATCTTCTGCTACCTGTCGGGCAACGTGAAGTTCGCCGAATACCTGCTGATCCCCTACGTGCCGGGCGCCGGCGAGCTGATCGTGTTCTGCGGCGCGCTGATCGGCGCGGGCCTGGGCTTTCTGTGGTTCAACACCTACCCGGCGCAGGTGTTCATGGGTGACGTCGGTGCCCTGGCACTGGGTGCCGCGTTGGGCACCATTGCCGTGATCGTGCGTCAGGAGATCGTGCTGTTCATCATGGGCGGCGTGTTCGTGATGGAGACCCTGTCGGTGGTGATCCAGGTGGCCTCCTTCAAGCTGACCGGCAAGCGCGTGTTTCGCATGGCACCGATCCACCACCACTTTGAACTCAAGGGTTGGCCCGAGCCTCGGGTGATCGTCCGCTTCTGGATCATCACCGTGATTCTCGTGCTGTTCGGCCTTGCCACCCTGAAACTGAGGTAGAAACGAGTGTCCCTGATCGCGTCTGACCACTTCCGCATCGTTGTCGGCCTCGGCAAGAGCGGCATGTCCCTGGTTCGCTTCCTGGCGAACCGGGGCATTGCGTTTGCGGTGGCCGATACCCGCGTGAACCCGCCGGAGCTGGCGACCTTGCGCCGCGACTACCCGCAGGTGGAAGTGCGTTGTGGCGAACTGGATGTGGAGTTCCTGTGCCGTGCCGACGAGCTGTACGTCAGCCCCGGCCTGGCCCTGGCGACCCCGGCCCTGCAGCAGGCGGCCGCGCGCGGCGTGAAGCTGTCGGGCGACATCGAGTTGTTCGCGCGCAATGCCAAGGCGCCGATCATTGCCATCAGCGGTTCCAATGCCAAGAGCACCGTCACCACCCTGGTCGGGGAGATGGCCGTTGCGGCAGGCAAACGTGTGGCAGTGGGCGGCAACCTCGGTACCCCGGCACTGGACCTGCTGGACGACGCCATCGAGCTGTACGTGATGGAGCTGTCGAGCTTCCAGCTGGAGACCACCGATCAGCTGAATGCCGAAGTGGCCACCGTGCTCAACGTCAGCGAAGACCACATGGACCGCTACAGCGGCCTGCCGGCCTATCACCTGGCCAAGCACCGGATCTTCCGTGGCGCACGGCAGGTGGTGGTCAACCGCCAGGATGCCCTGAGCCGTCCGCTGCCGATGGAAAACGTGCCGTGCTGGACGTTCGGCCTGAATGTGCCCGACTTCAAGGGCTTCGGGCTGCGCGAAGAGAACGGCGAGAAGTACCTGGCGTTCGAGTTCCAGACCCTGATGCCGGTGCGCGAGCTGAAGATCCGTGGTGCGCACAACCAGTCCAACGCCCTCGCGGCGCTGGCCCTGGGGCATGCTGCAGGCCTGCCGTTCGACGCCATGCTGGCCAGCCTGCGCACCTTTGCCGGCCTGGCCCACCGTTGCCAGTGGCTGCGCGAGCGTGACGGCGTGAGCTGGTACGACGACTCCAAGGCCACCAACGTCGGTGCCGCGCTGGCGGCCATCGAGGGCCTGGGTGCGGATATCGACGGCAAGCTGGTGCTGGTGGCCGGCGGCGACGGCAAGGGCGCGGACTTCTCGGCGCTGCGTGCCCCGGTGGCGGCGCACTGCCGCGCCGTGGTGCTGCTGGGCCGTGATGCCGAGCGCCTGGCCCAGGCGTTGGGCGACAGCGTGCCGCTGATTCGCGTCGGCAGCCTCGACGAAGCCGTGCAGCAGGGCGCCGCGCTGGCCCAGCCAGGCGACGCCGTGCTGCTGTCGCCTGCCTGCGCAAGCCTGGACATGTTCAAGAACTTCGAAGAGCGTGGGCGCCTGTTCGCCCAGGCCGTGGAGGGGCTGGCATGATCTTCGGCATCATCAAGCCTTATCCGTCCCCCCTGGTCACCGGTCGCGGCATCGACCTCGATTTCGCCATGCTCGCTGGCTGCCTGGCGCTGCTGGGCCTTGGCCTGGTGATGATCACCTCGGCCTCCTCGGAAGTGGCCGCGTTGCAGTCGGGCAACCCGCTTTACCACATGATCCGTCACCTGGTGTACGTGGCCATCGGCCTGGTCGCCTGCGTCGTCACCATGATGGTGCCGATCGCCACCTGGCAGCGCATGGGCTTCATGATGCTGGTCGGTGCCTTCGGGTTGCTGGTGCTGGTACTGGTGCCGGGCATCGGCCGCGAAGTGAACGGCTCGATGCGCTGGATCGGCTTCAGCTTCTTCAACGTGCAGCCTTCCGAGATCGCCAAGGTGTTCGTGGTGATCTACCTGGCGGGCTACCTGGTGCGCCGCCAGACCGAGGTGCGCGAGAGCTGGATGGGCTTCTTCAAGCCGTTCATCGTGCTGCTGCCGATGGCCGGCCTGCTGCTGATGGAGCCGGACTTCGGCGCCACGGTGGTGATGATGGGCGCCGCCGCGGCGATGCTGTTCCTGGGCGGGGTGGGGCTGTTCCGCTTCAGCCTGATGGTGGTGCTGGCGGTGGCGGCGGTGTTCATTCTGGTACAGGCGCAACCCTACCGGATGGCGCGCCTGATCACCTTCACCGACCCCTGGTCGGATCAATTCGGTTCCGGCTATCAGCTGACCCAGGCCCTGATTGCCTTCGGCCGCGGCGAGTGGCTGGGCGTGGGCCTGGGCAACAGCGTGCAGAAGCAGTTCTACCTGCCCGAAGCACACACCGACTTCGTGTTCTCGGTACTGGCCGAAGAGCTGGGCGTGGTCGGTTCGCTGCTGACCGTTGCGCTGTTCGTGTTCGTCAGCCTGCGCGCGATGTACATCGGTCTGTGGGCCGAGAAAGCCAAGCAGTTCTTTGCCGCCTACATGGCCTACGGCCTGGCCTTCCTGTGGATCGGCCAGTTCCTGATCAACATCGGGGTGAACGTCGGCCTGCTGCCGACCAAGGGCCTGACCCTGCCGTTCCTCAGCTACGGCGGCAGCTCGCTGGTGATCTGCTGCGTGTGCATGGGCCTGCTGCTGCGCATCGAGTGGGAGAGCCGCACGCACCTGGGCAGCGAAGAACATGAATTCGATGAGAGCGATTTTGCCGAGGAGCCAAGACATGGCCGTTGAAGGCAAAAACGTATTGATCATGGCAGGCGGCACCGGGGGCCACGTGTTCCCGGCCCTGGCCTGCGCCCGTGAGTTCCAGGCACGCGGTTACACCGTGCACTGGCTGGGCACCCCACGCGGTATCGAAAACGAGCTGGTGCCCCAGGCCGGGTTGCAACTGCACCTGATCCAGGTCACCGGCTTGCGTGGCAAGGGCAAGCTGTCGCTGCTCAAGGCGCCGTTCACCCTGTTCAAGGCGGTGCTGCAGGCGCGGCGCATCATCCGTCGGATCAAGCCGGTGTGTGTGGTCGGCTTTGGCGGCTATGTGACCGGCCCGGGCGGTGTGGCGGCGAAGCTGGCTGGCGTGCCCGTGGTGATCCACGAGCAGAACGCCAAGGCCGGTACCGCCAATCGGCTGCTGGTGCCGCTGGCAGGCCGAGTCTGCGAAGCTTTCCCGAACACCTTCGAGGCCAGCGACAAACTGCGCACCACCGGCAACCCGGTGCGCGGCGAGCTGTTCCTGGAGCCTGTGCGCGAGCCACTGGCCGGGCGCCGCGCGCGCCTGCTGGTGCTGGGCGGCAGCCTGGGCGCGGAGCCGTTGAACAAACTGTTGCCACAGGCCCTGGCCCTGGTACCCGAGGCCCTGCGCCCCGAGGTGTTCCACCAGGCCGGCAAGCAGCATGACCAGATTACCGCCGAGCGCTATCGCGAGGCCGGGATCGAGGCTCAGGTAGAGCCGTTCATCAAAGACATGGCCCACGCCTATGGCTGGGCCGACCTGGTGATCTGCCGGGCGGGTGCGCTGACCGTCAGCGAACTGGCTGCGGCCGGTCTGCCCTCGATGCTGGTGCCGCTGCCCCATGCCATCGACGATCACCAGACCCACAACGCCCACTATCTGGCACGTGAAGGCGCCGCCTTCCTGATGCCACAAGCGACAACTGGCGCAGCGCAGCTCGCTGAACGCCTGAACGAGGTACTGATGCAACCGCAAAAACTCGACACCATGGCCAGCACCGCACGACGCCTGGCCAAACCCGCGGCTACCAGCACCGTGGTCGATATCTGCCTGGAGGTGGCCCATGGTTGAAAGCCAGAAAGCCATCCCGCAACCTGAAATGCGCCGTATCCGCCGCATCCACTTCGTCGGTATCGGCGGCGTGGGCATGTGCGGTATTGCCGAGGTATTGCTCAACCTGGGTTACCAGGTTTCCGGCTCGGACCTCAAGGCCTCGCCGGTCACCGAGCGCCTGGAGTCCTTTGGTGCCGAAATCTTCCTTGGCCACCGCGCCGAGAACGCCGCCAGTGCCGATGTACTGGTGGTGTCCAGTGCCATCAATACGGCCAACCCGGAAGTGGCGACGGCCCTTGAGCGGCGTATCCCCGTGGTACCGCGTGCCGAGATGCTCGCCGAACTGATGCGCTATCGTCACGGCATCGCGGTAGCCGGTACCCACGGCAAGACCACCACCACCAGCCTGCTGGCCTCGGTGTTCGCCGCCGGCGGCCTGGACCCGACCTTCGTGATCGGTGGCCGGCTGAATGCAGCAGGTACCAATGCACAACTGGGTACCAGCCGCTACCTGATTGCCGAAGCCGACGAAAGCGACGCCAGCTTCCTGCACCTGCAGCCGCTGGTGGCCGTGGTCACCAACATCGACGCCGACCACATGGCGACCTATGAGGGCGACTTCAACAAGCTGAAGAAGACCTTCGTCGAGTTCCTCCACAACCTGCCGTTCTACGGCCTGGCCGTGGTATGCCTGGATGATCCGGTGGTGCGCGAGATCCTGCCGCTGGTCAAGCGCCCGGCAGTGACCTACGGCTTTGCCGAGGAAGCCGACGTGCGCGCGATCAATGTGCGCCAGTCGGGCATGCAGACCCACTTCACCGTGCTGCGCCGTGACCGCGAGCCGCTGGACGTGTCGGTGAACATGCCGGGCAACCACAATGTGCTCAATGCACTGGCCACCATTGCCATCGCCACCGACGAGGGCATCAGCGACGAGGCCATCGTGCAGGGGCTTTCGGGCTTCCAGGGCGTGGGCCGACGTTTCCAGGTGTACGGCGAACTGCCGGTCGACGGTGGCAGCGTGATGCTGGTGGACGACTACGGTCACCACCCCACCGAAGTGGCGGCCGTGATCAAGGCCGTGCGCGGTGGCTGGCCGGAGCGCCGCCTGGTGATGGTCTACCAGCCGCACCGCTACAGCCGTACCCGCGACCTGTACGACGACTTCGTGCAGGTGCTGGCCGATGCCAACGTGCTGCTGCTGATGGAGGTCTACCCGGCCGGCGAAGAGCCGATCCCGGGGGCCGACAGCCGCCAGCTGTGCCACAGCATCCGTCAGCGTGGCCAGCTGGACCCGATCTACATCGAGCGCGGCATCGAGCTGGCGCCACTGGTCAAGCCGCTGCTGCGTGCCGGTGACATCCTGCTGTGCCAGGGTGCCGGCGACATCGGTGGCCTGGCCCCGCAATTGTTGAAAAGCCCATTGTTCGCGGGCGCGGTTGCCACCGCAGGGAAGGCCAAATGACTGCTCAATACTCCAAGCTGCACTCGACCATCGACCCGAAGGCCTTCGGCCGTGTCGGCGTGCTGTACGGCGGCAAGAGCGCCGAGCGCGAGGTGTCGCTCAAGTCCGGCGCCGCGGTGATCGAGGCGCTCACCAGCGCCGGCGTCGAGGTGATCGCCATCGATGTGGGTGACGATCTGCTCGACCGTCTGCAGCGCGAGAAGCTCGACCGCGCCTTCATCATTCTCCACGGCCGTGGCGGTGAAGACGGCAGCATGCAGGGCCTGCTCGAGTGCCTGGGTATCCCCTACACCGGCAGCGGCATCCTGGCGTCGGCCCTGGCGATGGACAAGTTGCGCACCAAACAGGTGTGGAAAAGCCTGGGTATTCCAACCCCGCATCACGCGGTGCTGGCCAGCGAGCAAGACTGTATTTCTGCGGGCGCGGAACTGGGCTTCCCTTTGATCGTCAAACCGGCCCATGAAGGCTCCAGTATCGGTATGGCGAAAGTGAGCAGCGTCGAAGAATTGATCGTTGCCTGGAAGGACGCTGCCACCTACGACTCGCAAGTATTGGTTGAACAATGGATTCACGGTCCGGAGTTCACCATTGCCGTGCTGCGCGGCCAGGTGCTGCCGCCGATTGCGCTGGGCACCCCGCACACGTTCTACGACTACGACGCCAAGTACGTCGCCAACGATACCCAGTACCGCATTCCGTGCGGCCTGGACGCTGCCAAGGAACAGGAACTGATCGAACTGACCGCACGTGCGTGCGACGCCATCGGCATTGCCGGCTGGGGTCGTCTGGACGTGATGCAGGACGAGCAGGGCAACTTCTGGCCTCTGGAAGTCAACACCGCACCAGGCATGACCGATCACAGCCTGGTCCCAATGGCGGCACGCGCGGCCGGCCTGGACTTCCAGCAGTTGGTGCTGGCGATCCTGGCGGCCAGCGTCGAGGCGCGAGGTTAAGCCCATGCAAGGCGCGATGGTACGTCATCAGCAACCCGCCACCGGCCGCAAGCCGGTGCCGCGCGGTGCCAGCCGGATGGTGGCCAAGGAGCCACTGTCGGCGCGCCTGCCCAAGGCCAATTTCAGCGTGTTCAAGCGTCTGCTGTGGCCGGTTCTGCTGGTAGTGGCCGGGTTCGGTGCCTACGAGGGCGCACAGCGCCTGATGCCGTATGCCGACCGGCCGATCACCAAGATCGCCGTGCAGGGCGACCTGAGCTACATCAGCCAGCAGGCCGTGCAGCAGCGTATCGCGCCCTACGTGGCCGCCAGCTTCTTCACCGTCGACCTGGCCAGCATGCGCACCGAGCTCGAGCAGATGCCGTGGATCGCGCATGCCGAAGTGCGCCGCGTGTGGCCGGACGAAGTGGTGATCCGCCTCGAGGAACAGCTGCCGGTGGCGCGCTGGGGCGACGAGGCCCTGCTCAACAACCAGGGCCAGGCCTTCACCCCGCGCGAGCTGGCCAACTACGAGCACCTGCCGCAGCTGTTCGGGCCGCAGCGGGCGCAGCAGCAAGTGATGCAGCAATATCAGGTACTGAGCCAGATGTTGCGGCCCATGGGCTTCTCGATCGCCCGGCTGGAACTGCGTGAGCGGGGCAGCTGGTTCCTGACCACCGGTGCCGGCAGCGCCGGGCCGGGTATCGAGTTGCTGCTGGGGCGCGACCATCTGGTGGAAAAGATGCGCCGCTTCATTGCCATTTACGACAAGACGCTCAAAGAACAGATCACGAACATCGCCCGCATCGATCTGCGTTACGCCAATGGCCTGGCCGTTGGCTGGCGGGAACCGAATGCACCGACGACAGCCCAACCCGCTGTTGCGAAGAATTAGAGAGAGGCAGGACCCATGGCAAATGCGCATAGCGGCAAAATGATCGTCGGGCTGGATATCGGTACGTCCAAGGTGGTTGCACTGGTGGGCGAAGTGGCCGCCGATGGCACCCTGGAAATCGTCGGTATCGGCACCCATCCATCGCGCGGGCTGAAGAAGGGCGTGGTGGTCAATATCGAATCCACCGTGCAGTCGATCCAGCGCGCCGTCGAAGAGGCCCAGCTGATGGCTGGCTGCCGGATTCACTCGGCGTTCGTCGGCGTGGCGGGCAATCACATCCGCAGCCTGAACTCCCACGGCATCGTCGCCATCCGCGATCGCGAAGTCAGCGCGGCGGACCTGGAGCGGGTGCTGGACGCGGCCCAGGCCGTGGCCATCCCGGCCGACCAGCGGGTGCTGCACACCCTGCCGCAGGACTACGTGATCGACAACCAGGAAGGCGTGCGCGAGCCGCTGGGCATGTCCGGTGTGCGCCTGGAAGCCAAGGTGCACGTGGTCACCTGTGCGGTCAATGCAGCACAGAACATCGAAAAATGCGTGCGCCGCTGCGGCCTTGAAATCGACGACATCATTCTCGAGCAACTGGCCTCGGCCTACTCGGTGCTGACCGATGACGAAAAAGAGCTGGGCGTGTGTCTGGTGGACATCGGTGGCGGTACCACCGACATCGCGATCTTCACCGAGGGCGCCATCCGCCACACGGCGGTGATTCCGATTGCCGGTGACCAGGTGACCAACGACATCGCCATGGCGCTGCGTACCCCCACCCAGTACGCCGAAGAGATCAAGATCCGCTACGCCTGTGCCCTGGCCAAGCTGGCCGGTGCCGGCGAAACCATCAAGGTGCCGAGCGTGGGTGATCGTCCGCCGCGCGAACTGTCGCGCCAGGCCCTGGCCGAAGTGGTCGAGCCACGCTACGACGAACTGTTCACCCTGATCCAGGCCGAACTGCGTCGCAGTGGCTACGAAGACCTGGTGCCGGCCGGCATCGTGCTCACCGGCGGTACCGCCAAGATGGAAGGCGCGGTGGAACTGGCCGAAGAGATTTTCCACATGCCGGTACGCCTGGGCGTGCCTTACACCGTGCGGGGCCTGAGCGACGTGGTGCGCAACCCCATCTATTCCACCGGCGTGGGCCTTCTGACCTATGGCCTGCAGAAGCAGTCCGAAGGCGTGACCCTGACCGGTATCAGCAGCAACAGCTATGGCGATGAACCGAAGGCCCCGGTGCTTGAGCGACTCAAGCGCTGGGTCCAGGGCAACTTTTAAGTTTCAAAGCAGTAGTAGTAGGCGCAAAAAACTAGAGAACTGAAAGGAGAGGGAAAATGTTCGAGCTCGTAGACAACGTCCCGCAAAGCCCGGTCATCAAAGTGATCGGCGTCGGTGGCGGCGGTGGCAACGCCGTCAATCACATGGTCAAGAGCAACATCGAAGGCGTCGAATTCATCTGCGCCAACACCGATGCTCAAGCGCTGAAAAACATCGGCGCGCGCACCATCCTGCAACTGGGTACCGGCGTGACCAAGGGCCTGGGTGCAGGTGCCAATCCGGAAGTCGGTCGTCAGGCCGCGCTGGAAGACCGTGAGCGCATCGCCGAAGTGCTGCAAGGCACCAACATGGTGTTCATCACCACCGGCATGGGCGGCGGTACCGGTACCGGTGCTGCTCCGATCATCGCCGAAGTGGCCAAGGAAATGGGCATCCTCACCGTTGCGGTGGTGACCCGTCCGTTCCCGTTCGAAGGTCGCAAGCGCATGCAGATCGCCGACGAGGGCATCCGTGCCCTGGCCGACAGCGTCGATTCGCTGATCACCATTCCGAACGAGAAGCTGCTGACCATCCTGGGCAAGGATGCCAGCCTGCTGTCGGCCTTCGCCAAGGCTGACGACGTGCTCGCCGGTGCCGTTCGCGGTATCTCCGACATCATCAAGCGTCCGGGCATGATCAACGTCGACTTCGCCGACGTGCGTACCGTGATGAGCGAGATGGGCATGGCCATGATGGGTACCGGCTGCGCCAGCGGTCCGAACCGTGCGCGTGAAGCGACCGAGGCGGCCATCCGCAACCCGCTGCTCGAAGACGTCAACCTGCAGGGCGCCCGCGGCATCCTGGTGAACATCACCGCAGGTCCTGACCTGTCGCTGGGTGAATACTCCGATGTGGGCAGCATCATCGAGGCATTCGCCTCCGACCACGCCATGGTCAAGGTCGGTACCGTCATCGACCCGGACATGCGCGACGAGCTGCACGTCACCGTGGTAGCCACCGGCCTGGGTGCCAAGATCGAGAAACCGGTCAAGGTCATCGACAACACCCTGCAAGCGTCCGCTGTACAGACCCCAGCCCCTGCACCGGCCCGTCCGGAGCAACCTTCGGTCAACTACCGCGATCTGGAGCGTCCGACCGTCATGCGCAACCAGGCTCACGCCGGGGCCGCTGCGGCACAGAAGCTGAACCCGCAGGACGACCTGGATTATCTGGATATCCCGGCTTTCCTGCGTCGTCAGGCCGATTAATGGAATTTATCAGGGCTATGAAGGTGATTGGTGTTCAGCAAAGGCCGGGTCTGCTATTATCCTCAGCCTTTGTTGATACCAGTTCGCAATTTGCGCTGAAGCGGCCAATGCCATGATTAAACAACGCACCCTGAAAAATATCATCCGTGCCACAGGTGTCGGCCTGCACTCCGGGGAAAAGGTTTACCTGACCCTCAAGCCCGCCCCTGTGGATACCGGCATCGTATTTTGCCGTGCCGACCTCGACCCTGTGGTGCAGATCCCTGCCCGTGCGGAAAACGTCGGCGAGACGACCATGTCCACGACACTGGTCAATGGCGATACCAAGGTAGACACGGTAGAGCACCTGCTCTCGGCCATGGCTGGCCTGGGCATCGATAACGCCTACGTCGAGCTCTCCGCGTCCGAAGTGCCAATTATGGACGGCAGCGCCGGGCCCTTTGTATTCCTGATTCAATCTGCCGGCCTGGAAGAACAGGACGCAGCCAAGAAGTTCATCCGCATCCTGCGTGAAGTGACAGTGGAAGACGGCGACAAGCGCGCCACTTTCCTGCCTTTCGAAGGGTTCAAGGTGAGTTTCGAGATCGATTTCGACCACCCGGTGTTCCACAACCGGACCCAGAGTGCCAGCGTGGACTTTTCCAGCACCTCGTTCGTGAAGGAAGTCAGCCGCGCCCGTACCTTCGGGTTCATGAGTGACATCGAGTACCTGCGCAAGCACAACCTCGCCCTCGGCGGCAGCGTGGAAAACGCCATCGTCGTGGACAAGGATGGCGTGCTCAACGAAGACGGCCTTCGCTACGAAGACGAATTCGTCAAGCACAAGATCCTCGATGCGATTGGCGACCTCTACCTGCTGGGCAACAGCCTGATCGGCGAGTTCAAGGGCTACAAGTCCGGACACGCGCTGAACAATCAGCTGCTGCGCAAGCTGATCGAGGAAACCGATGCGTGGGAAGTGGTGACGTTCGAAGATGCCAGCACGGCACCGATCTCTTACATGCGTCCGGTTGCGGCAGTGTAAGTACGAACTCTCTCTTCTTTAGTTATTTTTTGGGGCTGCCTTCGGGTGGCCCTTTTTTATTGCAGCGCAGTCGCAGGTTTGCGAGCGCTGTGCGCTCGTCTATCCCTTGCCGTGCCTGGCCAGGCGCTCCAGCGCCGCCTTGAGCTTGGGGTCGGTGATCCCTTCGGCCGTAGCGTGGATGTTCTGCGCCGAACGTGTCGAGATGTCCATCGGGTGCCCCGCCGCGGGTGCCACACCGGCCACCGGCTGCACCCTGAAATTGATGCGGGTCAGGCTGCTGAAGGCCTCCATCATCTGCAACTGGCGCAGCAGGCGTTTCTGCTGGTAGCGCAGGCGCGTGGCCCAGTGCCCGTCGGTGACGATCAGCAGCAGCGTACCCTCGCGCCAGGAGGCCACATGGCAATGCTCGCGCGCTGCCGGCTGCAACTGGCTCTCTACCAGGCGCTGCAGCTGGGCCAGGCGCTGGGCCTGGCTGAACAGGGCCTTGAGCGGTCGCGCTTCACGCAAAAGCACGGCGGGTGCACGGGCGGGCAGGGGGCGAAAAGCCATGGGCAGGGTCCGAAAAATACAGTGGTGCCATCTTAACAGATCGCCCCGCCGGTAATTCTTCATGTGACGATGGGTTGAAGTTGGCGAAAAAGGCCTTATTGTAAAAAAGCCCCGTCAAAAGCGCTGTGCCAGCATCGTGGAAATCCGCCACTTTCCTCACCATCGTTTCCGGGTAGAATGCTCGTTCGCATGCGGCCATAAGGGCTGCACGGGCGACTCACGGGGCCGCCCTCCATCCCTACGTGTGGAAGATCCTGCCAATATGTTTGCGCCTTTGTTAAAAAAACTTTTTGGAAGCAAGAACGAGCGTGAAGTCAAACGCATGCTCAAGACGGTACAGATCGTCAATGCCTTCGAAGAGCAGATGGTCGCCCTGACGGACGAGCAGTTGCGGGCCAAGACCGCAGCGTTCAAAGAGCGCCTGGCCAAAGGCGAGACCCTTGACCAACTGTTGCCCGAAGCCTTCGCCGTTGCGCGCGAGGCCGGCAAGCGGGTCATGGGCATGCGTCACTTCGATGTACAGCTGATCGGTGGCATGACCTTGCACGAGGGCATGATCGCAGAGATGCGTACCGGTGAAGGCAAGACCCTGGTGGCGACCCTGGGCGTGTACCTCAACGCGCTGTCCGGCAAGGGCGTGCACGTGGTCACGGTCAACGACTACCTGGCCCGCCGCGACGCCAACTGGATGCGCCCTCTGTATGAATACCTGGGCCTCACCGTGGGTGTGGTCACCCCGTTCCAGCCGCCGGAAGAAAAGCGCATCGCCTATGCCGCCGACATCACCTACGGCACCAACAACGAATTCGGTTTCGACTACCTGCGCGACAACATGGCGTTCAGCATGGAAGAGAAATTCCAGCGCGAGCTGAATTTCGCCGTGATCGACGAAGTCGACTCCATCCTGATCGACGAAGCCCGTACCCCGCTGATCATCTCCGGCCAGGCCGAAGACAGCTCCAAGCTGTACATCGAGATCAACAAGCTGATCCCGCAGCTCAAGCAGCACATCGAAGAGGTCGAAGGCCAGGTCACCCAGGAAGGCCACTACAGCATCGACGAGAAGACCCGCCAGGTCGAACTCAACGAAGCCGGCCACCAGTACATCGAAGAGATGCTCACCCAGGTCGGCATGCTGGCCGAGGGCGAGAGCCTCTACTCGGCGCACAACCTGGGCCTGCTGACCCACGTGTATGCCGGCCTGCGTGCCCACAAGCTGTTCCACCGCAACGTCGAGTACATCGTGCAGGACGGCCAGATCCTGCTGATCGACGAGCACACCGGCCGCACCATGCCGGGCCGTCGCCTGTCCGAGGGCCTGCACCAGGCCATCGAGGCCAAGGAAAACCTGAACATCCAGCCCGAGAGCCAGACCCTGGCCTCGACCACGTTCCAGAACTACTTCCGCCTGTACAACAAGCTGTCCGGCATGACCGGTACCGCTGACACCGAAGCGTTCGAATTCGCTCAGATCTACCAGCTCAACGTGATGGTGATCCCGCCGAACAAGCCGCTGGCGCGCAAGGACTTCAACGACCTGGTCTACCTGACGGCCGAAGAGAAGTACACCGCGATCATCGCCGACATCAAGGAGAGCATGGCTTCCGGGCGTCCGGTGCTGGTGGGTACCGCCACCATCGAAACCTCCGAGCACATGTCCAACCTGCTGATCAAGGAAGGCATCGATCACAAGGTCCTGAACGCCAAGTTCCACGAGAAGGAAGCCGAGATCATCGCCCAGGCCGGTCGCCCGGGTGCACTGACCATCGCCACCAACATGGCCGGTCGTGGTACCGACATCCTGCTGGGCGGCAACTGGGAAGTCGAAGTGGCTGCCATGGACAACCCGACGCCCGAGCAGGTTGCCCAGGTCAAGGCCGACTGGCAGAAGCGTCACCAGCAGGTGATCGAGTCCGGTGGTCTGCACGTGATCGCCTCCGAGCGCCACGAATCGCGCCGTATCGACAACCAGCTGCGTGGCCGTTCCGGCCGTCAGGGCGACCCGGGCTCGAGCCGCTTCTACCTGTCGCTGGAAGACAGCCTGATGCGCATCTTCGCCTCCGACCGGGTCAAGAACTTCATGAAGGCCCTGGGCATGCAGTCCGGCGAGGCCATCGAGCACCGCATGGTCACCAACGCCATCGAGAAGGCCCAGCGCAAGGTCGAAGGTCGCAACTTCGACATCCGCAAGCAACTGCTCGAATTCGACGACGTGGCCAACGAGCAGCGTAAGGTCATCTACCACATGCGCAACAGCCTGCTGGCGGCGACCAACATCGGCGACACCATCGCCGAGTTCCGCCAGGAAGTGCTCGATGCCACCGTGGCCCAGCACATCCCGCCACAGTCGCTGCCCGAGCAGTGGGACGTGCCGGGCCTGGAAGCGGCCCTGGCCAGCGATTTCGGGGTCAAGCTGCCGATCCAGCAGTGGCTGGACGAAGACGACCACCTGTACGAAGAGACCCTGCGCGAGAAGTTGATGGCCGAGCTGATGGCGGCGTACAACGAGAAGGAAGAGCAGGCCAGCGCCGATGCCCTGCGTACCTTCGAGAAGCAGATCCTGCTGCGTGTGATCGACGACCTGTGGAAAGACCACCTGTCGACCATGGATCACCTGCGCCACGGTATCCACCTGCGTGGCTACGCCCAGAAGAACCCGAAGCAGGAATACAAGCGCGAGTCGTTTGCCCTGTTCCAGGAACTGCTGGACTCGATCAAGCGCGACACCATCCGCGTGCTCTCGCACGTTCAGGTTCGCCGCGAAGACCCGATCGAAGAGGAAGCACGCCTGCGCCGCGAAGCCGAAGAGCTGGCCCAGCGCATGCAGTTCCAGCACGCCGAGGCCCCTGGCCTGGAAGCGGGCGAGCTGCTTGAGGAGGGTGCCGACGTCGCCGTGGCCGCAGCGCCGGTGCGCAACGAGCAGAAGCTGGGCCGCAACGAACCCTGCTGGTGCGGTTCGGGCAAGAAGTTCAAGCAGTGCCACGGCAAGATCGACTGATCGCACCGCCGTTGCCCCCTGCTGATATCTGAACACCGCGCCGCGACGGGCCCAACCGTCGCGGCGTTGTTCCATCTCAAGCGCCGGTATCTCGAGCCGGCGCCTTTTTTCTAGGAGCGCTTTCATGGCTGTCGGTCTTGGTCCTTTGCCAACGTTGCACCCGGTTCCAGGTTTTGAACTCGGTATTGCCTCTGCGGGCATCAAGCGCCCCGGGCGCAAGGACGTTGTGGTAATGCGCTGCGCCGAAGGCTCCAGCGTTGCCGGCGTGTTCACCCTCAATGCGTTCTGCGCTGCCCCGGTGATCCTGGCCAAGCAGCGCGTGCAGGGCAGTGTGCGTTACCTGCTGACCAACACCGGCAACGCCAACGCCGGTACCGGCGCCCCCGGCCTGGCCGCTGCCGAGCGCACCTGCGCCAGGCTGGCCGAGCTGGCGGGTGTCGACGCCGATGCGGTGCTGCCGTTCTCCACCGGTGTGATCGGTGAGCTACTGCCGGTCGAGAAGATCGAAGGCGCGCTGCAGGCCGCCCTGGACGACCTGTCGGAAAACAACTGGGCCGAGGCCGCCACCGGCATCATGACCACCGACACCCTGCCCAAGGGTGCCAGCCGCCAGTTCCAGCATGACGGCGTGACCATCACCGTGACCGGCATCAGCAAGGGCGCCGGGATGATCCGCCCGAACATGGCGACCATGCTCGGCTACATCGCCACCGACGCCAAGGTGGCGCCGGCCGTGCTCAAGGACCTGCTGCTGGACGGCGCCAACAAGTCGTTCAACCGCATCACCATCGACGGCGATACCTCGACCAACGATTGCTGCATGCTGATCGCCACCGGCAAGGCCGACGTGGCTGAAGTGACCGAAGCCCGCGGCCCGCTGTTCGACGCGCTGAAAAAGGCGGTGTTCGAGGTGTGCATGGAAGTGGCCCAGGCCATCGTGCGTGACGGTGAAGGCGCGACCAAGTTCGTGACCGTTCAGGTCAACGGTGGTGGCAATCATCAGGAATGCCTGGACGTCGGCTATGCCGTGGCGCATTCGCCGCTGATCAAGACCGCGCTGTTCGCCTCCGACCCGAACTGGGGCCGGATCCTGGCAGCTGTGGGCCGTGCTGGCGTGCCGAACCTGGACGTGAGCCTGATCGACGTGTACCTGGACGATGTGTGCATCGCCAGCAAAGGCGGCCGCAACGCCACCTACACCGAGGCCCAGGGCTCGGCCGTGATGGCCCAGGAAGAGATCACCATCCGCATCGACCTGGGGCGTGGCGACTGCAGCGAGACGATCTGGACCACCGACCTGTCCCATGAGTATGTGAAGATCAACGCCGAATACCGTACCTGACCGTATTGCGGGTCAAGCCCGCTCCCTCAAGGATTGCAGTAACCCTGTGGGAGCGGGCTTGACCCGCAATAGGCCCCCGCACATCCCGATGGAGCCCACCCATGAGCTACCAACTGATCATCGGCGACAAGCTGTATTCCTCCTGGTCGCTGCGCGCCGCCCTGGCCCTCGAACTGGCCAGGGTGCCCTACACCGAACTGCTGATCACCCTCAACCAGCCCGATACCCGCCAGCGCATCCTGGCGCACTCCGCCACCGGCAAGGTGCCCCTGCTCAAGTCCGAACACGGCACCATCGCCGATTCGCTGGCAATCGCCGAGTACCTGGCCGAGCGCCACCCTGAAGCCAACCTGTGGCCCAGCGACATCGCTGCCCGGGCCCAGGCGCGTTCGGCCTGTGCGCAGATGCACAGTGGTTTCTTCGCCCTGCGCAGCACCATGCCGATGAATCTGGACCACGATCAGGCCCTTGAGAGCATTCCACTCGAGGTGCAGATCGACATCGACCGCATCGTCGCGCTGTGGTCCGAGTGCCGCCTGGTGGCCAAGACCCCGGGCCCGTACCTGTTCGGCGAACTGAGCCTGGCCGACGCCTTCTTCGCCCCGGTGGCGGTGCGCCTGCGCAGCTACCGTGTCGAACTGCCAGCGGCAGCCGCCGCCTACGTCGAGGCCATCTACCAGTGGCCGGCCTTCCAGGCCTGGCAGCAGGCTGCGCTGGCGGAGCGTGCGTCGTGAAGCGGGTGCATGTTGCCGCTGCGGTGATCCGTGGCACCGACGGGCGCATCCTGATTGCGCGCCGTGCCGACAGCCAGCATCAGGGCGGCCTGTGGGAGTTTCCCGGCGGCAAGGTGGAGGCGGGGGAGGCGGTCGAGATCGCCCTGGCCCGCGAGCTGCACGAGGAACTGGGCATCGTCGTGACCCGTGCACGGCCCTTGATCAAGGTGCGTCACGACTACCCCGACAAGCAGGTGCTGCTGGACGTGTGGGAGGTCGACGGCTTTACCGGCGAGCCCCATGGCGCCGAAGGCCAGCCACTGGCCTGGGTGTCGCCACGCGAACTGCCGCAATACGACTTCCCTGAAGCCAACCAGCCCATCGTGGCGGCCGCGCGGTTGCCTGGCCACTACCTGATCACCCCGGGCGAACTGGAAGCCCCGCAGTTGCTGCGCGGCATCCAGAAGGCGATTGCCGGCGGGATCAAGCTGGTGCAGTTGCGTGCGCCCAACGGCTACGACCCCAAGTACCGCGATGTGGCGGTGGATGCGGTGGGGCTGTGTGCCGGCAAGGCGCAGTTGATGCTCAAGGGGCCGCTGGAGTGGCTGGGCGATTTCCCGGCGGCAGGGTGGCACCTTACGGCCGAGCAGTTGCGCAAATACGCGCCCAAGGGCCGACCGTTCCCCAGGGAGCGCTGGCTGGCCGCGTCATGTCACAACGCCGAAGAACTGGCGCTGGCCGAGCAGATGGGGGTGGATTTCGTCACCCTGTCGCCGGTGCAGGCCACCCAGACGCATCCCGAGGCGGTACCGTTGGGCTGGGAGCAGGCCAGCGAGCTGATCGAAGGCTTCAACCGGCCGGTGTATGTGCTGGGTGGCGTGGGGCCGGCTGATTGCGAGCGGGCCTGGCAGTTCGGCGCCCAAGGCGTGGCCGGAATTCGGGCGTTCTGGCCTGAGGCCTGAGTGAAGCCTCGCCGGCAAGGCCGGCTCCTACAGACGGCGCTGACCTTTGTAGGAGCCGGCCTTGCCGGCGAAGCGGCGTCATGGCCTGGCCGCAGCCTGCCATAACACCTCCGCCACCCCCTGGCGCCGCGCAATCACCCGCGCCGCCACGAACAGCAAGTCCGACAGCCGATTGATGTACGCCAGCCCCACCCCCGCCAGCGGCTCTGCCGCATTCAACTGCTGACACCGCCGCTCCGCACTGCGGGCCAGGCTGCGGCATACATGGGCCTGGGCAATCAGCGCCGAACCGCCCGGCAGAATGAAGTTCTCCAGAGGCCCCAGCTCTTCGTTCCAGTGGTCGATCGCCGCTTCCAGGCGCTGCACCTCGGCCTCGTTCAAGGCCTGGTAACTGGGCATCGCCAGCTCACCACCCAGGTCGAACAGCCGATGCTGACACGGCGCCAGCACTTCGACCACCTCGTCCAGGTGTTGCTCGGCCAGGCCTGCCAGCAACACGCCCAGCTGGCTGTTGAGCGTGTCCACCTCGCCGATGGCCTCGATGCGCGGATGGTCCTTGGCGACGCGACGGCCGTCGCCCAGGCCGGTTTCGCCCTTGTCGCCGGTGCGGGTGTAAATCTTCGACAAGCGAAAACCCATGCTCATGACTCCATCGTTGGCGGGCCGGGGGGTGGCATCGGCAGGTTGCTCAGCGGCAGGCGCAAGGTGAAGCACGTGCCCTGACCTGGCGCCGACTGCACCTCCATCTGGCCCTTGTGGTTGTTGGTGATGATGAAATACGACACCGACAGGCCCAGGCCAGTGCCCTGGCCGATTTCCTTGGTGGTGAAGAACGGCTCGAAGGTGCGCTTGCGCACCGCCTCGGGCATGCCCACGCCGTTGTCTTCGACCTGGATCTCGGCCCACGGCGGGTTGAGCCGGGTACGCAGGATGATACGCCCCGGTTCGCTGTCGTCTTCGCGCTGGTGAATCGCCTGGGCGGCGTTCTTGAGCAGGTTGAGCAGCACCTGTTCCAGCTCGTTGGCGGTGCCGGGCACCGGGCCCAGGGCCGGGTCGAACTGGCGCACGATGGCCTGGCCCTTGAAGTCGAAGCCTTCGGTCAGGTCGAAGTCGTTGCCGGCGATCTCCACCGCCTGGTCGATCAGTGCCGGCAGGTCGCACGGTGCCATCTGGCGGTTGCTGCGGCGGCTGAAGCTGAGCATGTGGGTGACGATCTTGGCCGCCCGTGCGCCGGCCTGCTGGATACCATCGAGCAACTGGGGTACTTGGCGGTTTTCCAGGTACTGGTTGACCGTACCCAGGTCGATGCCGGTTTCGCTGGCCTGCTCCAGGTTCTTCGGCAGGTCGGGGGACAGGCGTCGACGGATGTTCTGCACGTTGTGCAGGATCGCCCCCAGCGGGTTGTTGATCTCGTGCGCCATGCCAGCAGCCAGGCCACCGACCGAGAGCATCTTCTCCGACTGCACCATCATCTCTTCGAGCGACAGGCGCTGGGTGATGTCGTCGATGCGAATCACCACGCCGCGCCCGCCACCGCCCATCAGCGGGTAGAAGGTCAGGGCGTAGTGGCGCGCATCGTCGCCCCTGGTCCAGGTGACCCGCTCGATCTTGGCCACGCGGTGCTTCTCGACGCTTTCCTTGAGCTGCGGCAGGAACGGCTTGAGCGGCTCGAACGCGAGGAAGATCGGCTGGTTCAGCGCCTCGTCCAGCGGCGTGCCGGAAAGCGCGCTGGCCTCCTGGTTCCACTGGGTCACGTAGAGCTGTTCGTCCAGGGCGATCAGTGCCGAGGGCATGGAGTCGATGATGCTGTTGAGGTAGTTCTGAAAGCCGGTGAGCTTGCGCTCGATCTTGCTGCGCACCTGTACTTCGAGTTCCAGTTTGCGGTTGGTGTGACGGGTTTCCTCGGCCAGGCCCTGGGCCTGGTCATAGGCGGTCTGGAATTCGTCGCGGGCGCGCTTGAGTTGCTGTTCGCGGGCTTCGATGCGCGACAGCATGGTGTTGAACGCCTCGGCCAGGCTGCCGATTTCGTCGCGGTTGCCGGGGCGCGCGCGCAGGGCATAGTTCTCTTCGCGGGTTACCTGGCGCGAGAGCTGTTCGAGCTGGTAGATCGGCTGGGTGATCAGGCGCTTGATCTGCCGCGCAATCAGCATCCATAGCAGGATGCTGAACACCAGGATGCCCAGGCTGGCGGTCAGTGTGCCGGTATAGAAGGCCATCGGCAGCTCGCTGCTGGCCACCAGCAGCAGATGCCCGGGCGGGCTGCCGGGGCGCGGCAGGGTTACCAGCTGGGTGCTGCGAAACTCGGTCAGGCGCCAGCTTTCGATGTTGCGGTAGCGCTTGGGTACTGCCAGGGGTTCGCCGTGCTGCAACTGCGCCAGCAGCTTGCCGTCGCTGCCATACAGCGCGGCGGCGCGCAGCGGGGTGTAGCTGTCCAGTTCCTTGAGCAGGTCGTTGGCCGCCTCTGGCGAGTCGGCGGCGCGCTGTGCCAGCTCCGGGTGCGATACCAGGCGGCCGATGGTCTGCAGGGCCTGGGGCGCCATGGCCTCCTGGGAGATCCAGTAGGCGGCGCTGATGAAGGTCAGGTTGGCCACCAGCAGAATGGTGATCAGCAGCACCAGCAGGGCGGCCAGCAGCTTCTGGCCGACCGGCAGGTTTTCCAGGCGTTCGCGCAAGGGCATGGTGACGGCGTGATCCTGTGGGTGGAGGGGCAGGGTAGCGTTGCCCTCAGTCGCTGGGCAACCCGCGTGCGTTCAGGTGTTCGACCAGGCGCCGGTGCAGCCGTTCAAGGTGCGCCAGATGGCGGCCGTGGCGGGCGGCAACGCGGCAGGCGTGGCCGAGCAGGTAGTGGATCTCGGTGCGTCGGCCCTGGCGCACGTCCTGGTACATGGAAGAGTAGTTCGCCGCCGTGGCCTGGATGACCCGTTCGACCTCGACCTGCAGGTCGGTGGCGGCTTCGGGCTGGCCGCAGTGCTGCAGCAGCTCGGCCAGCTCCGCGCACAGCGTGGCCACCTCGCAGTGATGCTCGGCCAGGCCGCCGTTGCGGCACGCATGCAGCACGGTCAGTGGGTTGATGGCGCAGTTGAGCGCCAGCTTGCGCCATAGCCGGGTGAGGATGTCCGGGGTCCACTGGTGCGGGATGCCGGCGTCGGTCAGGTCGTCGAGCCAATCGGGCGGCAGCGGGTTGGCCGGGTCGCCCAGCCAGTTGAAGCCATGCCCGGCAAAGTTCACCTGCCAGTCGGCTTCGCGAAACGCGCCCTCGGTGCTGGAGGCGAAGATGCAGCGTGCGTGGGGGACCTGGCTGGCGACATCGTCCTGGCTGCCCAGGCCGTTCTGCAGCAGCACCAGCTCGGCATTGCGCGCCAGTCGGGGCGCCAGCTGCGCCACTGCCGCGGGCGCGTCGTAGGCCTTGCAGGCCACCAGCAGCCGGTGGATAGGCGTGCCTGCATCGGCGGTTTCGGCGGGGATCGCGTGGCGCTGCGCCTGGCCGTTGTGTACCAGGCTCAGGCCGCCCGCCGCCTCGTAGGCGTGCAGGCGCGCAGGGTCGCGCAGGATCAGGCGGACCGCCTTGCCGGCCTGTGCCAGGCGGCAGGCCCAGAGGCTGCCCAGGCTGCCGGCGCCGAGAATATGCCAGGTGCTGCTCATCTGCGTTTCGCAACCGTTATAATGAACCCGCATTTTAACCGTCAAACCCGGCACGCTCCATCATGCTCTGCGACCAGGGGCCCATGAGCGTGCGTTTATTTTTTTGGAGAATGGATATGCCGTCGTTCGACGTGGTATCGGAACTGGACAAGCACGAAGTCACCAACGCCGTGGAAAACGCGGTCAAGGAGCTCGACCGCCGCTACGACCTCAAGGGCAAGGGCAGCTTCGAGTTCAAGGAAAAGGAACTGACCGTCAACCTCACCGCCGAGGCCGAGTTCCAGCTCGAGGCGATGATCGACATCCTCAAGCTGGCGCTGGTCAAGCGCAAGATCGACGTGCAGTGCCTGGAGGTCAAGGATGCCTTCGCATCGGGCAAGGTGATGAAGCAGGAAGCGACGCTGAAGGAAGGCATCGACAAGGAACTGGCCAAGAAGATCGTCGCCCACATCAAGGACGCCAAGCTCAAGGTCCAGGCCGCCATCCAGGGCGAGCAGGTACGTGTCACCGGCAAGAAACGCGACGACCTGCAGGAAGCCATCGCGGCCCTGCGTGCCAAGGAGTTCGGCATGCCGCTGCAGTTCAACAACTTCCGCGACTGATCCCCGTGCACCCGGAACCTTGGCGCCGTTTCGGCGTCCGAGGTTTCTGCGGCCGCTGAAACGATTGCGGCGCCACGCTTTCCCCGTTTTTTGCCGCCCGGCATCAGGAGACAACCTATGGATTTGAACGCTGAAGTGGATCAGCTGGTCAGGACTTCGCAGACCTGGATCCCGATGATCATGGAATACGGCAGTCGCCTGTTGCTGGCGCTGCTGACCCTGGCCATCGGCTGGTGGGTGATCAACAAGGTCACCTACCGCCTGGGCAAGCTGCTGGCCCTGCGCAACGCCGACCTGGCGCTGCAAGGCTTCATCAGCAGCCTGGCGAACATCATTCTGAAGATCCTGCTGGTGGTCAGCGTGGCCTCGATGATCGGCATCGAGACCACCTCGTTCGTGGCCGCCATCGGTGCCGCCGGCCTGGCCATCGGCCTGGCCTTGCAGGGCAGCCTGGCGAACTTCGCCGGTGGGGTGCTGATCCTGCTGTTCCGTCCGTTCCGCCTGGGCGACTGGATCGAGGCCCAGGGGGTCAGCGGTACCGTGGACAGCATCCAGATCTTCCACACGGTGCTGCGTACCGGTGACAACAAGACGGTGATCCTGCCCAACGGCAGCCTGTCCAACGGCATCATCACCAACACCAACCGCCAGCCGACCCGCAAGGTGGTGTTCGATGTGGGCGTGGACTACGAGGCCGACCTGCAGGTAGCGCGCAAGGTGCTGCTGGACCTGGCCAATGACCCGCGGGTGCTGCAGGAACCGGGCGCGCCCCAGGCGGTGATTTCGGCACTGGGCGACAGCTCGATCACCGTGTCGCTGCGAGCCTGGGTGAAGACGGCTGACTACTGGGACGTGATGTTCATGCTCAACGAGCATGCGCGCGACCGGTTGAAGGCCGAGGGCATCGACATCCCGTTTCCGCAGCGGGTAATCCGTGTGGTGCAGGAAGCGGCCGTGCAGTAACACGCCTCGAGCTCATCGCGGGTCAAGCCCGCTCCCACAGGTACATCATGTGTCTGGAGACAGTGATTACCGCGTGGGAGCGCGGCTTGCCCCGCGATTCGGGTGCACCGATTACACTTGTTCACTTCTTGTTACTGTCCGACCTTTGCCTTTTCTGGCATACAGGCTGGCTGATTTTCCCTGCCAGGCCTTGCCATGCTTACCCCGCTGATAAACATCACCCCGTTCCGGGCATTCTGTTTCGCCATGACCCTGGCGTTGTTCGAATTGCTGACCTACCTGGCCAGCGACGTGGTGATGCCTGCCATGCCCACGGTGGTGGGCGACCTGAATGCCAGCCCCGAATTCATCCCCCATGCGCTGAACCTCTACCTGCTTGGCGGTGTGCTGCTGCAGTGGCTGATCGGCCCGCTGGCCGACCGTTACGGGCGGCGTCCGCTGCTGCTGTGGGGGTGCGCCGTCTTCTGCCTGGCCTGCCTGGCCACCTACTGGGTCGAGGGCATCGAGCTGTTCAACCTGCTGCGCCTGTTACAGGGCATTGGCCTGGGCTTTGTGGTCACGGTCAGCTACCCGGCCCTGAACGAAGCCTTCAGCGAGGCGGATGCGGTGCGCATGATGGCCCTGCTGGCCAACATCGCGCTGCTTTCGCCGCTGCTCGGCCCACTGGTAGGCACCGTGCTGCTGGAATGGGTCTCGTGGCGCTGGCTGTTCGTACTGTTCGCAGGGTTCGCCGTGCTGACCTGGTGCGCGCTGTACCGCTTCATGCCTGAAACCCTGGGGGTGGAGCGGCGCGACGGTACGCGCCTGGCCTTCCAGCCCATCCACCTGCTGCCCTTGCTGGCCGGTTACGGGCAACTGCTGGGCAACCGCCGCTTCGTTGCCGGCAGCGCTGCCCTGGGCCTGGTGGGCCTGCCGCTGATCGGCTGGATCGGTCTGTCGCCGGTGCTGCTGATTCATGACGAGGGCTTGAGCACCCTGGACTATGCACTGTGGCAATTGCCGGTGTTCGGCGGCCTGATTGCGGGCAACCTGATCATCAACCGCATTGCCGAGCGCTACAGCCTGCGCGCGCTGATCCGCAAGGCCCTGTGGCCGTATCTGATCGGCCTGGGCGCGGCCATGCTGGGCACCTGGCTGTACCCTTCGGTGTTCAGCCTGGTGGCGGGCATGTCGCTGTACGCACTGGGCCTGGGCATCGCCAACGCGGTGCTGTACCGCATGACGCTGTTCTCCAGCGAGCAGAGCAAGGGCCTGGTGTCGGCGATGCTGGGCATGATCACCATCGCCTTGCTGGGCCTGGGCGGCGCCTTGCTGGCGATGCTGGGGGCAGGGGCGAGCCTGTTGAGCTTCGCCCTGGCGGCAGGTTGCGCCGGGTTGCTGGCGCTGTGGCCGTTGCGCACGGTGCTGCAGGACGACGCCGAATTGGCGTCGCTGGCCTAGGCTCCGGGGCGCTCGGTGGTCTCGGGCTCCACGGGGGCCAGCTTGCCGCGCCGCAGTTCCTGGTGCCAGTGCAAGGCGATCAGGATCAGCGTTGGCACCCCGAGCATCGCGGTGATCAGGAAGAAGTCGTGATAGCCGTACTTCTCGACCATCACGCCTGAGTAGCCACCGATCAGGCGCGGCAACAGCAGCATGATCGAGCTGAGCAGGGCGTACTGGGTGGCCGAGAACTTCAGGTTGGTCAGGCTCGACAGGTAGGCCACGAAGGCCGAGGTCGCCAGACCCGAGCTGAAGTTGTCGAGCGAGATGGTCACCACCAGCATCTGCAGGTTCGGCCCCATATCGGCGAGCATCAGGAACAGCAGGTTGGTCGCGGCGGAGGTCACACCGCCGATGAACAGGATCGGCAGGATGCCGAAGCGCACGATCAGCAGGCCGCCCATGCCGGCCCCGAACAGGGTCATGAACAGGCCGAAGATCTTGCTGACGCTGGCGATCTGGTCCTTGGTGAAGCCCTGGTCGATGTAGAACACGTTGGCCATCACGCCCATCACCGTGTCCGACATGCGGTAGGTGGCGATCAGCCCCAGCAGCAGCAGCGCCTGCCAGCGGTAGCGCACGATGAAGTCGTTGACCGGGGTCAGCACCGGGGCCAGCCCGCGTCGTCCCATGGACGACAGGCACAGCGTGGTGAGGGTGATGTAGAGGATCGCGCGCAGGAAGGCGCGGTCTTCAAGCAGCAGGTCGAGCAGGCTGGCGCCTTCGAACAGCACGCTGGCGAAATCGGTGTTGTACAGCTGGGTGAACATCGCCGGTACCGACACCAGCAGAATGATCAGCACGAAGACCGAGGCCAGCTGGTGGCCGAAGCCGTAGCGCGCCGCCGACAGCTGGGTACGCAGGGGTACGGGCGGCTCGCGCATCAGCAGGCTGGTGATCAGGGCGGGCACCATCAGCACGCCGAACAGCACATAGGTGCCGGTCCAGGCGCTGTGCTTGTAGCTGAAGCCGGTGGAGCCGAACCCTTCGGCAAAGAACAGCGCGCCCGCGGTGGCCAGCAGGGCGGCGACCCGGTAGCCGGCCATGTAGCTGGCGGCCAGGGCGGCCTGGCGCTGGTCGCCGGCGATCTCGAGGCGGTAGGCATCCACGGCGATGTCCTGGGTGGCCGAGGCGAAGGCCACCAGCACCGCCAGCGCGATCAGCCACGACAGGTGCTTCTGCGGGTCGCAAAAGCCCATGCCGACCAGGCCGATGACCACCAGGATCTGTGACAGCACCAGCCAGGAACGGCGTCGGCCAAGCTTGCCCAGCAATGGCAGGCGCCATTGGTCCAGCAGTGGCGACCATACCCACTTGAAGGCGTAGGCCAGGCCGATCAGGCTGGCATAACCGATGGTTTCACGGGCAACCCCGGCTTCGCGCAGCCATACCGACAGGGTCGAGAACACCAACATATAGGGCAGGCCGGCGGCAAAGCCGAGCAGCAACAGCACCAGGGTCGACGGGCTGGCATAGGCAGCGAGCGCAGCGCGCCAGGTTTTACGGGGCATGGGCCAACATCTGCCTCAAGTTTGCGAAAACAAAGCGCGCACTCTAACCGCTGTGCTCCATCGGGCGCCAGCCATGGCGCAACATATCCACACGATTGTTCCGGACGGTCACCCCTTCGGCCCGCAGGCGGGCCCGCTGCTCATCCCCGGAGGGCGTGCCAAGGGCCAGGCTCAGGCGTCCGCCGGCGCCCAGCACGCGGTGCCAGGGCAGGCGAGTGTCGCTCGGCAACTGGCTGAGGGTGCGCCCCACCCAGCGCGCCGCGCGGCCCAGGCCGGCGATGGCCGCCAGTTCACCATAGCTGACCACCTTGCCTGGCGGCAGTTGGCCCAGCACCAGGTAGAGCGCCGTCCGTCGGTCTTCTGCGCGCTGCTGCGCGTCGGTCAAGGCCGCGCTCATCGGGGCGTTGCGGGGCAGTGAAGGGGGCAGGGCGCACAAATACGAATTGAACTCATCGGCATTGGCTGGGTCAGTCCTTGTTCTGCTGGCGGGTATCTGGATAATGCCCGATTTTTCTGCGAACCCGAGTTTCTGTACTGCCTATGTATTCTAGAGCCTTGTTGTGCCTTGTGATGACCGGTGTCTGCGCCCCTGCGGTGGCCGATACCGTATGGATGAAGAACGGCGACCGGCTCAGCGGCAAGATCAAGGTCTTCGACGGTGGCAAGCTGGTGCTGCAGACCGAATACGGTGGCTCCATCGCGCTGGACTGGAAGAAGGTCAAGACCCTGGAGAGCGACCAGGAACTGCTGGTCAAGCAGGACGCCTACACCGGCGAGAAGGCCAAGTCGCTGCAGGCCGGTGAAGACGGCCAGGTGATCCTGGCCAATGGCGAGGCGCCCAAGGCGGTTGAACTGGCCAGCATCCAGCAGATCATGAAGCCCAAGCCGCTGGTCGAAGACATGCTGTGGAAGGGCAACGTCGACCTGGCGCTGGACTACAAGCGCGCCGAGACCGACAGTGACGACTACGACGTCGACTTCAAGACCACTGCCCGTCACGGTCGCTGGCGGCATAACGCCGAGGGCGAGTACAACCGCGAGACCAAGAACGACACGACCACCACCAACAACTGGAGCGCCGAATACGCGCTGGACCGCTTCATTACCGAGCAGTGGTTCTGGCAGGGGCGCCTGAACTACAAGCGCGACCACATCGAAGACCTGACCCGCCAGCGCACGGTCGGTACCGGCCCGGGCTACCAGTTCTGGGACGACGAGCTGGGCGCGTTCTCGCTGGGTTCGCTGCTCAACCGCACCGACTACGAGTACAGCGACGGCGGCAAGGACAACTTCTATTCGCTGGGCGTGAAGTGGGACTACAACCGCTACCTGATCGGCAAGTCGGTCGAGCTGTTCACCAACGGCGAGGTTGGCAAGCCGCTGGGCGGCGTGGCGGACTACAGCCTGGATGCCGAGGTAGGCCTGCGCTACAAGGTCACCGAATGGGCATCGCTGAACCTGAAGGCCGAGAAGGACATCATCAGCGGCACCAGCGACAGCGACCTGGACAAGACGCGCTACACCGTCGGCTTCGGCGTGGCCTGGTAAACCGCTTTCGCATTCAGGGGCCGGCGCCTGCAGGCCCCTTGGCAATCGCCACTGATAATGATTAGCTTGTCGCGATCACACCTTTCCCAGGAGCACCCCCGTGAGCGCGAAGGCTGCAAGGCAGGCAAGAGAGCTGCTGCTCAAGGAGTACCGTGGCGTACTCTCGACCCATTCCAAATCGATGCCCGGCTTCCCCTTCGGTTCCGTGGTGCCGTATTGCCTGGACGCCGACGGTAACCCGCTGATCCTGATCAGTCGCATTGCCCAGCACACCCACAACCTGCAAAAAGACCCCAAGTGTTCGCTGCTGGTAGGCGAGCGCGATGCCGAGGACGTGCAGGCGGTGGGTCGTCTTACCGTGATGGCCGAGGCCCACAAGCTGGCCGACCCCGAGGCCATCGAGGCCGCCGCCGGGCGCTATTACCGCTACTTCCCCGAATCGAGCCAGTACCACAGCGCCCACGACTTCGACTTCTGGGTGCTCAGGCCGGTGCGCCATCGCTATATCGGCGGCTTCGGCGCGATTCACTGGCTGGACGACGTGACCCTGGCCAACCCGTTCGCCGGCAAGGCCGAGGTGAGCATGGTCGAGCACATGAACGACGACCATGCCAACGCCATCGCGCACTACGTCGAACTCAGCGGCCTGCCTGCCAGCGCACCGGCCTCGCTGGTAGGGATCGATACCGAGGGCATGCACCTGCGCATCGGCCAGGGGCTGCACTGGCTGGCGTTTCCAAGGTCTTGCAATACACCGATACAAGTACGCGAAGCCCTGGTTTTGCTGGCCCGCGCCGAACAGTGGCCTGATCGCGAGGCGGTCGAGGGTTGAAATTGCAACGGCCAGCAACCATTTAAGGTCGTACCTGCAAGGACATCTTGCGTAGAGGAACCCTTGATGCGTGCTTTTCTACTGCTGTTTCTGCTTTTCCCGGTGCTCGAGCTGTATGTGTTTTTCAAGGTCAGCACCGCGATCGGATTTTTCCCGGCGCTGCTGCTGATCATCGCGGGCTCGGCCCTTGGTGTGCTGGTGGTGCGGGTCGCAGGCCTTGCCACCGCGCTGCGTGCGCGGGCGAGCCTGCAGCGCGGCGAATTGCCGGCCGAAGACATGTTCCACGGCCTGATGCTGGCCCTGGGTGGCGGTCTGCTGTTGCTCCCCGGCTTCATCAGCGACGTGATCGGCCTGATCGTGCTGTTGCCGTTCAGCCGCCGGTTGCTGGCAAACAAGCTTCGCCAGCGCGCCGAAGCCCAGGCCATGCGTCAGCGCGCCTTCGGCGACGACCCGTTCAATGCGCCGCCCGGCGCACCGCGTCAGCCCAATGTGATCGAAGGCGAATACGAAAAGCGTGACCCGTGACGCGAGCGCTCGCCCGCGTAGCATGAAACGGCCCTTCGGGGCCGTTTTTCATTTGGCGCGCCGGCCTGCAAAAATTTTCATCGGCAAGCCTTGTAATCGCCTTGGCCGACCTCATGTATGGGTCACCGCAAGGTTTCTGGGCATTTGCCCCAGACAATACATGCGTGGCCCGCCCCGCGGTCCACGATCGGCTACGCCGAAAGCATCAACACGCCGGTAACGATACCGGCCGATGAAAACCACTATCAGGAGAGATCGACAATGAAGCTTCGTCCTCTGCATGACCGCGTCGTCATCCGTCGCAGCGAAGAAGAATCGAAAACCGCTGGCGGTATCGTTCTGCCAGGCTCGGCCGCTGAAAAACCCAACCGTGGCGAAATCGTCGCCGTGGGTACCGGCCGCATCCTGGACAACGGCGAAGTGCGCGCGCTGGCCGTGAAAGTGGGTGACAAGGTGGTTTTCGGCCCGTACTCGGGCAGCAACACTGTGAAAGTTGACGGCGAAGACCTGCTGGTAATGGCTGAGAACGAGATTCTCGCCGTTATCGAAGGCTGATCCGCTGGTTTCCCGTTACTCCAAAGTATTCAAGGATTAAACGATCATGGCTGCTAAAGACGTAAAATTCGGCGATTCCGCCCGTAAGAAAATGCTGGTTGGCGTCAACGTTCTGGCTGACGCGGTAAAAGCGACCCTGGGCCCGAAAGGCCGCAACGTGGTTCTGGCCAAGAGCTTCGGCGCGCCAACCATCACCAAAGACGGTGTTTCGGTTGCCAAGGAAATCGAACTCAAGGACGCCTTCGAGAACATGGGCGCCCAACTGCTGAAAGACGTGGCCTCCAAGGCTAACGACGAAGCGGGCGACGGCACCACCACCGCTACCGTTCTGGCTCAGGCCATCGTCAGCGAAGGCCTCAAGGCCGTTGCTGCCGGCATGAACCCGATGGACCTCAAGCGCGGTATCGACAAGGCCACCATCGCCATCGTCAAAGAGCTGAAGAACCTGTCCAAGCCATGCGCCGATTCCAAGGCCATCGCTCAGGTCGGTACCATCTCGGCCAACTCCGACACCTCCATCGGTGAAATCATTGCCGAAGCCATGGAAAAAGTCGGTAAAGAAGGCGTGATCACCGTCGAAGAAGGCTCGGGCCTGGAAAACGAACTGTCGGTTGTAGAAGGCATGCAGTTCGACCGTGGCTACCTGTCCCCTTACTTCGTCAACAAGCCGGACACCATGGTTGCCGAGCTCGACGGCCCGCTGCTGCTGCTGGTCGACAAGAAGATCTCCAACATCCGCGAACTGCTGCCAGTACTGGAAGCCGTTGCCAAGGCCGGTCGTCCGCTGCTGATCGTGGCTGAAGACGTCGAAGGCGAAGCGCTGGCTACCCTGGTGGTCAACAACATGCGCGGCATCGTGAAAGTGGCTGCGGTCAAGGCACCTGGCTTCGGCGACCGCCGCAAGGCCATGCTGCAGGACATCGCCGTCCTGACCGGCGGTACCGTGATCTCCGAAGAAATCGGCCTGAGCCTGGAGTCGACCACCCTGGAGCACCTGGGCAACGCCAAGCGCGTGACCCTGTCCAAGGAAAACACCACCATCATCGACGGTGCTGGCGTTGAAGCCGACATCGAAGCACGCGTCAAGCAGATCCGTGCCCAGATCGAAGAGACTTCCTCGGACTACGACCGTGAAAAACTGCAAGAGCGTCTGGCCAAGCTGGCTGGCGGTGTTGCCGTGATCAAGGTCGGTGCCGGCACCGAAGTTGAAATGAAAGAGAAGAAAGCCCGCGTTGAAGACGCTCTGCACGCTACCCGCGCAGCCGTCGAAGAAGGCGTGGTACCTGGCGGTGGCGTGGCGCTGGTTCGCTCGCTGCAGGCCATTGCCGAGCTCAAGGGCGACAACGAAGACCAGAACGTGGGTATCCAGTTGCTGCGTCGCGCCGTCGAGTCCCCACTGCGCCAGATCGTTGCCAACGCCGGCGACGAGCCAAGCGTGGTAGTCGACAAGGTCAAGCAAGGTTCGGGCAACTTCGGTTACAACGCTGCTACCGGCGAGTACGGCGACATGATCGAAATGGGCATCCTGGACCCTGCCAAGGTGACCCGTTCGGCTCTGCAGGCCGCGGCCTCGATCGGTGGTCTGATGATCACTACCGAAGCCATGGTTGCCGATGCGCCTGAAGACAAGGCTGCCGGTGGCATGCCTGACATGGGCGGCATGGGTGGCATGGGCGGCATGGGCGGCATGATGTAAGCCAGCCTTACCCGCTTGAAGAAGAGCCCCGCCTTGTGCGGGGCTTTTTTATGTCTGGCAGAAACCCTTCGCCAGCAAAGCTGGCTCCTACAGACGTTCAGCGAATCCTGTAGGTGCCAGCCTGGCTGGCGAAGCGGCCAGTGACGGCTTGCGATACAACACCAGCCAGTAGCACCCCAACCCGATCAGCCAGCAGAACACCGCTGTCCACACATTGTGCGAAAAGAAGTGGGCGCCCTGCAGCATCCTGCCCACCGAAAACACCACCCCCAGGCCAAAGGCGAACACCAGCGCGGCCTTGGCCAGGCGTGGCTTGCGATCACGCAGGACAAAAAACAGCGCAAACAGGGTAAACCCCGTGGCCGCATGCCCGCCCGGCCAGCAGCGCCCTGGCTTGTCGGTGGCGGGGCGGGCCTCTAACAGCTTGCTGTAGGTTTCCTGGCCGCCGAATTCGCTCAGGCTCCAGGGGCACTGCACCGCCGTCGCGGCCTTGAGCGGCGTCACGAAGCCGGTCGACAGGCCCATCGCCAGCACCAGGCAACCCAGTTCCCGGCGCCAGCTCTTGAGACGCTGCAGCACAAAGCTGGCGGCAAAGCCGACGATGGCCAGCACCGCGAACAGGATGACCAGCTCCTTGGCGCGGTCATGCAGGATGTCTTCGAGAAAATAGCTGTGACGACCGATGAACTGGCCCGCCTGCGGGTCGAACGCGAGGTTGGCCAGGGCCATGTCCAGGTCGGTCAGCTCCAGCAGGATCAGGCACACGGCGGTCAGCAGCGGAATGCCCAGGGCAATCCACAGGTTAAGCGGGCGGGACGCGGGCAAAGGGGGAGTGGCAGGCATGGCAGGGTCCAGGCAGGCAATGGAAACTGCCGATTGTGTGCCGGCGCGCCTACGCTATGTGTGAAGCTGGGGTGAAAAAAATGTCAGTTGCGATTAAATCCATGCGGCGCTGGCGGGGCCTGGACGATGGCCTTAAGCTGCGCCTGCCAAGCAGGCAAACGAGGACGGGGGAGAGGTACCGATGCGAATTCTACTGGTTGAAGACAACCGCGATATCCTGGCCAACCTGGCCGATTACCTGGGCCTCAAGGGCTACACCGTCGACTGCGCCCAGGACGGCCTGTCGGGCCTGCACCTGGCTGCCACCGAGCACTACGACCTGATCGTGCTCGACATCATGCTGCCCGGCATCGACGGCTACACGTTGTGCAAGCGCCTGCGCGAGGATGCCCGGCGCGATACCCCGGTGATCATGCTGACCGCCCGCGACCAGCTCGACGACCGCCTGCAGGGCTTTCGCTCCGGCGCCGACGACTACCTGCTCAAGCCGTTCGCCCTGTCGGAACTGGCCGCGCGCATCGAAGCGGTGCTGCGCCGGGCCCAGGGCGGTGGCCGGCGCAGCCTGAACGTCGGCGACCTGAGCTACGACCTCGACACCCTGGAGGTCACCCGCCAGGGCAAGTTCCTCAAGCTCAACCCGGTCGGCCTCAAGCTGCTTGCAGTGCTGATGCAGAAGAGCCCCCACGTGCTGCGCCGCGAGGTACTGGAAGAAGCCCTGTGGGGCGACGACTGCCCCGACAGTGACAGCCTGCGCAGCCACGTCCACCAGTTGCGCCAGGTGATCGACAAGCCATTCGACAAGCCCCTGCTGCATACCGTGCACGGTGTTGGCTATCGACTGGCCGAGGGTCGTGATGGAGTTTAAGCAAAGCCTTGCCCAGCGCATCATCATCGCCTTCGCGCTGATGAGCGCGCTGGTGGCCGGGGCCTTCGCCTTCGGCATCGTGGCCACCGTGCACCTGGTGGAAGAGCGCCTGATTTCCTCGGTACTGGGGGGCGACCTCAAGCGCATGCTGCTGATGGACAGCGTATCGGAGTGGAGCCACCGCCCGCGGCCCGACCAGTTGTTCTACTACAGTGGCGGGCGCGACGACTTCGACCTGCCCAAGGACCTGCGCCACCTCACCCCGGGGTTTCACGAAGTGTTTCGCGAGCACCTGTCGTACCACGCCATGGTCGAGGTGGTGGACGGGCGGCACTACGTGCTGCTGCAGGACCAGAGCGATTTCGAAGAACGCGAGCGCGTGCTGTTCGCCGTGGTGGTGGTGGGCTTCGTGCTCAGCCTGGCACTGGCGGTATTCCTCGGCTGGGTGCTGGCACGGCGGGTGATGGCCCCGGTGATCCGGCTGGCGCGCCAGGTGCGCCACCGCGACCAGTTGCTGGGCCTGGCGCCGCCCCTGGCGCCGGACTACGCGGCCGACGAAGTGGGGCAACTGGCGGTGGCCTTCGACGCCACCCTGGGGCGCCTGCGCGATGCACTGACCCGCGAGCGGCTGTTCACCAGCGATGTCAGCCATGAACTGCGCACGCCCCTGATGGTGCTGGCCAGCTCGTGCGAGCTGCTGCTGGAGAACCCGGCCATCGACAATCGCGCCCGCGCCCAGGTCGAACGCATTTCGCGGGCCACCGAAGAAATGCGCGAGCTGGTGCAGACCTTCCTCATGCTCGCCCGCGCCCAGCGCGACGAGGGTGCCGTCGCTTCGCGGGCAAGCCTGCGTGAGGTGGGCAACGAACTGATCGGCGTCTGGCGCGACACCATCGAGCAGAAGGGGCTGACCCTCACCTACCACGACACCGGCGCGCTGCCGACCCTGTACAACGCCACGTTCCTGCAATCGGTGATGGGCAACCTGCTGCGCAATGCGGCGCACTACACCGACCAGGGGTACATCCGCCTCACCCTGGAGCCCGATGGCTTCACCGTCGAGGACAGCGGCGTGGGAATTCCCGAGGAGCATCGCGAGGCCATGTTCCAGCCGTTCGTGCGCGGCGGCGAAAAACGCGGGGAAGGGCTCGGGCTGGGCCTGTCTCTGGTGCAGCGGATCTGCGAGGACCAGGGCTGGAGCGTCAGCCTGAGCGCCGCCGAACCCCATGGTTGCCGGTTCCATGTGAAATTGGGCACGGACGGGTCGCAGGCCTCCGGAAACACCTTGTAACTTAGCGACGCAACCTGACATTTTTTTCACGTTCGCATGACCTGACGCCAACGTCGCCCTGCTTAAGGTAGGCGGCATTGGAGTCAGGAGATGCACCATGCGCAGTCCCATCAAGCTCAAGTTTTCCGAAAAGTACGACGAGCAGCACGCTCAACAGTACCTGCACAAGCACCAGGACGGCATTGCCCGCCGCTTGTCCCACCAGCGTGACGAGCAATTGGCCCGGCGTGCCCTGGCGCTGGCCGGCGAGCCTGGCCTGGTGCTGGACCTGCCCAGCGGTGCCGGCCGTTTCTGGCCGCTGCTGGCCGAAAAGGCCAACCGCGTGATCATCGGCGCCGACAATTCCGCCGCCATGCTGCAGATCGCTTGCGGGTCGCAACCGGCAGAAGTGGTCAAACGGGTACGGCCCTTGCAGACATCAGCCTTCGCCATCGATCTGCCGGACAACGCGGTAGACAGCATTTTCTGCATGCGGCTGTTCCACCACATTGGCGAAGCGGCCCATCGCAAGGCGATTCTCTCGGAGTTTCAACGGGTTAGCCGCGACAGCGTGATCATCTCGTTGTGGGTGGACGGCAACATCAAGGCCTGGCGGCGTAAACGCCTGGAAGCACGCCGTAACAACGGGCAGGCCGATGGCAGTTACCAGAACCGTTTTGTGTTACCAGCTGCTACGGTTGAACAGGAGTTCGAGGCCGCAGGTTTCCGTATTCAGGAACGAATGGACTTTTTGCCGTTCTATGCGATGTGGCGAGTTTACGTATTGCGCAAGGGGTGAAGGAATGGCTGTGGAAGGAACGGGCGGTACGGCGGTCTCGGATCAATTCGATTACTTCTGGCAGCGCCAGGGCGAATGGGTGGAGGCACCCAACCAGCGGCGTGGCGGCGAAAGCGGCGTGCAGCGCCTGAGCGACGAGACGGGCCATCTGCTGTATGCCAAGCGCCAGGTCGGGCATATCTACCGCAGCCTGCTGCACCCCTTCGGTCGCCCTACGGTATTGCGTGAGTTCGCTGCCCTGAGCAGTTTCGAGCAGTTGGGCGTGCGGGTGCCGCATATCGTCTATTGCGGCGTGGAGCGCGATGCCCAGCACCAGTGGCGGGCGCTGCTGGTCAGCGAGGCGCTGGACGGTTTCGAGGAGATCGACCTGTGGTACGCCGGCGGCGGGCGCGAGCAGCACGGCGAGGTGCTGCACGACCGGGTGCTCGAGGACCTGGCCGGCAACCTGGCGCGCATGCACCGCGGGCACTGGCAGCATGGCTGCCTGTACAGCAAGCATATTTTCGTGAAGGTGACCGGCGAGGGCGCGGATGCGCGTGCCGAGGTCGCCTTGCTGGACCTGGAGAAGTGCCGTCGGCGCATCAGCTGCCAGCGTGCGGCCGCCAATGACCTGAAGCAACTGCGCCGCCATTCGTCGTGGAACGATGCGGACTGGAAGAAGTTGCTCTACTTTTACGAAGTGGCGTTTGGCAGCGCTGTCAAAGGTTTAGAGCAATGAAACTAGAAATAGCACGAGGTTTGTTTCTGCTTGTGGCGTTGGCGGTGGCTTCGGTGGCTTTCGCCGCGTGGGAGGAGCCGCGTCCGCAGGTGCTCAGTTCCATCGACCTGGGCGCGCAGTGTCCGCTGCCGCGGACGGCCAAGCCGGTCGTCACGGCGCAACCGGACCATGACCTGCTGTTGTTCCTGTTCGGCATGAGCCGGGGGCTGCGCTCCAACGGGTGATGAAGTGTATCCACGCGGGTCAAGCCCGCTCCCATAGGGTTGCAGTGATCCTTGTGGGAGCAGGCTTGACCCGCGATGCGTTCAACTCGATTCCAGCGCCGTACTTGGCATTTCCTTCCTGGCCAGCAACGTATACACGCACGGCAACACGAACAACGTGAACAGCGTGCCCACCGACATCCCGGTGGCGATCACCATGCCGATGTCGAACCGACTCACCGCTCCGGCGCCCGTCGCCAGTATCAGCGGCACCATGCCGAATACCATCGCCGCCGTGGTCATCAGCACCGGCCGCAGGCGTATCGCTGCCGCTTCCTCTACGGCATCCCGCGCACTCAGCCCCTTGTGCAGGCGCAACTGGTTGGCGAACTCGACGATCAGGATGCCGTGCTTGCTGATCAGACCGATCAGCGTCACCAGCCCCACCTGGGTGTAGATGTTCATGCTCGACCACCCCAGAAACAGCGGGATCAATGCTCCACAGATCGACAGGGGCACCGTCACCAGGATCACCAGCGGGTCGCGGAAACTCTCGAACTGCGCCGCCAGCACCAAAAAGATGATCGCCAGCGCCAGGCCGAAGGTCACCCACAGCGCACTGCCTTCCTGCACGAACTGACGTGCCTGCCCGCTGTAGTCGAAGGCGAAGCCTGCCGGTGCCTCCTGCTGGGCGATGCTGCGCACCGTCTCCAGGGCCTCGCCCATGCTCACCAGCGGGAAGCCCTGGATGATCGCCGAGTTCAGCTGCTGGAACTGGTTGAGCTGGCGCGGCCGCGCGCGGTCGCTGACGCTGATCAGGGTCGACAGGGGCAGCATCCGGCCCTGCTCGTTCTTCACGTAGTAGTTGTTCAGCCAGCCGGGGTTGTCGCGGTAGGCCTGCTCGACCTGGGCGATCACCTTGTAGCTGCGCCCCTCGATGGTGAAGCGGTTGATCTCGGCCTCGCCCAGCAGCGTGGCCAGGGTGCCGCCCAGGGCATCCATCGACACCCCCATCTGCGCCGCCTTGGCCCGGTCGATATCCACCACCACCTCCGGCTTGTCGAATGCCAGGTCGATGTCCAGGAAGGCGAACTTGCCCGAGGCCTGGGCGCGGTCCTTGACCCGCTGCGCCACTTCCAGCAACGACACGTAGTCATTCGGCGTGTTGATCACGAAGGCGAATGGCAGGCCTTCGCCGGTGCCCGGCAGGGAGGGCAGGTTGAAGCCGAAGATCTGCAGGCCGCTGATGGTCGCCAGCTTGGCCTGCACCTCGGGCAGCAACTCCATCTGGGTGCGGCTGCGCTGGTTCCACGGCTTGAGCAGAAAGCCGCCGATGCCCGATTGCACGCCGTTGAAGCCGTTGATCTGGAACGAGGAGTAGTACTCGGGGAATGACTTGAAGATCGTGATGAACTCGTCGGTGTAGGCGTTCAGGTAATCGAGGTTGGCCGGTTGCGGGGCGGTGGCCATCATGAAGATGATGCCCTGGTCTTCGTCCGGGGCCAGCTCGTTCTTGCTGAACATCAGAAACACCGGGATCAGGCACAGCACGATCAGGGCGAACACAATCACCACCGGCCGGGTCTCGAGGGTGCCGTGCAAAAGCGTCTGGTAGCGGCGCTTGAGCCGCTCGAACAGTTGGTCGAGACGATGGGCCAGGCCGCTGGGGTTCTGCTCCGGGCGCAGCAGCAGGGCACACATCATCGGCGACAGGGTCAGCGCGACGATGCCGGAAATCACCACGGCCCCGGCCAGGGTCAGGGCGAACTCCTTGAACAGGGCCCCGGTGAGGCCCTCCAGGAAACCGATGGGGGCGTACACCGCCGCCAGGGTGATGGTCATCGAGACCACCGGCATGGCGATCTCCCGGGCGCCTTCCAGCGCGGCGTCGAACGGCGTCTTGCCCTCCTCGATATGGCGGTGGATGTTCTCCACCACCACGATCGCATCGTCCACCACCAGGCCGATGGCCAACACCATCGCCAGCAGCGTCAACAGGTTCAGCGAGTAGCCCATCAATTGCATGAAGAACAGCACGCCGATCATCGACAGCGGGATGGTGATCACCGGGATCAGCACCGAGCGCAGCGCGCCGAGAAACAGGAACACCACCACGATCACGATCAGCACCGCCTCGACCAGGGTCTTGACCACCTCGTCGATGGAGGCCTGGATGAACAGCGTGGCGTCATAGGCGATGGAGGCCTTGAGGTTGGGCGGCAACTGCGCTTCCAGCTCCGGCATCAGCTTGCGCACCTCCTTGATCACGTCCAGCGGGTTGGCGGCCGGGGTGGCCTTGATGCCGATGTACACCGACGGCGTGCCGTCGAACGAGCTGACCGTGTCGTAGTTCTCCGCGCCCATCTCCACCCGTGCCACATCGCCCAGCAGCACGCGGCTGTCGCCCTTGGTCTTGAGCGGGATGGCGGCGAAGGCTTCGGCCGACTTGAGTTCGGTGGTGGCGTTGATGCTGGTGACCACGTACTGGCCCTTGACCTCGCCGGCGGCGGACAGGAAGTTGTAGCGGCGCACCGCGGCAGTCACATCGCCGGCGCTCAGGCCGTAGCCGGCCAGCTTCACCGGGTCGATCCACAGGCGCATGGCGAACACCTGGTTGCCGAGGATCTCGGCTTCGGCCATGCCGGGCAGGGTAGCGAGCTTGGGCTGGATCACCCGCGACAGGTAGTCGGTGATCTGCGGGTTGCTCAGCTCCTTGCTGTAGAAGCTGATGTACATCAGCGCCGAGGCATCGGCGGCCTCCTTGCTCAGCACCGGGTCCTCGGCGTCCTGGGGCAGCTTGTTCTTGACCTCGTTGGCCTTGGCCAGCAGCTCGGTGAACAGCCGGTCGCTGTCGGAGCCGATGCGCGCGTAGATCGAGATCACCGAAAAATTCTGCCGGCTCACCGAGGTCATGTAGTCGATGCCTTCGGCACTGGCCAGGCTCTGCTGCAGGGGCTGGGTGATGTAGCCCTGGATGGTTTCGGCGTTGGCCCCTGGGTAAGCGGTGGTCACCGTGATCAGGGCGTTTTCCATCTGCGGGTACTGGCGGATCGGCAGCTTGCTCCAGGCCTGGAACCCCAGCAGCACGATCAGCAGGCTGACCACGCTGGCCAGCACCGGGCGACGGATGAACGGGTCGGTAAAGGCCATGGCGGTTCCTTGGTCAGTCGGCGCCGGGCTGGCTGGTCGGTTCGGCTTGCAGGGTCTTGTCGGCGCTCAGGGTGACGGCAGCGCCCTGGGTCAGCTTCAACTGGCCGGCGGTGACCACCGTTTCGCCGGGCGTGAGGCCCTTGGCGATCACCACCAGGCCGTCGCGGCGCTCGCCGGTCTCGACGAAGCGCCGCTCGGCGATCAGTTGCGGCTGGCCATCGGCCGTGGTCTGCACCTTGCCGTCTTCGGACTTTTGCGGCACGGCGACATACACCGAGTTGCCATAGAGGGTGTAGGTGACGGCGCTCTGCGGCACCACCACCGCGTTGCGCGGGTTGGGCAGCAACACCTGCAGGCTGGCGAACATGCCCGGCAGCAACGTGCCGTCGGGGTTGGCCAGGGTGGCGCGCACCTGCAGGTTGCGGGTGGTGTCGTCGACCTTGGGGTTGATCGCGCTGAGGGTGGCGGTGAAGCTGCGGTGCGGGTAGGCGGCCACCGAGACCAGCGCCTGCTGGCCGAGGCTGAGGTTGGGCAGCGCCTGTTCCGGCACGAAGAAGTCGACATACAGGCTGCTCAGGTCCTGCAGGGTGGCGATCACCGTGCCGCTGGCCAGGTAGCTGCCCAGGTCGACCTGGCGGATACCGATGGTGCCGGTGAACGGCGCGTTGATGCTCTTTTTCGCCAGGGATGCCTTGAGTTGCGCCACTACCGCCTGGTTGCGCAGCAGTTGGGCGCGCAGGCGGTCGAATTCGCCCTTGGAGATGGCCTGGCTGCCGACCAGCTGGCTGCCTCGCTGATAATCCACCTGGGCCAGCCCGAGGTCGGCCTGGGCGGTGCCGAGCAGGGCCGTCTCCACGTCGCTGTCCAGCTGCAGCAGCAGTTGCCCGGCCTTGACCTGCTGGCCGGATTCGAAGTGCAGGGCCTTGACCGTGCCGGCGATCTCCAGGCTCAGGTCCACCCCTTGCAGGGCCTTGAGGCTGCCCACGGCGGGCAGGCGGCTTTGCCAGGGCTGCTCGCGCGCCTCGGCGGCGGCAACGCTGACCGGCGGCTTGGGCGCGGAGAACTGCTGGATCTGGCGGTAGATGGACAAGCCCTTGTAGCCGCCCAGGGCCAGCACCAGCAGCAGGACGATACCCAGCATGATGAGCATGCGACGGCGCAGCATGGACCAGCTCCCTGGAAGCGTTGTTGCGCAAGTCTAGTCGGTCGCGGCGCAGGGGGCCGGGTGTTGCTTGGGGATATTTGCTGCCAGTACCGGCCCCTTCGCCGGCAAGGCCGGCTCCTACAGACGGCGCCCAACCCGTAGGAGCCGGCCTTGCCGGCGAAAGGGGCGACCGGATATCAGATCAGGTGCAGATGGTTGTCCCACAACCCCGAAGGCAGTTGCAGCGGTTGCCCCACCAGCGCTGTCTTGCGGCAGTCGTACAGCCGGCAACGCCCTTGCCCGGAGGTCACCACAAAGCCATCGGCCACTGCGCCCACGCCCGCGCAGTCCGGCATCGGCGCATCCAGCTTCACCTCGGCGCTGTCCAGGTCCCAGATGAACAGGCGGTTGGCCCGTGGCGCGGTCATCGCCACCAGTCGCAGCTCGCTGTGCACCGCCACGCTGGCGGTGTACTGGGCCATGGACTGCAACTGGCGCTCCGGCACCGGGAAGGCCACGAACGGCTGCCCCGGACGCTTGATCGCCAGCAATTCGGCGGTTTCGTCCGAGCCGCCCATGAACTGCTGGCACGCCAGCACGGTGCCGTCGTCGGCAATCGCCAGGTGGCGCACGCTGTTCATCTGCTGGCTCAGGGTTTCCTTGCTCAGCAGGGTGCCGTCGCGCTGCATCAGCACCAGGCTGGGCTGCATCGCATCCAGGTTCATCTCCACCCGGCTCTCGGCTTCGGTGCGGATACCGCCATTGGCCACCACCAGGGTCTCGCCGTCAGGCAGCCACGACACCTGGTGCGGGCCGATGCCGTGGGTCGGGATTTCCGAATGATGGGCCAGGCGTTCGCCTTCGAAGCGGTACACACCCAGCACGCCACGGCCCGGATCGGTGGTGTCGTTCTCGGTGGCGTACAGCCATTCGCCGCCCTTGTGGATCACCGCGTGGCCATAGAAGTGCCGGTTCGGCTGCGAGGCCAGGGTCTGCAGCAGGCGCCCGTCGCGCAGGTCGATCAGGTAGCTCTCGGTGCCGGGGCGGCGCGCCACGAACAGCGCGATCGGCCGCTCGGGGTGGTTGATGATGTCGTGGCAGCGCAGGCCGACCTGGGTGGCGAACACCTGGGTGCCGTCCAGGCGATAGCCCACGGCATAGTGCTTGCCGTCGGCATCGTCACGGGCCGACAGCAGCAGTGGCTGCTGGCCCTTGCTGCGCCACAGGGTCCAGCCGCCCAGGGTCAGGGCGCTGAGCAGCACGCTACCGAGTTTGAGGGCCTGGCGTCGCAACATGATCAGTCACCGTCGTTGGCATTGAAGCCCAGCTGGATGTTCAGCGCCTTGGCCAGTTCACCTTCATGCAGGCGGTGAACCACGTTCAGGCTGTCGTAGAAGGCGTTCAGTTGCTCGCGGCCGGCATCGTCCTGGAGCATTTCGCCCAGGGGCCGGTCGATCGCCTTCAGTTGCTTGAGGGCATCAGCATAGGCCGCGTCTATCTTGTCGGCCAGGGCCTTCTGGTCCTTGCCCAGCAGGCCACGCAGGCCCTGGTTGTCGACCCCGACCCACACGGTCTGGGCGGCGATCAGGCTGGCTTCCAGGCTCTTGAGCGAGGAGTGGCTGCGCCAGGCTTCAGCCTGCAGCGGCTGCGGGATGCCCTTGCTCAGGCGCCCCATCGGCGTGCCGAGCTTCTTCTTCAGGGTGTCCAGCGCGGTGACCTGGGCGCGCAGCAGGTCGGCGATCGCCTCATGGGAGTCGGCGTAGCGCTGGTTGGGGAATTTGGTCATCTGCGCCAGCATGCCGTCGGTGCTGTTCCAGCCCTTGAGGATCTCTTCGGCGAGGTTCTTCTGGTGTTCGCCGATGGCCACCAGCAGCGGGCAATAACGGGCCTTCTGTTCGGCGGTGGCGACGTCCGGCTTGCTGTCGAACAGGATGTACTCGTAGGCCGACAGGCCGCGCACCACGACGCTGGACTTGGCCACGGTCTCGGCATCCACCGGCTTGTCGCCATTGACCAGTTGCTCGACCTGACGGCCCACCAGGTTCTTCTTGTCGGGCCAGAACTGCACCTGCCAGGCGCGGTTGCCCTCGGCCAGCGGGCCGATCAGCAGCGGTTGCAACTCGGCCCAGGCTTTTTGTGCGTGCAGGAAGTCGGCGCGTGCGGTGGCCAGGTCGGCCTTGCCTTCGCAGAAGGCCAGGGCGCTGACGGCCAGCTGGCGGTCGGCTTCGACCCAGCGGCTGTAGGTCGGCAGGATCACCTGCTTGGCGATCGCGGCAGAGGTCACGGCCTGCGGGTCCTGCGGCGAGCAGGCGCCCAGGGCGATGGCGGCGAGGCTGGTGAACAACAGCTTGGGACGGAACATGTCCGGCTCCTTCTCTAGAGTGAGTTCAGGAACGCCAGCAACGCGGCGCGTTGCTCGGCATTGAAGGTCAAGACGTGCTGGCGCGCAGGCTCGGCTTCGCCGCCGTGCCAGAGCACGGCCTCGAGCAGGTTGCGGGCGCGCCCGTCATGCAGAAACTGGGTATGACCACTGACGGTCTGGTTCAGGCCGATGCCCCACAGCGGCGCGGTGCGCCAATCCTGGCCACCGGCGGCGAATTCGCTGCGGTTGTCGGCCAGCCCCGGGCCCATGTCGTGCAGCAACAGGTCGCTGTAGGGGCGGATGGTCTGGTTGGCCAGCTCCGGCTCGGCGGCATTGGCCGAGGTGGTGAATGTGGGGGTGTGGCAGCCCTGGCAGCCGGCCTGGAAGAACAGGTTCTTGCCAGCCAGCACCTGGGGCGAATCGACGTCCTTGCGTACCGGCACCGCCAGGTTGCGGGTGTAGAACAGCACCAGGCGCAGGATGTTGTCGCTGACCTCCTGCTCGCCATCGGCGCCGTTGCCATTGGGCTGGGCCAGGCAATCGAGCTGCGCCGGGGTGCAGTCGTCGCGTGGCACCAGGCTGCTGGTCAGGCCCATGTCGCTGGAGAACGCATGGGCGTTCTGCTGGTTGAGGTTGGGTTGCCCGGCCTTCCAGCCGAAGCGGCCAAGTACCTGCTTGCCCTGGGCGTCGTCCCATACCAGGTTGGGCCGGCCACGAATGCCGGTGCCGTTGCGCCCCTCGGGGTCGGCGTTGGCCAGGATTGCCTCATCAGGGATGGCCTCGAGCAGGCCCAGGCCGATCATCGGCGGCGCGACGCGTGCCGAGAAGCGTGTGTCGGGGTGCATCGGGCCGTAGCCAAGCTGGGTGATCTGCAGCTGCGGCTTGCGCAGTTCGACCTGGGTGCCGTCCTTGAAGGTGACGTTCACCGGGGTGTAGCTGACCCGCACCTTGCCCTCGGGGGCCACGCCGGGCACGGCCATGTCCTGCAACTGCCCGCCATAGACCGGCTCGGGCACGATGCCCAGTTGCTCGATGACCTTGGCGTATTCGGGCTGGTCGGGGATCGACAGGCGCACCAGCATCGATACCGCGTTTTTGGCGCCCTCTGCGGGCGGGTGCCCGCGCCCGTCGCGAATATGGCAGTTCTGGCAGGCGTTGGTGTTGAACAGCGGGCCCAGGCCATCGCGTGCGGTGGTGGTGGACGGGGCGATCACCCACGGGCTGCGGAAGAAGCTGTTGCCCACGCTGAAGTCCAGGCGCTGGCTCGGGGTGAGGTTGGCCGAGGGCATGGAGTAGGCGTTGCGGTAGCGCTTGTTCACGGTGGTGCTGCCACCGGCACGCGCCTCGCCAGGTTCGGCCTTGGTGAAACGCGGGGCGTCGTCACAGGCGCTCAGGGCCAGGGCCAGTAGCAGCGGAAGGGCGCGGTGAAGCGGAGCGGGCATCGAGAATCCTGAATGGCTAGCGTAAAACCGGCGTGCAAGCTTAGCAGGCGCGGGGGATATGAATAAGAGGGATTTGCGTTTGCTGGATGAAATCTGCTTCAGCTTCCAGCGAAGAGGTCCCACAAAAAAAGGCGACCCGAAGGCCGCCTCTGTTTCAGCACGCTACCACTCAGAACTCGTGGTCAGCGGTGTCCGGGTTCAGGTCGGTGATGCCCAGTTTGCCCGCAGCCTGTTCGATGGCACCGGTCTGCTTGACCAGCGCGGCGATGGCGTCACGCACGATCTGGTTGCCCGCAGCGTTGTCGGCAGCGATCAACTGGTCGTAGTGCTCACCCTTGAGGGCGTGGTCGACCATCACCTGGATCTTCGCCTCGGTGGCTTCCAGATCGGCCTTCAGGGTGTTGTCGGTGGCCGGATCGACCTTGGCCACCAGCGACGACAGGCTCGGGCCGCTCAGCTTGGTGCCGTCGGTGCGGGTGTACTCGCCCAGGTAGACGTTGCGGATACCCTTGGCGTCGTAGAAGTGCGAGTAGTGGGTGTTGTCGCTGAAGCAGTCCTGCTCGTCCTCAGGCGAGTTGGCTTCCAGCGAGACCTTCATGCGCTCGCCCGCCAGTTCGCCCAGCGACAGGCTGCCCATGCCGAACAGCATCTTGCGCAGGCCGTTGGCGACAGGTTCTGCCTCCAGGGTGGCGCGATAGTTGTCGGCCACTGCCGGCTTCCAGTTGCCGACCATTTCTTCCAGGTCGTTGACCAGCAGCTGGGTCACGGCCTTGAGGTAGGCACGACGACGCTCGTTGTGGCCGCCCGTGGCGCCTTCGCCTTGCAGGTAGTCCGAGGCAGGGCGGTTGCCGGCGCCCGGGCCGGTGCCGTTGAGGTCCTGGCCCCACAGCAGGAATTCGATGGCGTGGTAGCCGGTGGCGACGTTTGCTTCCGAACCGCCCAGCTCGTTCAGGCTGGCCAGCTTCTCGGGGGTCAGGTCCTTGACGTCGACCTTGTCTTCGCCCACCTGTATCTCGGTGTTGGCGATGATGTTGGCGGTGGCGGCCGGGTTGCCCAGGGCGTGTTCATAGCTCTTGTCGACGTAGTCGATCAGGCCTTCGTCCAGCGGCCAGGCGTTCACCTGACCTTCCCAGTCGTCGATGATGGTGTTGCCGAAGCGGAACACTTCGCTCTGCAGGTACGGTACACGGGCGGCTACCCAGGCAGACCTGGCGGCGGCCAGGGTGTCGGCGTCGGGCTTGGCAAGGAAGGCATCGACTGCGGTCTGCAGGGTCTTGGCGGTGCTCAGCGAGTCGCTGTACACGGCATACACCATCTCGGCGTAGTGCTTGACCACCGCCTGGGCGGCGGCTTCGTCGACGGCCCCGGACGCCTGGGTGGTGCTGGCGGCAGCAGGTGCGGCGGCCTGTGGTGCGGCGGCCTTGTCCTTGTCATCGCCGCAGCCGGCGAGGGAGATGGCAATGGCCAGCAGACTGGCGGTGGCCAGAGGCATACGAATCATGGGCTATTCCTGCGTCGAGAGGTTGAACAGGCGTGCAGCCGCACGCAAAGGTGCAACATAATGCGAAAGATATGCATTTTCTGTAAAGAGGTTGCCACGTAAAAATTCAAATGGTGTTCACGCTGCCCTTGGCGGCAGCGTCACTCACAGAATCGATACCTGGTTGCGTTGCGCTGCTTTGAGGAAGGCGGTCAGCTCGCGTGCTGGCAGCGGCTTGCTGTAGTGGTAGCCCTGACCTTCATGACAGCCCTGGGCAATGATGTAGGCTTCCTGCTCGGCGGTTTCCACGCCCTCGGCGATCACCTGCATGCCCAGGCTCTTGCCCAGCTGGATGATCGCGCGAACGATGGTGGCGTCGTCGTCATCGTCGAGCAGGTCCTGCACGAAGCTCTTGTCGATCTTGATCTTGTCCAGCGGCAGCGACTTGAGGTAGCTGAGCGAGGAGTAGCCGGTGCCGAAGTCGTCGATCGCGATCAGCGCACCGGAGCGGCGCAGGCTCAGCAGGTGCTGGGCGGCAGTGCTGATGTCTTCCATCAGGCCGGTCTCGGTCACTTCCAGTTCCAGGCTGCGCGGCGGCAGGCGGTAGATCTGCAGCAGGTTGTTGACCACCCGGGGCAGCTCGCTGTGGTGCAACTGCACGGTCGACAGGTTGACTGCCATGCGCAGGTCGCTGAAGCCCTGGTCGTGCCATTCGCGCAGTTGCCGGCAGGCCTGGTCGAGCACCCATTCGCCGATCACGATGATGTTGCCGTTCTGTTCGGCCAGCGGTATGAACTGATCGGGCGGAACCATGCCCAGCTCCGGGTGCTGCCAGCGCAGCAGCGCCTCGACGCCCACCACGCGGTGGTCGCGGTAGCTGATCTGCGGTTGGTAAACCAGGTACAGCTGATTGCGCGGCAGGGCTTCGCGCAGGTCCTTTTCCAGCTCGCGGCGCCGGCGCATCTCGCTGTCGACGCTGGCGATGTAGAACTGATAGCGGTTGCGCGAACGGCTCTTGGCCAGAGTCATGGTCTGTTCGGCCTTTTGCAGCAGCTTCTCGGTGCTGTCGCCGTCTTCGGGGAACAGGGTGATGCCGATGGTGGCGCGCAGTCGGATCTCCTGATGGTCCAGGGCGAATGGCGCTTCCAGGTCATCGAGAATGCTCTGGGCCAGCTCGGCGGCCTCGTAGGGTTGTTCGATGTCGGCCTGCACCAGCGCGAACTGGTCGCCGCCCAGGCGGGCGAGGGCACCCAGGCGACCGCTGTGGGCACGCAGGCGGTCGGCCAGGGCCAGCAGCAACTGGTCGCCGGCCTGGTAGCTGAATTGTTCGTTGATGCCCTTGAAGTCGTCCAGGCCTACGCACAGCACCGCAACCCGGCGCTGGAGGCGCCCGGCATCGACCAGGATCTTGTCCAGTTGCTGTTGCAGTTGCTGGCGGTTGGGCAGGCCGGTGAGAAAGTCGTACTGGGCCATGCGCAGCAGGCTGTTCTCGGCCTCGTGGCGCAGGTGGGTATTGCGTTCGATGGACGCCAGCAGTTGGTTGGCGGTGTTCACCCACAGGCCCAGTTCGTTCTTCTCGTGGCCCTTGAGCAGCGGCAGCTGATGCTGGCTGGGGCGGTCGGGGTTGATCTGGGTGAGGTTCTCGATGAGCTTGGACAGTGGCTTGGTCAGCAGCCAGTGGTAGACCAGGTACAGCACCAGCCCCATGGCCAGGGCGCGGAGCACGCCGGCAATGAAGATGATCACCGAATTGACCACGAAGCCCTGGCCGTAGGCGCCGGTATCGAGGGTGATGCTCAGGTCGCCGTAGTATTCGCTGTAGGGCGCGCGGCCGACGAGCTGGGTGGTGTAGGTGCGTTCCTGGCCGAGGATCAGGTCGGTGAGCCAGCGGGTCGGCAGTTCCTGCAGAGGGCGCGACTTTTCTGCCAGCATGGTTTCGTTGGGGTGGCCGATGGAGGCCATGCGCACGGACTCATCCTGGAACAGCCCCTCGATGACCTGCATGCCCATTTCGCGGTCCAGGCTGTATACGGCCTGGGTGGAAGGGTCGCGGAACATGTCGAGGATTCGCTGGGCGTCGTTGGCGACAGCCTGGCGGGTCTTGTAGGCATCAAAGACGATCTGCGCACAGCTGAGTACCACGCCCACGGCCAGTGCCGAGAGCAGGACCACTCTGAGCAACTTGACCGACAAGCTGTTTTTGAGTTCCAGCTTCAATGGGGTTTCCTTAATCCATGCGCATGGCATCATTTTGCCATCATCTGTGGCAATCCACTATCGGCCGTTGGCAGGATTCATGATCCAGCGGTCACTGTATCGGTTGCCCGGCCTTGCGACTTGAGCGATGTACGACAAGTTTCCCAACGATTGATGTTAGCGCGGTATGGGGGGCAGCAAGAGAGGGTGTTGGTGAAATTGGTTAAAAAAGGTTGGTGGGTGGGGTTTTGCTCTTTGCCGCTTTTTCGGCATAAAAAAACCCGGCCTGAGCCGGGTTTTTTCAGAAGCAGCACTTATGCAGTGAAGGTCTTGCCTTCGAACTGCTCAGCCACGAACTTCCAGTTGACCAGGTTCCAGAACGCCTCGACATACTTCGGACGCACGTTACGGTAGTCGATGTAGTAGGCATGCTCCCACACGTCGCAGGTCAGCAGCGGGGTGTCACCGCTGGTCAGCGGGTTGCCGGCACCGATGGTGCTGGCCAGCGCCAGGGAGCCGTCAGCTTTCTTGACCAGCCAGCCCCAACCGGAACCGAAGGTGCCAACCGACGTCTTGGTGAACTCTTCCTTGAACTTGTCGAACGAACCGAACGCGGCGTTGATGGCTTCAGCCAGCGAACCGGTAGGCTGGCCACCAGCGTTTGGCGCCAGGCAGTTCCAGTAGAAGGTGTGGTTCCAGACCTGAGCGGCGTTGTTGAAGATACCGCCCGAAGAAGTCTTGACGATCTCTTCCAGGGTCTTGCCTTCGAACTCGGTGCCTGGCACCAGGTTGTTCAGGTTCACGACGTAGGTGTTGTGGTGCTTGTCGTGGTGGTATTCCAGGGTTTCCTTGGAAATGTGCGGCTGCAGGGCATCGTGTGCGTAAGGCAGCGGCGGCAATTCAAAAGCCATGGTGATTCTCCTAATCAGGTCTGTTGCGGTGAGCGCAAGGCCGATCACGGGCGGCCGGAATGCATCGGCGAGTTTTTACTCTTTGCGACGCAGATTCGGGATCATAGCACCGGGCCCTGACCTAAACCACGCAACAAGTGTATGGAATAGAGGTTCCAGAGCCTTTGCCGACACCTGACGAACGGGTCAGCCCAGCGCCAGTTGCAACGCCACCGCAAACATCATCACCGCCACCATCAGGTCCAGCAGGCGCCAGGTGCCAGGCCGGGCCAGCCACGGCGCCAACCAGGCCGCACCCAGCGCCAGGGTGAAGAACCACAGCAGCGAGGCACTGGCCGCACCCGCCACGTAGGCACCCGGCACGCTTTGCTGCGCACCCAGCGAGCCGATCAGCAACACGGTATCCAGGTACACGTGGGGGTTGAGCAGGGTCACCGCCAGGGCACTGAGCAACACCGCGCGACGCGAACGCTGACCCAGGCCCTCGCCCTGCTCCAGGCTCTGGCTGGAGCAGGCGCGGATCAGCGCCTTGCTGCCATACCACAGCAGAAACACCACCCCACCCCAGCGCGCGACCGCCAGCAGGGTCGGGTTCTGCGCCAGCACCGTGGCCAGACCGAACACGCCAAGCGCCACCAGCACCGCATCACAGAACACGCACAGTGCCGCGACCGGCAGGTGGTGCTCACGGCGCAGGCTCTGCGCCAGCACGAAGGCGTTCTGGGTGCCGATGGCCATGATCAGCCCGAAGGCGACCAGCAGGCCGTTGAGGTAGCTTTGCCACATGGGAGGTGCTCCGCGAAGCAGCCACACGGGCTGCCGAAAATACAGGGGGGATCGCTGGCTATTGTGCGGGCAGTGGGCGTATAAGAAAAACCAATAAACCTCATCCGGCATTAGGGAAACTGATGTTCGACTACAAGTTGCTTTCCGCCCTGGCGGCGGTGATCGAGCAGGGCGGTTTCGAGCGGGGCGCACAGTTGCTCGGGCTGTCGCAATCGGCCATTTCGCAACGTATCAAGCTGCTGGAGGCGCGCGTCGGCCAGCCGGTGCTGGTACGCGCCGCGCCACCAGCGCCCACCGAGATCGGCAAGCGCCTGCTCAACCATGTACAGCAGGTGCGCCTGCTCGAGCGCGACCTGCAGCATCAGGTGCCGGCGCTGGACGATGGCGGTCAGCCCGAGCGTCTGCGGGTAGCGCTCAACGCCGACAGCCTGGCCACCTGGTGGGCGGCGGCGGTCGGGGCGTTCTGTGCGCAGGAGCGGGTGCTGCTGGAGCTGGTGGTGGAAGACCAGGAGGTGGGCCTCAAGCGCATGCGCGCTGGCGAAGTGGCGGCCTGCCTGTGCGCCAGCGAGCGACCGGTTGCCGGGGCGCGCAGCGAGCTGCTCGGCGCCATGCGCTACCGTGCGGTGGCCAGCCCCGACTTCATGGCGCGCCACTTTCCCCAGGGGGTAGAGGTGGCGCGCCTGGCCCGCACCCCGGCCGTGGTGTTCGGCCCGGACGATTTTCTGCAGCATCGCTACCTGGCGTCGCTGGGTATCGATGGTGCATTCCTGCATCACCTGTGCCCGTCTTCGGAGGGCTTTCTGCGCATGACCGAGGCCGGCGTGGGTTGGGGCCTGGTGCCCGAATTGCAGGCCCAGGCGCAACTGGCCAGCGGGCAACTGGTGGAAATTCTGGCGGATAAGCCGATCGATGTGCCGCTGTACTGGCATCATTGGCGCAATGGCGGGCAATTGCTCGGCCAACTCACCGACCACCTGCGGCGCAGCGCCAGCAGTTGGTTGGTGCCGTGGTCGGGTTTGCCGGCGTCTGCATCATCTGCAAACAAGTAGGCGGAGTGCTTCATGCGAATTCTGGTCACCGGCGCAAGCGGCTTCATTGGCGGGCGCTTTGCACGCTTTGCCCTGGAGCAGGGCATGGAGGTACGGGTCAATGGCCGGCGGGCCGAAGGCGTCGAGCACCTGGTGCGCCGCGGCGCCCAGTTCATTCCGGGGGACCTGGGCGACCCGGAGTTGGCCCGGCGGGTCTGCCAGGGCGTCGAAACCGTGGTGCACTGCGCCGGTGCGGTGGGCAACTGGGGACGCTACCAGGACTTTCACCAGGGCAACGTGGTGGTCACCGAGAACGTGGTGGAGGCGTGCCTGAAGGAACACGTTCGTCGCCTGGTGCACCTGTCCTCGCCGTCGATCTACTGGAACGGGCGCTCGCGCCTGGGGGTGACCGAAGAGCAGGTGCCGCGGCGCCTGCACGATGCCTACGCGACCACCAAGTACCTGGCCGAGCAGAAGGTTTTCGGTGCCCAGGAGTTCGGCCTGGAAGTGCTGGCCCTGCGCCCGCGCTTCGTCACCGGGGCAGGGGATGTGAGCATCTTCCCGCGCCTGCTGAAGATGCAGCAGAAACGCCGTCTGGCGATCATCGGCAACGGCTTGAACAAGGTCGACTTCACCAGCGTGCAGAACCTCAACGAGGCGCTGATCAACGCGGTGCTGGCCGGCAACGACGCGCTCGGGCAGGCCTACAACATCAGCAACGGCCACCCGCTGCCGCTGTGGGACGTGATCAATTACGTGATGCGGCGCATGGACCTGCCCCAGGTCACGCGCTACCGCTCCAGTGGCCTGGCCTACAGCCTGGGCGCGCTGAACGAGGGGGCCTGCCTGCTGTGGCCGGGCCGTCCGCAACCGACCCTGTCGCGCCTGGCGGTGCAGGTGATGAACAAGGATTTCACCCTGGACATCAGCCGCGCCCGCCAGCAACTGGACTACCGCCCGCAGGTCAGCCTGTGGGCGGCGCTGGATGAATTCTGCGGCTGGTGGAAGGCCCAGCACGGCGGCCACTGACTTATACTGGCGCTCATTTGCACTCACGGCGGTTGATCCATGCGCAACGATGCTCACGACGATTTCGATGATGTACCCAGCCTCAAGGCCGGCGGTCGCGATGATGACGACTTTGCCCCGGCGCCAGGTGCACGGGTGGCCGCCGTGCGCGGCAAACCGCGCAAGCCGGCGGCCACCGGGCCGTTGTGGGCGCTGGTGGGCGCTTCGTTCATCGCCCTGGCCGGGCTTGGCTGGTGGAGCTTCCAGCAGATTTCGCTGATGGAGCAGCAACTGGTGGCCACCCAGGAAAGCTTTGCGCGCATCAGTGAAGAAGCTGCCGGGCGCCTGCAGGACATCAGCGGCAAGGTGGCGGCCAGCGAGTCGAGCGTCAGCACCGGCAGCGAGGCACTGAAGCTGCAGATAAAGCAGTTGCAGGCCAGCCTCGCCGAGCAGAGCAAGCAGCAGCAGGGCGTAGCCGGGCAGCAGGGTGACCTGGGCAAGCGGCTGGAGCAGGCCCTGGCGCAGGTTGGCGAGCAGCAGGCGACCAATGCCCAGTTGCAGGCGCAACTCAAGGCCGTGGCCACGGAGCTGGCGGCGGTGAAGGCGGCGCAGGCTGATACCGGCAAGGTCGATGCGCAGCTCAAGAGCCTGTCGACGGAGATTGCCGCATTGAAGAAGCAGGGGGATCCGGGGGCGGCGATCCAGCGCCTGGAACAGGACCTGATCGTGCTCAAGAGCGAGCAGGAGAATCGCCCGGCGGCGGCTGCCGGGGCGGGTGCCTCGACGGCGGAGTTCGATGCGTTTCGCGGGCAGGTGACCCGCAACATCACCACCTTGCAGAGCCAGGTGCAGAACCTGCAACGGCAGATCAACGCCAAGCCCTGATCCGCTGTGAAGCTATCGCGGGTCAAGCCCGCTCCCACCGGTACAGTGGCTGTCTGCACACCACCGATACCCTTGTGGGAGCGGGCTTGACCCGCGAAAGAGCCGACGCTTACATCACCGGGTAATCGATGTACCCGACCGGGCCCTTGGAGTAGAACGTGTCAGGCCGTGGCTCGTTCAGCGGTGCATCCGCTTGCAGCCGTGCCGGCAGGTCGGGGTTGGCAATGAACGGCACGCCGAAGGCCACCGCATCGGCCGTGCCGTTGGCAATGGCAGCATTCGCACTGGCCTTGTCGAAGCGTTCGTTGGCGATGTACGGCCCGCCAAACGCCTCTTTGAGCAACGGCCCGATGCTGTCTTCGGCCACTCGCTCACGCGCACAGATGAAGGCGATGCCACGTTTGCCGAGCTCCCGCGCCACGTAGGTGAACGTCTCGGTCAGGTTGGCATCGCCCATGTCGTGCAGGTCGGCCCGTGGCGACAGGTGCACGCCCACGCGCTGCGCGCCCCACACGTCGATGAGCGCATCGGTCGCTTCCAGCAGCAGCCGTGCACGGTTCTCCAGCGAGCCACCGTACTCGTCGGTGCGCTGGTTGGTGCTGCTCTGCAGGAACTGATCGATCAGGTAGCCGTTGGCCGCATGCAGCTCCACACCGTCGAAGCCGGCCGCCTTGGCGTTCTCGGCACCGATGCGGTAGGCCTCGATGATGTCGGCGATTTCCTCGGTTTCCAGCGCGCGCGGGGTGACGAATTCGGTGATCGGGCGCACCAGGCTCACATGCCCCTTGGGCTGCACCGCGCTCGGCGCAACCGGCGTTTCGCCGTTCAGGTACAGCGGGTGCGAGATGCGCCCCACGTGCCACAGTTGCAGGAAGATGCGCCCGCCAGCACCGTGCAGCGCCTTGGTCACGTTGGTCCAGCCACGCACCTGGTCGTTGCTCCAGATGCCCGGTGTGTCGGGGTAGCCCACGCCCAGCGGGGTCACCGAGGTGGCCTCGCTGAGAATCAGCCCGGCGCTGGCGCGCTGCACGTAGTACTCGGCCATCAGCGCGTTGGGTACGCGGCCTTCGTCGGCCCGGCAGCGGGTCAGCGGGGCCATGATGATGCGGTTGGGCAACTCGAGGTCGCCAAGGGTGATCGGGTCGAATAGCGTTGTCATGTGCGTGAACCTCGTGGCAATCAGTGAGTGGCAGGTGCCAGGTCGGCGTTGTTGCCGCCCTGGCTGAATGTGATAAGGGTGACGATCAGGGCCAGCACGGCCAGCGCCGCTGCCGCCAGGGGCACGCGGGTCAGGCCCAGGCCCTGGTCGATCACGGTGCCGCCGACCCAGGCGCCCAGCGCATTGCCCAGGTTGAAGGCACCGATGTTCAGGGTCGACACCAGGTTCGGTGCCGCCCTGCCGAAGCTCACCACGTTGACCTGCAGGGCCGGCACGGCGGCGAACGCGGCGGTGGCCCAGAGGAACAGGGTGATCTCGGCCGGAATCAGCGCGGTACTGGTCCAGCTCAGGGCGGTGGAGATGACCGCCATGGCGGCGAACACGCCCATCAGCGTGGCGGCCAGGCGACGATCGGCCAGCTTGCCGCCCAGGATGTTGCCCAGGGTCAGGCCCAGGCCGATCAACAGCAGGGTCCAGGTCACGCCGCGCGGCGACACGCCGGTGACATCACCCAGCAACGGCGCCACATAGGTGAACAGGGCGAACATCGAGGCCGAGAACAGCACGGTCATCGACAGCGATAGCCAGATGCCTGCGCCCTTGAGCGCAGCCAGCTCGGCACGCATGTCGAGTTTCTCTTCGTCGCGCTTGATCGGCAGGAAGCGGATCAGGCCGATCAGCGCGATCACGCCGATCACGGTCACTGCCCAGAACGTCGAGCGCCAGCCGTACACCTGGCCCAGCGCGGTACCCAGTGGCACGCCCAGCACGTTGGCCAGGGTCAGGCCGGTGAACATCAGCGCCACGGCCGAGGCGCGGCGGTTGGCCGGAACCAGGTTGGCCGCCACCACCGAACCGATGCCGAAGAAGGCGCCGTGGCACAGCGCGGTGACCACGCGGGCAAACATCAGCACGTTGTAGTCGGTGGCCAGGGCGCACAGCAGGTTGCCGATGATGAATACCCCCATCAGCGCCACCAGTGCGGCCTTGCGCGGCAGCCGGGCGGTGGCCAGGGCCATGAACGGCGCGCCGATGGCCACGCCCAGCGCGTAGCCGGTCACCAGCCAGCCGGCACCGGGGATCGACACACCCAGGTCGCTTGCCACATCCGGCAGCAGGCCCATGATGACGAACTCGGTGGTACCGATGGCGAAGGCGCTCAGCGCCAGGATCAACAGCGAAAGGGGCATTGCAAGGTCCTTGTCAGAGCTCTTGGCTCATCTGCTGGAGGAAGGCCTGGATGGTTTCCTCGTTGCGTTTGAAGAAGTGCCACTGGCCAATCTTCTGGCTGCTGATCAGCCCCGCGCGCTGCAAGGTGGCCAGGTGGGCCGAGACCGTGGACTGCGACAGGCCGCAGCGTTGGTCGATCTGCCCGGCGCACACACCGTGTTCGGTGCTGTGGTGCTGGTCAGGGAAGCAGGCTTGCGGGTCTTTCAACCAGTTCAGGATTTCTCGCCGTACTGGGTGGGCCAGGGCTTTTATTATTTCGTCGAGATCAAGAGGCATGGGTGGGCTCGTGGTGGGTATAGCGTTATATCGCGATGGGGCGAAATATAAATCGGTATTTCGCGATATACAAATATGATTTGGTTCTGTCGTGCGCATGAATCGCTATATCGGGTTATAACGATATTCAAGCGGGCAAGCGGTGCTAGACTGCGGCCTATGAACTACCTCGCACACCTTCACCTGGGCGGCCAGCAGCCCGAACAACTGCTCGGCAGCCTGTACGGCGACTTCGTCAAGGGGCCGTTGCAGGGGCGCTTTGCCCAGCCGCTGGAAGCCGCCATCCGCCTGCACCGCCAGATCGACGTGTACACCGACAGCCACCCGCGGGTACTGGCGGCGCTGGCGCGTTTTCCGCGTGAGCGGCGCCGTTATGCCGGGATCATCCTCGATGTGTTTTTCGACCACTGCCTGGCGCTGCACTGGCACGACTATGCCCGGCAGCCGCTGAGCCAGTTCACCGGGCGCGTGTACCAGGTGCTGGCGGCCGAGCCCGAGCTGCCCGGGCGCCTGGCGCAGATTGCGCCGTACATGGCGGCGGACGACTGGTTGGGCTCGTACCGCGAGTTCGCGGTGCTTGAACAGGTGTTCAACGGTATCGCCCGGCGCCTGTCACGCCCCGAGGGTATGGCAGGCGCGATGCAGGAGGTACAGGCGCTGTACGGCCCGCTGATGGAAGACTTTCGCCACTTCTACCCCGAACTGCAGGGCTTTGCGGCCGACGCTCAGGCCGCCTTGGCGCGGCGCTGAGGCTGGGCCACCGGCTGGGCGCCGAACAGCGCCGTGTGGATCGCCAGCTGGGCATTGAACGCCAGTGCTGCACGTTCCTGGCCGGCGCTCTGGATGGGCGCCAGCAGGTGGATCTGCACCTCGCCACAGTCGTGGGCAAACAGGCGCAGCAGGTGCGAGAGCAGGTCGTCATCGCCCACGAACGGCGCGATGGGGTCGAGCTTGCCGCTCCGCAGGTAGCGTACGGCCACCGGTTGCACGGGCGTGGCGGTGTCGATCGCGCTGGCCAGCAGGCGCCCGTGGAAGGTGCGCAGGCTGCGCCCGTCGGTGGTGGTGCCTTCGGGGAAGATCAGCACCGGGCAGGCCTGTTGCAGGTGCCGCGCGATCTGCTGGCGCAGCAACTGGCTGTCGCCGCCACCGCGGCGGATGAACAGGGTGCCGGCCTTGAGCGCGAGCCAGCCGGCTACCGGCCACTGGCGCACCTCGGCCTTGGACAGGAACGACATCGGCGCGAGCATGCCCAGCAGCGGGATGTCGGTCCACGACACGTGGTTGCTGACCCACAGCATCGGTTGCTGCGGGCGGTTGCCGATCACCGTGACCTTGAACGGCAAGGCCCGGGCAAGCCGGGCCATGAACAGTTGCGACCAGCGCTGGCGGCGGTCGTCGTGAGTACTCAGGTGCAGGCGCTCGTACAGGCTGAACAGGCTGGCCATGCCCAGCCCGAACAGCACCACCAGCAGCACCCGGACGATTCGCGCATACACGCGCAGGCGTTGCATCACACCGCCGCCTTGAAGTGGCGGGCGTAGCGTGGGCACAGCTCGTCGCGCTTGAGCAGGATGAACACGTCGGCCACCTGGAAGTCTTCGTCCCAGCACGGCTCGCCGCAGATCTTGGCGCCCAGGCGCATGTAGGCCTTGAGCAGCGGCGGCATCTCGGCGATGACGTTGCCGGGCAGTGCCAGGCTGGGCAGCGGGTTCTTCGGTTCGGCGCGCAGGTGCTCGGTGCACAGGTAGCGCTCGCGCAGGCGTTGCATGATCGCGTGGGCCTGCACGCCGCCGTCCTGCATGGGGATGCTGGCGCACCCCATCAGGTAGCTGTAGCGGCCCTCGTTGAGTACCTCGGCAAGCTCGCCCCACAGCACCGCGATGGTGCCGCCGTTGCGGTAGGCCGGGTCGACGCAGGTGCGCCCCAGTTCAAGGATGGGGCCCTGCAGATGGCCCAGGCCATGCAGGCTGAACTCCTCTTCGCTGTAGAAGCGCCCCAGGCTGCTGGCGGCCTGGTGGTCGAGCAGGCGGGTGGTGGCCACCAGGTGCCCGCTGTTGAGGTCGCGTACGCCGATGTGCTGGCAGTGGATGTCGTAGTCGTCCATGTCCAGCCCGTGTTCGGCGCCTTTGAGCCTGGCCTTGAATTCGCTGCTGAACACGCGAAAGCGCAATGCCTGGGCTTCGTGCAGCGCGGCGGGGCCGACTAGGCGCTCGGCCTGCAGACGGCGTTCGTTACGGGTGTCGCCAGGGCATGCAGTCAGGGTCATTGCGAGTCTCCATAAGCCAGCCATGGGGTTGCGGCCGGTCGACTATGTTGTGCAAGCTCAGCCTAGGTAGACGCGGTGTCACCACCATGAAGCTTTGGTGATGCTTGTATGACAGCCCTCAAGGAGCACGCCGATGGCCTGGCTGCAGCGACTCAACGACCCCATTCCGCCCTTGGCAACCGGTAACCTGGGTGACACCTACGCCAGCCTGCTGGAGCAGCTGGGCACGGTCAGCCCGTTCGAGCTGGCAGTGCTGGGCGGGCAAGCCATGCCGACCCCGGGGCTGGCGTTTCTGGTGGGCTACCAAGCCGCCTTGCGCGTGCTGTGGCCCAGCGCCCCGGCGGGCCTCGGCGCCCTGTGTGCGAGTGAGCGGCGCAGCGTGCGCGCCGCCGACATGAGCATGCGCCTGGCGCTCGACACGCTGCGCCTGAGCGGCAGCAAGGACTTTGTCACCGCCGGGCCGGACGCCGACTGGCTGCTGGTGGCGGCGCGCTGCGAAGCACCGGGCCAGGCGCCTCGGCTGAGCCTGGCAGTGGTGTACCCGGGGGAGCCCGGTGTGCGCGTGGAGCCTTTGCCGAGCCTGCCGTTGATGCCTGAGGTCGGGCATGCCCGCCTGCACCTTGAACAGGCCCTGTGCGAACGCCTGGCCGGTGACGGCTGGGACGCCTACGTCAAGCCGTTCCGCTCGCTGGAAGACCTGTACGTGCTCAGCGCCCTGAGCGCCTGGCTGTACGGGGTAGGCCGCGCCAATGCCTGGCCGCAGGGGCTTTTGCTGCGCCTGATCGGGCTGCTGGCCGGGTGTGCCGAAGGCAGCCGGCAATGCGCCGATTCGGCGGCGTTCCACCTGTTGCTGGGCGGCCTGTTCGCGCAGTTCTCGCAACTGAGCGGCGAGCTCGACCAGGCGCTGACGAGCACGCCGGGACCCTGGGCCGAGCTGTGGCAGCGCGACCAGGGCATCCTGCAGATCGCCAGCGCGGCGCGGGCCAGGCGCCTGGCCAAGGCATGGGCCGGCAGCGGGCTGGCCTGAGGTTGCCGGGCTGCCCGCATGGCCACAGGCTGTCGCTTGCTGCCGTGCGGGCAGGCGGGTAATGTTGGCGGCTTTACGCTTTCAGGAACCTGCATGTTCAGCCTGCCCCGAGTCGCTCTCGCCCTGCTGGCCCTGGCGAGCCTGCCTGCCCAGGCCAACTGGCACCTGGACGGCGAATCGTCGCGCCTGTCGTTCATCACCAGCAAGAACGGCAACGTGTCCGAGGTGCACCGCTTTCTGGTGCTGCATGGCAAGGTCGATCGCAAGGGTGCGGCCGAGCTGCAGATCGAGATGGACTCGGTCAGCAGCGGCATCCCGCTGCGTGACGAGCGCATGCGCAACGACCTGTTCGAGGTGGCCAAGTACCCCGACGCGACCATCCAGGCGCAGATCGACCTGCGTCCGATCAACGACCTGGCCAACGGTGCCCAGGTCGAACTGCGCCTGCCGGTGACCGTCAACCTGCACGGCAAGACCCACAGCTACAACGCGCAGCTGCTCGCCACCCGGCTCGACGAGCGGCGTTTCCAGGTGGTGACCCTGGAGCCGCTGGTACTGAGCGCCGATCACTTCGACCTGCTGCCCGGCCTCAAGACGTTGCAGAAGCTCGCCGGGCTGCAGTCGATCAACCTGTCGGTGCCGGTGGGTGCGGTACTGATCTTCACGGCGCGCTGAAATGGCCGGGCCGGTGTTTCCATGGCGTGCCGGCAACCAGTTCGAACTGCTGATCGACGGCCCGCAGTTCTTCCCGCGCATGCTGCAGACGATCATGGGTGCCGAGCACCAGGTCGACCTGGAGCTGTACCTGGTCGAGGCCGGGGCGTGTGCCGAGGCCATGGTGCAGGCGCTGGTGCAGGCCGCCGAGCGCGGCGTGCGGGTACGCTGCCTGTTCGATGACTACGGCTCGCTGGCCTTTACCTTGAGCCTGCGTCAGCGCCTGCTGGGCGCCGGCGTTGAGTTGCGCTGGTACAACCGCCTGCGTTGGCGCCGGGGGCTGCGCAACCTGTACCGCGACCACCGCAAGCTGCTGCTGGTGGACCAGGCCTGGGCGGTGGTCGGCGGCACCGGGGTCACCGACCAGTTCTGGACACCGGGCGAGCCGGTCAGCGAATGGCACGAGGTGATGGTGCAGATGCAGGGGCCGCTGGTGGCCGACTGGCAGATGCTGTTCGATCGCCAGTGGCGTTCCAACCTGCGCCGCACCGCGTGGCGCCCACCCACCCATTTCGGCCTGGCGCACCTGCCGCGGGTGCCGGTTGCAGGCCCGGGCCTGGGCCGGGTGGCCTATGCCGACGCCCGCCAGCACCGCGACATCCTGCAGTCGCTGGTGCGCGCGCTGATCAGCGGCAAGCGTCGTATCTGGCTGGCCACGCCGTATTTTCTGCCCACCTGGAAGGTGCGCCGGGCTTTGCGCCGCGCGGCCGCGCTGGGCATCGATGTGCGCCTGCTGCTGACCGGCCCGCGTACCGACCATCCTTCGGTACGCTATGCCGGTCATCGCTATTACCCGCGCCTGCTGCGGGCAGGGGTGAAGATATTCGAATACCAGCCATGCTTCCTGCACCTGAAGATGGTGCTGGTGGACGACTGGGTGAGCATTGGCTCATGCAATTTCGACCACTGGAACCTGCGTTTCAACCTTGAGGCCAACGTCGAGGCCATCGACCCGCAACTGACCGCCGACGTGGTGGCGAGCTTCGAGCGCGACTTTGCCCTGAGCCGCCAGGTCGACCTGGACGACTGGCAGGCGCGGCCGCTGTGGCGGCGTGTGAAACAGCGTATCTGGGGCTGGCTGGACCGGGTGGTGGTCAACCTGCTGGACCGGCGCGACTGAGGTTCTTTCGATTTTCCCCCGCATCAGAAGGAGTTGACGAAATGGCAGCGAAAAAGATTCTCATGCTGGTCGGCGATTACGTCGAAGACTATGAAGTGATGGTGCCGTTCCAGGCGCTGCAGATGGTTGGCCACACGGTGCATGCGGTGTGCCCGGGCAAGTCGGCCGGGCAGTCGGTGCGTACCGCCATCCATGACTTCGAGGGCGACCAGACCTACAGCGAGAAGCCGGGGCACAACTTTGGCCTGAACTTCGATTTCGCCCAGGTGCGTGCCGAAGACTACGACGCGCTGGTGATCCCGGGCGGGCGTGCGCCGGAGTACCTGCGCCTGAATGAAGAGGTGCTGCAACTGGTGCGCGCCATTGACCAGGCGGACAAGCCGATTGCGGCGGTGTGCCATGGGGCGCAACTGCTGGCGGCGGCCGGGGTGCTGGAGGGGCGCGAGTGCAGTGCGTACCCGGCGTGTGCGCCGGAGGTGCGCCTGGCGGGTGGGCGTTACGTCGAGATCGAGGTGACGGCGGCGCATGTGCAGGGCAACCTGGCCAGTGCGCCGGCCTGGCCTGCGCACCCGGCGTGGCTGGCGGGGTTCCTGGGGTTGCTGGGTACGCGCATTACCCTCTGAGCGCCTTCGCTGGCGTGCCGGCGAAGAGGCCGGTACAGGCAACAAAAAAGCGGCAAGGGATCACTCCCTTGCCGCTTTCAGCTTTCAGCTTTCAGCTTGTAGCGCTGGCGCTTACTTCACTTCCACTGCCAGGCTTTGCGCGATCTTGCTCTGCCACAGTGCAGGCCCGGTGATGTGCACCGACTCGCCATTGCTGTCGACCGCAACGGTCACCGGCATGTCTTTCACGTCGAACTCGTAGATCGCTTCCATCCCCAGTTCGGCAAATGCCAGCACCTTGGATTTCTTGATCGCCTGAGCCACCAGGTAGGCAGCGCCACCCACGGCCATCAGGTACACGGCCTTGTTGTCCTTGATCGCGTCGATGGCGGTCGGGCCGCGCTCGGACTTGCCGATCATGCCCAGCAGGCCGGTCTGCTCCAGGATCTGACGGGTGAACTTGTCCATCCGCGTTGCGGTGGTCGGGCCTGCCGGGCCAACCACTTCTTCGCGCACCGGATCAACCGGGCCGACGTAGTAGATGAAGCGGCCCTTGAGGTCCACCGGCAGCTCTTCGCCACGGTTGAGCATCTCGACCATGCGCTTGTGCGCGGCGTCGCGGCCGGTCAGCATCTTGCCGTTGAGCAGGATGGTCTCGCCCGGCTTCCAGCTCTGCACGTCTTCCGGGGTCAGGGTGTCGAGGTTGACGCGACGGGCCGACGGGCCGGCTTCCCAGACGATTTCCGGGTAGGCGTCCAGCGACGGTGCTTCCAGCTCTGCAGGGCCGGAACCATCGAGCACGAAGTGCGCGTGACGGGTGGCTGCGCAGTTGGGGATCATGCACACCGGCAACGAGGCCGCGTGGGTCGGGTAGTCCATGATCTTGACGTCGAGCACGGTGGTCAGGCCGCCCAGGCCCTGGGCGCCGATGCCCAGCTGGTTGACCTTCTCGAACAGTTCCAGGCGGATCTCTTCGATGCGGTTCTGCGGGCCACGGGCCTTGAGCTCGTGGATGTCGATGGACTCCATCAACACTTCCTTTGCCATCACCGCGGCCTTCTCGGCAGTACCGCCGATACCGATGCCGAGCATGCCCGGCGGGCACCAGCCGGCGCCCATGGTCGGAACGGTCTTGAGCACCCAGTCGACGATCGAGTCGGACGGGTTGAGCATGGCCATCTTCGACTTGTTTTCCGAACCGCCGCCCTTGGCCGCGACATCCACCTCGACCTTGTCGCCAGGGACGATCGAGTAGTGGATCACGGCCGGGGTGTTGTCCTTGGTGTTCTTGCGGGCACCTGCCGGGTCGGCCAGGATCGAGGCGCGCAGCACGTTCTCGGGCAGGTTGTAGGCGCGACGCACGCCTTCGTTGATCATGTCGTCCAGGCTCATGGTCGCGCCATCCCAGCGCACGTCCATGCCGACGCGCACGAACACGGTGACGATACCGGTGTCCTGGCAGATCGGCCGGTGGCCGGTGGCGCACATGCGCGAGTTGATCAGGATCTGCGCGATGGAGTCGCGCGCAGCCGGCGACTCTTCACGCAGGTAGGCCTCGTGCATGGCCTGGATGAAATCGACGGGGTGGTAGTACGAAATGAACTGCAGGGCGTCGGCAACGCTCTGAATCAGGTCGTCTTGCTTGATCACGGTCATGCAGCGCGCTCCTCTTAAAGACGGGAACATTCATTAAGGTATCGCGACGTTCACGGGCCGAGGCGTCGCAATGACCTTTCAAGGCGCGCCGACACGCAGTGGCCGACGCAAAAAGGCGCGGCAGTATAGCGCGCATCGCCTGCCGGTACACGCGCCAGTGCGGCCAACCATGGTCGCCTGCTGCCAGGCACTGTTTTTGCGTGGCAATTATTTCGAACACGTCCTACAGTACCGACTGCCCCCCGTCACAACCGCTGCCGCTCGGCTGCCTGGTGAGTCACCCGTGACCGAAACCGCTCTGCAAAAGCTTCTTCTCAAGCGTTTCCTGCTGGCTGCCGGCAGTTACCTGCTGGTGCTGCTGCTGGCCTGGGTCGCCGTGCTGGGCGGGCATGTGCAGGCGCCGGTGCCGGTCATCGGCGCGAGCAGTGTGCTGCTGGTGCTCAACCTGGCGTGGCTGGGCTGGGTGTTTGCCAGTGGCGTCAACCTGCGCTGGCGCGACCCCAGCCTCACGGAGTTCCAGGTGCTGCTGGCGGCGGCCTGGCAAACCTGGCTGCTGGCCAACCTGGACCAGGCCCGTGGCACCTTTCTGGTGCTGTACCCGTTGATCCTGATGTTCGGCCTGTTCCACCTCAACGGCCGTTCGTTCACCCGCTGCGCGCTGGTGGTGCTGTGCAGCTTTCTCGGCCTGAACCTGTGGGAGTGGGGCAACGGGCGCCTGTCGGACCCGGCGCTGGCGGCGTTGCAGGTATGCACGCTGTTCGTGGTGCTGTGCTGGTTGTGCCTGTATGCCCGCTACGTGCAGGCCTCGCGCCAGCGCATGCGCCAGCGCCGCATCGCCCTGCAGGCGCACCAGGACACCCTGCGCGGCATGATGGGGCAACTGGAGGAACTGGTGGCCACCGACGAGCTGACCGGCCTGTTCAACCGCCGGCATTTTCTGCGCCTGGCCAGCGATGCCCTGGCCAGCATGCCCATGGGGAGCCGGCATGGTCTGGCGCTGATCGACCTGGACCATTTCAAGCGCATCAACGACGCCCACGGGCATGCGGTCGGCGACCGGGTACTGCAGGCCTTTGCCCAGGTTGCCAGCGAGCACCTGTGCGACGCCGCGGTGCTGGCCCGCTATGGCGGCGAGGAGTTCGTGCTGCTATTGCCCGATTGCACGGCCCAGGCCCTGGAACATTGCTGCGAGCGTCTGCGTCAGGCCTTTGGTGCGTTGCCCTCGGCGGCGATGCAGGGGCAGGTGGGGCCCTTGAGCCTGTCGGTCGGCATGACCTTGCTGACAGCCGAGGATGACCTGGACAATGCATTGCACCGTGCCGACCAGGCGCTGTACCGCGCCAAGCGCAGCGGCCGAAATCGCTGTGTGCCGGCCTGGGAGGTGGTGGATGCCTGAGTTGTGCGTAGGTGAGCGCAGCTGGCAGGTGGCCGAGGGCAGCAACCTGCTGGATGCGCTGAACGAGGCTGGCGTGGGCGTGCCCTACAGCTGCCGGGCGGGGAGCTGCCATGCTTGCCTGGTGCGTTGTCTGGCGGGTGTGCCGGGTGATGCCAGGCCCGATGCGCTGAGTGAAGGCAAGCGCCTGGAGGGCTGGCGGCTGGCCTGCCAGTGTCGGGTCGAGAGTGACCTGCAGGTAGCGGTGTTCGACCCGGTGCGCGATGGGGCGCCGGCGCGGGTCGGCGCGCTGGACTGGCTGGGTGCGCAGGTGCTGCGCTTGCGCCTGCAACCGGACAGGCCGTTGCGGTATCAGGCGGGGCAGCATCTGGTGCTGTGGAGCGCGCAAGGTGTTGCGCGACCGTATTCGCTGGCCAGCGTGCCGGGCGAGGATGAATGGCTCGAATTTCACCTGGATTGCCGGCATGCCGGGGCGTTCTGCAGCGCGGCGCGGGGTTTGCAGGTGGGCGACCTGGTGCGCCTGGGGGAGTTGCGCGGTGGCGCGCTGCATTACGATCCGGACTGGCAGGCCCGGCCGTTGTGGCTGCTGGCGGCGGGTTCCGGGCTGGCGCCACTGTGGGGGATTGTGCGCGAGGCGCTGCGTCAGGAGCATCAGGGGGCGATCAGGGTGGTGCATGTGGCGAGCGAGGCGGGTGGGCATTACCTGCAGCGGGAGCTGGATGAACTGGCGCGGCGGTACCCGCAGGTGGAGGTGCAGTTGCTGACGCCGGGGGCGTTGGGGCCGATGCGTCTGGCATCGCGTCAGACGATTGCGCTGGCTTGTGGCTCTGCGTCGAGTGTGGAGCGGTTTGCGCGTGGGATGTTTCTGGCGGGGTTGCCGCGTAATCAGCTGTTTGCGGATGTATTCGTGGGGCATGCCTGAGCTCCTGTTCCCATAAGGAGGTACTGCAGGCTCCTGCGGCGTTTGCGCTGGCCTTGGCTCTGGCTCTGGCTCTGGCTCTGGCTCTTGATCTTGATCTTGATCTGCTTTTGATTTTGATCTTCCGTCCCCCAGAAGGCCGAGTGGAGGTGTCGTGCAGGGGGCGGGGCGAAGCCCCTTCGGCGTTAGCCGAAGCGAGCGACTGTTAGAGTTGCTTGCAACTCGGGTCGCGTGCCCCCGGAGCGGCGCCGGAGGGAGGGGACCCGTAGCGAAGCGTAGGGCCTGATGATGGACGGAGCGGTTTTGCTTACTTTTTCCAAGAAAAAAGTAAGCCGCTGTAAGAGCGGAAGGGGCCCTTCGAATCACCCTTCATGCTGGATATACCCTTAAAACTGAGATCCCCGAAACGGTGGTCCTGACACACCGAGCTTATCCAGCATGGATAAAGACGCCTAGGGCCCCTTCCGCCCTTACGGCGGCTTACTTTTTTTCAATCGAAAAAAAAGTAAGCAAAAAATTCTTGGCCCAGCATCCGGCCCTACGCTTCGCTCCGGGTCCCCTCCCTCCGGCGCCGTCCAGGGGGCACGCGACCCGAGTTGCAAGCAACTCTAACAGCCGCTCGCTTCGGCTAACGCCGAAGGGGCTTCGCCCCGCCCCCCGCACGACACCTCCACTCGGCCTTCTGAAGGGCCGGCAGATCAAAAGCCAGATCAAGATCACCGGCACCGGCGTATCGGCACCCATAAAAAAGCCCCGCCATCAAGGCGGGGCTCTAGTGACAACCGGTCAGCTTCAGACCAGTGGATCACCGACATGCAGAATCTTCATGCCATTGGTGCCACCGATGGTGTGGTAGCTGTCACCCTTGGTCAGGATGACCCAGTCACCTTGCTCGACCACGCCACGCTTGAGCAGCTCGTCCACCGCCGCCTGGCTGACTTGCTCCGGCGCCAGCGCCGCAGGGTCGAACGGTACGGTGTACACGCCACGGAACATCGCAACCCGCGCCTGGGTCTCGCGGTGCGGCGAGAAGGCGAAGATCGGGATCGACGAACGAATACGCGACATGATCAGCGGGGTGTAGCCACTCTCGGTCAAGGCAATGATCGCCTTCACACCCGGGAAGTGGTTGGCGGTGTACATGGCCGCCAGCGCGATGCTCTCATCGCAACGGCTGAACTGCGTGCCCATGCGGTGGCTGGAGGTCTTGCTGGTAGGGTGCTTCTCGGCGCCCAGGCAGATCCGCGCCATGGCCTGTACCGCCTCGAGCGGGTAGGCACCGGCAGCACTCTCGGCCGACAGCATTACCGCGTCGGTGTAGTCGAGCACGGCGTTGGCCACGTCGGACACTTCGGCACGGGTCGGCATCGGGTTCTGGATCATCGACTCCATCATCTGGGTCGCGGTGATCACCGCCTTGTTGTGGCGGCGTGCATGCAGAATGATCTTCTTCTGGATGCCCACCAGCTCGGCGTCGCCGATTTCCACACCCAGGTCACCACGGGCCACCATCACTGCATCACTGGCGCGAATCAGGCCGTCGAGGGTCTCGTCGTCGGCCACGGCTTCGGCACGTTCGATCTTGGCCACCAGCCAGGCCGTACCACCGGACTCGTCACGCAGGCGACGGGCGTATTCCATGTCGCTGGCATCACGCGGGAACGACACGGCCAGGTAGTCCAGGTCCATCTCGGCCGCCAGCTTGATGTCGGCCTTGTCTTTCTCGGTCAGGGCCGGGGCGGTCAGGCCGCCGCCGCGACGGTTGATGCCCTTGTGGTCCGACAGCGGGCCGCCGATCAGCACCACGCAGTGCAGGGCGTCGGCGCTGGCGGTTTCGACGCGCATGACCACGCGGCCGTCGTCGAGCAGCAGTTCGTCACCCACGCCGCAGTCCTTGACCAGGTCCGGGTAGTCGATGCCGACGATATCCTGGGTGCCTTCGGTGAGCGGGTGAGCCGTGGAGAAGGTGAAGCGGTCGCCGACCTTGAGTTCGATTCGCTTGTTGGCAAACTTGGCAATGCGGATCTTCGGCCCTTGCAGGTCGCCCAGCAGCGCGACGTGGCGGCCATGCTTGGCGGCGATGTCACGGATCATGCGGGCGCGAGCCTTGTGCTCGTCCGGGGTGCCGTGCGAGAAGTTCAAGCGAGCGACGTCCAGACCCGCAAGGATCAGTTGCTCGATAACTTCCGGCGAGTTGCTGGCGGGGCCAAGGGTGGCGACAATTTTGGTGCGGCGGATGGTCATGCACAGACTCCTGTAGTGAAGCGCAGCGAAAGGCTACTCCGGAAAATCGCTGTAGTCATTGTTCCTTTGCACTACCTTGGTGGGAGGAGGAGGGGCGGTTGAACGAGTGGCAAGCGGCAAGCGCAATGCAGTCCGCTTGCCGCTGTTCCTCCTATAGCTTTCAAGGAAAGCGCCGATACACTGCTCAGTAGAGGAGACCCCCCATGCGAGCCTTGATCGTTTTAGCCCTGGCGACCAGTGTCGTCGGTTGCACCCGCTGGTCGATGGACCATCACCTGAACAATGCCTACCGCGCCTATGATCGCGGCAACTGCGAGCAGGTCATGCTCGAGCTGTCGCAGGTCGACCGCACCAGCCGTGCGCGCCCGTTCATCCACCCCGAGGCGTCGATGCTGCGCGGTCAGTGCCTGGAGCGCCAGAAGCTCTATGTGGATGCGGCGCAGACCTACCAGTACATCATCACCCAGTACCCGCGCAACGAGTACGCCTACCGTGCCCGCGCCCGCCTGCAGACCCTCGAGCAGCTTGGCCACTATCGCCCCAATGGCGAGCCGGCCATCGCCCGTCCGGCCAGCAGCACCCCCTGGCGTTGATGGCCGCGCAACGACGTCGATACTGACGTTAATACTAAAGTGCGCGGGTCCGAATGTGACGGGGCAGTCAGGTTGCGCTAGGCTTGTGAGGTACATGCGGTACACCAGAACGATCCAGCGCGACCCTGCTCAAGGGTCTTCGACAGCGACTCCTATCATGTTTACCGAACGTCGAATCGAGCGTCACCTGCTCCCGTATTACCTCAAGGTCTTCAACCGGTTTACCGGGTTGCCCATCGGTTATCTGGGCAATGTGTCCGAAGACGGCCTGATGCTGATCAGCGACCTGCCACTGCTGGTGGGCCCCGATTTCGAACTGCAGCTCAAGGTGCCCGGGCGCGCCGGTGCGCTGCACGTGATCAACCTCACCGCCAGCTGCCTGTGGTGCCACGAAGACGAGAACCCGGGGCACTACGATTCCGGCTTCATGCTGCTGCAGGCCCCTCGCGAATACGACGAGCTGGTGTCGTCGCTGCGCAACTATTTCAGCTTCCACCCGTTGAGTGCGTCGGCCTGAGGTAGACTCCCGGCAGATTTTCTGTTCAGGACGACGCCGTGAGCTCCAGCATTTTCTGGCACGACTATGAAACCACCGGTGTCAACCCGCGCAGCGACCGGCCCCTGCAGGTGGCAGGGGTGCGCACCGATCTGGACCTCAACGAGATCGAGCCGCCGGTCAACCTCTTCTGCCAACCCGCCGACGATATTCTGCCGCACCCTGCGGCGTGCCTGATAACCGGCATTACCCCGGCGCAGCTGGCCACCCAGGGCCTGTGCGAAGCCGAGTTCATGACCCGGGTGCACGCCGAGCTGGCGCGCCCGGGTACTTGCGGGGCTGGCTACAACTCGCTGCGTTTCGACGACGAAGTGACGCGTTACAGCCTGTATCGCAACTTTTTCGACCCCTATGCCCGCGAGTGGCAGGGCGGCAACAGCCGCTGGGACCTTATCGATGTGGTGCGCACTGCCTACGCCTTGCGCCCCGATGGCATCCAGTGGCCGCAGCGCGACGGCCAGGTGAGCCTGAAGCTGGAGCTGCTGACGGCGGCCAATGGCATCGATCACGGGCAGGCGCACGAGGCGCTTGCGGATGTGCGTGCCACGTTGGCAATGGCGCGCTTGATTCGCGAGAAGCAACCCAGGCTGTATGCATGGTTGTTCCAGTTGCGCAGCAAGCAGAAAGTCCTCGATCAAGTGCGTTTGTTGCAACCGCTTGTGCATATTTCCGGACGCTTTTCTGCGGCACGTAATTATCTTGGCGTGGTGCTGCCCCTGGCCTGGCATCCACGCAATCGCAATGCGCTGATTGTGTGCGACTTGCATCAGGATATCGCACCATTGCTGACGGAAGATGCCGAAGTGTTGCGTCAGCGTCTGTACACCCGACGCGAGGAAATGTCCGAGGGACAATTGCCGGTACCGTTGAAATTAATTCAGATCAATCGCTGCCCGGTGGTCGCGCCCTTGAGTGTATTGCGCGGTGAAGATCAGCAACGCCTTGGCCTGGATATGACGTTGTATCAACAGCGCGCCGAGCAGTTGAGTGCCGCCCAGGCCGTGTGGCAGAACAAGTTGAGCGCTATTTATGACAGTCAGGAATTCGCCCCGAGCGAAGACCCCGAGCAACAGCTGTATGACGGATTTATCGGTGATCGCGACCGACGCCTGTGTGAACAAGTAAGAACCGTGGAGCCCGAGCAATTAGCCACGGGTCAGTGGATGTTCGACGATGCACGATTGCCGGAGTTGCTGTTTCGCTACCGTGCGCGCAATTTTCCGCAGACCTTGGATGCACAGGAGCGCCAGCGTTGGCTCGGGTTCTGCCAGCAGCGCCTGAGCGACCCGGCAATGGGCGCTCCGAATACCCTTGAAGGCTTCGAGCAGGCATTGCAGAGCGCCTGGCTGGATGCCGATGCCACGCAGCGCGAGTTGCTGGCGCAATGGCGAGCCCATGCCATTAACTTGCGCGAACGGTTTGCCCTGCAGTAATTGCAGGCAATAAAAAACGCCAGCATGCTGGCGTTTTGGGCTGACCTGTAACCGGGTTACAGTGTCCAGCGATTAACCGAGCAGGGTCGCCCAGCCTTCTACTACGTCACCACCCCACTTGGCTTTCCACTCTTTGAGTGTCTTGTGGTTGCCACCTTTGGTTTCGATGACTTCGCCATTGTGCGGGTTCTTGTATTGCTTGACCTTGCGTGCACGCTTGGTGCCGGTGGTTTTAACCGGGCCGCGAGGGGCCTTGTTCAGTTTGGCCTCAGGGTCCAGCAGAGCAATAATGTCGCGCAGCGACTTGGAGTACTCGCCCATCAGCTCGCGCAGTTTGGCTTCAAACTCCAGCTCGGTTTTCAGCTTGTTGTCTTCGGACAGGTTCTTCAGGCGGGCTTGCAGTTCTTTGATGGCTTCTTCGGTAGCGCGGTATTCGTTGATCAGGGACATGAGGTATTCCTTGGAGGGAAGGGACGCAGGACAGCGGTGCAGCAATAATAGTCAGACACTTTATACAAGTAAACATTAAACCGCCGTCATTGCGGAATACCTTCATAATTGAAAGGGTATTGTGACGAGATACTCCCAATTATCCGCTTCAATTGTTAAATAACTTTAATGTGCCCTTGACGAGGTGCAAGCCCAGGCTGGCTGCGGTGTGAGGTTGTGATACACGGTATGCAATCACTACTGCAGTTTTTCCGGGCAGTCGTTAGAATACGCGCCTTTGCGAACTCTGGAGCCCCTCTCATGCGCACCTATCGGCTGGTGATCGCTTGCCCCGACCGTGTCGGCATCGTCGCCAAAGTCAGTAATTTTCTGGCGTCCCATAACGGCTGGATCACCGAAGCGAGCCATCATTCCGATGACCTGAGCGGCTGGTTCTTCATGCGTCACGAAATCCGTGCCGATACCCTGCCTTTCGGCATCGAGGCGCTGCGCGAAGCGTTCGCGCCGATTGCCGAAGAGTTTTCGATGGTGTGGCGCATTACCGACACCGACCAGAAGAAACGCGTGGTGCTGATGGCCAGCCGCGAGTCCCATTGCCTGGCCGACCTGCTGCACCGCTGGCACAGCAATGAGCTGGACTGCGATATCCCGTGCGTGATCTCCAACCACAACGACCTGCGTAGCATGGTCGAGTGGCACGGCATTCCGTTCTACCACGTACCGGTCGACCCGCAGAACAAGCAGCCGGCATTTGCCGAGGTGTCGCGCCTGGTCAAGGAGCATGCCGCCGACGTGGTGGTGCTGGCGCGCTACATGCAGATCCTGCCGCCGCAGCTGTGCCAGGAATACGCCCAGCAGGTGATCAACATTCACCACAGCTTCCTGCCGTCGTTCGTGGGGGCCAAGCCGTATCACCAGGCGTCGATGCGTGGCGTGAAGCTGATCGGTGCCACCTGCCACTACGTGACCGAAGAGCTGGATGCCGGCCCGATCATCGAGCAGGACGTGGTGCGTGTGAGCCACAGCGACAGCATCGAGGACATGGTGCGTTTCGGTCGCGACGTCGAGAAGATGGTGCTGGCCCGCGGCCTGCGCTATCACCTGGAAGACCGCGTGCTGGTGCACGGCAACAAGACGGTGGTGTTCTAGGACCGCACCGGCCCCTCGCCAGCCTTGCTGGCGAAGGGCACAACGCGTGTCTACCGCCGTGCCAGGCGCAACCGCTCCAGCAGCGGCTTGCCCAGCAGGCAGACGAACACCGGGCCGCCCACCACCAGATAGAAGTAGTACGTCACCACCCGCCATATCAGAATCGCCGCTGCCGCGGTCGACTTGCCCACCATGGGCGTCAGCAGCGTCGCCGAGGTCAACTCCGCCGCGCCAGCCCCGCCGGGCAACAGGCTGAACTGGCCGGCACTCAGGGCGAGCATCTGCACCAGAAAGCTCGACACCCACTGCAGGTCTGTCCCCAGCCCGCGCAACACCAGGTACAGCACGCTGTAGCGCAGCGCCCAGTGCAGGCAGGTGAGCCCGAACACCAGCGCCAGTACCCGCTTGGGCAGGCGCCAGGTGGCGGCAAACGCGCGAAAGAAGTGCAGCACCTTGCGCGCCCAGCGTCGGCACGTGGCGTCACGCACCTTCAACCGCCGCAGCAGCCGGCCCATCGCACGCATCAACCCGCGGCGCCAGCGCAGTATCGCCAGCCCCGCCAGCAGGGCGGCGAACATCATCAGCGCACTGGCCAGCAGCATGCCCTGCATGCTTGCGCTGAAGCGGTGGAACAGCATGTAGATGACAATCCCGAACATAGCGCACAGGAAGAACACCAGGTCATTGAGCTGGTCCATGGCGAACACCGCGCTGCTCTGGGCCGGGCGCACCCGGTGCCTGGCCAGCAGGGCCACCAGCGCCAATAGCCCGCCGCTGCCGCCGGGGGTGGAGCAGATGGCGAACTCGGTGGCCATGATCACCCCCAGGCTGCGCACCCGCCCCAGCGCCGCCCCCTGGGTGCCGAGCAGCAGACGCAGGCGCAGGGCGTTGATGCACCAGCACAGCACGATCATGCCGAACAACCCCATCAGCAGCGCCAGCGGGAACCGCTGCAGGCGCGGCAGCAGGTCGCTGCCGCCCAGCAGCGTCGGTACCAGCAGCGCCAGCAGCAGGGCCAGCGTGAGCCAGCCCAGGCGAGTCATGCGCCGGGCCTGCTGGCCAGCCAGGCCATCTTGGTCATGGGGGTACGGCCCTGCTGCAGCAGTTGCTGCAGGGTGTCGAGCCAGTAGCGGCGCGAATAGGCATGGCGCATGTCCACCGGGTGCAGCCCGAGGCGGATCGTGGCCGCCTGCTGCAGGCGTGCCCGGCGCGCCTCGCTGAGCACTTTCGACAGCCCGCGGCGCCAGGCACTGCGGGCGCTCCACACCAGCCCCGGGGCGTCGATGCGGCTGAAGTCGGGCAGGCGGAACAGGTGCTGCGGGTCGCTGGTGTAGTGCAGCGGGGTTTCGCGCAGGGCCTGGCGAGTGCCTTCGCTCATCAGCCAGGCCGGGGCAACGAAGCCGGTCAGCGGCCAATCGCAGGCCTGGAACAGCTCGATCCCGGCATTCAGGCGATGCAGCGCCTGGGCCTGGCCCAGGGCGTAGAACTCACCCTCCCAGGTATAGATGCGGCGCATGAAGTACTCGCGCGGCGAACGTGGCGGCGGGCCGTCGTCGGCATGGTAGTAGCCATGCAGGGCCAGTTCGTCGCCCCGGCTCAGTCGCCGCTCCAGCACCTGGCGAAAGGCCGGGGCCTGCTGCACAGGGTTGCGCCGGTGGAAGTCGGGTACCACCAGCAGGGTCATGGGGATGTCGCCCAGGGCGTCGACGGCTTCGACGAAGGGCTGGTAGTCGGGCCAGGTTTCCGGGGCCACGTCGTGCAGCACCAGCAGTACGCTGGGGTGCTGGTTGTGCAGGTCAGACTGTTCAGGCATGGGCGCGCACCGGTTGCTCGTGATGGCCCAGCACGGCCCGATAGTGTTCGAGCAGGCCGCCGACCACTGTGTCCCAGGCGTAGTGCTGTTCGGCATGCCGGCGTGCCTGCTGCCCCAGTTGCGGTGCGCCGGCCTCGAACAGCTCGCGCACGGCGGCGGCCATCGCCTGGCCGTCGTTGGGCGTGCACAGCCGGCCGTAGCTCGGTTCGACGATTTCGGTAAAGGCCCCGGCCGCTACCGCCACCACCGGGATGCCGCTGGCCATGGCCTCGAGTATCACCAGCCCGAAGGTCTCCTGGTCGCCGGCGTGCAGCAGCGCATCGGCACTGGCCAGCAGGCGGGCGACCTGGGTGGCCGGGCAGAAGTGGTTGATGATGGTGACGTTGGCCGGCACGTTGCTGGGCATGTGCGAACCCACCAGCAGCAGGTGGTAGTGCTTGCCCAGGCGTTTCATGCAGTCCAGCAGCACGGGCAGGTTCTTCTCCCGGGAGCCGCGCCCGGCGAACACCAGCAGGCGCGTGGTGTCGGCCAGCCCCAGCTCGGCGCGCAGGCCGGGGTCGCGGTGATCGGGGTGGAAGGTCTGCAGGTCCACCCCGAGGCGCTGTACATGCACATTGCCGATGCCCAGCCCGCGCAGCTTGTCGGCCATCACCTGGCTGGGCGCCAGCACCCGGTCGAAGTTGCCGTACAGCTTGCTGACATAGGCTTCGACATTGGGCGTGAACCAGTGGCCCATGCGGTTGCCGACCAGCAGCGGCAGGTCGGAATGATAGAACCCGATCACCGGTACATCGAGCTGGCGCCGTGCATCGAGCGCGGCCCACGCGGTGAGGTAGGGGTCGCCCACTTCGATCAGGTCCGGTTGCAGGTCGTGCAGCACGTTGCGCCAGGGCGCCAGACGCAGCGGGAAGCGGTAGCCGTTGCCGAAGGGCAGGGCGGGGGCAGGCACCTGATAGATACCATTGGCATGGCTGGCGCTGGCGCCGGGGATCAGCAGGCTGTGGCGAACGCCGGGGTTCAGGCCCAGGCGGCGGTGTTTGGCATCAAGATAGGTACGCACACCGCCACTGGCGGGGGCGTAGAACATGGTGATGTCAGCGATGTGCACGATCAGCATCCCTCCGAGACCGTCTTCAGGTTGTCATCGCGCATGGATATGCGGTGGATGACGCGCCCTAGGGTGGACCTCAGTGAAGGATAGTTTGTTCGATCATGTTGCGCGCCCGGCGAGCAAGCCGCCGGGCGCGCGCGGTCAGATGCGGAAGGTACCGACCAGGTGCTTGAGGCGGCCGGCCTGCTGTTCCAGGTCGGAACAGGCACGCAGGGTGGCCTGCAGGTTCTCCACGCCTTCCTGGTTGAGCATGTTGATTTCGTTGATGTCCATGTTGATCGACTCGACCACCGAGGTCTGCTCTTCGGTGGCGGTGGCCACCGACTGGTTCATGCCGTCGATCTCGCCGATACGCAGGGTCACGCTGCCCAGGCGTTCGCCGGCCTGGTTGGCGATCGAGACGCTGTCCTGGCTGTGGCGCTGGCTCTGGCTCATTGTGTCGACCGACTCGCGGGCGCCGACCTGCAGCTCTTCGATCATGCTCTGCACCTGTTGTGCCGACTCCTGGGTACGGTGGGCCAGGTTGCGCACTTCATCGGCCACCACGGCAAACCCGCGCCCGGCTTCACCGGCACGGGCCGCCTCGATGGCCGCGTTGAGGGCCAGCAGGTTGGTCTGTTGCGAGATGCTGGTGATCACTTCGAGGATCTGACCGATGTTCACGGTCTTGCTGTTGAGCGTCTCGATGTGCGAGCTGGAGGTGGAGATAAGGTCCGACAGACGGTTCATCGCCTGGATGCTGCGGTCTACCACCTGCTGGCCCTCTTCGGCCAGGTGGCGTGCAGAGCTGGCCTGCTGCGAGGCTTGCGCGGCGTTATGGGCGATTTCCTGGGCAGCGGCGCCCAGCTCGTTGATGGCGGCGGCCACGCTGTTGGTGCGGTTGGCCTGCTCGTCGGAGTTGACCATCGAGGAGTTGGAGGCGCTGACCACGCGCAGTGCCACTTCGTTGACCTGCTGGGTGGCCGAGGACACTTCGCGGATCGAGCTGTGGATACGCTCGACGAAGTGGTTGAAGGCGCGGCCCAGGGTGCCGAACTCGTCGTTGCTGTGGATGCTCAGCCGCTTGGTCAGGTCGCCTTCGCCCTGGGCGATGTCTTCCATGGCGCGGGTCATGATGTGCAGCGGTTGCAGCAGCACGCGGATGAGCATGCCGAGCAGGGCGATGATGATGGCCACCGCAATCACGGTGACTATCACCGCCGAGGTGCGGAACTTGCTCAGCATCGCGTAGGCTTTTTCTTTATCGATCGAGAGACCGATGTGCCAGTTGGCCGATGGCAGGCCTTTGACCGGTGCGAAACTGAGGATACGGGTCTGGCCGTTGTTCTCGACTTCGGTCAGTTCCTTGGTCAGGCGCGGGGTGTTGTTCGGGTACAGGTCCGACAGCGACTTCATCACCAGGTCCTTGTCCGGGTGCACCAGGATCTTGCCTTGGTCGTTCACCAGGAACGCGTAGCCCATGCCGCCGAAATTCAGGGAGTTGATGATCTTGACCAGGGCGTCCAGCTCCATGTCGCCACCGACCACGCCCAGTTCGCGCGACACTGTGGCGTTCATGCCGATCACCATCTTGCCGGTACTGATGTCCAGGTAGGGTTCGGTCAGGGTCGGGCCGTTGGCCGCCATGCTGTCCTTGTACCAGTCGCGGATGCGCGGATCGTAGCCGTCAGGCATCTGGATCACCGGGCGCACGGTGAAGCCGCCGTCGGTCTTGCCCATGTACACCGTGATGAAGCTCGACGCCAGCACCTTCTGGTCCAGCAGCGAATCGAGGTTGCCGGGAGCTGCCGCGATGTTCTGTGCCAGGTTCTCTACCAGCAGCAGGCGTCCTTCGAAGAGGTTCTTGATGTTGGTCGAGGCGGCATCGCCCATTTCGCCGACATAGTTTTCCAGATCTTCGTGAATCGCATTACGCTGCAGGTAATCGTTGTAGAGAGTAAAGAGGGTGAAGGCCACAAGGACGATCAGGGAAGCAGCCAGCAAGATCTTATGGCTGAAACGGAAGCTTTTATTCATGGCGTATTGGGTCCGCTAAGGTCTTTATATCCGGGTCATTCGCACAAAGGCATCTTGAAAGCAGTGCAGTTCCCATGTCCTTGTCGGGCTTTTCCTGACTTTCTGGGTGAAACATCAACACTTGGTATCGGCCGAGTACTACTAAAGCTTGAACAGAGGGTGAAAAAACATGCCTGACTCTTCGCAGTTCATTCTCGGTGCGGACCTGGCGGGGCAGCCGGTGTGCCAGGCCATGCGTCTGGCCAACCGTCACGGACTGGTTGCCGGGGCCACCGGCACCGGCAAGACCGTGACCTTGCAGCACCTGGCCGAGGCCTTCAGCGATGCCGGCGTGGCGGTGTTCGCTGCCGACGTCAAAGGCGACCTGTGCGGCCTGGGTGCGGTGGGCAACCCGCAGGGCAAGGTGGCCGAGCGGATTGCCGGCATGCCCTGGCTCCAGCATCGGCCGCAGGCGTATCCGGTGATCCTGTGGGATGTGCACGGCAAGTCCGGGCATCCGTTGCGCACGACCTTGAGCGAAATGGGCCCGTTGCTGCTGGGCAACCTGCTCGAACTCAACGACAGCCAGCAGGCGGCGTTGTATGCGGCGTTCAAGGTGGCCGATCGCGAGGGCCTGTTGCTGCTGGACATCAAGGACCTCAAGGCGCTGCTCGGCCACCTCAAGGACAACCCGCAGGTGCTCGGCGAAGACAGTGCGCTGATGACCAGCGGTTCCAGCCAGGCCCTGTTGCGGCGCCTGGCGACCCTGGAGCAGCAAGGGGCCGAGGCTCTGTTCGGTGAGCCGGCGTTGCAGTTGCCAGACCTGCTGCAGCCTGCTGCCGACGGGCGCGGGCGCATCCACCTGCTCGATGCCAGCCGCCTGGTGCACGAGGCGCCGAAGGTGTATGCGACCTTCCTGCTGTGGTTGCTGGCGGAGCTGTTCGAGCAGTTGCCCGAGCGTGGCGATGCGGACAAGCCTCTGCTGGCGCTGTTTTTCGATGAGGCGCACCTGTTGTTCAGCGGCACGCCCAAGGCCTTGCAGGATCGTCTGGAACAGGTGGTGCGGTTGATTCGTTCCAAGGGGGTGGGGGTGTATTTCGTGACTCAGTCGCCGGGCGACCTGCCGGACGATGTGCTCGCCCAGCTCGGCCTGCGCATCCAGCATGGCTTGCGTGCGTTCACGGCCAAGGAGCAGAAGTCGCTGCGGGCGGTGGCCGATGGGTTTCGGCCGAACCCGGCGTTCGACACCCTGGCGGTGCTGACCGAGCTTGGCATTGGCGAGGCGTTGGTGGGCACCCTGCAGGACAAGGGCACGCCGGGCATGGTCGAGCGGGTACTGATCGCGCCGCCGCAATCGCGCATCGGGCCGTTGAGCGAGGCCGAGCGGGCGGCGCTGATTGCGGCGTCGCCGTTGCAGGGGCGCTATGACAAGCCGATCGATCGGGAGTCGGCGTACGAGATATTGATGGCGCGCAAGGGGCAGGTGCCATCGGCGCAGCAGGCGCCGGCCGAGGAAAGCCTGGCCGACAAGGCCGGGGAGTTCTTGCAGAGCGCGGCGGGGCAGGCGATCAAGTCGGCGGTGCGCCAGGCGGCCAATCAGTTCGGACGGCAACTGGTGCGGGGCTTGATGGGCTCACTGCTGGGGGGCAGCAAGCGCCGCTGACAAGGCGTCGAGGCAGTGGAGTTGCCGGTTCGCCGGCAGGTTCTCAAGCGGGCCCGAAGGCATCGAGCCGGTGCCCTGCGCAGGCTCGGCAGGTTGTGCCAAGGGGCCGCAGCAGAGCTCGCAGCTTCGTGTATAGGCCGTGTCGGCTGTGAGCAGTTGGCCTGCGCACAGCAGCACGCCCTGACCGTCGGGCAGTAACGTGGCGCTGTGGGAGAAACGCGGTTCGTTCAGCTCGCTGCCCAGCACCCATGCATCCTGGCGTGGGTCGTACAGCTCGGTGCTGGGGCGGTAGGGCAGTCTGGTATGGCCGGCCAGCAGCAGCCGACCATCGGGCAGCAGCGTGGCGGTATGCCCCTGGTGTCCACGCTGCATGGGCGGGCCACTTCGCCAGGTATTGGTTAGCGGATCGTACAAAAACGATTCCAGTGCATTTTCACCAAACGGCATGCAGGTGCCACCCGCCACCATCACCTGGCCATTGTTCAGCAGCGTGGCCGTATGTTGCATGCGGGGGGCAGGCAGTGGCGTGGTCGGCTCGAACCGCCCGGTCTGCGGGTCGAAGAGTTCGCAGTGGGCCAGTGCCTGGTCGGGGGCATAGCCGCCGATAATCAGCACCTTGCCGGAATCGAGCAACGTGGCGCTGTGGTTCATGCGTGCCTGACTGCGCTCACCGAGCTGATGCCACTCGTCGCTGGCGACGTCGTACAGCTCGACGATGTCGAGCACTTTACCGGTATCGCCCTTGAGGTGGTTGCCGCCGATGACAAGCACCTTGTTCGTGCCGCCCCACAATGACGTAGCGGTGTGGCTGAAGCGGGCAACCTGGAGGCTGCGCAGCGTTGTCCAGCATGAGCGGATGGGGTCGAAACGCTCGACGTGGTCGCTGGCTTCTCCGGTTTGCGAGCCGCCCACCAGCAGAAAGGACCCGTCGTCGAGAATGACCGTGAGTTGCGAGAATGCCGCCTTCTGCTTGGGATGTTGTTGCTTCCATTCGCGCTGGTCAAGGCTGAAGCGTTCCACGCTGTCGGTGGCATGCCCGCCATTGGTGATGCCGCCGGCAATCAGCACATCGCCATTGGGCAAACGCATGGCGCTGTGCAGGGCCCGGGCGATGTGCATGGCGCCAGCGCAAGCGTGGATATGGCCGTCCTTCGACATGTGCATTCTCCTTGTCGGCGTGAAAAGGAGGGTGCGCTGCAGGTGGCCCATCGTCTACTGACATAAATGACAGTGCGTTTGCGCAGGGCCATGAAAAAAGGGCCAGCCAAATGAATGGCTGACCCTTCTGCGGTGCAGCGTTACTTCAACCGATGGCTTTGGACGCCAACCAGAACAACCCCGCCGACAAGGCGATGGTCGCCGGCAGGGTCAGCACCCAGGCCAGCAGAATGGTGCGCACGGTGCCGCCTTGCAGGCCGCTCTTGTTCGCCACCATGGTCCCGGCCACACCCGACGACAGCACGTGGGTGGTCGACACCGGCAGGCTGAAGATGTTGGCCGCGCCAATCGCGCAGGCTGCGGTGATCTGCGCCGACATGCCCTGGGCATAGGTCATGCCCTGCTTGCCGATCTTCTCGCCAATGGTCAGTACCACACGCTTCCAGCCCACCATGGTCCCCAGGCCCAGGGCCAGGGCCACCGCCAGGATCACCCAGAACGGCGCGTACTCGGTGGTCGCGGTCAGGTCACGACGCAGTTTGTCCAGGTCGGCCTTTTCACGTGCTTCCAGGCCTGGCAACTTGCTGACCTTTTTCGCCGTGTCATCCAGGCACAGCAGGTAACGCCGCACTTCCACGCGCTTCTCGGCAGTCAGCGAATGGTAGTCCGCCACGCCGTTGAGCGACTGCTGCAGCGCGGTGATGGTTGGCTCGGTCTGTTGCGGATTGCAGCTGAACTGCTCCGGCAGGTCACCGGCCTTGGCCTTGCCCAGTGCCAGGAATTCGCCCAGGGTTTCGCTGTTGCGCTGGTAGAACTGGCTCAGGTGCAGGGTCGCGTCACGGGTACGCTCGATCTGGTAGGTGGTGCTGTTCAGGTCCAGCACGAACTGCGCCGGCACGATGCCGATCAGCACCAGCATGATCAGGCCGATACCTTTCTGACCATCGTTGGAACCGTGCACGAAGCTGACGGCCATGGCCGAAATGACCAGTACCAGGCGGTTCCAGAACGGCGGGTGCTTCTTGTCGTCGAGCTTGCGGCGCTGTTCAGGCGTCTTGTGCATCTTCGACAGCGGACGCCACCACTTCAGGCCGATCAGCACCAGCGCGGCCACGGCAAAGCCGGCCATGGGCGAGAGCACCAGCGACATGCCGATGTCGATTGCCTTCTGCCAGTTGACCCCGTCACCCAGTGGAATGTCGTTGAGCAGCGCGTTGGCCAGGCCCACGCCCAGGATCGAGCCGATCAGGGTGTGCGAGCTGGACGCCGGGATGCCGAAGTACCAGGTACCCAGGTTCCACGCGATGGCCGCGGCCAGCAGCGAGAAGACCATGGCCAGGCCATGCCCGGTGTTCACATTGATCAGCAGCTCCACCGGCAGCAGGTGCACGATGGCATACGCCACCCCGACTCCGCCCAGCAGGACGCCAAGGAAATTGAACACGCCGGAAAAGAACACGGCCAGGTGCGGCGGCATGGCTTTGGTATAGATGACAGTCGCTACCGCATTGGCGGTGTCATGAAAGCCATTGATGAACTCGAAGGCGAGCACGAAGGTCAAGGCGAGCAACAGGCTCACCAGTACCCAGGCATCAAGTCCGCTGAATAAATCGATCATGAAGGAATTCTGACCCGGTCATAAGGGGGCGCGATTATGCCAGAAATCCTGGGTAATCGATGCACTAGGTGCTGACCGGTCGGGGCGCTTTTGCGGGGGGGCAGGGCACTGCAGGAGGGGAGGGTAATCGAGAAAGATCGGCAAAAATCAGAAAAAATAACGCGAACGGTCAAGAAAAAACCGATGTTTTCCACGGCTGAATAATTCAAACGACCGTATTAAATTTGTGAGATTACGTAACGGTTTCATCTTCGACGCCGCAAGGGTCGCCCAAGGCACCGTCTTCGTGCCGGTGCCGTGCCCAGGGGCGGGCGCTTTGTCCGAGGGTCAGGGCTCCTGTGGGCTGAGCTCCTTTTCGATCTTTTGCAGTTCCACGGCAAATGCCTGGTCCAGCAGGCTGGCACGTTTGCGCCAGGGTTTGCGTTCGGGGTCTGGTTGGGCGGCGTATGTGGTGACTTCTCCGCCATAAACGTCCTTGTAACGTTGTTCCTGGCGCTCGAGTTCAGCGCGCAGTTCATCTTTCGTCACAGTGTTTCCTGAAGTTGGAGTTGATGCCGATTTCAACACAAGCACGTTTAACCCGACGACAGCGGCACAGGCCATTGTGTCGAGCGTCTATATAAGACGAGGGTGATTGCAGTTGAATGGCTGTTTTACACCTTCTGTCGGGGCCTGTCAGCCCGGCAGAAGCAAAAACGGCCTTGCTGGTGGGCAAGGCCGTGCCTGGGACTTCTACGGTGGGTACCTGACCAGTCTCTCCAAGAAGCCACATGTGGCAGGCGAAAGGTATAAGCAATTGTAGGCATCGGTCAATTGCGATTATCGGCCGATGGTTCGATAATCGCCCAAGTGAAGTTTGCCGAGGTGAGTCATGAGTGAAGAAACAGGGGGCAAGGGCCCAGGCCTGAACGACAACGTGCGCAGCTCTTTCGCTTCGTTGGCGCCGCCCATCGTGGCCTCGCCGGCCAAGCGCATCCAGGCGTTCACCGGCGACCCGGATTTCATGACGTCGCTGGCGCGGGGCCTGGCGGTGGTGCAGGCGTTCCAGGAGCGCAAGCGGCACCTGACCATCGCCCAGATCAGCCACCGCACCGAGATCCCGCGGGCGGCGGTTCGCCGTTGCCTGCACACCCTGATCAAGCTCGGCTATGCCACCACCGACGGGCGCACCTATTCATTGCTGCCCAAGGTGCTGACCCTGGGTCATGCCTACCTGTCCTCGACGCCATTGGCGGTATCGGCGCAGCCGTACCTGGACCGCATGAGCGACCAGCTGCACGAGGCCTGCAACATGGCCACCCTCGAAGGTGACGACATTCTCTACATCGCCCGCTCGGCGACGGTGCAGCGCCTTATTTCGGTGGACCTGTCGGTGGGCGGGCGCCTGCCGGCCTATTGCACCTCGATGGGGCGCATCCTGCTGGCGGCGCTGGACGACGCCACCCTGCACGAATACCTGGAGCACGCCGACCTGCAGGCCAAGACCAGCCGTACCGTGCACGACCCGGCAGCCTTGCTGGAAATCCTCCAGCAGGTGCGCGAGCAGGGCTGGTGCGTGGTCGACCAGGAGCTGGAGCAGGGCCTGCGTTCGATCGCGGTGCCGGTGTACGACGCCTCCGGCCAGGTGCTGGCGGCGCTGAACATCAGCACCCACGCCGGGCGGGTGAGTCGCAGCGAGCTGGAACAGAAGTTCCTGCCGATCATGGTGGCGGCCAGCCGCGACCTGAGTACCCAGCTGTTCAGTTGAATGCGTCGAGCGGTTCCTGTTCGATAAACGCACAGTCTTGCGTTTATCGAATTGCGCCGAGTCGCGCGCCTTATTAATGTCCCTCGCATCAAGTGGCCCCTGACGGCCTCCAATAATAATGAGCGAGAGAACACCCCATGACCTGCACCCTGTCCTGCTTCAGCCTGTACCTGCCCGCCTGCCGGCTGCACGGTAGCTGACCCTTTCCAAAAGACCCGTACCCGACCGTCTGTGCCGTTCACGCGCGCACCCGCACACTCGCGCGCATCTTCTGGATAAAAACAATGAATAGTCCCCAAGCTGCTGTTGGAAACTGCCTGGATGTGCAGTCGTTCATCAATGCCCAGCCGTTGTCGCGTTACCAATGGCGGGTGGTCATCCTGTGCTTTCTGATCGTGTTCCTCGACGGCCTGGACACCGCCGCAATGGGCTTCATTGCCCCGGCACTGTCCCAGGACTGGGGCATCGACCGCGCCAGCCTGGGCCCGGTGATGAGCGCCGCGCTGATCGGCATGGTGTTCGGTGCGCTGGGCTCGGGGCCGCTGGCCGACCGTTTCGGGCGCAAGGTGGTGCTGGTGGGCGCGGTGTTGCTGTTCGGCGCGTTCAGCCTGGCCTCGGCCTATGCCACCAACGTCGACCAGTTGCTGGTGCTGCGCTTTCTGACCGGCCTGGGCCTGGGCGCCGGCATGCCGAACGCCACCACGCTGCTGTCCGAATACACCCCCGAGCGGCACAAGTCGTTGCTGGTCACCAGCATGTTCTGCGGCTTCAACCTGGGCATGGCCGGTGGCGGGTTCATTTCCGCCAAGCTGATCCCGATGTTCGGCTGGCACAGCCTGCTGCTGATCGGCGGCATCCTGCCGCTGCTGCTGGTGGTGGTACTGATGGTGTGGCTGCCGGAGTCGGCGCGTTACCTGGTGGTGCGCAACAAGGGCACCGACCGGGTACGCCGCACATTGGCGCCGATCGAACCGGGCATCGTCAACCAGGCTGCCAGCTTCAGCGTGCCGGAACAGAAGACGGTCAAGGCGCGCAACGTGTTCGCGGTGATCTTCTCGGGCACCTACAGCGTCGGCACGCTGCTGTTGTGGCTGACCTATTTCATGGGCCTGGTGATCGTCTACCTGCTGACCAGCTGGCTGCCCACGCTGATGCGTGACAGCGGCGCGAGCATGGAGCAGGCGGCGTTCATCGGTGCGCTGTTCCAGTTCGGCGGCGTGCTCAGTGCGGTGGCGGTAGGCTGGGCGATGGACCGCTACAACCCGCACAAGGTGATCGGCACCTTCTACCTGCTGGCCGGGGTGTTCGCCTACGCGGTGGGCCAGAGCCTGGGCAACATCACGCTGTTGGCGACCCTGGTGCTGATTGCCGGCATGTGCGTGAACGGGGCGCAGTCGGCGATGCCGTCGCTGGCGGCGCGCTTCTACCCCACCCAGGGCCGCGCCACCGGCGTGTCGTGGATGCTGGGCATCGGCCGGTTTGGCGCGATTCTCGGGGCCTGGATGGGCGCCACGTTGCTGGGCCTGGGCTGGAACTTCGAACAGGTGCTGACGGCCCTGGTGATCCCGGCCGCGATCGCGACGGTGGCGGTGGTGATCAAGGGTGTGGTGAGCCACGCTGACGCGACCTGACCGGCTGGCAGTAGCGCCCCTATCGCGGGTCAAGCCCGCTCCCACATGGATCTCCACCGTACCTGTGGGAGCGGGCTTGACCCGCGATGGTTTGTGGATCCTTAGCACAACAACAATACGTTCGATAATCGAACGCTATGGCGATTATCGGATTGTACGGCCCAATGCGCCGCCTTAATCTGAGCTCATGCCGGTGCCGCTCAGAGGCACCTCTGAAACCGCTCTCCAGGAGTCTGCAATGGCTGAAATCCTCTCGCTCCACGACGCCGTGAAGCAGTTCGTCAACGACGGCGACAGCGTCGCCCTCGAAGGCTTCACGCATTTGATCCCGACCGCCGCCGGGCACGAAATCATTCGTCAGGGCAAGAAGGATCTGACCCTGGTGCGCATGACCCCCGACCTGATCTACGACCAGCTGATCGGCGCCGGCTGCGCCCGCAAGCTGATCTTCTCGTGGGGCGGCAACCCGGGTGTCGGGTCGCTGCACCGCCTGCGTGACGCGGTCGAGAAGCAGTGGCCGCACGCCATGGAAATCGAAGAACACAGCCACGCCGACCTCGCCAACGCCTACGTTGCCGGTGCCTCGGGCCTGCCGTTCGCGGTGCTGCGCGCCTACGCCGGCTCCGACCTGCCCAAGGTCAACCCGCTGATCAAGAGCGTGACCTGCCCGTTCACCGGTGAGGTGCTGGCCGCCGTGCCGTCGGTTCGCCCGGATGTCACCGTGATCCACGCGCAGAAGGCCGACCGCAAGGGCAACGTGCTGCTGTGGGGCATCCTGGGTGTGCAGAAGGAGGCCGCCCTGGCCGCCAAGCGCTGCATCGTCACCGTGGAAGAGATCGTCGACGACCTCAACGCGCCAATGAATGCCTGCGTGCTGCCCACCTGGGCACTGTCGGCCGTGTGCCTGGTACCGGGCGGGGCGCACCCGTCCTACGCGCACGGCTACTCCGAGCGTGACAACCGCTTCTACCAGGCCTGGGACCCGATTGCCCGCAGCCGTGAGACCTTCACCGCCTGGATCGACGAATACATTCGCGGCACCGCCGACTTCCCTGCCTTCAAGGCAAAACTGGCCAGCGCTTCGGAGGCTGCACAATGAGCTACTCCACCAATGAAATGATGACCGTTGCCGCTGCCCGCCGCCTGCGCAACGGCGCCGTGTGCTTCGTCGGCATCGGCCTGCCGTCCAAGGCCGCCAACCTGGCACGCCTGACCTCTTCGCCCGACGTGGTGCTGATCTACGAATCGGGCCCTATCGGCGCCAAGCCAACGGTACTGCCGCTGTCCATCGGTGACGGCGAGCTGGCCGAAACCGCCGATACCGTGGTGCCCACCGGCGAGATCTTCCGCTATTGGCTGCAGGGCGGGCGCATCGACGTGGGCTTTCTGGGCGCCGCCCAGGTCGACCGTTTCGGCAACATCAACACCACCGTGGTCGGCGACTACCACCAGCCCAAGGTACGCCTGCCGGGTGCCGGTGGCGCACCGGAAATCGCCGGCTCCGCCAAGACCGTGCTGATCATCCTCAAGCAGTCCTCGCGCGCCTTCGTCGACAAGCTCGACTTCATCACCTCGGTCGGCCATGGCGAAGGCGGTGACTCGCGCAAACGCCTGGGCCTGCCCGGTGCTGGCCCGGTGGGCATCATCACCGACCTGTGCATCATGGAACCTGAAGCCGGCAGCAACGAATTCGTGGTCACCTCGATTCACCCGGGTGTGACCCGCGAGCAGATCGTCGCCGCCACCGGCTGGGCGATCCGCTTTGCCGACAGCGTCGAAACCACCGTGGCGCCGAGCGAAGTCGAGCTGACTGCGCTGCGCGACCTCGAAGCGCGCACCGCGGCCGCCCACGGCCAAGCGCCGGGAGAAGCCTGATGCGTGACGTATTCATCTGCGACGCGATTCGCACCCCCATCGGCCGCTTCGGCGGCGCCCTGGCCGGCGTGCGCGCCGACGACCTGGCGGCGGTACCGCTCAAGGCGCTGATCGAGCGCAACCCCACCGTGCAATGGGACCAGCTCGACGAAGTGTTCTTCGGCTGCGCCAACCAGGCCGGTGAAGACAACCGCAACGTGGCGCGCATGGCCCTGCTGCTGGCCGGGCTGCCCGACAGCGTGCCAGGTGTGACCCTCAACCGCCTGTGCGCCTCGGGCATGGACGCCATCGGCACGGCGTTTCGCGCCATTGCCAGCGGCGAGATGGAGCTGACGATTGCCGGCGGCGTCGAGTCGATGTCCCGTGCACCGTTCGTGATGGGCAAGGCCGAAAGCGCCTACTCGCGCAACATGAAGCTGGAAGACACCACCATCGGCTGGCGCTTCATCAACCCGCTGATGAAGGCCCAGTACGGCGTGGACGCGATGCCGCAGACCGCCGACAACGTGGCCGACGACTATCAGGTATCGCGCGCCGACCAGGATGCCTTCGCCCTGCGCAGCCAGCAGCGCACCGCCAAGGCCCAGGCCGCCGGCTACTTCGCCGAAGAGATCGTGCCGGTGCGCATCGCGCACAAGAAGGGCGAGACCGTGGTCGAGCACGACGAACACCCGCGCGCCGACACCACCCTCGAAGCCCTGGCCAGGCTCAAGCCGGTCAACGGCGCGGACAAGACGGTCACCGCCGGCAACGCTTCGGGCGTCAACGACGGCGCCGCGGCGCTGATACTGGCGTCGGCCGAGGCGGTGCAAAAGCATGGCCTGACCCCGCGCGCGCGCGTGCTCGGCATGGCCAGTGCCGGCGTTGCCCCCCGGGTAATGGGTATCGGCCCGGTGCCGGCGGTGCGCAAGCTGATCGAGCGCCTGGGCGTGGCGGTCACCGATTTCGACGTGATCGAGCTCAACGAAGCGTTCGCCAGCCAAGGCCTGGCCGTGCTGCGCGAACTCGGCATTGCCGACGACGCGCCGCAGGTCAACCCCAACGGCGGCGCCATTGCCCTGGGGCACCCGTTGGGCATGAGCGGCGCACGCCTGGTGCTGACAGCGCTGCACCAGCTGGAGAAATCCGGCGGGCGCAAAGGCCTGGCGACCATGTGCGTGGGTGTCGGGCAGGGCCTGGCCCTGGCCATCGAGCGCGTGTAATCAATGACCCCGCTGCTGCGACCTCCACGCAAGGTCGGGGCAGCGGGGTGATTGTTCTGTGGAACGTGAGTGTTACCGAGTGTGTCTAGACTTCAGACATCCTCCCAGAGTGAATTGCCATGACTTCAATCCATTACACCGGCGAAGAACGCAGCAAACGCATTTTCGCCATCGTCGGTGCCTCCTCGGGCAACCTCGTGGAATGGTTCGACTTCTACGTCTATGCCTTCTGCGCGATCTACTTTGCCCCGGCTTTCTTCCCCTCCGACGACCCGACGGTGCAGCTGCTCAACACCGCCGGCGTGTTCGCCGCCGGGTTCCTGATGCGGCCCATCGGCGGCTGGCTGTTCGGCCGTGTGGCCGACCGCCACGGGCGCAAGAATTCGATGATGATCTCGGTGCTGATGATGTGCGCCGGCTCGCTGGTGATCGCCTGCCTGCCGACCTACGCCAGCATCGGTGCCTGGGCACCGGCGCTGCTGTTGCTGGCGCGGCTGTTCCAGGGCCTGTCGGTGGGCGGCGAATACGGCACCACCGCCACCTACATGAGCGAGGTGGCCCTGCGCGGCCAACGCGGCTTCTTTGCTTCGTTCCAGTACGTGACCCTGATCGGCGGGCAACTGCTGGCGGTGCTGGTGGTGGTGATCCTGCAGCAACTGCTCACCGAAGATGAGCTGCGCGCCTGGGGCTGGCGCATCCCGTTCGTGGTGGGTGCCATCGCGGCGGTGATCTCGCTGTTCCTGCGTCGCTCGCTGGAAGAGACCAGCAGCGCCGAAACCCGCAACGACAAGGACGCCGGCAGCCTCGGCGGCCTGTTCCGCAACCACAAGGCGGCGTTCATCACCGTGCTTGGCTACACCGCCGGCGGCTCGCTGATCTTCTACACCTTTACCACCTACATGCAGAAGTACCTGGTGAACACTGCGGGCATGAGCGCCAAGACCGCCAGCTTCATCATGACCGGTGCACTGTTCCTGTACATGTGCATGCAGCCGCTGTTCGGCATGCTCTCGGACCGCATCGGCCGGCGCACCTCGATGCTCTGGTTCGGCGCCCTGGGCACCCTGTGCACGGTGCCGATCCTGCTTACCCTGAAAACCGTCACCAGCCCGTTCCTGGCCTTTGTGCTGATCACCCTGGCGCTGGCCATCGTGAGCTTCTACACCTCGATCAGCGGGCTGGTCAAAGCCGAGATGTTCCCGCCGCAGGTACGTGCGCTGGGCGTGGGCCTGGCCTACGCGGTGGCCAACGCGATCTTCGGCGGCTCGGCCGAATATGTGGCACTGGGGCTCAAGTCGCTGAACATGGAAAACGCCTTTTACTGGTACGTTACGGTGATGATGGCGATTGCCTTCCTGTTCAGCCTGCGCCTGCCCAAGCAGGCGGCGTACCTGCACCACGATCATTGAGAAGGACCACCGATGAACCAACGTCCGGGCAATCAGCTGTTCGATGCCTACTTCACCGCGCCGGCCATGCGCGCCGTGTTTTCCGACCGTGGCCGGGTGCAGGGCATGCTCGATTTCGAAGCCGCGTTGGCCCGCGCCGAGGCGGCGGTGGGGCTGATCCCGCAGGTGGCGGTGGCACCGATCGAAGCGGCCTGCCAGGCCGAGCGCTATGACTTCGCGGCCCTGGCCGAGGCCATCGCGGTGGCCGGCAACTCGGCCATCCCGCTGGTCAAGGCGCTGGGCAAGGTGATTGCCAGCGGCGTGCCCGAAGCCGAGCGCTTCGTGCACCTGGGCGCTACCAGCCAGGATGCGATGGACACCGGGCTGGTGCTGCAATTGCGCGATGCCCTGGGCCTGATCGAAGCCGACCTGGCGCGCCTGGCCGACAGCCTGGCGCACCAGGCGCTGCAGCATGCCGACACGCCGCTGGCCGGGCGCACCTGGCTGCAACATGCAACGCCCGTGACCCTGGGCATGAAGATCGCCGGCTGGCTCGGTGCACTCACCCGTCACCGTCAGCGCCTGCAGGAGCTCAAGCCGCGCCTGCTGAGCCTGCAGTTCGGCGGCGCCTCCGGCACCCTGGCGGCGCTGGGCAACAAGGCATTGCCGGTGGCCGAGGCGCTGGCCGGGCAGCTCAGGCTGAGCCTGCCCGAGCAGCCCTGGCATACCCAGCGTGACCGCCTGGTGGAGTTCGCCTCGGTGCTGGGCATGATCGCCGGCAGCCTGGGCAAGCTGGGACGCGATGTGAGCCTGCTGATGCAGACCGAGGCGGCGGAGGTGTTCGAGCCTGCTGCGCCGGGCAAGGGCGGCTCGTCGACCATGCCGCACAAGCGCAACCCGGTGGGCGCGGCGGTGCTGATCGGCGCCGCTACCCGTGTACCGGGGCTGGTGTCCACGCTGTTCGCGGCCATGCCCCAGGAGCACGAGCGCAGCCTGGGCCTGTGGCATGCCGAATGGGAAACCCTGCCCGAGATCTGCTGCCTGGTGTCCGGCGCCCTGCGCCAGGCCCAGGTGATTGCCGAGGGCCTGGAGGTGGATGCTGCGCGCATGCGCCGCAACCTCGACCTGACCCAGGGCCTGGTGCTGGCCGAGGCGGTCAGCATCGTGCTGGCCCAGCGACTGGGCCGGGACACCGCGCACCACCTGCTGGAAACCTGCTGCAAGCGTGCGGTGGCCGAACAGCGTCAGCTGCGCGACGTGCTGGGCGACGATCCGCAGGTGACTGCCGAGCTGTCGGCGGACGAACTCGACCGCCTGCTCGACCCTGCTCATTACCTGGGCCAGGCCCGCGTGTGGGTGGCGCGGGCGGTGGCTGAACACCAACAATTCAAGCGTTGAAGGAGGCCGTTGTGGCTAGCGTACAACTCGCTGATGGCGTACTGAACTACCGGCTCGACGGGCCCGAGGGCGCACCGGTGCTGGTGCTGTCCAACTCGCTGGGCACCGACCACACCATGTGGGACCCGCAACTGCCGGCATTTGCCGCGCATTTTCGGGTACTGCGCTACGACACCCGCGGGCATGGCCAGTCGCTGGTGACCGAGGGGCCGTACAGCATCGAGCAACTGGGGCGTGACGTGCTGGCACTGCTGGACGCGCTGAAGATCGAGCGGGCGCATTTCTGCGGCCTGTCCATGGGCGGGCTGATCGGGCAGTGGCTGGGCATCCATGCCGGCGAGCGCCTGAACCGCCTGATCGTGTGCAACACCGCAGCCAAGATCGGCAACGACGAGGTGTGGAACCCGCGCATCGACATGGTGCTGCGCGACCGCGAGGCGGCGATGGTGGGGCTGCGCGACGCCTCCATCGAGCGCTGGTTCACCAAGGCCTATGCGCAGGCCAACCCGGACCAGGCCAAGCGCATCACCGACATGCTGGCGGGCACATCGCCCGATGGCTATGCGGCCAACTGCGGCGCGGTGCGCGATGCGGACTTCCGGGACCAGCTGGGTGAGATCAAGGTGCCGCTGCTGGTGATTTCCGGCAGTGCCGATGCGGTCACGCCGCCGGCTGGCGGGCGCTTCATCCAGGAGCATGTGGTGGGTGCCGAGTATGCCGAGTTCCAGGCGGCGCACCTGTCCAACGTTGAAGTCGGCGCGCCGTTCAGCCGCCGCGTGATCGATTTTCTGCTGGCCCGCTGAGGAGTAGGTTGTGGACGAAAAAGAACGTTACGAGGCCGGCATGCAGGTGCGGCGTGCGGTACTGGGCGATGCCCATGTGGACCGCAGCCTGAGCAACCTCACCGAGTTCAACGGCGAGTTCCAGGAAATGATCACCCGGCACGCGTGGGGCGATATCTGGACGCGGCCGGGGTTGCCACGCCATACCCGCAGCCTGATCACCATCGCGATGCTGATCGGCATGAACCGCAATGAAGAGCTGAAGCTGCACTTGCGGGCGGCGGCGAACAATGGCGTGACCCGCGAAGAGATCAAGGAAGTGCTGATGCAGAGCGCGATCTATTGCGGGATCCCGGCGGCCAATGCCACGTTCCACCTGGCGGAGTCGGTGTGGGATGAACTGGGCGTCGAATCCCGCGCCTGATCTTCAGGGCCTCTTCGCCAGCAAGGCTGGCTCCTACAGTGTGTGCGTGCCGTTGTAGGAGCCGGCCTTGCCGGCGAATGGGCCTTCAGATTGCCGCCTTTTTCGAGCGACTACCCACCGGCCCCGCATTCGCCTCGATCGACCGCTTCAACTCCCCGCGCAACCCCAGCACGAACGCCATCTCCGCCACCACGAACAACGGCCCCACGATCAGCCCGCTGATGTCGTCCACAAACGCCGGCTTGCGCCCCTCGTAATAGTGGCCGACGAACTGGATCACCCAGCCCACCACGAACAGCCCCAGCCCCGCACCCAGCCACACCAGCGTGCTCTGAACCGCCAGTACCTGCCCGGCCCACAGGCACAAGCCCAGCAACACGCTCATCAGCAACCCGAAGCGGGTGTCCAGGCGCAGGTAGAACCACGCCGACCACAGCGCCACCAGCAATGCAGGCGACAGCCACACCCCGGCCAATGCCATGCCCGGACGCGACAGCAGCACCGTGACCGCCACCACGATCAGCGGGATACCCACGAAGTGCGTGGCGATGTTGCGTGGGTCGCGGTGGTAGGCCGCGTATTGACTCAGGTGCTCGACGAGGCTTTTCATTGTTGTTCCTCCTGTAGGATTGCCCGAGCTTGCCCTGCGCAGGCACCGTCGTCTGTCGGCTAGCCGACAGTGTCACCGCGAGGCCCCCGATGAACGCTTCAACCTTGCGCCAGGGTCACTGGTTCAAACAGTTGCCCGCTACCCTGCAGGATAGCCTGCTGCACCTGGCCCGGCCCGTGAGCCTGGAGGCCGGCGCCTGCCTGTTCCAGCGCGGCGACCCGCCTTGCGGACTGTACGCGGTGCTCGATGGCGCCATCCGCATCGGTGCGGTCAGCGCCCAGGGCAAGGAGGCGGTGCTGACCCTGATCGAGGCCCCGCACTGGTTCGGCGAGATCTGCCTGTTCGACGACCAGCCACGTACCCACGACGCCTATGCCGAAGGTGCCACCCACCTGCTGCGGGTGCCCCAGGGCGCGCTGGTGAAATTGCTGGATGCGCAACCGCATTACTGGCGTGAATTCGCCTTGCTGATGAGCCACAAGCTGCGCCTGGCCTTTGTCGCGCTGGAGCAGCAGAGCCTGATGAGTGCCGCGCCGCGGGTGGCCTATCGGCTGCTGCAGATCGCCGCCGGTTACGGCGAAGTGGAGGGGGCCAGGAGGGTGTTGCAATTGTCCCAGGAGCAACTGGCGCTGATGCTCGCGCTGTCGCGCCAGACCACCAACCAGATTCTCAAGGCGCTGGAGCAGGATGGCGTGCTGCGCCTGAGCTACGGCGAGATCGAGATTCTCGACCCCGCGCGCCTGGCACTGATGGCTAATCCGGCTGGAACGGCGACTGGCTGAGGATCACCCCGGTTTCCTCGACGTACTTCTGCCATTCGCCGAGCAGGGCCTGCAGCTTTGCCGGCTGCGCCTGCGCCAGGTCGTGGACCTCGCCGGGGTCGATGCTCAGGTCGTACAGCTGCCAGGTGGCCGGCCCCACCGGGCCCGGAATGTACACCGCCTTCCAGTGCCCCTGGCGAATCGCCCGGCGCCCGAACAGCTCCCAGCCGGTGACGGTGTGCTCGTCGTGTACCTGCTCGGTCTCGCCCGACAGGTAGCCCAGCCACGACTTGCCGCGCAGCGGCGCCACGTCGCGCCCGCGCCAGCGTTTGCCCGGGTGGCGGATGCCGGCCAGGTCCAGCAGGGTCGGGGTGATGTCCATCACGGTGCTGAACTGATGGCTGATCTGCCCCTGGCGCGCCAGTGCCGGGTAGTGCAGCAGGGCCGGCACGCGAATGCCGCCCTCGGTGGTGAAGGCCTTGAACAGCCGCGACGGTGCGGTGGCCGCCTGGGCCCAGTGCGGGCCGTACCACACGTAGGAGTTGGCGCGGCCGATGTTGTCCAGGCTGTTGTCGTAGTGCTGGTCCAGGTAGCTGGCCAGGTGCGGGCCGAACTTGGGGAAGGCTTCGAGCAGCGCGCCCTCGGCACCGTTGTCGGACATGAACAGCACCAGGGTGTTGTCCAGCAGGCCTGGTTGCGCAGGTAGCCGAGCACCCGGCCGATGTTCCAGTCCATGCGCTCGACCATCGCCGCGTACACCTCCATGGCGCGTGCCGAGCGCTGGCGCTGTTCGTCGCTCAGCGCCTGCCATTGTTCATCCACCGGGTGCGCCTGCACCTCGGCGCCGATCAGGCCCAGGGCGCGCAGTTTTTCCAGGCGCTCCTGGCGCAGCACCTCGGGCCCGGCGTCGTAGCGCCCCTTGTAGCGCGCCACCACCTCGGCCGGCGCCTGCAACGGCCAGTGCGGCGCGGAGAACGGCAGGTAGGCGAAGAACGGCCGGCTCTGGTCGCGCTCCTTGAGGTACTGCAGCAACTTGTCGCCAAAGGCGTCGGAGGAATAGAAGCCTTCGGGTAGCGCTTCGACGAAGGTGTCGTCCTCGATGTACAGCGCCGGGGTCGACTTGAGCAGGCCGGGGGTGTGTTCGTCGTAGGTGGGTTCGAAGCCATAGTGGTTGGCCGCGCCCGGCAGCAGCGCGAACGAACGTTCGAAGCCACGCGCATGTGGCGCCAGCTCGGCCTTCAGGCCCAGGTGCCACTTGCCGCTCATCAGCGTCTGGTAGCCGGCCTCGCGCAGCAGCTCGGGCAGCGCCACCACGCGGTCATTGAGGTAGCCCTCGTAGCCCGGCTTGCCGATCAGCTCCGGGGTCAGCGCCTCGGCCATGGTGCCGATGCCGGCGATGTGGTGGTCGGTGCCGGTCAGCAGCATCGAGCGGGTCGGCGAGCAGGTGGGCGCGGTATGGAAGTCGGTCAGGCGCAGGCCGGCAGTGGCCAGGGCATCCAGGTGCGGCGTGGCAATTTCGCCGCCGAAGGCACCCAGGTCGGAAAAGCCCAGGTCGTCGGCAACGATGATCAGGAAGTTGGGGCGTTGGCTCATGGTCGGCACTCAGCAGGCAAGGTAGGTCAGGGGCAGGTCGCGGATCTGCTCCACGGCGGGCGGCAGGTAGCGCTTATCGTGGGTCAGTTCGTGCAGCAGGGTTTCGCGCAGGCGGTGGAACGCCAGGCTGGCGCGCTGGCGCGGGTGCGGCAGGTCGACCTCGACGATGCGCTTGATCCGCCCCGGGCGCGGTTCGAGCACCACCACGCGGTCGGCCAGGAATATCGCTTCCTCGACATCGTGGGTCACCAGCAGGGTGGTGATGCGCGCCCGTTCGCGAATGGCCAGCAGTTCGTCCTGCATCTGCTGGCGGGTAAGGGCGTCGAGGGCGCCGAAGGGTTCGTCCAGCAGCAGGATGCGCGGGCTGGCCACCAGCCCGCGGGCAATCGCCACGCGCTGGGCCATGCCGCCCGAGAGCTGGTGCGGGTAGGCCTGGGCAAAGTCTTCGAGGCCCACCAGGCTGATGAAGTCGGCCACCCGCCGGGCGCGCCGGGTGCGCTCCAGGCCCTCGTTGACCAGGCCCAGGTCGATGTTCTCGGCCACCGTCAGCCAGGGGAACAGGCGGTGCTCCTGGAACACGATGCCGCGCTCGCTGCCGATGCCGTGCACCGGCTGGCCGTCGATCAGGATCTGCCCCTGGTACTCGGCGTCCAGGCCCACCAGCAGGCGCAGCAGGGTGGACTTGCCGCAGCCGCTGGCGCCGACGATGGCGACGAATTCGCCGTCGGCGATCTGCAGGTTGAAATCGCGGATCGCTTCCAGTTCGCCGTCGGCCACGCTGAAGCGCTTGCCGACCTGGTTGAAGCTGACCCGTGGGTGAGCGAGTGCGTTCATGCCCGTCTCCAGCGCGTGGCGCGCAGTTCGATGTGTTGTCCGACGGCGCCGAGCAGGGCGCCGGTGAGGCCGACCAGCAGCATGCCGGCCATGATCAGGTCCATGCGCAGCAGTTGCTGGGCGCCGATCATCAGGCTGCCGATGCCGCCGCCGGACGGCATGAAGTACTCGGCGCCGATGGTGCCCAGCCAGGCGTAGATCAGGCCGACCCGCAACCCGGCGAAGATGCCCGGCGCGGCGCCCGGCAGCACCAGCCTGCGCAGGCGCTGGGCACCGCTCAGGCGCAGCACGCGGGCGGCTTCGTCGAGCTGCGCAGGCAGGCTGGCAACCGCGCGCTGGGTGGCGATGAACAGCGGGAAGAATGCCGCCAGGCCGACGAATACCCATTTGGCCAGCTCGCCCAGGCCGAACCAGGCGGTCAGCAGCGGTACCCAGGCGAAGATCGCGATCTGACGCAGTCCGGCCAGGCTCGGGCCCAGCAGGCGCTCGGCGCGGCGCGACAGGCCCAGCAGCAGGCCGAAGGCAAAGCCCAGGCTGCCGCCCAGCAGCAGGCCGCCCAGCGCTCGCCCGACGCTGACGGCCAGCGCGCCGCTCAAGGTGCCGTCGAGCACGCCGGCCCAGGTGCTGTGCACCACCTCCAGCGGCGCCACCAGAATGTTCGCATCGACCCAACCGTACTGGCTTGCCAGTTGCCACAGCACCAGCAGCGCCAGCGGCAGGCCCAGGGCATGCAGGCGCTGCCAGCCAAGCAGCGGGCGCACCCGCAGTTGTGCGGTGGCCGGGTGCGGCCAGTGCAGCAGGCGCCGGTCGAGCCAGCCCAGGCCGCGGTCCATCAGCAGCCCGAGCACGCCGATCACGGCGATGCACACGAACACGATGTCGAGCATGAACAGTTGCCGTGCCCACACCATCAGGTAGCCCAGGCCTTCGCTGGAGGCCAGCAGCTCGACCGCCAGCAGCGAGGTCCAGCCGGCCGCCAGGGCCAGGCGCACACCGGCCAGAAACGCCGGCAACGCAGCGGGCAGGATCAGCCGGCGAACCAGCAGGTGCGTGGGCAGGCGCAGTACCGCCGCCGCTTCGCGCAGGCGCGGTTGGGCATCGCGCACGCCCACCAGGGTGTGCAGGGTCACCGGCACGATCACCGCCTTGACCAGCACCACCAGCTTGAGCACTTCGCCGATGCCGAACAGCACCATGAACAGCGGCACCCAGGCCAGCGTGGGGATCTGCGCCAGGGCGTTGAAAGTCGGCAGTACCAGGCGTTCGGCGCGCTGGCTGAAGCCCAGCCAGGCGCCGAGCACCGCGCCGGCCCCGACCCCGGCCACCAGCCCCAGCAGCAGGCGTTGCAGGCTGATGGCCAGGTGCGCCCACACCTCGCCGCGACCCAGTTCCACGGCGCTGTCCCATACCAGCGCAGGCGGTGGCAGTATCTGCTCGCTCATCCAGTGGTTGCGGCTGGCCAGCCACCACACCGCCGCCAGCAGCAGGGGCAGATACCAGGCTTGCAGGCGCTGCCAGGGCAGGCTGCGCAGACGCGGCAGGCCAGGGGCGGGGGCCAGTGAGGAAAGGGCGGTACGGGTCATGCAGGCCTCGCTATTTGTATATTTCTTATGGGTATATGCAGAAGAAATTACATTCGATTGAGCGATAAGAACTGCATTTAAAGCCGCTGACTCGCCGCGCAGCCAATGCATTCGAAGCATATTTTGGTTGTGTGCAATGCATACCCCGCAGGGCCGGGCCTGACAGGGCTTATATGTAATCTGGTTATTAAAATGTAATTTAATAGTATTTAAAGATTGGCATTCGCTATGGGTAGCGTGGCCGCACCATTACAAGGAGCTGTGTGCCATGAACCTGTCGATCAATCGTGTTTTCAGCCTGTTCGCCACCCCCGCACTGGCCGCCGTGATCGGCTGGATGCCGACACTGGCGCAGGGCGCCGAGCTCAAGCAGATCCGCATCGCGGTGCCCGACCTGAGTGCCGGCACCCAGCATTCGGGCGGTGGCATCACCGACGTGCTGCAACAGCAACAGCTGCTGGAGAAAGCCTTCGCCGCCGACGGCATCAGCATCCAGTGGAACTACTTCAAGGGTGCGGGGCCGGTCATCAACGAGGCGTTCGCCAATGGCCAGGTGGACTTCGCCTACCTGGGCGACCTGGCGGCGATCATCGGCAAGGCCAATGGCGTCGACACCCGCCTGGTGGCCGCCACCGCGCGCGGGGTCAAACACTACCTTGGGGTGGTGCCGGGCAGCGGCATCAAGACCCTGCAGGACCTCAAGGGCAAGCGCGTGGCCGTGTTCCGTGGCACCGCCACGCAGCTTTCGTTCGATGCCGCGCTGGCCAGCCAGGGCCTGAGCGAGAAGGACCTCAAGGTCATCAACCTGGATTTCAGCGCGGCCATCGCCGCCCTGGCGGCCAGGCAGATCGACGCCACCTGGGGTTCCACCGGCATCAGTGCGCTGGCCGATCGCGGCCTGGCTGAACTGCCGCTCAATACCCGCGATCTGGGCGGGGCGGGCAATGTGCAGGCGGTGCTGGTGGCCGCCGGTGCCTTCGTCGATGCGTACCCGGCAGTGGTCGAGAAGTTCGTCGCCGCGCAGCAGCCGGCGGTGCAATGGCTGACCGACGATGCCAACAAGGACGCCTACATCCAGCTGGTGTCGGAGCGTGCCAGCTACCCACCGGCGATCCTGCAGCGTGACCTCAGCCAGGAGCGCCTGAGCGCGGTGTTCGACTCGACCCTGGACCCCGACTTTCTCGCCCGCCTGCAAGCCTCGGTGGACCTCGCCGCGCAGCAGCGCCTGATTCGCAAACCGTTCAAGGTCGACCAGTGGCTGGCGCCGCAGGCTACCCGACCAGCGCCTGTGGCGCAGGCTGGCGGTCAAGGTTGATCAGGGTCTCGATCATCGCCCGCGCCGCAGGGGACAGGCGGTAGCCGCTGCGGCTGACGATGCCGCAGCGGGCATTGAAGCTGTCGAGGTTGGCCGGCAGGTTGCGCCAGTGCAGGCGCACCAGTTCGCCGGCCTGCACCGCCGCGCCGTAGGCCTCTTCGCTGCCGATGCCGATGGCATTGGTGCCGAGCACGATCTTGAGCAGGGTGGGTTGGTGCTCGCTCTGGATCTGCGGCGAAAAGTCGGTCTTGCCGCTGAGGTTGGCCAGCAGCTTGCGCACCCCCGGCGGAATCAGCGAACAGGCCAGCGGGTAGTCGAACATGTCGTTGGTCGACAGGCTGTCCTTGGCCAGCAGCGGGTGCCCGGGGCGGCAGAAGAACAGGCCGCGGCGCGGGGTCAGGGCCAGGGTCTGGAAGTTGGGGTCGGCTTCGAAGTGGCGGATGTCGGCGACGAAGAACTCGATCTCTTCGCGGCTCAGCGCCCGGCTGAGCTTTTCCCAGTTTGAAACCTCGAAATGCGTGCGCACCTTGGGGTGGGCGTTGATGAACTGCGCCACCGCCTGCGGCACCAGGTTCACCGCCGGTGCAGGGCCGCAGCCAAAGCGCAGCTCGCCGGCATCGAGCTTGGTCATCTGCTGCACCTCGCTGCTCAACTGCGCCGCGCCCTGCACCAGGCGCAGAGCGTGCTGCAGCACCACCTGGCCTTCGGGCGTGGGGCGCAGATCCTTGTTGGCGCGGTCCACCAGCACACAGCCGAACTCCTGCTCCAGGCCCTGGATACTGCGGCTGAAGGCGGGCTGGGTGATGCCCATGGCGTCGGCGGCGCGCACGAAACTGCGGTGTTCGGTGAGGGCGATGAAGTAGCGCAGTTGGCGAAGATCCATATGCTTTTCCGGCATTCCAAAAATAGGGCGAAGGTATTTGCCGCCCCGGGAGTCTGGGTTTTAAATGCAAGCTCTTATTCCGTCAATGAAGCACTTGCATATCTGTTAGAGCTTATATGCATATAGATAGCGCCAGAGTTTCATCGGCACTTACCGTGACGCAACCGATGAGGGACGAACCATGAGCAACGCCGCATTTGCCGCAGCACCTGTCAGCCATGCGCTGGAGATTCATCCGGTGGCCGGGCGCATCGGTGCCGAAATTCGTGGGGTGACACTGGGCGCCGACCTGGCCCCGGCGGTGGTGGAGGCGATCCAGGCCGCGCTGGTGCAGCACAAGGTGATCTTCTTCAGGGGCCAGACGCAGCTGGACGACCAGACCCAGGAAGCCTTCGCGCACCTGCTGGGCGAGCCCATCGCGCACCCGACCGTGCCGGTGCGCGACGGCACCCGCTACCTGCTGGAACTCGATGGCGGGCAAGGGCGTCGGGCCAACTCCTGGCACACCGACGTGACCTTCGTCGAGGCGTACCCCAAGGCGTCGATCCTGCGTTCGGTGGTGGCGCCGGCGTCGGGGGGCGATACGGTGTGGGCCAATACCGCCAGCGCGTACGACGACCTGTCACCGGCCTTGCAGGCGCTGGCCGAGCAGTTGTGGGCGGTGCACAGCAACGAGTACGACTATGCCGCGACCAAGCCGAACGTGAGCCTCGAGCAGTTGGAGAACTACCGCAAGGTGTTCACTTCGACGGTGTACGAGACCGAGCATCCGGTGGTGCGGGTGCACCCGGTGAGCGGTGAGAAGCACCTGCTGCTGGGGCATTTCGTGAAGCGCATCAAGGGCTATTCGAAGGCCGATTCGGATCACCTGTTCAACCTGCTGCAGAGCCATGTGACGCGCCTGGAGAACACCGTGCGCTGGCGCTGGCAGGCCGGGGACGTGGCGATCTGGGACAACCGCGCGACCCAGCATTATGCGGTGGATGACTACGGTACCCAGGGGCGCGTGGTGCGCCGGGTGACGCTGCAGGGGGATGTGCCGGTGGGGGTGCAGGGGCAGCGTAGCCGCACCATCAAGGGGCAGGATGTGGGCTGATGGGGCTGGCCTCATCGCGGGTCAAGCCCGCTCCCACAGGAGTTCGGTGATCCTTGTGGGAGCGGGCTTGACCCGCGATGGGCTGCAACGCAGGCCCGAAGGTCAGAGAAAGCTGATCGGGTAGCTGACGATCAGGCGGTTCTCGTCGAATGCATTGGTGCTGAAGTCGCGGCGCATGGTCGAGTTGCGCCATTTGAACGACAGGTTCTTCAGGCTGCCGGACTGGATCACGTACGCCAGCTCCGATTCCCGCGCCCATTCCTTGCCGTCGCTGACCACGGCGGTGTGCACGTTGTCGCCCTTGATGTAGCGGTTCATCAGGGTCAGCCCCGGCACGCCAAGCCCGGCGAAGTTGAAGTCGTGACGCAGCTGCCAGGAGCGCTCCTTGGCATTGTCGAAGCTGGCGTTGTAGCTGTCGTTGGCCAGGGTGCCGCCACTGGTGCCGTTGACCCGCATCCACAGGTCGTCGCCGCTGACTTTCTGCAGCCCCACGTAGAAGGTGTTGCTGCCATAGCGTGCCGAAAGCAGCGCCGAGGCGGTGCGGTTGTCGAGCTTGCCGGCACGCTCGGCGCCGTCTTCCTTGCCGATGAAGTAGCCCAGGTTGGCGCCCAGGGTCCAGTCGCCCAGCGGCTGGCTGTGCACCAGGTTGATGTATTGCTGGTTGTAGATGTCCTTGAGCTGGGCGTTCCACACCCCGACCAGGGTGCGTTTGTCGTTGAAGGTGTACTCGCCACCGGCAAAGTTGAAGCGGTCGGAGGTGATACCGGCGCGGCCGTTCATGGACATGTCGTCCATGCTCGCGTCGTTGCGCGGGCTGTTGCCGCGAAATTGCCCGGCATACAGGGTCAGGCCGTCGATTTCCTGGGAGGTCAGCTGGCCGCCGCGAAAGGTCTGCGGCAGCGAGCGGCCGTCGTCCGAACGCAGGATCGGCAGTACCGGCATCCATTCGCCGACCTTCAGCTCGGTCTTGGACACCTTGGCCTTGAGCGCCACGCCCAGGCGTCCGAAGTCATCGGCCGGGCGGCCGTCATCGTGTACCGGCAACAGGTGCGTGCCGGCGGTACCCTTGCCGCCGTCGAGCTTGACCGAGTACAGGCCCAGCACGTCGACGCCGAAGCCGACGGTGCCCTGGGTGAAGCCGGACTTGGCGTCGAGGATGAAACTCTGGGTCCATTCCTCGCCCTTGCCCTGGGGGTTGGCCGGGTCGACGAAATTGCGGTTGATGTAGAAGTTGCGCAGGTTGAGGCCTACCTTGGCGTCTTCGACAAAGCCCCCTTCGTCGGCCAGGGCGGGCAGGGCGCAGCTTATGGCAAGCAGGCCGGGGAACAGGTGACGTGCGGGCTGGAAAGTGTTCATCGTTAGGGCGTCTCTTGTTTTTATGTTGGGGCGATGGCGGATGGATGGTGCTGTGGCAGGCAGGGGGGAATCAATTCGTTACAGGCGGAATTGGGCGATAACCGAACACTAACTGTCTGGTTACTTTTGGTGGGGGCAGGCTTGCAGGCACAAAAAAGCCCACCGCGAAGGGTGGGCTGTTGTGTCGCCACGCTATCGAATCAACCCTTGGGCGACTCGATCGACGCGTGCTGGCGGGCATCACCGGTGCGCTCGTACCAGCCGCCACCCAGGGCCTTGTACAGGTTGACCTCGCTGACCAGCTGCGACAGCCGGTCGCTGATCAGGGCCTGTTGGGCACTGAACAGGTTGCGCTGGGCATCCAGGAACGTCAGGTTGCTGTCGATACCGATACGGTAGCGACGCTCGGCCAGGCGGTAGTAGTCCTGGTTGGCTTCGACCAGATCACGCTGGGCCTGCAACTGCTCGTTGAAGGTCTGGCGCGCCGCCAGCCCATCGGAGACTTCCTGGAAGGCAGTCTGGATGGTCTTTTCGTACTTGGCGACGTTGATGTCCTTCTGGATCTTCGAGTAGTCCAGGCTCGCACGCAGGCTGCCGGCGTTGAAGATCGGCAGGTTGATCTGCGGCTGGAACAGCCAGGTGCCCGAGCCGCCCTTGAACAGCCCGCCCATGTCGGGGCTCAGGGTCCCGGCGTTGGCGGTCAGGCTGATGCTCGGGAAGAACGCTGCGCGCGCCGCGCCGATGTTGGCGTTGGCGGCCTTGAGCAGGTGCTCGGCCTCCTGGATGTCGGGACGACGCTGCAGCACGTCCGATGGCAGGCCGGCCGGCACGTCGGCCAGCAGGTCGCTGTCGAGTTTCATGCCGTTGGGCAGGTTCGCCGGCACGCCGGTGCCGACCAGCACGGCCAGGCTGTTCAGGTCCTGCGCCACCAGGCGCTGGTACTGGGCCAGCTTGACCCGTGCGCCCTCGACCGAGGTGCGCGCCTGGCTCAGGTCCAGGGCCGAGGCCACGCCGACTTCGCTGCTGCGACGGGTCAGGGCATAGCTCTGCTCGTAGGTCTTGAGCGTGTCTTCGGTGAGCGTCAGCAGCTCCTTGTCGGCCTGCCAGGTGAAGTAGGCGTTGGCCACGCTGGCCACCAGGCTGATCTGCGTGGAACGACGCGCCTGTTCACTCGACAGGTAGGTTTCCAGGGCCTGCTCGCTGAGGCTGCGCACCCGACCGAACAGGTCGAGTTCGTAGGCACTCACGCCCAGGGTGGCCGAGTACTGGCTGTTGATGCTCGACTCGCCGGTCTGCGAAACGTTGGCCGGCACCCGCTGGCGGCTGCCGCTGCCGGTGGCCGAGACCGCCGGGAACAGGTCGGCCCGCTGGATGCGGTACTGCGCCCGGTAGGCATCGATGTTCAGCGCGGCGACCCGCAGGTCGCGGTTGTTGACCAGCGAGGTCTGGATCAGTTGCTGCAGCGCCGGGTCATGGAAGAACTGGCGCCAGCCCTGTTCGGCCGCAGCCACGTCGGCCGACTGGGTCGGCGAGTAGGCCGGCCCTTGCGGCCACTGGGCCGCCACCGGCGACTCGGGGGTCTGGTAATCAGGGATCAGCGAGCAGCCACCGAGAATGAAGGCGGTGACTGCCAGGGACAACAGGGACTTACTCATTGCCCGGCCTCATAGCGTGGGGTTTCAGGTTTGGCGTCCTCTTCTTCGGGCTTCTTGCTACCGAACAGCGACGACACGCTTACGAAGAACAGTGGTACCCAGAAGATCGCCAGTACCGTTGCGGTGATCATGCCGCCGATCACACCGGTACCGATGGCGTGCTGGCTGCCGGAGCCTGCACCCGTGGCGATGGTCAGCGGCACCACGCCCAGGATGAACGCCAGCGAGGTCATGATGATCGGACGCAGACGCATGCGGCACGCCTCGATCGCCGCATCGACCAGGCTGCGGCCCTGCTCGTGCAGTTCCTTGGCGAACTCGACGATCAGGATCGCGTTCTTCGCCGCCAGGCCGATGGTGGTCAGCAGCCCCACCAGGAAGTACACGTCGTTGGACAGCCCGCGCATGCTGGCCGCCATCAGCGCACCGATGATACCCAGCGGCACCACCAGCACCACCGCGATCGGGATCGACCAGCTCTCGTACAGTGCCGCCAGGCACAGGAACACCATCAGCAGCGACAGCGCGAACAGTGCCGGCATCTGCGAGCCCGACAGCTTCTCTTCGTACGACATGCCGGTCCAGGCGAAGCCGACACCGGCTGGCAGTTGCGCCGCCAGGCGCTCGACCTCGGCCATGGCCTCACCGGTACTGTAGCCAGGGGCTGGCGCACCGAGTACTTCCATTGCCTCGACACCGTTGTAACGCGACAGCTTGGGTGCACCGTAGCTCCACTCGCCGCTGGCGAAGGAAGAGAACGGCACCATCTCGCCGGCGGCGTTGCGCACGTACCACTTCTGCAGGTCTTCAGGGCTCATGCGCGAATCGGCAGTGCCTTGCAGGTAGACCTTCTTGACCCGACCACGGTCGATGAAGTCGTTCACATAGCTGGCACCCAGGGCGATCGACAGGGTGTTGTTGATATCGGCGATGGTCACGCCCAGGGCACTGGCGCGTTCGTCGTCGATGGTCAGCTGGTATTGCGGCTCATCGTTCAGGCCGTTCGGACGTACCTGGGTGAGGATCTTGCTCTGCGCGGCCATGCCCAGGAACTGGTTGCGCGCTTCCATCAGCTTGTCGTGGCCGACGCCGGCGCGGTCCTGCAGGAACACGTCGAAACCGGTGGCGTTACCCAGCTCCAGTACGGCCGGCGGGGCGAAGGCGAACACCATCGCGTCGCGGAAGCTGAAGAAGTGCTGTTGGGCACGGGTTGCCAGGTTGAACACGCTGTTTTCGGCAGAACGTTCACCCCACGGCTTGAGCATGATGAAGGCCATGCCCGAGCTCTGGCCGCGGCCGGCGAAGTTGAAGCCGTTCACGGTGAACACCGAGGCCACTGTGTCGGACTCCTTGTCCAGCAGGTAGGCGCGCATTTCGTCGACCACCGCCTGGGTGCGCTCGGCACTGGAACCGGCCGGGGTCTGCACCTGGGCGAACAGTACGCCCTGGTCTTCCTCGGGCAGGAACGCGGTAGGGATACGCATGAACAGCCACACCATGCCCACCACGATCAGGATGTAGGCCAGGAAGTACGGGGCCTTGTGACGCAGGATGTTGCCCACGCCGCGCTCGTAGCTCTGCACGCTGCGGTCGAAGTTGCGGTTGAACCAGCCGAAGAAGCCACGCTTGGCGGTATGGTGCTCGCCTTTCTTGACCGGCTTGAGCATGGTGGCGCACAGCGCCGGGGTGAAGATCAGCGCGACCAGCACCGACAGGCCCATGGCCGACACGATGGTGATCGAGAACTGCCGGTAGATCACGCCCGTGGAGCCGCCGAAGAACGCCATCGGCAGCAGTACCGCCGACAGTACCAGGGCGATACCGACCAGGGCACCCTGGATCTGGCCCATGGACTTCTTGGTCGCCTCCTTGGGTGACAACCCCTCTTCGGACATCACCCGCTCGACGTTTTCCACCACCACGATGGCGTCGTCCACCAGCAGGCCGATGGCCAGGACCATGGCGAACATGGTCAGGGTGTTGATGCTGAAGCCTGCTGCGGCAAGGATGCCGAAGGTGCCGAGCAATACCACCGGTACGGTCATGGTGGTGATCACGGTGGCGCGGAAGTTCTGCAGGAACAGGTACATCACCAGGAACACCAGCACGATCGCCTCGATCAGGGTGTGGATCACCCCACTGATCGATTCGGTTACCACAGGCGTGGTGTCGTACGGGAACACCGCCTTCATGCCAGGCGGGAAGAACGGCTCCAGCTCGGCGATGGTGTTGCGCAGTGCCTTGGCGGTGTCCAGGGCGTTGGCCCCGGTTGCCAGCTTGATCGCAAGGCCGGAGGCCGGCTTGCCATTGAACTGTGCGCTGACGCTGTAGTTCTCGCCCCCCAGGCTGACGTCGGCGACATCGCCCAGGCGGACCTGGGAACCGTCACGGTTGACCTTGAGCAGGATCTTCTCGAACTGCTCGGCGGTCTGCAGGCGGGTCTTGCCGATGATGGTGGCGTTGAGCTGCGTGCCGGGCAGGGCAGGCAGGCCGCCCAGCTGGCCGGAGGACACCTGCACGTTCTGCGCGGCCACGGCGGTCTTGACGTCCACCGGGGTCAGCTGGAACTTGTTCAGCTTGGCCGGATCGAGCCAGATACGCATGGCGTACTGGGCACCGAACACCTGGAAGTCACCCACACCGGCGGTACGCGAGATCGGGTCCTGCATGTTGGAGACGATGTAGTTCGACAGGTCGTCCTTGGTCATGCTGCCGTCTTCGGACACCAGGCCGATCACCAGCAGGAAGTTCTTCACTGCCTTGGTCACGCGGATACCCTGCTGCTGCACTTCTTGCGGCAACAGCGGGGTGGCCAGGTTCAGCTTGTTCTGCACCTGGACCTGCGCGGTATCAGGGTTGGTACCCTGCTCGAAGGTGGCGGTAATGGTCATGCTGCCGTCCGAGTTGCTCTCGGACTGCACATAACGCAGGTTGTCGATACCGTTGAGCTGCTGCTCGATCACCTGGACCACGGTGTCCTGCACGGTCTGCGCCGAGGCGCCCGGGTAGGTCACGGCGATGGCGATGGCCGGCGGCGCGATGCTCGGGTACTGGTTGATCGGCAACTTGACGATCGACAAGGCCCCGACCAGCATGATCACCAGGGCGATTACCCAGGCAAAGATGGGGCGATCGATAAAGAATCTCGACATGGTTTATTCCCCTTTGGCCCCTGCTGACGCTGCATTGGCCTGGGACGGTTGGGCAGGCTTGACGTTGGTGGCTTCGCTGACCTTGACCTCGACGCCCGGCTTGACGAACTGCAGGCCTTCGGTGATCAGACGGTCGCCCGGCTTCAGGCCTTCCTCGATCAGCCAGTCGCTGCCAACGGTACGGCTGGCCTTGAGCTGGCGCAGTTCGACCTTGTTGTCCTTGTCCACGATCAACGCGGTGGGCTGGCCCTTGAGGTCACGGGTCACGCCTTGTTGCGGGGCGAGGATCGCGTTGGCGTTCACGCCGGCGGCCAGGCGTGCATGCACGAACATCCCTGGCAGCAAGTTGTGCTCGGGGTTGGGGAACACGGCGCGCAGGGTTACCGAGCCGGTGGTCTGGTCGACCGAGACTTCGGAGAACTCCAGGCGGCCTTCGTGGGTGTAGGTGGTGCCGTCTTCCAGGTTCAGCGAGACCTTGGCGGCGTTGGCCCCGGCCTTCTGCAGTTGCCCGCTTTCGAGCTCGCGGCGCAGCTTGAGCAGCTCGGCCGAAGACTGGGTGACGTCGACGTAGATCGGGTCCAGCTGCTGGATCACCGCCATGGCATCGGCCTGGCCGTTGTTGACCAGCGCACCTTCGGTGAACATCGAGCGTCCGATACGGCCGCTCAGTGGCGCCAGCACCTTGGTGTAGCGCAGGTCGATCTGTGCGCTGCGCAGCGAGGCTTCAGCCTGCAAACGTTTGGCTTGTGCGTCGTCGTATTCCTGACGGCTCACCGCCTGCTCGGCCACCAGTTGCTTGTAGCGGTCCGACAGCGAGCGGGTCGATTGCAGGTTGGCCTGGGCGCTGGCCAGGGTCGCCTCGTACACCGACGGGTCGATCTGGTACAGCTGCTGGCCTTCCTTGACCTCGCTGCCTTCCTTGAACAGACGCTTGAGAATGATGCCGTTGACCTGTGGACGCACTTCGGCCACGCGGTAGGCGATGGTGCGCCCCGGCAGGTCGGAAGTCAGGGTATAGGCCTGGGATTGAAGGGTCACGACGCCGACCTGAGGAGCTTGCGCCGCAGGCGCCGCTTCTTCCTTTTTACAGCCGCTGAGCAGTGTTGCCAGGGCGACGGCGGAAACCAGAGCGGAAACAGCTGGCTTGAATTGCATGAAGATCCTCGGGTCGAAAGAGCTGAAGACGCTCAAGAGTAATGGAAACGGGATGAAGGGAAAATTAATTCCGGGTGGATAAGTAGGATGCTAAGGAATATACTTACATTCATGCTTGTTTGTAAATACCCGTGGTGCACCTTGTCGAGGTGACCACAGGCTTGATTAAGACACCCGGTAGAGGGCCCGACAGTGGCCATGCCGGCTCAGAACCCGGACGCCCGCAGCGCGCGTCCGGCTCCTTGATGAGGTTGTACTGCCATGGTCCGTCGCACCAAAGAGGAAGCTCAGGAAACCCGCCAACAGATACTCGAGGCCGCCGAAAAAGCTTTCCATGCCCGTGGGGTGGCGCGTACCACCCTGGCGGATATCGCCAAGCTGGCCGGGGTGACCCGGGGTGCCATCTACTGGCACTTTCAGGACAAGGGCGAACTGGTGCAGGCCCTGCTCGACAGCCTGCGTGAGCCGATCGAGGCGCTGGCCCAGGCCGGCGAGAGCGAAGACGAGCCGGACCCGCTGGGCTGCATGCGCAAGTTGCTGATTCAACTGATGCAGCAGATGCTGCACGAGCCGCGTACCCGGCGCATCAATGAGATCCTGCATCATAAGTGTGAATTCACCGATGACATGTGTGAGATCCGTCAGCAGCGCCAGGCCACGACCCGCGACTGCTACGAGCGTATAGCGCTGACGTTGACCAATGCAGTCAGGCGTGGGCAATTGCCTGCGGACATGGACCCGCAGCGTGCCGCTATTGCAATATTCGCTTACATCGACGGCATCATTGGCAGCTGGCTGCTGCTGCCGGACAGTTTCGATATTGCCGGGGATGCCGAGCGGTGGGTGGATACCGGGCTGGATATGCTGCGCTTGAGCCCGTCGCTGCGCAATTGAGCATTTGTGAGCATTTGTGAAGGTTGGCATAGGACGTTTCCCTGTCGTGCCCCGTGCCCGGTCAACAAAAAACACCCGCGCTGCTTGGAACGGTAGTCGGTGACCGGGTAGTCTGCCTCCAAGGACCATCAACTTTTCGTAGAGCCCTGGCATGAGTGCGCACAACCCGACCCTCAAAGGTGCCGAGCAGCCGCTCAAGGCAATCGCCCTGATGTGCATGGCGGTGCTGTTGTTCGCCAGCCACGATGCCCTGTCCAAATACCTTTCCGGCTTCTATGCCATCGTCATGGTGGTGTGGGCACGCTATGTGGTGCACACCCTGCTGATGCTGGTGGTGTTCGTGCCGCGCAGCGGCTTCTCGGCGGTGGTGCGTACACGCCGCCCCGGCCTGCAACTGGCCAGGGCGCTGTGCCTGATCGGCACCAGCCTGTTCTTCACCACCGGCCTGCGTTACATCCCCCTGGCCGAAGCCACCGCCGTGAACTTCCTCGCGCCCCTGCTGGTAACCGCATTGTCGGTACCGCTGCTGGGTGAGCGGGTCAGCCGCGCCCAGTGGCTGGCGGTGCTGGCCGGGTTTGTCGGCGTGCTGATCGTGGTGCGCCCGGGCGGGGCGCTGTTCACCCCCGCAATCCTGCTACCGTTGTGTTCGGCCTTCTGCTTCGGCTGCTACCAGTTGCTCACGCGCAAGCTCAGCGGCATCGACAGCCCGACCACCAGCAACTTTCTCACCGGCATCTTCAACAGCCTGATCATGACCGCGCTGGTGCCATTCTTCTGGAGCATGCCGACCCTGGGGCATGGCCTGTTCATGATCGGCCTGGGCACCTGCGGGATGCTCGGGCACATGCTGCTGACCCAGGCCTTCCGGCATGCCGCGCCGGCCATGCTGGCGCCCTTCAGCTACGGGCAGATCCTGTTCGCCGGCCTGTACGGCTACCTCATTTTCAATCACACCCCGGACGCCTACGGCGTGGTCGGCATTGCGGTCATTTGCCTGAGCGGCCTGGCGGTGGCCTGGGCGCAGCGGCGCAACTGACTACTGCCGGCCGCGCAGCTCGCGGTTGGGCAATGCCAGCGCCGCCGACAATCCCAGCAGGGAGACGGCGGCGCTACCCAGCAACAGGTTGCGAAAGGTCTGCAGCAACTGCGCCTGCACCGCCGCACTGGCCTGGCCGTCCTTGAGGCTGCCGATCAACGCCTCGCCGGCCAGGCTGAAGCCGCTGCCGTGCAGCAGGCTGAGCAGCAGTGCCGACATGCAGGCCACGCCCATCGCCCCGCCCAGCGAGCGGAACAGGTTGGTGGTGCTGGTCGCCACGCCGATGTCCCGCGGCTCCACTGCGCTCTGGGTTGCCACCAGCGAGGTGGGGAACTGCAGGCCCGAGGCGATCCCGGTCAGCAGCATGAACGCGCCACTGAGCAGCACGCCGTCGATCGGGCTCAGGGCCATGCCGATGATCGCCACCGGCATCAACAGTGCACCGCCCAGAATCTGCGGCTTGTAGCGCCCGGTCAGGCTGGTCAGGCGGCCGCCGCAATAGGCGCCGATCGGCAGGCCCATGGCCAGGGGCAGCAGGTGCAGGGCGGCGCTGTCGGCGCCCGCCCCGGTGATGCTCTGAAAGCGCAGCGGCATCAGCATGGTCAGCGAGATGGCCTGGAAACTGGTGAAGAAGATCGTGCACCAGCACAGCACCGCCACCCGGTTGCCGAACAGCTGCAACGGCAGCAGTGGCTCGACGGCGCGGCGTTCGTGCAGCACGAATACGCCCAGCCCGAACAGGGCTGCCAGCAGCAGGCCGGCAACCGGGCCGGACCCGACGGGCTGGCCCTGGCCGATCAGGGTGATGCCCAGCAGCAGGGCCGTCAGGCCCAAGATCAACAGCACCGCGCCGGGGTAGTCCACCTGCGCCTTGCGTTGCGGCGTGGCCAGCCCGCGCAGGGTACGCTCGGTGACCCACCAGGCGGTCAGCCCCAGCGGCAGGTTCAGCCAGAACACCCAGCGCCACGACAGGTACTCGGTCAGCAGCCCGCCCAGCACCGGGCCGGCGACGCTGGCCAGGGCATACATGCTGCTGAAATAACCCTGGTAGCGACCGCGCTCGCGGGGCGGCACGAAGTCGCCGATGATCGCCTGGCTGACCGACACCATGCCGCCCGCGCCGATGCCCTGCAGTACCCGCGCCAGCACCAGTTGCTCCATGTTCTGTGCCAGCGCGCAGAACAGCGAGGCCAGGGTGAAAAGCCCGGTACCGGTCAGGATCATGCGCCGTCGGCCGTACAGGTCGCCGAGCTTGCCGTAGATCGGCACCGCCACGGTCATGGCCACCATGTAGCCGGAAATCACCCAGGCCAGCAGGGTCACGTCGTTGAATTGCGCGGAGATCGCCGGCATCGAGACCGCGACGATGGTCTGGTCCAGCGCGCCGAGGAAGATCGCCAGCATCAGCGCGACGAGCACGCTGCGCAGGGCGGGTTGCGGAGTGTTCAATTGCGTCACGGGGCAGCTCTGGGCAAGTGGGACCGGGTGCTGCCCAGTGTACTCGATAGCCTGCTAAGCGTCTTCGATGGGCTCGTAGGGCAGGCCCACGTAGTTTTCTGCCAGTGTCCTGCGCCCGGCCTCGGAGCCCACGAAGTAGTCCAGCTCGGTGTGCTGGATACGCTGGCTGAAGGCGTCGCTGTTGGGGAAGCGGTGCAGCATCGAGGTCATCCACCACGAGAAGCGTTCGGCCTTCCAGATGCGCCGCAGACAGATCGCCGAGTAGCGTTCCAGCAGGTCGGTGCGGCCTTCGGCGTAGACCTTGCGCAGGATGTTGTACAGCGTGCTGACGTCGCTGGCGGCCAGGTTCAGGCCCTTGGCCCCGGTGGGTGGCACGATGTGCGCGGCGTCGCCGACCAGGAACAGGCGCCCGTACTGCATCGGCTCCACCACGAAGCTGCGCAGCGGGGCGATGCTTTTCTCGATCGACGGGCCGGTGACCAGGCGCTCGGCCAGCTCGTCGGGCAGGCGCGACTTGAGTTCCTCCCAGAAGCGCTCATCCGGCCAGTCCTCGACCTTCTCTTCGGCCGGCACCTGCACGTAGTAGCGGGTGCGGGTGGGCGAGCGCATGCTGCACAGGGCGAAGCCGCGTTCGTGGCGCGCGTACACCAGCTCGTCGCTGACCGGCGGGGTATCGGCCAGGATGCCCAGCCAGCCGAACGGGTAGACCCGCTCGAACACCTGCAGCGCCTCGCTTGGAATCGACTGGCGTGCCACCCCGTGATAACCGTCGCAGCCGGCAATGTAGTCGCAGTCCAGGCGATGCTGCTGGCCGTCCTTTTCGTAGGTGACGTAGGGCTGCCCAGTCTTCATGTCGTGCGGGCGCACGTTCTCGGCGTGGTAGACCGTGGTCGCACCGCTGTCGGCGCGGGCGGCCATCAGGTCGCGGGTGACTTCGGTCTGGCCGTAGATCATCACGCCCTGGCCGCCGGTCAGGCCCTTGAGGTCGATGTGCTCGCGGCGCCCGTCGAAGGCCAGTTCGAAGCCGGCATGGGGCAGCCCTTCGGCGTCCATGCGCTGACCGACCCCGGCTTCGCGCAGCAGCTCGACCATGCCCTGTTCGAGCACGCCGGCGCGGATACGCCCGAGTACATAGTCGGGGCCCTGGCGTTCGAGGATGACGTTGGAGATGCCGGCGTTGTGCAGCAACTGGCCGAGCAGCAGGCCGGACGGGCCCGCACCGATGATCGCGACTTGGGTTTTCATGATTGTTGGACTTTTTATGATTGGAGTACCTGCATTTTTCGCTTGCCGGCTGGCCTTCTGAAGGGACAAACCGAGCACAAAGCGGTACTTTTCGCTAATAGGTGCGTTTATCGGACAGTGGTCGGGAAGCGAGGGTGTGATGAGCAGGGTGTCGATTCCGGTATTCAAGCTGTACGGCGAGACGCTGGGCTGGCCGACGCCCGACCTGCTGCACAGCGAGTCGATCCCGGCGCGCAGCCGCCTGCACCAGTGGGAGATCGAGCCGCACCGGCATGCCGACCTGTGGCAGTTGCTGTTCCTGTACAGGGGCCAGGCCGAGATCGAGCTGGAGGGGCAGGTGTGTCGCCTGGAGCAGGCGGCGATCCAGGTGGTGCCGGCGCTGTGCGTGCACGGCTTTCGCTTTTCCGAAGACGTCGACGGTTATGTGGTGACCCTGGCGGCGCCGCTGGTGGAGGTGCTGCAGCGGCAATTGACGGGCGTGCCAGCCGCCCTGCAGCGCGGCGCCAGTTACCTGGCCGGGGCCGACGCCGATTACCTCAACAGCCTGTTCAGCACCCTGCAGGCCGAGTACCAGCAGGACCTGCCCGGGCGCGAGTTGCAGCTGCATTCGCTGATCAACCTGATGGTGGTGTGGATCAGCCGCCAACAGTTGCGCCGCAGTGCCGGTGCCCAGGTGCCGGAACGTGGGCGCGAGTATCTGCAGCGTTTCAACGGGCTGGTGGAGCAGCAGTTTCGCCAGCAGCCGAGCGTGGAGCAGCTGGCGCATCAGGTGGGGGTGTCGGTGGCAACGCTCAATACCTTGTGCCGGGCATTGGCCGGGCAGTCGGCGCTGCAGATCGTGCACCAGCGCATCGTGCTGGAAGCCAAGCGCGACCTGATCTACACCAGCCTCACGATCAACCAGCTGGCCGACAGCCTGGGTTTTGCCGACCCGGCGTACTTCTCGCGCTTCTTCCGGCGCATGACCGGCCTCTCGCCCCGCGACTTTCGTCGTCGTGAACCTTTGCTGGCTACCTGACCACGCTCAGCGTGCCGGCATGGGGCAGGCAGTGGGCGGAGCTGCAGCTGGACGCCGCATAGGGTTGCTGGCGCAGCAGCTCGACCCGATACGCCGCTGCCCCGTACACCCCGAGCACGGCAGTGATGGCCAACAGGGCAGCGCATTTTCTGGATTTCAGGGTCATGGCACCAACCTCCTGTATCCCGCACACAGATGCTTCTACAAGCATAGGCCAGCATTGCGCCAGGTGCCTGCCGGTCAGTCCAGGCCGTGGTCCCAGTGGGGCGGGTCGGTGAAGCGTGCCGCCAGAAAGTCGAGCATGCTGCGCAGGGTTGCGGGCATGTGCTTGCGCGAGGTGTACACCGCGTTCAGGCCCAGTTCGCGGGGCCTGGCCTCGGGCAGCAGGCGTACCAGCGTGCCGCTGCGCAGGGCTTGCCATACCAGGTAGGTGGGCAGCATGGCGATACCGGTGCCGGCCAGGGTGGCGCGCTCCAGGGTCAGGGCCTCGTTGGCGCTGATGTTGCCTTGCACCGGCACCGACACCTGTTCGCCGTCGACCTCGAAATGCCAGAGGCTGTGGCCGAAATACGAATGGGTCAGGCAGTTGTGCTGGCTCAGGTCCTGCACCTGGCGCGGTACGGGGTGCTCGCGCAGGTAGGCTGGCGAGGCGCACACCACCGAGCGGCACACACTCAGGCGGCGGGCGATGAGGTTGGGGTCCAGGTCGTTGCTGACGCGGATGGCCAGGTCGATGCGTTCGTCCACCAGGTTGACCGTGCGGTCGAGCATCTGCAGGTCGACCTTCACCAGCGGGTAGCGCTTGACGTAGTCCGCCACCGCTTCCACCAGTTGCGCATGCCCGAACGAGGTACTGACGCTGATACGCAGTTCACCCCGCGGCGCGTCATCCGGGGCGCCCACTGCAGCGTGCAGGTCGCCCACCAGTTCCAGCATCTGCCGGCAGCGCGGCAGGGTTTCCAGACCGGCGGCAGTCAGGCTCAGCTTGCGCGTGGTGCGCTGCATCAGGCGCGCCCCCACCCAGTCTTCAAGTTCGGCCAGGTAACGCGAAACCACCGGGCGCGACAGGTCCAGTTGGTCGGCGGCGGCCGACTGGCTGCCCAAGTCGACTACGCTGACGAACACTTTCATTGCGGTGAGACGGTCCATGATCTGCCCGATTTCAGAAACAAACTATGTTGGAGCATCGCATTTTTTGTGATGGTTCGTGCAACTAAGCTGTGCCTCATCGATGACTTGAACAGGTATTGCTTGATGGCTGCTTTCTTTTCCCTGCGTCGCCTGCTGCTGGCGTGTGCCGCTTTCGGTGCGATCACCCAGGCCGTTGCCGGCGACGCACCGCTGAAACTGGACGTGTACAACCCCGGCAGCGAGGCGCTGTTTCCGGTCAGCTCGGTGATCGTCAGTGGCCAGCACGAGGCGATTCTGGTGGATGCACAGTTCGGCAAGGGCCAGGCCGAGCAGGTGCTGAAGAAGCTTCGCGATAGCGGCAAGCAACTCACCACCATCTACATCAGCCATGGCGACCCGGACTATTACTTCGGCCTCGACACCCTGACCCGTGCCTACCCCAAGGCCAAGGTGCTGGCGTCGCAGGCGACGGTCGCGCACATCAAGCAGACCATGGCTGCCAAGCTTGCCTACTGGGGCCCGCAGATGGCGGCCGACAAGCCCGCCCGGCTCATCGTGCCTGACGTGCTGCCCGGCAACGTGCTCACCCTTGAAGGGCAGCGTCTTGAAGTGATCGGCCTGGACGGCCCGCAGCCCGACCGCAGCTTTGTATGGGTCCCGTCGATCAAGGCGGTGGTCGGCGGGGTAGTGGTGGCCGAGAACCTGCACGTGTGGATGGCCGACACCCAGTCGGCGCAGTCGCACAAGGACTGGCTCGCGACCCTGGCGCGCATCGAGCAGTTGGCGCCGCAGACGGTGGTGCCGGGGCATTACCTGGGGCAGAGCAAGGGGTCGCTCGAGGCGGTGCGCTTCACCGCCGATTACATCCGCGCCTTCGATGCCGAAACCGCCAGGGCGGCCAACTCGGCCGAGCTGGTCGCTGCAATGAAAAAACGTTACCCCGGCCTGGGCGAGGAGAGCTCGCTGGAGCTCGGCGCCAAGGTCGCCAAGGGCGAAATGAAGTGGTAAGTGTCGTTCAATCCTGATCGGAGGTTTCCATGAGCAAGATCGCAATCATCGGTGCTACCGGACGTGCCGGCAGCCAGTTGCTGGAAGAGGCCCTGCGCCGTGGCCACAGCGTCACCGCCATTGCCCGCGACCCGTCGCGCCTGCAGGGGCGCGAAGGGGTGAGCACGGTAGCCCTGGACGTGACCCGGGGCGAGGGGCTGGAGCAGGCCGTTGCCGGGCATGACGTGGTGCTCAGCGCCGCGCACTTTGCCACGGTGCCGGCGCAGGCGATCATCGGGCCGGTCAAGAAGGCCGGGGTCAAGCGCCTGCTGGTGGTGGGCGGGGCGGGCAGCTTGCTGCTGCCGTCAGGGGAGCGCGTGATCGACGCGCCGGACTTCCCCGAGGCCTACAAGGCCGAGGCGAGCGCAGGTGGCGATTTTCTGCAGGCCTTGCGTCAGGAGCAGCAACTGGACTGGACCTTCCTGTCGCCGTCGGCGGAGTTCGTCGAAGGCGAGCGCACCGGTAGCTACAGGGTGGGCAAGGATCACCTGCTGGTCGACGCGAAGGGCAGGAGCTGGATCACCTTTGCCGACTATGCGATTGCGTTGCTCGATGAGGTAGAGAAGCCAGCGCATTCGCGTCAGCGCTTTACTGTGGGGTACTAGGGGCTGTATGAAAAGTCTTGAGACGAAGGTCAGGCAAGGCGAAAACAGCCGAGGAAGCGGAGTTTACGGGTTGTAAATGAGCATTCCGAGGCTGTTTTCAACGCAGCATCACCGAGTATCAAGGCTTTTCGTACAGAGCCTAGAAAGCATTCGCCGGCAAGGCCGGCTCCTACAGGTATAGGAGCCGGCCTTGCCGGCGAATGCATCAACGCGGTGCCCCTGCCTGCCCGCCCAACCACTCCAGCAAGGCCATCAACCCCGGCGCCGCCACCTGCGCGGGCCGTACCAGGTAATAGCCCTTGCCGGTCTTGACCCGCAGGTCGAACGGCATCACCAGCCGTCCGCTGGCCAGGTCATCGCCGATCAACGCCCAATCCCCTATCGCCACCCCGGTGCCCTGGGACGCCATCGACATGGCCATGTCCAACGTTTCGAAATGCTGGCGCCGGCCTTGCCTGGGCAGTTGCACGCCGGCTGCGCCAAGCCAGGTCGCCCAGTCCTTCTCGTCCCGCGCCGGGTGCAGCAGCATGTGCTGCTGCAGATCATCCAGCGTGCGCAACGGCAACTGCGGCGCGCACACCGGTGTCAGTTGTTCATCGAACAGCTTCAGCACCTGCAGGGCCGGATCAGGCTCGGCGCCATACACCACCGCCGCATCGAACGCTTCCCGGCGAAAATCCACCCCGTGCTGCACGGTGGTGGTCAGCTCCACCGGTACTTCGGGGTGCAGCGCCTGCCATTCCATCAGGCGCGGCAGCAACCAGCGCATCACGCAGGTCGGCGCCTTCAGTTGCAGGGTGGTGCGCTGCGCTCCCACCTGCTGCACGCCTTCCTCGATCAGCCCGAATACCTGCTGCACCCGCGGCAGCCAGTCCTGGCCCTCGCGGGTCAGGCTCAGGCCGCGTGCCTGGCGCACGAACAGCGCGTAGCCCAGGTGTGCTTCCAGGCCGGCGATCTGGCGGCTCACCGCGCCCTGGGTCAGGTGCAGTTGCTGCGCCGCACGGGTGAAGTTGCAGCATTGCGCAGTGATCAGGAAGGTGTGCAGGGCAGGCAAGGGAGGCAGGCGTTTCATCGGGGTAAGCCATGAGCTGTAGACATGGCTAGTATGAGGATTTTTGCATTGTGCCGGTAGCGCCTGGCGGGTCCAATCAGGCCTTGTTCCAGAATGATTCCAGGTAGACCACCATGGCGACTTGCGGCGAAGTATTGGTAAAACTCCTCGAAAACTATGGCGTCGACCATGTTTTCGGCATTCCCGGCGTGCACACGGTCGAGCTGTACCGCGGCCTTGCCGGCTCGACCATCCGTCATATCACCCCGCGCCACGAGCAAGGCGCAGGCTTCATGGCTGACGGCTTTGCCCGTACCCGTGGCAAGCCTGGGGTGTGCTTCATCATCACCGGCCCGGGCATGACCAACATCACCACCGCCATGGGCCAGGCCTATGCCGACTCGATCCCGATGCTGGTGATCTCCAGCGTGCAGTCGCGCAATGCCCTGGGCGGCGGTCGCGGCAAGCTGCACGAGCTGCCCAACCAGGGCGCGCTGGTCAGCGGTGTGGCGGCGTTCTCGCACACACTGATGAGCGCCGATGACCTGCCGGCCGTGCTGGCCCGCGCCTTTGCGGTATTCGAGGGCGCGCGCCCGCGCCCGGTGCATATCGAGATCCCGCTGGACGTGCTGGTCGAAGACGCCGATCACCTGCTTGGCTGCGAGCCGGTACACATCGCCCGCGCCGGTGCCGCGCCAGGGCCGGTGGCGAGCATGGCGGCGCTGCTGGCCGCTGCCCGCCGCCCGTTGATCCTGGCCGGTGGCGGTGCCATCGACGCAGGCGCCGCACTCGCCCGGTTGGCCGAGCACCTGCAGGCGCCCGTTGCACTCACCATCAATGCCAAGGGCGTGCTGGCCTCCGGGCACCCGCTGCTGATCGGCTCGACCCAGTCGCTGGTGGCGACCCGTGCACTGGTGCGCGAGGCCGACGTGGTGCTGGCGATCGGCACCGAGCTGGCCGAAACCGACTATGACGTCACCTTCAAGGGCGGCTTCGAGATCCCCGGCACCCTGCTGCGCATCGACATCGACCCGGACCAGTGCGTGCGCAACTACCCGCCCAGGGTGGCACTGGTAGCCGATGCAGAGCAGGCGGCGCAGGCCCTGTTGCTGGCCCTGGCCGAGCAGCCGGCGCCACCGCGCGAAGGCGAGTGGGGCGCGGCGCGGGCAGCGCGCCTGCGCGATACCCTGGCCAGCGAATGGGATGCGGCCACGCGGGCGCAGACGCTGTTCCTCGACAGCGTGCTGCAGACGTTGCCCGATGCCGTGCTGGTCGGTGATTCGACCCAGCCGGTGTACACCGGCAACCTGACCCTGGACCTCGACCAGCCGCGCCGCTGGTTTAACGCCTCGACCGGCTACGGCACCCTCGGCTACGCCTTGCCGGCGGCCATGGGCGCGTGGCTGGGCAGTGCGGAGCAGGCGGATCGACGCTTGCCTGCGGTGTGCCTGATCGGCGACGGCGGCTTGCAGTTCACCCTGCCGGAGCTGGCCAGTGCGGTGGAGGCGCAGGTGCCGCTGATCGTGTTGCTGTGGAACAACCAGGGGTACGAGGAGATCAAGAAGTACATGGTCAACCGCGCCATCGAACCGGTGGGCGTGGATATCCACACCCCCGATTTCATTGGCGTGGCCAAGGCCCTCGGTTGCGCCGCCGAAGCGGCGAGCGGGGTGGCGCAACTGCGCGAGGCGTTGTTGCGTGCCCGCCAACGCAGTGGCCCGAGCCTGATCGAGGTCGACCAGGCAGCGTGGATGCAGGCGGTGCAACCATGCTGAACCTGCCCGGTATCTACATCGAGGGCGCGTGGCATCACGGCGCGCAGCCGCTCACGGTCATCAACCCGAGCACAGGGCAGTCCCTGGCCGAGGTGGCCGGGGGCGATGGCGATGCAGTGGCCTGTGCCGCCACGGCGGCGCAGGCCGCTTTTGCCGGCTGGTCGCGTACCACCGGGGCGCACCGTGGCGAGCTGCTGCACAGGATCGCGCGGGGTGTGGAGGCCCGCCGCGAGCGGCTGATCGAACTGCAATCGCGCAACAACGGCAAGCCCCTGGCCGAGTCGGCGATGGACGTCGACGATGTGGTGGCAACGTTCGAGTACTACGCGGGCCTGGCGCAGGCCCTGGACAGGCAGCAGGACCAGCCGCTGGCCTTGCCCAGCGAGGATTTCAGCGCCCGCCTGCGTCGCGAGCCGTGCGGTGTGGTCGGCCTGATCGTGCCGTGGAACTTCCCGATGGTGACCACCGCCTGGAAGCTGGCCCCGGCGTTGGCGGCAGGGTGCTGCGTGGTGCTCAAGCCGTCGGAGGTCACGCCCCTGGCCGAGCTGGAACTGGCCCGGATCATCGCCGACTGCGGCCTGCCGGATGGGGTGTTCAATCTGGTGTGCGGCACCGGGCTGGCGGTGGGGGCGCCGCTGACGAGCGACCCGCGTATCGCCAAGGTGTCGTTCACCGGCAGCAATGCGGTCGGCGTGCAGGTGATGCAGCGCGCGGCCGAGACGGTCAAGGGGGTGAGCCTGGAGCTGGGCGGCAAGTCGTCATTGCTGGTGCTGGAGTCGGCCGAGCTGGAGCTTGCGCTCGAGCTGGCCTGCGCCGGCGGCTTCTTCAATGCCGGGCAGATGTGCTCGGCCACCAGCCGCGTGCTGGTGGCCGATGCGCTGTACGACGCCTTTGTCGACGGGGTGAAGGCACGGGCTGCGGCGATCCGGGTGGGTGACCCGTTTGCCGGCGACAGCGACATGGGGCCGCTGGTCAACCAGGCCCAGTACCAGCGCGTGCTGGGGCACATCGAGCGTGGCATGCACAGCGGCGCGCGCTTGCTGTGCGGTGGCAAGCCGCTCGAACACGCCGCTGGGTACTTCATCGAGCCCACGGTGTTTGCCGAGGTACCGCTGGACAGTGCGCTGTGGCGCGAGGAAATCTTCGGCCCGGTGCTGTGCGTGCGTCGGGTGGCCAGCGAAGCCGAAGCGGTGGCGTTGGCCAACGACAGCGAGTTCGGGCTGGTGGCCAGCGTGGTAGGTGCAGACCAGACGGCCGCCGAACGGGTGGCCGACCAGCTGCAGGCCGGGCTGGTGTGGATCAACGCACCGCAGGTGATCTTCCCGCAGGCAGCGTGGGGTGGCTACAAGCAGAGCAGCCTGGGGCGCGAGCTGGGGCCCTGGGGGCTGGCGGCGTTTCAGGAGATCAAGCATGTGGTGAGGGCGGTGTAGCGTTCTTCGCCGGCAAGGCCGGCTCCTACAGGCGACCGCGTACTGCCTGTAGGAGCCGGCCTTGCCGGCGAAAGCGATCTAGAGCGCGCTACGCAACCTTGCCATGTCCCGCAGCGGTGGCGCGCCATACAGCCGGCTGTACTCGCGGCTGAACTGCGACGGGCTCTCATAGCCTACCCGATACCCCGCCACCGACGCCTCCAACCCATCGTTGAGCATCAGCCGCCGGGCTTCCTGCAAGCGCAGTTGCTTCTGATACTGCAACGGGCTCATCGAGGTCACCGCCTTGAACCGGTGGTGCAGGGTCGAGGCACTCAGGTTTACCTCCCGTGCCAGGTCGTCGATGCGCAGCGGGCGCTGAAAATGATCATTGAGCCACTGGATGGCCTGGCACACGCGGTGGGTCTGGGTGTTGGCCATGGCGATCTCGTACAGCCGCGCACCCTGCTGCCCACGCAGCAGCCGATAGAGAATCTCGCGACGGATCAGCGGCGCCAGCACGGCAATGTCCTTGGGCGTATCCAGCAGGCGGATCAGGCGCAGCAATGCATCGAGCATCTGGGTGTCCAGGCGTTCGATGAACACCCCCCGCGACGACGGCTGCGACGGCACGCCCATCGGCCCGGCCTCGGCGATCAGGCTGTTGATCTCGGCCGGGTCGATGTCCAGGCGAATGCCCAGGCTGGGGTTCTGCGGGCTGGCCTCCAGCAGTGCACCGCTGATCGGCATCGCCACCGACACCACCATGTAGTGCAGCGGGTCGTACACATAGGTCTCGTCGCCCAGGCAGATCTCCTTGCGGCCCTGGGCCAGGATGCACAGCGCCGGCTGCGCCAGGGTCGGCATCGAGCGGGTGCTCTGCTCGTAGCGGCTCAGGTGCAGGTCGGCGATGGCCGAAGGCACCGTGCCGCTGGGGCAGTGGCGAACGACCAGCCCGGCCAGTTCCTGGCGCAGAAGCTCCAGGGCCGGGTCCAGCAACGGTGGGGTGGGTTCTGGGGCTGACATGTGCGGGTTCCTCTGCCGATGGGCGCAGCATAGGTTCGCGCACGCCGGGGCGCTAGCCGAATGCTGCGCGGTTCTTGCCTGATCCTGCGACGGGTGCAGAATCAGGCAAGCCGTCGACAGGAATCGCCTAACGCCGCGCGTGGCCTGGGCCGTAGCCTTGGCAGCCTGGGTTTTCTTCCCTGGCCGCTTCAAGGAGCACCGCACATGACGTCATCACAACCGGTCAGCCATCTTTCCTTCGTGCGCGCCAGCGTCGGCCGTTCGGCCGAGCTGGGCGTGCGCCTGCAGCAACTGCTCGAACCGTCGCGGCAAACCCCGGGGTGTCTGCATTTCAGCGTGCAGCGTTCCACCTGCGATGCCGACCTGTGGTTGCTCAACGGGGTGTGGGCCGATACTTCGGCGCTGCACGACTACTTTGCCTCGCCCAGCCTGCAGCTGTTTGGTGAACTGGTGCAGGCGCGGGTGGTGGACAGCCTCGACCTGCAGACGTTCACCGAGCAGCCGGCGAGTTAGAATGGCGCCTTTCCGGCAACCGATGTGGATGTGAGAGGCAATGGCACGTAAAGAATTCGACGTATTCGAGGCTGTTTCGGCGGTGGTGCCGGGCGAGGGTGGCTACAGCGCCGCGATCGCGGTCAAGGCCCTGGGCGCTGGCGGCGCACCGCGTTTTCACAAGGTGCTGCCAGGGCAGGTATTCAAGACCGCACTGGAGGCCGATGACGCTGCAGTGGTCGAACTGGAGCGCCTGAACGGCGTCAGTGACGACGCCGAACTGATCTGGTGATCAGGCCTGCGGGCGGGCCATCTTGAACAGGTTGCCCAGCTCGAAGTAATCCGCCGGGCCGCCGCCGCGCAGAATCGGCTCGGCGGCCGCGGTGTCGTAGATCCCTTCCTTGAGCAGGTGCTCGGCAATGTGCACCGCTACCACTTCGCCCAGAATCAGCCAGCTTGGCACCAGCGCCTGGTCGGCACGTTGCAGTTGCACGATCTGGGTCACCTTGCATTCGAACGACACCGGGCTTTCCTGCACCCGGGGTACCGCAATCACCCTGGAGGCTGCCGGGGTCAGCTGGCTCAGGGCGAACTCGTCGACCTCTGGCGCCACGGCGGCGCAGCTCTGGTTCATGGCCTCGGCCAGCGGGCGTGTGGCCAGGTTCCAGGCGAACTCGCCGGTCTGTTCGATGTTGTTCAGGCTGTCTTTGCGCCCGACGCTGCAGAACCCGATGATCGGCGGAATGTAGTTGAAGGCGTTGAAAAAACTGTAGGGCGCAAGGTTCAGGCGGCCGTCGCGGTCCTGGGAGGAGATCCAGCCGATCGGGCGCGGGCCGACGATGGCGTTGAACGGGTCGTGGGGCAGGCCGTGGCCTTTTGCGGGTTCGTAGTAGTACATCATCGGGCCTTGTGGGCGGAGGGTGCGCCTAGTGTGCCAACAGTTGCCGGCCCTGAAAATGACTAAGCCCGGCCGAAGCCGGGCTGTGGCGCTGCATCGGCTGTCAGCTGATGCGGTGGGCCTGGGTGCGGTCGAAGCCATCTTCGACGAAGCGATGCGCGTTGGTGTGATCGAAACCGTCTTCTGCCACGGTGGCGGGCTGGGCGTGTTCCACGGCGAAGTTGTGCGCGTTGGTGCGGTCGAAGCCGTCTTCGGCGAAAGCGTTGGCGGCCAGGACAGAGAAGGTGAGGGCCAGCATCAGTTTGGTTTTCATGGGGGTAACTCCGGTGGTGAGGGGTTGTCTGTTGCTATGGGTTTGATTTTACGCCCGTTAATTTGATTAAAAAGCGCAAAATATTGCCTATATAAATCTATTAAATCGATGCATCAGAAAGCGGTTGGCCTCTGCTGGCAAGCCAGTGCCCACAGTGTTTTGCGAGCGCCGAAGCATTCTGTGGGAGCTGGCTTGACAGCGAAGAGGACGACTCGGTTCTGAGTGAACCCAGCATCGCGCACCCGCATTAATGCCGAATTAAGCCCACAAAAAAGGGGCCTCCATCGCTGGAGGCCCCTTGTCTACCGCAGCAAGCTGATCAGTCGGTCTCGATCCGCGAGTTGTTGCGGGTGTCCTTCATGAACACATACACCAGCAGCGAGACGGCAATGCACGCCGTGACGTACCAGTAGTAGCCGGTCTCCATGTTGATGCTCTTGAACCACAGTGCCACGTACTCGGCCGTGCCACCGAAGATCGACACGGTCAGCGCATACGGCAGGCCCACGCCCAGCGCACGGATCTCGGTGGGGAACAGCTCTGCCTTAACCACCGCGTTGATCGAGGTGTAGCCGCTGACGATGATCAGTGCTGCCATGATCAGGAAGAACGCACCCCACCAGGTCTCGATGGTGTGCAGTGTGGTCAGGATCGGCACGGTGAAAAGGGTGCCCAACACACCGAAGGCGATCAGGATCGGGCGACGGCCGATCTTGTCCGACAGGCCGCCGATCACCGGCTGCAGGCACATGAACAGGAACAGGGTGGCCGCCGAGATCATGGTCGAGTCACTGATGCTCATGCCCACCGTGTTCACCAGGTACTTCTGCATGTAGGTGGTGTAGGTGTAGAACGCCAGGGTGCCGCCCATGGTCAGGCCGACCACGGTCGCCAGTTCCTTGGGGTGGCGCAGCAGGGTGCGCATCGAGCTTTCCTTGGCCTTTTCCTTCTTGGTGAACGAGGCCGTCTCTTCCATGCCGCGACGCAGGTACAACGCCACCACCGCGCACAGCGCGCCGATCACGAAGGGTACGCGCCAGCCCCACGAGTACAGCTGCTCGGTGGTCAGGGTCTGCTGCAGGATGATCAGCACCGCCAGCGCGATGAGCTGGCCGGAGATCAGCGTGACGTACTGGAAGCTGGAGAAGAAACCGCGACGCTCCTTGGTTGCCATCTCGCTGAGGTAGGTGGCCGAGGTGCCGTATTCACCCCCCACCGACAGGCCCTGCATCAGGCGTGCGATCACCAGCAGCACCGGCGCGGCGACGCCGATGGTTTCGTAGCTGGGTGTCAGGGCGATGACCAGGGAGCCGGCGCACATCAGCAGTACCGAGGCCATCAGCGCGGCCTTGCGGCCCTTGCGGTCGGCATAGATACCCATCAGCCAGCCACCGATCGGGCGCATCAGGAAGCCCACGGCGAAGATCGCGGCGGTGTTGAGCAGTTGGGTGGTGGTGTTGCCGGCCGGGAAGAAGGCCTTGGCGAAGTACAGCGAGAACGCCGCGTAGACGTACCAGTCGTACCATTCGACCATGTTGCCGATGGAGCCGGAGAAAATCGACTTGAGGCGGCTGGAGGTGGTTTTTTCAGCGGGTGCGGCCGCTGCCCCAGCAGGCAGAGAGGTGGAGTTATCCATTGAAGCAACCTTCTAGTTGTTTTTGTGGTGCGCGTGTAAACGCGGCCTGACAGGGCCATAGCAGGACCCGTGCCAGCCAGCGAAGGCCCGGTTTAGAAGGGTTTTGCAGGTCGAATGAGCGGAAATCCGCTCATTGGCGGTGCAGCGATAGGCAAGAATCCGCCTATTGGCCGGGGCGTTCGAGGAAGTCTTCGCGCACCAGTGCGTGGCGTTGCATCTTCTCGTTCAGGGTACGTCGGGGCAGTTGCAGCTCCTCGAGCACCGCCTTGATGTCGCCCTGATGACGGCTCAGGGCGGCGCGCAGGCACTGGGCCTCGAAGGCTTCCTGCTGGGCGGCCAGCGATTGCCCGGTATGCGCCACTGCCGCCGATTGCGCATCGTCCAGGCCCAGGGCGTGGCGCTCGGCGGCGTTGGCCAGTTCGCGCACGTTGCCCGGCCAGTCGTGGCTGAGCAGCCGGCCCAGCTGTGCGCCACTGGGGTCGGCGGCGCTGCGGCCCAGGCGCTCGGCGGCGGCGCGGGCAAAATGGGCAAACAGCAGGGGGATGTCTTCGCGCCGCTCGCGCAACGGCGCCAGGCGCAGTTCGGCCACGTTCAGACGGTACGCCAGGTCTTCGCGAAAGCGCCCGGCGCGGGCTTCGAGCAGCAGGTCGGGCTTGGTGGCGGCAATGATGCGCAGGTCCACGCTGATGCTCTGGTTGGCGCCCAGGCGCTCGAGCTTGTGCTCCTGGATCACCCGCAGCAGCTTGGCCTGCTGGGCCAGCGGCATGCTCTCGATCTCGTCGAGGAACAGCGTGCCACCGTTGGCATATTCGAGCTTGCCGATGCGCTTGCCCTGGGCGCCGGTGAAGGCGCCGCTCTCGTGTCCGAACAGCTCGGCCTCGAACAATTGCTCGGGGATCGCCGCACAGTTGAGCGCCACGAACGGCTTGTCGGCCCGCGGGCCGAAATCATGCAGGCACCGCGCGACGCGCTCCTTGCCGCTGCCGGTTTCGCCGCGTATCAGCACATTGACCGGCAGCCCGGCCAGGTCCAGCACCTGGCGACGCAGTTGCTGCAGGCCAGGCGACATGCCCAGCAGGGTGTTTTCCAGGCGCACCTTGAGGTCGGCCTGTTCATGCAGTCGGCGGTTCTCCAGCACCAGCTGGCGTTTCTCCAGGGCGCGGCGCAGGCTGCCGAGCAGGCTGTCGGGGCTGAAGGGCTTTTCCAGAAAATCGTAGGCGCCATTGCGCATGGCTTCGACCGCCATCGGCACGTCGCCATGCCCGGTAAGCAGAATCACCGGCAGGTCGGCATCACGCCCCTGCAGTTGCTCCAGCAGTTGCAGGCCGCCCATGCCGGGCATGCGCACATCGCTCAGGATCACCCCGGGAAAGTGCTCGGGCAGCTGTGCCAGACACGCCTCGGCACGTTCGAACAGCTGCACCTCGAAGCCGGCCAGGCTCAGCCACTGCTGCACCGCGGTACGGATGCTGGCCTCGTCGTCGACGACAATCACCGCATTCAGCATGCAGGCTCCGGGTCGCAGGGCAGGGTCAGGCTGAAACGCGCACCGCCTGGCTGGTTGTCGACCTGCAGGCGTCCGCCGGCTTCATGGATGATGCCGTAGGAAATCGCCAGCCCAAGGCCCAGCCCTTCGCCCACCGGTTTGGTGGTGAAGAATGGGTCGAACACGCAGCCCAGGTGCTCCTGCTTGATGCCGCCGCCGCTGTCGAGCACGCTCAGGTGCCAGTGGTCATGCTGCTTTTCGATACGGATCTCCAGGTGTTTCCAGGTTTTGTCGGCCATGGCGTCCAGGGCGTTGCGCAACAGGTTGATCAGCACCTGTTCCAGGCGGATGGCGTCGCCGCGTACCCAGGCCGGACGCGCCAGGTACAGCGCGGTGCTGACGCCCTCGGCGCGGATGCGCGGGTCGAGCAACTGTAGCGCCTGGTCGACCACGGTGGCCAGGTCCAGACGTTCGCGCAGGCCGCTGGGGCTGTTGCGGGCAAAGGTTTTCAGGTGTCCGGTAAGGGCCGCCATGCGCGTGAGCATCTGGTCCAGCGGCTGCAGGGCCTGGCGTGCTTCGTCCAGGCGCTCGCTGTCGAGCAGCAGGCGCAGGGTGGCCAGCTGCATGCGCTGGGTGGTCAGCGGCTGGTTGAGCTCGTGGGCCAGCGCGGCGGACATCTGCCCCAGCGCCGCCAGCTTGGTCGACTGCACCAGGCCCTCCTGAGCCATGCGCAGTTCATGGGTGCGTTCCTCCACCAGGCGCTTGAGCTCGTCGCGGCTGCGCTGGCGCAGGCGGGCCAGGCGCAGGCGCTGGCTGATGAACAGCACCGCGAACACCAGGGTCAGCCAGACGGCGGCGGCTGTCAGCCCGGCGTTGCGCTCGTCATCCCCGGTGCGCGGTGTGCGCAGCAGGTGCAGGGTCCAGCCCTCGGCTTCCAGCGGCAGGCTTTCCCACAGGTAGTCGGTGTCGCCTTCGGGGCGCTGCACGCGCACCAGGTGGCTGTTGTCGTCAAAGCGGGTCAGCACCTGGCGCTGCAGGGGCAAGAGCGACTTCTTGTCGTACTGGCGGGTGGCGTCCAGCTCATTGAAATCGGCCGCCGATAGCGGGTTCAGCTCGCGGTAGCGCCAGCCGTCCTGGTTGGCCAGGAAGATGATCCCGCGGGCGTCGCTGACCAGCAGCACGTCGCTGCCCTGGCGCCATTCGCGCTCAAGCTCGGGAAACTCCAGCTTGACCACCATGGCCCCGAGAAACCGCCCCTGGTCGCCCAGCACCGCGCTGGACAGAAAGTAGCCGGGAATGCCGCTGGTCACCCCCACCGCATAGAAGCGCCCGCTGCCCTGGGTGCGGGTCTGCTTGAAGTACGGTCGAAAGCCGTAGTTCTGCCCCACGTAGGTGGTAGGCAGGCGCCAGTTGCTGGCCGCCACGGCCAGGCCGGTGTGGTCGAGCAGTTCGAGGGTGGACGACCTGGCGGCGCCGTTGATGCGTTCGAGCTTGCGGTTCAACGCGTCCTGGGTCGCTTCGCCCACCGGGCCGCCGAGGGCTGCGATGAGTTCGGAGTCCAGCGCCAGCACAGCGGGCAGGGCGCGGTAGCGTTCGATCAGGGTGTGCAGCGAGTTGGCGTACAGCGCCAGTTGCTGGCTGGCCCGCTGGGTATCGTCGAGCATGGCTTGACGCTTGGCCTGATTCATCGCCCAGCCGGCGGCCAGCAGGGTGCCGGCGGTGATCAGCAGCAGAATCAGGCCCAGTCGCACGGCGCGGTAAGTGAACGGCATGGCAAGCAGTACCCTGGCAGGGGGGAAGGCTGCCAGGCACTTCCCCGTGAACGTCACAGCGACTTACAGCAGCTCGAAGCGTTGCTGTTGCACGGTTTCGGAGTCCAGGCCGACCTGGACGTTGAACTCGCCAGGTTCGGCAACCCACTGCAACTGGCTGTTGTAGAACTTCAGGTCGTCCGGCTGCACGGTGAAGTGCAGGGTGCGCTCCTCGCCGGCCTTGAGCATGAGCTTCTGGAAGTTCTTCAGTTCCTTGACCGGGCGGCTCATCGAGGCGGCCACATCCTGCAGGTACAGTTGCACCACGGTTTCGCCGTCACGCTGGCCGGTGTTCTTCACGCGCACACTGACCTCCAGGCTCTGGCCCTGTTTCAGTGTCGTGCTCGACAGGCTCGGCGCCGACACACTGAAGGTGCTGTAACTCAGGCCGTAGCCGAAGGGGTACAGCGGGCCGTTGGGCTCCTCGAAGTACTGCGAGGTGTAGTTGCCGGGCTTGCCGGGGGTGAACGGGCGGCCGATGCGCAGGTGGTTGTAGTACATCGGGATCTGCCCCACCGAGCGCGGGAAGGTGATGGCCAGCTTGCCCGAGGGGTTGTAGTCGCCCAGCAGCACGTCGGCGATGGCGTTGCCGCCCTCGGTGCCGCTGAACCAGGTTTCCAGGATGGCGTCGGCCTGCTCGCGCTCCCACGCCAGCGACAGCGGGCGACCGTTCATCAGCACCAGCACCAGCGGTTTGCCGGTGGCCTTGAGGGCCTTGATCAGCTCGCGCTGCACCGCCGGGATCTCCAGGGTGGTGCGGCTGGACGATTCGTGGGACATGCCCCGCGATTCGCCGACCACGGCCACCACCACGTCCGACTGCCTGGCGGCCTTGACCGCTTCGTCGATCAGCACGACAGCCGGGCGCGGGTCATCGACGATTTCCGGGGCGTCGAAGTTGAGGAAATTGAGGTAGTCGAGCACGGCCTTGTCGCCGGTCACGTTCGAGCCTTTGGCGTAGAGCACCCTGGCCTTGTCGCCCAGGGCACGGCGCAGGCCCTCGCGCACGGTCACCGACTGGTGCGGGCGACCGGCGGCGGCCCAGCTGCCCATCATGTCGATCGGGGCATCGGCCAGCGGGCCGACCAGGGCGATGGTGCCGGACTTTTTCAGCGGCAGGGTCTGCTGGCGGTTCTCCAGCAGCACCAGGCTGCGGCGCGCCACGTCCCGTGCGATGTCGCGGTGCAGGCGGCTGTCGGCATAGGTGTCGGCCGGGTCGTCCTTGGCCTGGCCGATGCGCCGGTACGGGTCGGCGAACAGGCCCATGTCGTACTTGGCGCCGAGAATCTCGCGCACCGCGTTGTCCAGCTCGGCCGGGCTGACCGCGCCGGACTTGAGCAGCCCCGGCAGTTCCTGGCCATACAGCGTGTCGTTCATGCTCATGTCGATGCCGGCCTTGATCGCCAGCTGCGCCGCCTGCTTGCCATCGGCGGCCACGCCGTGGCGCACCAGCTCGGTGATCGCCCCATGGTCGCTGACGGTCACGCCCTTGAAGCCCCAGTCGCGGCGCAGCAGGTCGTTCATCAGCCAGGTGTTGGAGGTGGCGGGCACACCGTTGATCGAGTTCAGCGCCACCATCACGCCGCCGGCACCGGCATCGATGGCGGCGCGGTAGGGCGGCAGGTACTCGTTGTACATGCGCGTGGGACTCATATCGACCGTGTTGTAGTCGCGCCCGCCTTCCACCGCGCCGTACAGGGCAAAGTGCTTGACGCTGGCCATGATGCTGTCGGCGTTGGCCGGGCTGCGGCCCTGGAACGATTCGACCATCACCCTGGAGATACGCGACACCAGGTAGGTGTCTTCGCCAAAGCCTTCGCTGGTACGGCCCCAGCGCGGGTCGCGGGCAATGTCGACCATGGGCGCGAAGGTCATGTCGATGCCGTCGGCGGCCGCTTCCAGGGCCGAGGTACGGCCGACCTGGGCGATGGCCTGCATGTCCCAGCTGGCGGCCAGGCCCAGGCTGATCGGGAAGATGGTGCGGTGGCCGTGGATCACGTCATAGGCGAAGAACATCGGGATCTTCAGGCGCCCGCGCATGGCGGCGTCCTGCATGGGCCGGTTCTCGTCACGGGTGATCGAGTTGAAGGTGCCGCCGATGCGTCCGGCGGCGATTTCCTCGCGGATTTTCTCGCGCGGCATTTCCGGGCCGATGCTGATCAGGCGCAACTGGCCGATCTTTTCCTCGACGCTCATCTGCTTGAGCAGGTTGGCGATGAACGCCTGTTTGTCTTGCAATGGCGCGGCGGCAGGCGAGTCAGCGAAGGCCGACTGGCTGGCCAGGCTGACGAGCAGGCCCAGCAAACACAGCTTGTTCATGAATTCTGTTCTCAAGGCTGCGGCAGTCGTCACGGTGCAGACTGGCAAGCCGAAGTTGGGGAAGCGGCTATTGTTGTAGTTTGCTGGGGCATCTTTTAGCCGATTGGGCCATCACGATCCAGCGGCGGCGTCGGATTATGCCTCAAGTCCGGCGCATTTCGAGCACTCACGGAGCGTAGCGACAATGCAGGTAACGAACAGAGCACGGTTGTGGCTGGTGCTGGCACTGGCCAGCCTGCTGGCCGGTTGCGGCATCAACAACATTCCCCAATACGACGAACAGGTCAAGGCGGCCTGGGCCCAGGTGCAGAACCAGTACCAGCGCCGTGCCGACCTGATTCCCAACCTGGTCGAAACGGTCAAAGGCTACGCCAGGCAGGAGCAGGCCACCTTGACCGCGGTCATCGAAGCGCGGGCCAAGGCCACCTCGATCAAGGTCGATGCCAGCACCCTGGACGATCCTGAAAAGCTGCGCCAGTTCCAGGCCGCACAGGCCCAGCTGGGCGGTGCGCTGGGGCGCCTGATGGTGGTCTCGGAGCGTTACCCGGACCTGAAGTCGAACCAGAACTTCCTGGCCCTGCAGTCCCAGCTCGAGGGTACGGAAAACCGTATCGCGGTGGCGCGCAAGGACTTCATCGCCGCCGTGCAGCGCTACAACACCGAGATCCGTACCTTCCCCGGGCGCCTGTGGCACAGCGTGATGTACAGCGACATGCCGCTGCGCGAGAACTTCGAGGCCACCAGCGCCGATGCCGACAAAGCGCCTGAAGTGAAATTCTGATGCGTGTGCTCAAGGCGGCGCTGCTGCTGGTGCTGCTGGCGGCGAGCGGCTGGCTGTGGGCCGCGCCCCAGTTCCCGGCGCTCAGTGCACGGGTGGTGGACCAGGCCGGGCTGCTCGACGGCGCCACCCGCAGCCAGCTTGAGCAGATGCTCAAGGCCCACGAGCAGGCCACCGGCGAGCAGGTCGTGGTGGTGACCCTGGCCAGCCTGCAGGGGCAGGCCATCGAGGACTATGGCTACCAGCTGGGGCGCCACTGGGGCATCGGCCAGCAGGGCAAGGACAACGGTGCGCTGTTGATCGTCGCCCCCCAGGAGCGCAAGCTGCGCATCGAAGTCGGCTATGGCCTGGAGGGCCGCCTGACCGATGCCCAGGCCTCGGTCATCATCAACAGCGTGATCACCCCGGCGTTTCGCCGTGGCGACTTCAGCCAGGGCATCGTGCTTGGCACGGCGGCCATCCTTCAGGTGCTGGGCGGCGCACCGCTGGACGAGCCGGCGCGGCCTCTGGCAGACGAGGCGCAGCAGCAAGGTGCGCCGGTCTGGGCGGTGGGCCTGTTCATCCTGATGATCATCATCGTGTTCGCCCTGCAGGGCCTTGGCGGGGGTGGCCGCGGTGGGCGCGGGGGCTTTGGCGGTGGTCTTGGCGGCGGTTTCGGGGGCGGCCTGGGCGGTGGCGGCGGTGGCTTCAGTGGCGGCGGCGGCAGTTTCGGCGGGGGCGGGTCCTCCGGCGGCTGGTAACTACACGACAAGAGACACACACGTACATGGCATTGCTCAGTGAATACGAACAGCGTCAGGTGGCCCAGGCCATCGCCCAGGTAGAACAGCGTACCGATGCCGAGCTGGTGACGGTGCTGGCGGCGCGTGCCGACGACTATGCCTATATCCCGTTGCTGTGGGCCAGCCTGCTGGCGCTGGTGGTGCCGGGCGTCCTCTATTACCTGAGCGGCTGGCTGAGCGTGCATGGCCTGCTGCTGGCGCAGTGGCTGACCTTCATCGTGCTGTGCCTGGTGTTCCGCCTGCCGCGCCTGACCAGTTGGCTGGTGCCGCGCAGGGTGCGCCACTGGCGTGCGTCGAACCTGGCGCGGCGCCAGTTTCTGGAGCAGAACCTGCATCACACCGTGGGCCGCACCGGGGTGCTGATCTTCGTCAGCGAGGCCGAGCGGTATGTGGAGATCCTGGTGGACGAGGGCATCTCCAGTCGCCTCGACAACCAGGCCTGGGACGCCATCGTGCGCACCTTCACCGCCCAGGTGCAGCAGGGCCAGACCCTGCAGGGCTTTGTCACCTGCATCGAGGCCTGTGGCGAGCTGCTGGCGGCCCATGTGCCGGTGACCCAGGCGCGCAACGAGCTGCCCAACCGGCTGGTGCTGCTGGGCTGAGGCATGCGCGCTGATCGACAAATGCTGTGCCTGGGGCGGTCATCCACGTAAAATGCGCGCCATTGCGCGCCTGCGGGCGCCCCCCGCAACCCGAGGCACCCACTCCCCATGTCCGCAACCCCCACCGTCCAGGCCGCGCCGGATGCGCGTGCGCAGTTTCTGGCGCTGCTCGCCACCAGCCTGCACCAGCACACCTTCATCAAACTGGTGCTGGCGCGCCATGTCGGCGCCGAGGTCGACCTGCAGCGGGTAACGGCCAAGCCGCTGACGATCAAGGGGCAGGCCAGCCTGTCGTTCGTGTACCGCTACAAGACCCGCGACATCACCCGCAACCTGGCGCTGGACGAGGCGCTGACGTTGATCGGTGAACTGTTGCCGGCTTCGTTTCGCAACGCGCACCTGCTCAGCCTGAACGACGAGGTGCAGCTGGAGTTCACCAAGAAGGGCAAGCCGATGCTGCATCGCAACGCCGTGCAACAGGCGCGCGAGGTGGTGACCGGCGAGCATGATCGCGAGAAGAAGCGCTACCTGGAGCTGAGCCGGCCGTTTCTGCACGATCTGGGCGTGACCGACAAGCAGCAGGCGCTGATTCCGGCGATGTCGCGCAAATGGAAGCAGATCAACAAGTTCATCGAGGTGTTCTCCCATGCGCTGAGCAGCGCGCCACTGGCGGCAGAGCAGCCGGTGCGGGTGGCGGACTTCGGCTCGGGCAAGGGCTACCTGACCTTCGCGATCCACGACTACCTGCGCAACACCCTGCAGCGCGAGGCGCAGGTGACGGGCGTGGAGTTGCGCCCGGACATGGTCGAGCTGTGCAATGCCGCCGCCGCACGCCTGGAGCATCCGGGGCTGAAGTTCGAGTGTGGCGATGTGCGCAGCGTGGTGCCCAGCGCCATCGAGGTGATGATCGCCCTGCATGCCTGTGACATTGCCACCGACTACGCGATTCATACCGGTATTCGCTGTGGCGCGGCGATCATCATGTGCTCGCCGTGCTGCCACAAGCAGATTCGCCCGCAGATGCACAGCCCGGGGTTGCTCAAGCCGATGCTGCAGTACGGCCTGCACCTGGGGCAGCAGGCCGAGATGCTCACCGACAGCCTGCGTGCGTTGTACCTGGAGGCCTGTGGCTACGAGACCAAGGTGTTCGAGTTCATCTCGCTGGAGCACACCAACAAGAACAAGATGATCCTGGCCACCCGGCGGCGCGAGCCGGTGGCGGCGCAGGCGTTGCTGGAGAAGATCCAGGCGCTCAAGGCGTTCTATGGGGTCAAGGAGCATTGTCTGGAGACGCTGCTGCGGGCAGATGGCTTGATTCCTGTCTGAACCTCACCACCGTCATCGCGGGTCAAGCCCGCTCCCACAAGGATCACCCTTACCTGTGGGAGCGGGCTTGACCCGCGATGGCGGCACCTCAGGCCTTGACCGGTGCCGGATGCACCCGCGCCTTGCGCCCCAGCACTACCGTCAGAATCACCCCGCCGGCAAACACCCAGGTGATCGGCGCCACCTGCTCGCCAAAGAACAGCGCCGACAGCGCGATGGTGAAGAAGATCTGCAGCAGCTGCACCTGGCTCACCCGTGAGATTCCGCCCAGCGCCAGCCCGGCGTACCAGGCAAAAAAGCCGATGAACTGCGAAAACAGCGACACATAGCCGAACGCCCACCAGGCCCGCGGGCTGATCGCGCCCTCATGCTGCAGCGCCAGGTACACCACCGGCCCCAGCAGCAGCGGGCTGGACAGCACCAGCGCCCAGCAGATCACCTGCCAACCGCCCATCTCCCGCGCCAGGCGGCCGCCTTCGGCATAGCCCAGCCCGCCCACCGCAATCGCCGCCAGCATCAGCAGGTCACCGGCCTGGATGTGTCCGGCGCCCATGATCATCGCGTAGGCCACCACCAGTGCGCTGCCCAGCGCCGCCCATGCCCAGAACGCCGTGGAAGGTCGCTCGTGGGACAGCCACGCCGCATACACCACCACGCACAAGGGTTGCAGGCCGTTGACCAGTGCGCCGTGGGAGGCCGGCACGCTCTGCATGGCCCAGGCCGACAGCACCGGGAAACCGAGAATCACCCCCAGCGCCACCAGGCTCAGGCCCTTGACCTGCTGCCAGGTGGGCCACTTTTCACGGCGCCACAGCAACAGCGCCGCTGCCGGGATCGCGGCCACCAGGGCCCGGCCCAGGCCGTTGAGCAGCGGGTGCATCTCCTGCACCACGATGCGGGTCATGGGCAGGGTCAGGCTGAAGATGATGACGCCGAGCAGGCCGAGGGCCAGGCCGGTGTTTTCGCGGGTAGACATGAGCGCGCCTGAGGGCTGGAGGGGCAGCTCATTGAGCCACAGGTGGGGTGGGGAATCTGGTTACAGTTGGCAACAAAGGTGTCCGTACAGTTGGGCGTCGCGCCGGCCTTTTCGCCGGCTAGGCCGGCTCCTACAGGCTTCGCGCCCTCCTGTGGGGGCCGGCCTAGCGCCGTCGCCGCCCCACTGCCTTGGGCGGCGGCGCGGGCACATTCGCCAGCGCGCCCAGCGGGTGCGTGGTGGCATCGAAAAAATGCAGTTCGATGCCCGGGCACGCTTCGAACACCCGCGCGTAATGCTGCTTCTGGCTCACGATGGCCGCCTCGTTCACCGGCAGGATCGAAATGGCCAGGTGTGTCGGCTGCGCCTGCCTGATCGCCTCAACCAGGTGCCGATCGGCACGGTCCAGGTGATGCCCGAACACGCACAGCCCCTCGCGCTGCGTCGCCAGCGCGGCGTAGCACCAGGTCAGGTAATCGGACCCGCGAATCGCCCGCAGCTTGTTGTCACTGCTGTCTTCATTCACGAACAGCGGCACATCGCCCGGGGTGTTGATGGCAAAGCCGTCGAGCAACTGGCTGCCGCTGGCCGCCCGCTGGCGCGTGGTGCCGTGCAGGGTGCGCAGCAGGTGCAGGCCGCCATGCAGGTAGTGCATCCGCGTGCCCGGCCCCTGAGCCCGGCTGACGTCGAAATCGCCTTCCTCGTCGAACAGCTCGGCAAAGCCGTGCGGCGCCTGGTTCACGGCCCAGTGACAGAGCAGGTCGTAGTTGCTGGAAAACACGCGCTGGTAGGTGCGCAGCTCGGCGTTGATCGCGGCCAGGTGGGCAGTGGGCAGCAGCTTCCAGGGAATGTGCACGCTGCGCACCGCGTGGATCAGCGCCTCCTTGATCGCGTAGTAGCGGTTGAGCGGTGCCGACGAACTGATCGCCAGCGCGGCATTGACCTGCACGGTGGTGTTCAGGGCACTGAGCACCGGCGCGAACAGCTCGCTGTTCATCGATTTGAACAGTGCCTGGTCGGTGAGGCCGAGGGGCTTGTGGCGCACGCGCTGGGCCAGCTCGAACAGCGAAAAGTAGGCGAACGGGCGCCAGATGGCGCGGCTGGTACCGTTGCCCAGCAGCAGGCTGGTGCACGGGTGGGCGGTATTGAGGTGCGGCCAGGCCGCCAGGGTTGCGTCGACGTCGGCGAGGGGCATGTGGATCTCGTAGGGATTTGTTGCACGTTGGCAGGGCGCGACTGTAGCACGCCGGCGCGTTGTCATCAGCGCTCCGGAACCTGCGGTGTCTGCCACCGGGTACTGAGGGCTGGCCGAAGGCAGAGGGAGTGTGTGAGAATGATACGAATTCCCATTAATGTTTTGTCTGCCTTATCACGCGCCGGACGCCCATGACCTCGCTTTCAACCCCCTGGACGGCCGGCGCGCCGTCGTTTGCGGCTGTCGCCGACGAGCTGCTCGCGCACTACACCGACCTGCGTCGCTACCTCGGCAGCCGACTGCGCAACCCCGATGATGCGGCCGATATTGCCCAGTCGAGCTTTGCCCAGGCCTACGCGCATGCCCTCAATGCCCCGGTGATCAATGCCCGTGCGCTGCTGTTCCAGGCGGCGCGCAACCTGTGCATCGACCAGTTTCGCCGGCGCAGTCGCGAGCTGGCGGCGCTGGAGGACTGGCTGACACGGGCCGATGGGCTCACCCCCAGCGTGGAAGAGATCCTGATTGCCCGCGAGCAGTTGCAGCAACTGATTGCGCGTATCGAGCGCATGCCGCGCCTGCGCCGCGAGGTGTTCGTGCGCGTGCGCCTGCATGGCCAGAGCCATCGCCAGGTGTGTGACGAGCTGCAGCTGTCGGCCAAGGCCGTGGAGCTGCACATCGGCCGCGCGGTGTTCGACCTGTCCGAACTGAGCCAGGCCTGCCGTCATGTCTGAGGCGCGGCCGGTTTCGCCACGCAAGGTACAGCAGGCGCTGGGCTACCTGGCGGGGCTGCACAGTGACGACCCCTCCCGTGTGCGCGAGGTGAGCGGGCAGTTGCAGCGCTGGCGCAACAAAAGCAGCGAGCATGAGCGTGCCTGGCTGGAGGCCGAGCAGCGTTGGCAGATGATCCATCGGCTGACCCCGCAGTTGCGCGGCTCGCTGGCCCCCGAGCCGGTCAACCTCGGCCGGCGTCGCCTGCTGCGCCAGGGTGCCGGCCTGCTGGCGGTGGTCGGGTGCAGTGCATGGCTGGGTTGGCTGTGGCAGCGCCGGCCACAGTTCGACCAGGTACTGCTGACCGAACATGCAGCGCCCGCACGCAATGTACTGCTGCCCGACGGCAGCCAGATGGTGCTGGCGGCCGAAAGCAACGTGCAGGTGAAGTACAGCAACGGCCAGCGCGAGGTCATGCTGGCCCACGGCAATGTGTTTTTCGACGTGGCCCACGAGCGCCTGCGCAGCTTCCTGGTCAGCACCCGGCTGGGGCAGGTGCAGGTGCTGGGCACCGCCTTCAGCGTCAGCGATCGTGGCGGCGATATCCAGGTGGCGGTGACCCGCGGTCATGTGAAGGTGCGCGGCCTGGATGGCGAGACCCGCGAACTGCTGGCCGGCGACCGGGTGCGCCTGGGCGAACCCGGTGTGCCGGGGCCGGTGGAGCATCACCCGCAGGCGGCCCCGAACGCCGAGCACTGGCGCCAAGGCTGGTGGTCGTTCACCGATGCACCGCTGGCCGAGGTGATCGACGAATTCAATGCCTACAGCAACCGTCAGGTGCGGCTTGGCGAGGGAGCAGCCGGGCTGCGCCTGACCGGCAGCTTCCCCAGCGACCGCCCCGACATATTGCTGAACGCCTTGCCCAGGGTGCTGCCGCTGAGCCTGATGCAGAAGGGTGAGTACACCTGGCTGCAGCTACGTTGAAATTTTTTTGAGGGGTAGTGGCCAGCTAGCGCGTCTTCCTGGCAACTCCCTAGCTCAAAGGACAGATCATGTCGTTTTTCCTCGCCCGGACCACGCGTTCGTCGCCTTCTTCGGTTATCCCCAGCACCCTTCGCCACCTGGTGCTGGCCTGTGCTCTTGGCGCGGCCAGCCTGTCGGCCGTGTCGGCCGAGCTGAGCGCAGGCACCCGCGTGCTGGCGCTCGACCTGCCCAGCCAGCCGCTGGATAGCGCGGTGCAGGCGCTGTCCCGCGAGGCGGGGGTGGCGATTGCCGCCGACAGCCAGTGGCTGGCCGGGCGCGATGCCCCGGCGCTGCAGGGCCGCTTCACCCTGCAACAGGCGCTGCAACGCCTGCTGGACAACAGCGGCCTGGTGGCCAGCGAAGAAAACGGCGTGATCATCCTGCGTCGCCCCGAGAGCGACGGCGCGCTGACCCTGGGTGCCACCACGGTCAATGCGCAGGTGGGCAACAGCAGCAACCCGCCCGAGCTCTACAGCGGTGGCCAGGTGGCACGCGGTGCGAAGGTGGGCATGCTGGGCAATCGCGACATCATGGAAACCCCTTTCAACATCACCGCCTACACCGCCCAGCACATGGAAAACCAGCAGAGCGGCACGGTGGGCGCGGTGCTGCGCAACGACCCGTCGGTGCGCTTCAGCACCGGTGAAGGCCACACTTACGAAAACTTCATGATCCGCGGCTACTCCATCGACTCCACCGAGCTTGCGGTCAACGGTCTGTATGGCCTGGCGCCCGATGGGCATGTGCCCACCGAGTTCCTGGAGCGCGTCGAGGTGCTCAAGGGCCCTGGCGCACTGCTCACCGGCATGGCCCCCAACGGCGGTGTGGGCGGGGTGATCAACCTGGTGCCCAAGCGGGCCGGGGATGCGCCACTGACACGCCTGACCACCAGCTACGTATCCGACGGCTACTGGGCCGAGCACCTGGACCTGAGCCGGCGCCTGGGCGAGGAGAACCGCCTGGGCATCCGCTTCAACGGCGTGTACGGCAGCGGTGACACCGGGGTCGACGACCAGTCCAAGGACCGCACCCTGGCGTCCCTGGGCATGGACTACCGTGGCGATGGCTGGAAGCTGGAACTCGATGCCTACGAAAGCCACGAAAAGATGCAGAACGGCAGCCCGATGATGGCCGGCTTCAGCAAACTGGGCTACGTGACCAAGGCGCCCAAGCCGGATTCCAACATCCTCGACGGTATTTCGGCCAAGCAGATCAGCAAGGCGGTGATCCTGCGCGGCGAATACGAGCTGTCGGACGACTGGACGGCCTACGCCAGCGTCGGCGGTGCGCGTACCCGCTACAAGGGCTTCCTCAACGGCACGCGCTCGATCATCACCTCCGGCAACGGCGACGCCACCGCCGAAACCTACAACCAGGGCGGCTATACCCATAGCCTGTCCACCGAAGCGGGTGTGCGCGGCAACTTCAGTACCGGTCCGGTGACCCACCAGCTGGTGCTCAGCACCACCCTGCTGCACCAGGACATCGGTCGCGCCGCCACCGTCACCGGGGCAAAGTACACGACCAACATCTATCACCCCGGCAAGCCGATCATTGCCGGCAACATCGGCTCCAGCGACAAGACCGGCGACAACACCCTGTCGAGCTTTGCCGTGGCCGATACCCTGGGCTTCGTCGACGACAAGCTGTTGCTGACCCTGGGCGTGCGCTCGCAGCGGGTGCGCCAGAAGATGAGTTCGCCTTCGTATGACGAGCATGCGCTGACCCCGGCACTGGGCGTGGTGCTCAGGCCGTGGGAGGCGGATGTCTCGCTGTACGCCAACTACATCGAGGGCCTGACCCAGGGCGGCATGGTCAGCGACCTGTCGGCTGCCAACTATGGCGAGCAGTTCGCCCCGTACAAGTCCAAGCAGGTGGAAGCCGGGGTCAAGTGGGACCTGGGCGACTTCACCCACACCGTCAGCGTGTTCCAGATCGAGAAGCCGAGCATGATGCTCGACACCGCCAGCAACCGTTACACCGACGATGGTCAGCAGCGCAATCGCGGGGTGGAGTGGAACCTGTTCGGTTCGCTGACGCCGAGCGTACGCCTGCTGGGTGGGGTGACCTATACCCGTGCCGAGCTGACCAAGACCGCTGGCGGCAAGCTTGATGGCAACGCCGCGCGCGGGGTGCCGCAGTGGTCGGCCAACCTGGGCGGCGAGTGGGACACGCCCTGGGTCGAGGGCCTGACCCTGACCGCGCTGGCCATCCACAGCAGCTCGCAGTACCTGGATTCGGCCAACGAACTGAAGATTCCGCAGTGGACCCGTTATGACCTGGGCGGTCGCTACAGCACGCGCATCCTGAGCAAGGACGTGGTGCTGCGCGCCAGCCTGGAGAACGTCGAGAACCGTGCCTACTGGGCCGGTGTGTTCAACGACGGCTACGCCACGGTCAGCGAGCCGCGCACGCTGAAACTTTCGGCCAGCATCGACTTCTGAGGTGTACATGCAACGACTCAAGACATTTTGCGCCGGCCTTGCGCTGGCCAGCCTGACCGGAGGCGCCGCAATGGCGGCCTCGCTGGTGCCCGGGCACAGCGTCAGCGGCGCCATCGGCCAGGGCCGGCAGCCGGTATGGACCGTGCCGCTCAAGGCCGGTGACTTCGTGCAGGGGCGCGTGGAGGGCGACGTCAGCGTGCGCCTGCTCGATGCCGACGGCCAGCCGGTGCGGTTGCTGGTGGACGGGCTGGACATGGTGCGCGACTTCATGTTCATCGCCCCCCACGACGGCCTGTATGGCGTGCGCGCAGAAGCCATCGCCACCCGCCCGCAGGCTGCCTATTCGCTCAAGCTGACCGGTGTCACCAGCGTGGCCGAGCAGCAGGCCCAGCAGACGCGCCTGCAAAGCCCGGTGATGCGCGAGCTGGCGGCACATGTGGCCAAGGGGGGCGATACCCAGGCCTTCTGGAAGGCCCGCGAGCAGCAGGGTACGCCCCTGGTCGAAGCGCTGGCGGAGCAGCCCGGGCAATCGCTGGTGACCTTCCTGTGGCGAGGTGCCCGGCACAACGTTCGGGTGTTCGGCGCACCGTCGGGCAACCATGATGAGCTGCAGCGCCTGGGCGACAGCGATGTGTGGTTTCGCAGCTACGTGGTGCCTTCCAGCACCCGGATGAGCTACCAGATGGCACCGGACGTACCGCCCTCCACTGACCGCCGGGTGATTCTGGCCAGCTCACGGCAAGACCCGCTCAACCCCAACGGCTTTGCCGATGGCAGTGGCGATCGCTGGCTGTCGCGCTCGCGCCTGGAGCTTGCCGACGCGCCGGCGCAGCCCTGGGTGGCGCAGCGCCCCGGGGTAGCCCGGGGCACGCTGGAGCGCCAGGTGCTGACCAGCAAGGTGCTGGGCAACCAGCGTGACGTGTACCTGTACCGGCCGCCGGGCTGGACACCGGGGGCGGCGGGGCAGGGGCTGCTGGTGCTGTTCGATGCGCATGCCTACACCCGGCAGGTGCCCACCCCGACGCTGCTCGACAACCTGCTCGCCGATGGCCTGATCGGCCCCACTGCTGCGCTGATCATCGCCAACCCGACCGACCTGTCACGCCAGGTCGAGTTGCCACCCAACCCGCAGTTTGCGCGGTTCATGGCCGAGGAACTGATGCCCTGGGCGAAGGCGCGCGGGCTGTCGGCCCCGGCCGACCGCACGGTGGTGGCAGGTTCCAGCTACGGCGGGCTGGCCTCGGCCTACCTGGGGCTGCAGCATCCGGAGCTGTTCGGCAATGTGCTGAGCCTGTCGGGGTCGTACTGGTGGGCGCCGGAAGGAATGGAGCCTGGCTGGCTGACCCGCGAGTACGTGCGTGCACCGCGTGTGCCGCTGCGCTTCTACCTGCAGTCGGGGTTGTTCGAGGGGCCGAAGATTCTCGACACCAATCGCCAGTTGCGCGACGTGCTGCAGGCCAAGGGGTATCCGGTGGTGCAGGTGGAATACCCGGCCGGGCATGACTACCTGCAATGGCGTGGGTCATTGCCGTGTGGGTTGATCGCCCTGATCGGTAGCGGGCAGGGGACGCCGCAGGCCTGTGAGCCGCGTTGACCCTGCTGGCCGCTTCGCCGGCAAGGCGGGCTCCTGCAACATCGCCAGGAGCCGGCCTTGCCGGCGAAAGGTTTACTGCGCGACAGCCGCCTCGCGCCTGACCTTGTTGCGCCACAGTCGGTAGGCGCGAATGCCTGCCCGCACCGAGCCGTACAGCAGCTCGCTGCCCATCTCCCGCGCCAGCCCCGAGCGCACCAGCATCCGCAGGAAGCTGCCGCGGGCCCGGGCGATGCCCATCACGATGCCCTGGGCCATCAGGGTTTCACGCACTTCGCGCAGCGCCGCGATGCCGCTCACGTCGATCGAGCTGACCGCCTCGGCGTCGAACAGCACGGCACGGGCTTCGACCTCCTTCTGCACCGCGTCGAGCAGGCGCATCTTGAAGTAGTCGGCGTTGAAGAACAGGATCGCGTCGTCGAAGCGGTACACCACCAGCCCTGGCACCGTGCGCGCGTCCTTGTGGCGGCGGATGTCCACCTGGCCCTCGATGCCGGGCGCCCAGCCCAGCACTGCATCGGTGGGCTGGTAGATGGTGTAGAGCAGGCGCAGGATCGCCAGGGTCACCGCGATGATGATGCCCGGCAGCACGCCCACGCCCAGCACGCCGACCGTGGTCAGGATGCACAGCCAGAACTCGAAGCGGCTGAGGGTGTAGATCTTGCTCAGCGACTTGACGTCGATCAGGCCCCAGCCGGCCATCAGCAGCACGGCGCCCAGGGCTGCCTGCGGGATCCACGCCATGGGCACGGTGAACAGCAGCAGGCACAGCGCGATCACCAGCGCCGCGATGATGCCCACCAGCTGGCTCTTGCCGCCCACCATGTCGTTGACTGCGGTACGCGAGTCGGCGCCGCTGATGGCAAACCCCTGCGAGGCGCCGGCGGCCAGGTTCGACACGCCCAGGGCGAGGAATTCATGGTTGGCGTTGATCGCATAGCCATGGCGTGCGGCAAAGCTGCGTGCGGTCAGCATGGCGCTGCAGAAACTGACCGTAGCGATACCCAGGGCGTCACGCAGCAGGCTTTTCATCTCTTCGAGGTTGGTCTGCGGCCAGGCGAGGGTGGGCATGCCCGAGGGCACGTGACCGAGGACTGCCACGCCGAAGCGGTCCAGGCCGAACAGGCCGGCCACCAGGGTGGCGATGGCCACGGTCACCAGCGCTGCCGGCAGCTTGGGGTAGCGCCGGGGCAGCCAGATCAGCAGAGCCAGGCCGGCCAGGCCGATGAACAGCGTCAGCCAATGGATTTCGTTCAGGCGCTCGAGCAGGTTGATCAGGCTGAGCACGAAGCCGTTGCCCTCGATCTTGAACCCCAGCACCTTGCCCAGCTGGCCGGCCAGCAGGCTCAGGCCGATACCGTTGAGGTAGCCGATCAGAATCGGTCGGGAGAAGAAACTGGCAATGAAGCCGGCCCGTGCCAGGCCTGCGGCGATCAGCATCAGCCCCACCAGCACCGTGACGATCACCGACAACTGTGCCACGCGCGCCGGGTCGCCCATGGCCAGCGGCGCCACGGCACCGGCGACCATGGCGCAGGTGGCAGCGTCGGGCCCGACCATCAACTGGCGCGAGCTGCCCACCAGGGCGTACACCATCATGGGCAGGATGCACGCGTACAGCCCGACCTGCGGCGGCAGGCCGACGATCTGCGCGTAAGCGATGGCGATGGGGATCTGGATGGCGGCAACCGACAGGCCGGCCTGGAGGTCAGGGCGAAACCATTCGGCACGGTAACGCAGCAGGTTGGCGAGGCCGGGGAGCCAGCGGGAGAGAAACATGGACTGTTCCTTGTTATGTTTCGAGGTAACGGTGGTTGAATGGATTTTACGGTCAATTGAACGGCTTGGTTTCTGAAGCAGTGCTATCAGCCTGTGTATAATCAGGGCTGGTCGTTTTTTAATCTATGGAAGCCGATGGACTCTGTTCTTTCTGAAGGCCTGGCCCTTGAGGCGAAGGTCAACAACTTCGAATCATGTCGCGGTATTGCCAGCGGACCGGTGTTTATTATCGCCTCGGGTGCTTCTGCGAAAGATTTTCCCATCGAGCAATTCGCCGATGTTCCTATGATCACCTTGAACGGCGCCATCTCGATGTTTATCGATACCGATATAAGGCCGTTCTTCTACGTATGTTCAGACACAAGCTTTCGTCTCCAGCAACCCGAGCTTTACACCTTGGCCCTGCAGCGCAGCCAACGCATTGCATTGTGGAAATCCGAAGTCGCTCGCTTGGCTGAAATACCTGCAGGTGAGCTGTATGCGCTAAGCAAGGCCAAGGATCTCTCACTCTTGGGGTCGGTGCTCAAGCGTGAGCCCCACCACGCCAGAAGCCGAGTGCTATGGAATCGGCGTGCGCGCTCGATTGGCTTTAGCAAGGACATGCGGCATGGCTTCTTCGACGCGCGCACTGTCGCCTACGCCGCACTGCAGTTGGCCTACCACGTGGGTTTTACCAAGGTATTCATGGTGGGTGTTGATCTGAATCAGGCCAGTGGGCGTTTCTATGAGAATGATGCCTCGACCAAATCACCTTGCGGTCTGGATACGCATTTCGAGGGCAGAATCCTGCCCTCGTTGAGACTCATGGCCAAGAGAGTGGTTGATGAAAACTTTGAGGTCTACAACCTTTCGGAAAACTCCCGAATTCCCCGGGACGTGATCCCCAAGTTGGGCATCGAACAAGTACTGGGGATGGTGGCCGCCGAAAGCTTTTCTTGAGTAATCAGTTCTGGCTGAACTGCTGAGACACCACACGTTTGTTGTAGAAAACACAGTTGGCGGGAACGCACTTGTTCACCAGTGACATGGCGCCGATCGTGGCGTTGTCGCCAATGGTCAGCCTGTCTGCAATGATGCAACTGTTGGCACCGATACTGACATTGTCTCCGATGCTCAGCTCATAGTGCTCCAATCCTAGCGTCTTGATGCCGATGGTCGTGTTCTGTCGAATGAAGCAGTTGCGTCCGATACGAGCGTGGCCACTTATGACTACGCCAGGCAGATGCGCAATCCTGAAACCCGGCCCTATAACTGCGTTCAGGTCGATGTCTATCGCATACCTGCGATTCAGCCGCTGCTGCATGCCGCGAGCATGGCGCTGCCACACCCCGCCCTTGCCGTACAGGTACTGAGCGAGACGGAAGTTGAAAAGGTACCGAAGCTTGTTGTCCTTGCGAGCCCGTTTGAGGACGTTTGAAATCAGACTGATGCGACTCCCTGGGTTTTTCTTGTTGGAGACCTCCCTGCGCCAACATTCGAACAACTGGTCAAGGGTCAAGCTGGGATCCTCTGGAGTTAGCAAATGGAATGTCGATGCGATTCGATGGCGAAGCCGAAGCGCAAGTAAAACTGCGTATCAAGTCTATGACGAATCTGGAGGTATGCCTGGAGGCAAGAGGATGGTGCGGGGAAGCTGGAGCGGGTGAAGGGAATCGAACCCTCGTTATCAGCTTGGGAAGCTGGAGTAATGCCATTATACGACACCCGCTTTCAGGCGCACTTTGTACCAGAACTGCGAGACGATTTGAAGCCCTTATTGCAATCGGCGGCTCGCGAGCCGTAGCGCCGGTCTGCTGCACACCGGCGCTACACTGGCCGCGACCACTCAGATGGCCTGCGCATGCTGGCCGTGCACGAAGTGATACGGGGAGCGCGTTTCACGCGGTTGCGGGCCTAGAAACTCCAGCAGCACCTCGCGGGTGTCGCGGCAGGCCGCCTTGTGTTCCATGTCCAGGAAATGGCCGGCGCTGCGAATCGGCCTGAAGTGGCTGTGGCGCACGTGCCGGGAAAATTGCCGGGCGTCGTGGGCAGTGGTGTATTCGTCCCATTCACCGTTCATGAACAGCACCGGAATGTCGATGGCCTGTGCGGCCCGCAGGGCCCGCCCAAGGTCGTGATCCAGCACCTGATGGATGTGGAAGTGCATCTGCGCATACTCATGCTCGGCCAGGCTGCTGACGTGGCGATGATTGAAACGCTTGAACAGCGAGGGCAGGTGCTTGCCGATGGTGTCGTTGACCAGTTTGCCCATCTGCTGGCGGTCGCAGGTGCGCAGGTAGTGCGAGCCGCGCTCCAGGTAGTCGCGCATCGGTTCGTTGATCACCGGCGAGAACGAGCTGACCACGGCCTTGCGAATGCGCCGCGGCTTGCTGGCCAGTGCCAGCAGGGTGCAGGCACCGCCCCATGAAAACGACATCAGGTGGTCGACGGCGAAGTGGTCGATCAGCTCCAGCAGGATCCGGCCTTCGGTTTCCTTGGTCAGCAGGTGGTCGTTGCGGTTGTGTGCCCGGGACTTGCCCGAGTAGGGCTGGTCGTACAGCACGACGTTGAACTGCGGATGCAGGTTGCGCACCGTCTGGGCGAAAGACGCTGTGGTGGCGAGCGAGCCGTTGATCAGGATGATCGTCTTCTCTGCGGCGTCCGCGCGATAGAACTCCGTGTAAACCCGGTACTGACCCTGTATATCCAGCACAGCAATTTCTGGCCTCATGTCATCGACTCCTGGCGCAAAAAGGGTATCCGTGCAAGCAAGCTTGCCCGGTCTTCATGACAGGTAGGCATACGCCTTGAAATGAAACGAGGGGCCCTGTGTCGATCCGTTGCCGGCTGGTCGACGGGTATTGTTGTTAGGTGGGCAATCTGCCGGACGCCAGCGCTTCGGGGCGCCGGTCACCTGCAGAAAGGTGCCTTGGACTGCGTTCGTGACCGATTGGTCACATGCAGACTGACGGTTGGATTCAAGCAGGCGCCCGGCCAACCCGCAAGTGCCGTTGGCGCAATCGATGATTTTTTTGCCGAGCGGTCGTGGCGTCAGATGGCCAGGATTTCATCCTGGCTCAGCGCACGGTATTGCCCCGGGGCCAGCTGCGGGTCCAGGTGCAGCGGGCCCATGCGCTCGCGGTGCAGGCGCGTGACCTTGTTGTCGAAGAAGCCGAACATGCGTTTGACCTGGTGATAGCGCCCCTCGACGATGCTCAGGCGCGCGCTGTGGCTGCCCAGCAGGGTGAGCTCGGCGGGGAGGGTGGTGAGGTTTTCGAAGGCGAAGTAGATGCCCTGGCCAAAGGTTGGCGCATAGGCGTCGGTGATCGGCTGCTCGGTCTCGACGTAGTAGGTTTTCGCCAGCCCTGTCTTGGGCTGGGTCAGGCGACGTGACCACTGGCCATCGTTGGTCAGCAGCAGCAACCCGGTGGTGTTGAAGTCCAGGCGCCCGGCGATGTGCAGGTCGTTCCGGTCGGGTTCGTCGAGCAGGTCGAGCACGGTGCGGTGCTGCGGGTCGACGGTGGCGCTGACGCAACCCATCGGCTTGTGCAGCATCAGGTAGCGCGGTGCACGCCCGGCTTGCAGCACCTGCTGGTCGACCTCGACGCGGCTGAACTCGCGTACCTCATGGTGCGGGTCGGCGATGGCCACGCCATCCACCCGCACCCGTCGTTGCACCAGCAGCAGGCGCACCTGCTGGCGGTTGAAACATGGCAAGTTGCTGAGAAAACGGTCGAGGCGCATGGCGGTTGGGCGTACAGAGGTGGGCGCGCAGTCTAACGGTTCGGCGCAGGCTTGGCTGCCTGCAATCGGGCATCGACCTGGGCGCATCGCGGGCACAGGCAGGCACTGTTGCGCAAATGCGCCGGCAGCGCTTCGAGCACGCGGGGATCGATCTGCACGCTGTAGCACCAGCAGGCCTGGGTGGCGCTACGCGGGTCGGCGAGGCTGCACTGGTTGCTGGCGCCACAGGCGGGGCACAGGCGGGTATCGTTCATGGTGGTGGCTACCGGGGGCGACGTTACAGTTCCGAGCAGACGCGATTGCGTCCACCCTGTTTGGCGCGGTACAGCGCATCATCGGCGCGGGCGATCAGGGTGTGCAAGGTATCGTCGGACCGATGGGCGCTCAAGCCGATGCTCACGGTCAGGTCGAGCACCTTGTCGGCATAGCCGAAGGCCAGTTGCTCGGTGCGCAGGCGAATCTTTTCGGCAACCGCCCGTGCGGCGTCGGCGTCGGTGTTCTTGAGCAGCACGAGAAACTCCTCGCCGCCCCAACGACAGATGATGTCGGTATGGCGCAGGCAGCTTTCCAGGATGCGCGCGAACTGACGCAGCACTTCGTCGCCGGCCAGATGGCCGTGGGTATCGTTGAGGACCTTGAAGTGGTCCAGGTCGAGCAGCAGTGCCACCAGTGGCATGGGCTCGCGCTCGGTGTCGCGCAGGGCCTGTGCCGCCAGCAGGTCGAAGGCGCGTCGGTTGGGCAGGCCGGTCAGGCTGTCGAGTGTTGCCAGGGTCTGGATGTTGTCCTGATGGCGACGGATCATCGCATTGAGCAGCGACAGCACCACCAGGGTGATCATCGCGCAGATCACCAGGTTCATGTACAGCGACTGGCGTGCACTGTCCAGGGCCGTGCCGTCGCGTTTGTCGACGAACAGGTACCAGTCGAGTTCGGGGATCAGGCGCACATTGAGAAAGTGGCTGTGCCCATCATGGTTGTATTCGCGGTTGCCCTCCACCGGCACGGGCATTTTCTGCTGCAGGTCGGCCAGCGCTGGCACCTCGCGCAGCGTGAGCCCGCTGTGTACGCCTTCGGGGCCGCCGGCAGACCCGGTGAGCACGATGCGACCGCTGGCATCGACGAAATACACCGTACGCTGATAGCGCAACTGGTAGTCGCTCAGGCGCCTGATCACCGCTTCGACCGTCAGGCCGACGCCAGCCGCGCCGATGAACCTGCCCTGGTAGTCGAACACCTTGTAGTTGATGAAGACGGTGGGCTTGTCCTGGTTGGCCATGTCCAGGTCGACGTTGATCTCGTAGGGCGTGTCCATCGCCTTGACGCGCGCGTACCAGCGGTCACGCTCGGTGCGCGGGTCGACATGCTTGAGTACGCCCTTGGCCTGGTAGTAGATGCCGCTGGCCTCGGAGACAAAAAACGCCGTGTAGGCATTCTGATGCGCCATCACTTCATTGAGGTAGCGGGTGATGGGCATCGGGTCCTGTTCGCCGGCCAGGGCCCAGTCACGCAGGAAGGTGTTCTGGGCCATCATCGAGGCGATCACCACCGGGCGCACCAGGTCCCGCTGGATTTCGGAGTAGACGGTATCGGAGGTCAGCGGCAGCTCGGTGTTGATGATGTTGTCACGGATCTCGCTGCGCGAGGCAAAGTAGCTGAGCAGCGACGTGGCCAGAAAGCCGCAGCCAAGCAACAACAGCAATGCCAGCATCAACGAGCGTTGCGAGAACAGGGCGTAACGAAGCGGCATGGCAGATCCGTGGCGGGTACCGATGCGTCTTATTCTAGAGGGGCGCGCAGAAAATAACTGGACGATTTTCAGGGGTATCGGCCTTGTCACAATTTATTTCGAAAAACGCACGGCACGTCGATTCGGTGGTCTTAGCCTATGTCGATGAACGCTTGCCGATCGACGCCGACCAGCGCCGCTGGGATGTGCAGTTCAGCGGTCCGGGAGGCCGCCATGTATCGCCGACTTTTGCTGATTGTTGTGCTGGGTGTGCTGACCACCGCCTGTGCTCCGTATTACGGTGGCCAGGGCTACTACCGCAGTGATGTGTACACCGTGGACCGCTATGAATACCGTGGTTACGACCGTGGTTATCCCTATAACAGGGGGTACTACGTGGTGCCGCAGCCTCGCTATTACGCCCCCGCGCCGCGTTACTACCGCCCGGCGCCCGTGCCTCAGTACCGCCCGGTACCGGGGCATGGCTACTACAATGTGCGCCCCGCCCCAGGGCGTTACTACCAGAACCCGCGCTATGGTCAGGGGCAGCAGTGGCATCAGGGGCGGGACAATGACCATGGGCGCGATCATGGGCGTGACCGGGGTCGCAGCGACAACGGCTGGGGCGATCGCAACTCGCACCGGTGAACATCGCATTCGCTGGCTTCACACAAGGTCAGCCAGCGGATGCCGCCCCTCCCATGCCTTGCTGAAGTGCGCCTGTACCACTGCCTGGGGGACCTGAGCAACTTCCTGCCAATGCCAATGCGGCGTCTGGTCCTTGTCCACCAGGCGCGCGCGTACCCCTTCGCTGAACTCCGGATGCCGGCAGCAGTTCAGGCTCATCGCATATTCCATCTGCAGCACCTGCCCCAGCGACAGGTAGCGCGCCCGCGCGATCTGCTGCCACACCAGGTGCGCGGTCAGCGGGCAGCCTTCGGTGAGGGTGCGTGCCGCCTTGGCCAGGACCTCGTCGTCGTGCATGCGCCACTGTGCGATCGCCCGCCAGGCACAGGCCGGGTCGCTGACATCGAGCAGCGCGTCGATCTGCGCCCGGCGTGGCAGCCATCGGGCCGGCGGCAACTCGGCCAGCGCCTGCTGCTGCAACGCCTTGAGCAGGCTGTTGAGCTGCATCGCGGTCTGCTCCTGCCAGTTCAGTTGCAACAGCCCTTCAATCAGCTCGTCCTGCTGGTTTTCGCCCATGAAGCGGTCCGCCAGGCCCAGGTCCAGTGCATCGCGTGCATTGATCGGCGCGCCAGTCAGCCCAAGGAACAGGCCAAGACGCCCTGGCAGCCGGTTCAGAAACCAGCTGGCGCCCACGTCCGGGTACAGGCCGATACTGATTTCCGGCATCGCCAGGCGGCTGCTCGGGGTCACGATGCGTACCGTGCTGGCCTGCAGCAGGCCCATGCCGCCGCCCAGCACATGCCCGTGCCCCCAGCACAGCAGAGGCTTGGGGTAATGGTGCAGGTCATAGTCGAGCCGGTACTCGGCGGCGAAGAAACGCGCCGCCAGCGGCGGTACTTCACCAGGCTGTGCGCGGCACGCCTCCACAAGACTGCGCACATCGCCCCCCGCGCAGAACGCTCGGTCACCCAGCCCGCGCAGCAGCACGCAGACGATGCCGTCATCCTTGGCCCAGCTTTGCAGGTGGGTGCTCAACTGCTCGATCATCGGCAACGACAGGGCGTTGAGCGACTGGGGCGCATCCAGGCTGGCAACGCCGATGCGGGCGCCATCGACGCCGGTGAGTACTTCGAACGCTACGGCCATGGGCCACCTCACTGCGGTTATCCCGACAAGTATGGCTACTGTCAGCGATCATGCCGGTCGCCGGTCGGATCGATTGACAAGCGCTGGCAGCTTTCCTAGTGTCCGCCCCCATTGCCTACGGGAGTGCCCATGACCAACGATGACCGCATCAAACTCGAACCGAGCTGGAAAGACGCTCTGCGCGGCGAATTCGAACAGCCCTACATGCAGCAACTGCGTGAGTTCCTGCGTCAGGAATATGCGGCCGGCAAGGAGATCTATCCCCCGGGGCCGCTGATCTTCAATGCGCTCAACTCCACACCGCTGGACCAGGTCAAAGTGGTGATTCTGGGGCAGGACCCCTACCACGGCCCGGGCCAGGCACACGGCCTGTGCTTCTCGGTGCAGCCTGGGGTGCCCGCGCCGCCGTCGCTGGTGAACATCTACAAGGAGTTGCAGCGCGACCTGAACATCCCGATCCCGAACCACGGCTACCTGCAGAGCTGGGCCGAACAGGGCGTGCTGCTGCTCAATACCACCATGACCGTGGAGCGCTCGATTGCCGCGTCGCATGCCAAAAAAGGCTGGGAGTCGTTCACCGACCGCATCATCCAGCTGGTCAGTGAGCGCCAGCCCGCCACCGTGTTCCTGTTGTGGGGCAAGCATGCCCAGAGCAAGTCTGTGCTGATCGACGGTACCAAGCATCTGGTGCTCAAGTCGGTGCATCCTTCACCGTTGTCGGCCTACCGTGGCTTCATCGGCTGCGGGCATTTCAGCCGGGCCAACAAGTTTCTGGAACTGCACGGGCTGGCGCCGGTGCAGTGGGCGCTACCGGCGTTGTAAGCGCACCTACCTGGTATTTCTGTCAGTTTCGCGAAGCGTATTCCGCCATTACATTTGCGCCATGGCTGTGAGAGGTGAGAGCCGAGCAGCGCCCTGAAATGGTTTTGACCACCAGGCCCGAGGAATACGCAGATGACCAAACTGAGCATGATGGGGTCAGGCCGCAGCGGCCAATCGATCGGTATTTTGATTCTGCCTACATTGCGGGTTCCTGCTGCACTGCCTCTGCTGGCCGACGAGGCAGGGGTGTATACAATTCCACTGGCCAATCAGACCCGGCCGCTGGCAGTTCTCATCGAGAGTGCCTGGCCAGGTTACGAACAAGACTATTTTGATGGCGCAATACTGCATTTTGATCTGATATGGGGCAGCGCCGTATCGAGTGGGGCTGAAATCGGTGTAGTGGTTGGAAGCTGGGAAGTGCCAATGACGGCCGATCCCGCAGACCTTTTTCCGCTGGATGCGGCTATACCTGAACCCTATCTGCGCACTCAAGGAATCTTCTACGTTTCCTACCGGGTATGGATCACAGAGGTACTCAACCCGGAGACCTCCCAGCCCGCCGCAGTGTTTCTTGACAAGACCGCCCCCAACAACGGCCAGGCCGGTAATCCCCCCGCATTGAATGAAAACACGCGCACCATCGATCAAGCTTACCTGGTACGCAACAACGACAGGGTTATCGTCAGGGTCGAGCTGTGGCCGGACGTGCGGTTGGAGGATGTGATCGAAGTCTTCCTTGAACCGTCGAAAGGCCCCCTGTTCGACCCCCTGGCGAGGCTGCAGATCCAGCAGTCGCACAAGGATCAGGGCTTTGTCGAGTTGACGATCAGGGGCGACGATGTTCGCAGGAAAGCCAACGGTTCGCGAGTGCTCTACTACTGGCTGATGGATCGCGCTAGCAATCGGGGAGCCATCTCCTTGTCCTTGCCCCTGACCGTTAATGTGGCGCAGCCAATTGTGCTGCCTGCGCCTCAGGTGCCGCTGGCTGAAGATGGTTTGGTCGACCTTGAGGACGCCCGTCGCGGTGTGCAGGTGCATATTCCACGTATCGTAGACGCGCGTACTGGGGACACCCTGCAAGCCTATTGGAATGGACGCACATTGGCACCTTACACCGTACCGTCCACCGCCACCTGGCCCGTTAGGTTGCCTGTGGCGTGGGAAATCCTGGCCGCCGATGGCTTTTCGGGGCGCACTGCTTGCAAGGTGTACTACACGCTGACTCGGGAAATCACCTCAACCTCCTCAACAGTTGCATTCGAGGTAGACCTGAGTGTCGCAGGCCCCGACCCTGAAGGCCCCGATCCTATTCACCGATTGCTAAAGCCGGTAGTGGTGAAAGGCAGAACAGGTGACAACATCCTGACCCGCCAGGACATGAACCTGCCAGTCACTGTCGAGGTGACGCTGTATACAGTGCCTGAGCCAGGCGAAATACTTGAATTGTATTGGGGTAATAACGCCGACGTGGTCGCTACCTACACCGTGAAGGCAGGCGATACCGCAGGCAGCGTCGTCAGGTTTTCCCCCGTGCCCTATGCCGCAGTGCTGGCTGCGGGAGATGGGCCCGCGATTGCGGTGTTCTACTGGACGTTCAATGGCGTCAACCGCCATCGTGCCCGTGATACGCATGTGCGGGTTGCTGTCCAGCCAATCGTTGGCTTCAAACCGGTAAAATTTCCTGATGTCACGCTCTGGGGGTGGATCAACTGCCAGAAAAAACCCTGGAACGGTATACGTATCAGCGTGCCAGGCAACCCTGGATTGTGGGGCGTAGGGGACAACGTCGAAGTGTCCTGGCAACTGTTTCGCACTCTTGAGGGGGCTTCATCAACGCCCCCCACGGGATCACTGACTGATGTTGTTTATTTCGATCCCATCAAGCTGTCTACCCCGGCGCAGGTTAATAACGGCTTTATGTTTACGATGACACGCTTTGCCGATTTGGTCCTACAACCCCTTAAGCGTGCCAATGAGGCAGATGGCAAGGATGTCGAGGGGGTTGCAGTAGTGAATTACAGAGTGGCCAGAGCGGATGGACAGGGTGGTGAATCCGATCGAGAGATGACTTTCATATCGCTACAACTTCCGAATGGCTCGGTATGTGATGGTAGCAACGTTTAGCCGCGGTTAAATCGGCCAGGTACTTCGCACCTGACGTAGGAACGTGGTAGCGGCATTAGCAAGTATCGAACGTATGAAGCAATCAGCGGCGCACAGGCTGATTGAGGAAGCGTCACGTGCCTGTTGTGTGTTTAGCAAATCTACCTGAAATGGAGAGTCAAGATGACTATTTTAGAAAAGGCAAATACCGGTGAAGCCGCCAAGGCAAAAAATCCCGCGATTGCAGAGTACCGGGCCAAGCGTGATCAGGATAATAAAACTGCATTGGAAGAGGGTCTTCAAGCAGTTGTTACGCACAGTAATGAACTTAAAGCCGCCAAGGCGCCCACGGGGTTCGGGGTGATGAGCGTCGGCGGGGTGAATGCAGTTGAAGATTTTGTGATGGATAATGTATTGCCTGCTGCAGACGATGGTAAGGTCAATCTTTTTCACCGAGACCAGTTCAAGTCGGGGCTAATGTTGGAGATTCCATTGTGGGTGCCTTCGGGGGGGGATGATGGCAGTTTCGATTATGTAACTCTGCATGTAAATGGTGTTCCGGTTGTCAACGGCGTAGAAGACGGTGTGCAGTATACCTACAAGTTTGAAGTGCCTGTTGCTGCCACCGATCTTCCTGGTCGTTTCGTCATCCCTTTCAACAGTTTGAAAGTGGGCGGGGATGGTATCAAATTGATTGGGTACTCGGTATATAGTAATGAGACGGGCAACAAAGAAGAATCTGAAATTCAACTGCTGACACTGGATTTGCTGGACCCCGCGTTGAACGATAACCCCGCGCCAATCGAGTACCCTGCCGACGTGACTGATGGCGTCGTTACCCTGAAATACCTTGCTGAGCACAGCGGTACATTGACGCTTCATGTTCCTCCTTATTTTGATTATTACCCGGGCGACAAATATCAGTTGTACATCGCTGGTAACCCGGTACCTGTTCGCAGTGGCGACGTTCCCCCAGAGGCAGAGGACGATGGCTTCGACATCGAACTCGATGAGGACACTATCAAAGCGATTGGCGAAGGTGTTTCGGTGCTCCAGTACAAGCTTGAGGACCGGGCTGGGAATCGCTCGGACTTTTCCATCCCGGTTCACCTGACGGTGCGTCTGACCCCCGAACCCGAGGACCTGCTGAAGCCGCTGGTACCCGCTGCACCGATTAGTCGGGAGGACGCCCGCACTGGCGTGGAAGCTATCGTGCCGGCTTTTAAAAACGCTCAGGCAGGCGATGAAATTCGGGTGTATTACCGTGATGAGGACACTGTAAAAGTCATTATCTGGCCGAATGATCGGGTCACCTTTAACTGGGATGAGATTGCTTTGCCCAATGACCAGGTGAAAGACCCAGCGGTACGGGTATGGTATGACGTCATTCGTGGCAAGAACACCTGGACATCGCCCGACACCGAGGTGGCGGTTGACTTGACCACCATAGGCCCCGACCCTGTCGGGCCTGGACCGATCAACGCCACGCTGGTACCGGTTCGCGCTCAAGGCAACAGTTCGAAACAACCTGGTTTTATTCGCCCAGCGGATGTCGGCTCAGGTGCGGTTCTGCTCTTTACCGTGTACGAGAATGCGAAAGTGGGTGAGTTCGTCCGGTTGTTCTATGGTCGAAAAGACAATGCAGTTACACACACCATCGCCGCAGGCGAAACACCGGGGACTGTCATCTCTATCCCGATTCCCTGGAATTTCGTCGAGAGCCTGGGCAATGGCACCATCGCGATCGGTTACGAAATCCAGGAAACCGAAACCACCGGCAACCCGCAACAGGCGGTCGATGGCAGCGTAGAGGTCAGTATTGCCACCGTGACGGTAACTGCAAAAGTGACATTCCCGGATCGCATTGGCGGTAGCAGCGATGTACCGGGTACAACGCCAGTGACCGCTTTGGGTATATTGAATTGTGAACGTCCTCGTCCTTTGCCAGACGGTATCAGGTTGGCGATCGCAGAGCGTGCGGGAGTGTTATCCAAAGATGATCTTGTATTTATTACACTCAGCGTGTGCAGCGATAAGGCCGGTTCAATAGTTGTCACTGACAGGACGCGGGAAATACCGGTGGTTGTCAGTGATCAAGAGGCTACTTCAAATCGAATCGAGCGTGTGTTGCCACTGCTCAAGTCTTACTTCGAAATCGCTGACCAGCCTGGCAAGTACTATGAATTGGGGTCGTTCCGCGCCAGTTGGCGGATCGTAAAGGCCGGTAATATTCCGGGTAGCTCTCAGGCATCGGCCGTGCGTTATGCCCTGCGTAAGCCAGGTGGCGGTTTGTGTCTGCCTCAGAGCTGACAGTCGCGTGCTGGGGGAAACCCCAGCACGCTGCGTTGGTGAGGAATTAAATGCAAGCTACCTAGGAAATTTCCTACATATCTCACTATTAAATACCCCTAGGCTATGTACCTTTGAAGTTACGAGTCGAGGCAGTCGCCTCAATTCAACTGATTATTTTTCAAGGGGTCCATGCATGCGAACTACAATCGATAAAACAAGCGCAAAAAAGCCGCTATTTGTATTTGTGAATATGTTGATGCTATTGCCATGGGCGCTTGCAAGTGAGCAGGCATTGGCCATTCTAGTTGATAACCAGACGCTGACACTTACCGCTGCAGATGCACCGGATACTTATGATCTCGTCAATGGTGCAGTGCTGACTACCCAGGATGCTTCCACGTTGGCCATTCGTGTTACCGCGTCGACCGTGCAGCTCAATGGCGGCACTATCTCGGGCGGCAGTTCCAACGGCTTGCACCTGTTTGGCAGCAACGCGACCGTGAATGGGGCAGTTGTTTCCTCAACGGGCGCTGTCGGGATGGCCATAGCACGGGTAGGGGCCGCACCGTCCACCGCCACTGTCAGCAACAGCACTATTACCGGCGCTAGGCTGGGGGCCCAGGTGTCCGCCAGGAGCACATTGAACATCAGCGGGACCACGGTCACTGGCAGCAATGCCGACGGCATCGGCCTAGCGATCCTTGGCGGCACTGTCACCGCTACTTCCGGTACGCAATTCAACGGTACAGCGGCCGGAGTTCGCATCGGGCGCGAGTCAGCCATCAATTCGCAAGCGCCGACACTCACCTTGGATAACTCCAGTGCCACTGGCGGTACGGGCCCTGCAGTTCTGGTGCGCACTGATACGGTCGCTGAAATCAATGTTAGAAATGGTTCGACCTTGAACGGTGGTAACGGCGTCATTCTTGAGGTCCAGGGCCCTGCCACGGCCAACCTGAACGTGGCAGCTTCTTCGTTGCGCGGCAATGTGCAAATTGCTGATACCGCCACCGCTAACCTGAAACTTGATCAGGCGTCTCTGGTGGGGGATGTAGTTGTTACACCTGGTGCCAACGCGTCGTTGGCGCTTGACAACCGCTCGCAACTCACCGGCAACTTGAACGGTGTGCAGCAGGTAAACATCAACAGCAACTCCAACTGGACCCTGAACGCCAACAACACCATCGGCGACCTGGCCATGACCGGGGGCCGCATCACCTTCGGCGACGAAAACTCGTTCTATGAACTGAATGTGCAGAGCCTGTCGGGCAATGGCGAGTTCTACATGGCGTCCAACTTCGCCAGCGGCGCCACCGATTTCCTGAACGTCACCGGCAACGCCAGCGGCACCCATGGGCTGATGGTCGGCACCAGCGGTACCGACCCCGCCAGCGTGGAGCGCCTGCAGCTGGTTCATACGGGCTCGGGCGATGCGCAGTTCAGCCTGCTCAACGATCGCCAGGAAGTAGACTTGGGTGCCTACTCCTACAAGCTGGTGAAGGACGGCCAGGATTGGTACCTGGACAGGGAAACCCGCACCATCAGCCCGATGACCCGCACGGTCATGGCCCTGTTCAACACCCCGATCACCATCGCCTACGGCGAAATGACCTCGCTGCGCAGCCGCATGGGGGAGCTGCGTTACAACCAGGGCAAGAACGCCGGGGTGTGGATGCGTGCCTACGGCAACCAGCACAACATTGCCGACGCCTCGTCGGGCGTAGGGTACCAGCAGAACCAGCGCGGGCTGACCTTCGGGGCCGATGCGCAACTGGGCGAAAGCAACTGGACCCTGGGCCTGCTGGCCGGCCACAGCCGCTCGGACCTGAACCTGAGCTACGGCAGTTCGGGCAGCATCGACAGCTACTATGTGGGCGGCTACGCCACCTGGATGGACCCTGAGAGCGGCTATTACGTCGACAGCGTGCTCAAGTACAACCGCTACCAGAATGACGCCAAGGTCGGCCTGAGCGATGGCACCCGCACCAAGGGCGACTACGACACCCACGGCATGAGCGCCTCGGTCGAAGTCGGCAAGCACATCAAGCTCGACGATGGCTACTTCATCGAACCCTTCGCCCAGGTGGCCGCTGCGGCGGTGGCCGGCAAGGACTTCACTCTGGACAACGGCTTCGACGCCAATGGCGATGTCAGCCGCTCGCTGCTGGGCAAGGTCGGTACCACGCTCGGCAAGACCATCTCGCTGGGCGGCGACAGCATGATCCAGCCCTATGTGAAGGCCGCGTTTGCCCATGAGTTCGCACAGCGCAACCAGGTGCAGGTGAACAACAACGTGTTCAACAACGACCTGTCCGGTTCGCGCGCCGAGCTGGGCGCAGGGGTTGCCTGGACCGTCGCCAAGGACTTCCAGGTGTACGGCGAGGCTGGCTACATGAACGGCAAGAACATCGAGATGCCGTACAGCTTCAGCCTCGGCGCAAGCTATCGCTTCTGATCAGGCGAACAGTAGAAAAGAAAAGGAAGCCTCGGCTTCCTTTTCTCGTTTCAGGGGTTGGCGGATGTTCGTTCGCCCGCCCAGTGCCGGAACAACGGCTCGGCCAGAAACAGCACGAACAGCAGGCGCATCACCTGCAGCGCGGTCACCAGCGGTACCGACAGTTGCAGGGTTTCGGCGGTCAGGCTCATTTCGGCGATGCCGCCGGGCATCATGCCCAGGGTCAGCGAGCGCAGGTCCAGCGCCGTCAACGCGCTCAAGGCCCAGGCCGCGAGGCCCGCCAGCAGCATGGTCAGCGCCGTGGCGACCAGGGTACGGCCCAGAAATGACGGCGCGCGACGAAAGAACGCGCGGTTGAAGTGACAGCCCAGGCCGCTGCCGATCAGCCACTGGCCGAGCTGGCTGGCGCCGTCGGGCAGGCCGGTGTGCAGGTTGGCGCCGATGCTGATGCTCGAGGCCACCAGCAGCGGGCCGAACAGCCACGGGTTGGGCTGGCGCAGGCGCTGCCAGAGCAGTGCGGCCAGCACCCCGAGCGGCGCGATCAACGCCAGCCAGTAACCATCCACCGTACCGGCATGGCTCAACGGTACGCCGTCGCCGAGCAGGAACTTGAACGCTGCGGGCACGCACAGCACGACCGCCAGTACCCGCAGGCTCTGCCCGGCGGCGACGCGGCTGAGCACTGCGCCGTTGCGTGCACCCAGGTTGACCATCTCGCCCGAGCCGCCCGGCATGCTGGAAAAGAACGCCGTGGCCCGGTCTTCACCGGTGCGCAGCAACAGCCATACGCCGATCAGGCTGGATACGCTGGTGATCAGCGCGCCGAAGAAGATCAAGCCGAAATGGCTGGCCACCTGTTCGACCACCTGGGGGGTGAAGTGCAGGCCGATGCCGACGCCGATGACCCACTGGCCGCACTTGCGCCCGTTGGGTATTTCACCGATCTGCCAGCGCGTCAGGCAGCGCACCAGAATCACCGCCAGCAGCGAGCCGACCATCCATGGCAGCGGCCAGCCGACCAGGCTGGCGAGATATCCGCCGGCCAGGCCGACCAGTGGAGTGGCCCACCAGGTGCGCAAGGTGGATTCAGACATCGGCCAGGGCACGACGCTGGGCGCTGCGGCGGCGCCATATACGCAGCAGCGGCAGGGTCAGCATCAACGCGACCATCGCCCACACCCCCAGGCTGATCGGGCTGGCCCACAGAATCTCCAGTTCACCGTTGGAGATCGACAGCGCCCGGCGCAGGTTCTGCTCCATCAGCCCGCCGAGAATGAAGCCCAGCAGCAGCGGCGACAGCGGGAAATCCAGCTTGCGCAGGATGTAGCCGAAGATGCCGATGCCGATCATCAGGAACAGGTCGAAGGTGGTGGCATGCACCGCATACACGCCGATCGCGGTGATGATCGCGATCACCGGCACCAGCGCCCAGTTGGGCACCGACAGGATGCGGGTGAACAGGCGCACCATGGGGATATTGAGGATCACCAGCATGATGTTGGCGATGAACAGCGAGGCGATCAGGCCCCAGACGATGTCCGGCTGCTGTTCGAACAGCAGCGGGCCGGGGGTGATGTTGTACAGGCTCAAGGCACCGATCATCACCGCCGTGGTACCCGAGCCCGGTACGCCCAGGGTCAGCATCGGCACCAGGGCGCCGCAGCAGGAGGCGCCGATGGCGGTTTCCGGAGCGGCCAGGCCGCGCTTGTCACCCTTGCCGAAGGTGCCGCTGGCACCGGCCAGGCGTTTTTCGGTCATGTACGCCACGGCACTGGCCAGGGTCGCACCGGCCCCGGGCAGCACGCCCATGAAGAAGCCGAGCAGGCCGCAGCGGATGTTCACCACGAACACCGAAGCGGCTTCCTTGAGGTTGAACAGCATGCGTCCGGTGGCTTCCACGGCCTTGTGCCCGTGGTGAGTCTTTTCCAGCAGCAACAGGATCTCGCTGATGGAGAACAGGCCCAGCACCAGCACCACGAACTGGATGCCGTCGGTGAGGTGGATGCTGTCGCCGGTGAAGCGGTACACACCGCTGTTGGCGTCGATGCCCACGGCCGAAAGGAACAGCCCGATCAGGGCGGCGATGAAGGTCTTGAGCGGCTTGTCGCCGGCCATGCCGCCCAGCGCCACGATGGCGAACACCATCAGCACGAAATACTCCGCCGGGCCGAAGGCGATCGCCCACTTGGCCAGCAGCGGGGCGAACAGCACCATGCCGCAGGTGGCGATGAACGCACCGACGAACGAGCTCCAGGCCGACAGCGACAGCGCCACCCCGGCCAGGCCCTGGCGAGCCATGGGGTAGCCGTCCAGGGTGGTCATCACGGTGGAGGCTTCACCGGGGATGTTGAGCAGGATCGAGCTGATGCGCCCGCCGTATTCGCAGCCCAGGTACACCGCGGCCAGCAGGATCAGCGCCGATTCCGGCGGCAGGCCCAGGGCGAACGCGATGGGGATCAGCAGCGCCACGCCGTTGATCGGGCCCAGGCCCGGCAGCAGGCCGACCACCGTACCGATCAGGGTGCCGCACAGTGCAGTCACCAGGTTGTAGGGGCTCAGGGCGACGCCGAAGCCCTGGCCGAGGTAGCTGAAAGTATCCATGTCAATTCTCCAGAACGTCGAGCAGGCCCAGGGGCAGGGGCACATCCATGGCGCGGTCGAACAGCAGGTACAGGGCGATGCTCATCAATCCGACGATGACCGCACTGGGCAGCCAGCGTCCGCCGTACAGGCGCGCCATGGGGATGCCGATCAGCGTGCTGCTGAGGATGAAGCCCAGGGATTCGAAGGTGGCGGCGAACACCAGCAGCAGGCCGGTGCACAGGCCGATCTTGATCAGGCTGGCGCGGTCCAGCTCTGGTTCGTCGTCCTTGCGCACGATGGGCGTGGGACGGATCGCCAGGTAGAGCAGGGCGATGGCCATCAGGCCGAGCATCAGCAACGGATAGGCGCGCGGGCCGACCGGTTCGTAGGAGAAGGCGGCCTGGTAGGGCCAGGCCATGACGGCCAGTGCGGCGCAGGCGGCCAGCAGGGTCAGGGCGAAAAGGCGTTGCAGGATCATGGGGGAATCCTCGAAGGGCAAACCTGCACCCGTAGGAGCCGGCCTTGCCGGCGAATGACGCGCCACCGACCTGGCGGGACCGCGGTGATCCGCCGGCAAGGCCGGCTCCTACAGGTGAAGCGATGGATTACTGGATCAGTCCGAATTCCTGGGCCAGTGCCTTGTAGTCCGCTACCTGCTGCTTCACATACACGTCCAGCGCTTCACCGGTCATGGCGAACGGGAACAGCTCGCGCTGGTCACGCAGCTTGTCGAATTCATCCGAGGCCAGCAGCGTGTCGAACGATGCCTTCCACCAGGCGTAGTCTTCGTCGCTCACCTTCGGCCCCAGGTAGAACCCGCGTACCACTGGCCAGACGATGTCGTAGCCCTGTTCCTTGGCGGTAGGGATGTCCTTCATCTCGGGCTCGTCCAGGCGTTCGGGGGAGAACACCGCCAGCAGGCGCATGTCGTCGCTCTGGATGTGCGGCATCGAGTCGGAGATGTCCGTGCTGCCCACCTGGATGTGCCCGCCCAGCAATGCGGTGGCAATCTCGCCGCCGCCTTCCAGTGCCACATAGCGCAGGTCGCGCGGGTTGATGCCGGCGGCCTTGGCAATCAGTGCGGTCTGCATCCAGTCCTGGCTGCCAACGGTACCGCCCGAGCCGATCACCACCTTGCCAGGGTCTTTTTTCAGTGCCGCCACCAGGTCATCGAGGGTCTTGTAGGGCGAGTCCTTTTTCACCGCGATGGCGCCGTAGCTGGTGCCTACCGCTGCCAGCCAGCGCACTGCGTTCTCGTCGAAGCGGCCGAACTTGCCCTGGGCCAGGTTCAGCAGCGAGCCGCTGGACCACGCCACCAGCGTGCCGGCGTCGGCCGGGCGCTGGGCCACCACCGCGTTGTAGGCCACCGCGCCGACTCCGCCGGGCATGTAGGTGACGCGCATCGGCTTGCTCAGGATCTTCTCGTTGAGCAGCGCGCTCTGCACCAGCTTGCAGGTCAGGTCAAAGCCGCCGCCGGGCGAGGCCGGGGCAATGCACTCGGGGCGTTTGGGTTCGGCGGCCAGCACGTTGCCGGCCAGCAGCAGGCAGCCGGTGGCCAGGGCGATCTTGCGCAGTGAAAAAGTCATCGTCAGTCTCCGTGAACATTGTTGTTATGGGCGGATTACCAAAGCGCCACGCTGTAGCTCACCAGCAGCCGCACTTCGTCGGCGTCGCGGGAGAAGTTGGAACGGAAGGTGGCGTTACGCAGGCGCACGGCGACGTTCTTCAGGGCGCCGCTCTGTACCACGTACTTGAATTCGGTATTGCGCTCCCACTCCTTGCCTTCGCCACCGCCGGCGCGGCTGACGTTGTCGCCACTGAGGTAGCGGCTCATGAAGCTCAGGCCGGGTACGCCGAGCTTGGCGAAGTCGTAGTCGTAGCGCACTTGCCAGGAGCGCTCGTTGGCCTGGGCGAAGTCGTTGATCTGCACGAAGTTGACCAGGTAGGGGTCGGCGCCATCGACGTAGGGGAAGGCGCTGTCGCCCGACAGGCGCTGGTAGCCGGTGCTCAGCTTGTGGCCGCCGAGGGCATAGCTGAACAGGCTGCCAAAGGCGGTGTTGTCGATCCTGCCGCCGCGGGCCTGGCCCTGGTCGCCGCTGAACGCCACACGCACATCGGCGCCGAAGGTGCCCGGGCCGAACGGCTGGGTCGCGAGCAGGCCGACGAAGTGCTGGCGGTACACGTCGTCGAGCTGGGCGAAGTGATAGCTGCCGGTGATGCGGTCGGTGAGCTTGTAGTCCACTCCGGCCATGTCGAAATGGTTGCCCTCGGCCGTGCCCAGGAAGCGACCGTTCTTGTTGTTGAGGGCGATGTCTTCCTTGTTGGTGTCGTTGCGGTCCTTGACCTTTTCAAGGCGGCCACCGGTGAAGGTCAGGTGCCTGATTTCCTGGGAGGTCAGCAGCCCGCCCTCGAAGGTCTGCGGCAGGATGCGCCCGTCGTTGGGGCGCAGGGTGGGCGTTTGCGGGATCAGCGTACCGACCTTCAGCTCGGTGGCCGACACCTTGACCTTGCCGGTCAGGCCGAGCTTGGAGTACTCGTCGGCGGCGCGCCCGTCGTCATGGGTCGGCAGCAGGCCGGTGCCGGTGCGGCCCTTGCCGGAGTCGAGCTTGACCCCGAGCATGCCCAGGGCGTCGACGCCGACGCCGACGGTGCCTTCGGTGTAGCCCGATTCCAGGTTGAGCATGAAGCCCTGGGCCCATTCCTCGCGCTTGGATTGCGTGGTGCTGGGCTCGTTGTGGAAATCGCGGTTGAAGTACATGGTGCGTGTTTCGAAGGTGGCGGTGCTGTCTTCGATGAACGCGGCTTGGCTCAGCGGGGCGACGCCGACAAAGGCGAGGGCACTGGCGATGGCAGAGGGACGAGGGTGCAGGCGACGGGCAGGCGCAGGCGCCTGAGGCTGGGTGGACAGCATCGTGGGGTGACTCCGTTATTGTTCTTATTCGGGTCGAACGCTTCGGTTCGATCTACGGCCTGTACAACGGGCCGTCAGGCGATGCTAGGGGCTCAACCTTTCGCTAACCTTTCAGTGGCCTTTCAATGTTTCGATGGCTTCACAGGCGCCCGCCGCGCTGTAAACTCCGCGCCATTGAACGCGACACGACCAGGAGAAATCGATGCGTGTACTGCTCGTCGAAGACCATCTGCAACTGGCTGAGAGCGTGGCCCAGGCCCTCAAGAGCAGAGGCCTGACGGTGGATGTGCTGCACGATGGAGTTGCTGCCGACCTGGCCCTGGCCAGCGAGGAATATGCCGTGGCGGTGCTCGATGTGGGCCTGCCGCGCATGGACGGCTTCGAGGTGCTGGCGCGCCTGCGGGCCCGCGGCAAGACCGTGCCGGTGCTGATGCTGACCGCCCGCAGCGACGTCAAGGACCGCGTGCACGGCCTGAACCTGGGGGCTGACGACTACCTGGCCAAGCCGTTCGAACTGACCGAGCTGGAGGCGCGGGTCAAGGCCCTGCTGCGCCGCAGCGTGCTCGGTGGCGAGCGCCAGCAGACCTGCGGCCCGCTGGTGTACGACCTGGATACCCGGCGCTTCACCCTGGGGGGCGAGCTGTTGGCCCTGACCTCCCGCGAACAGGCCGTGCTCGAGGCACTGATCGCCCGCCCTGGCAGGGTGATGAGCAAGGAGCAACTGGCGGCGCAGGTGTTCGGCCTGGACGAGGAGGCCAGCCCCGACGCCATCGAGATCTACGTGCACCGCCTGCGCAAGAAGCTCGACGGGCATGCCGTGGCGATCGTCACCTTCCGTGGGCTGGGCTATCTGCTCGAGCACCGTGATGCGTGACGCCGGCAGCCTGCGCGGGCGCCTGCTGTGGAACCTCGCCCTGCTGCTGGTGGTGCTGATGGTGGCCAGCGGGCTGAGTGCCTACTGGAACGGTCGCGAGGCCGCCGACACTGCCTATGACCGTACCCTGCTGGCCTCGGCGCGCACCATCGCCGCAGGGCTCTCGCAACGCGACGGCACCCTCAGCGCCGATGTGCCCTACGTGGCATTGGACACCTTTGCCTACGACAGCGCGGGGCGGATCTACTACCAGGTCAACGACATCCATCAACGCCTGATTTCCGGCTACGAAAACCTGCCCGCACCGCCGCCCGATACCCCGCGTACCGATGACTATCCGGCCCTGGCGCGCTTCTACGATGCGCGCTACCTGGGCCAGGACGTGCGGGTGGTCAGCCTGCTCAAGGCGGTGAGCGAGCCGAACATGAACGGCATGGCGGAGATCCGCGTGGCCGAAACAGAAGAGGCGCGGGTGAGCATGGCCCGCAGCCTGATGGCCGATACCCTGCTGCGCCTGGGCATGCTGGCGATGGGGGCGTTGCTGCTGGTGTGGTTTGCGGTCAGCGCCGCATTGCGCCCGCTGGAGCGCCTGCGCAGCGCCGTGGAAGAACGCCAGCCCGACGACCTGCGCGCCCTGCCGGTGGTTCAGGTTCAACGCGAGCTGGGGCCGCTGGTGCGTGCACTGAATCACTTCACCGAGCGCCTGCGGGGCCAGTTCGAGCGCCAGGCACAGTTCATCGCCGACGCCGCGCACGAGTTGCGCACCCCCCTGGCGGCACTCAAGGCGCGGGTGGAACTGGGCCTGCGCGCCAAGGACCCGCAGGAATGGCGCACCACGCTCGAACTGGCGGCCCAGGGCACCGACAAGCTGACCCACCTGGCCAACCAGCTGCTGTCCCTGGCACGGGTGGAGAACGGTGCGCGCGCCATTGCCGAGGGCGGTGCACAGTTGCTCGACCTCAGCCAGCTGGCCCGCGAGCTGGGCATGGCCATGGCGCCGCTGGCGCATGCACGGGGTGTGGCATTGGCACTGGAAGCACAGGCGCCGGTGTGGATACGCGGCGAGCCGACGCTGCTCAACGAATTGCTGAGCAACCTGGTGGACAACGCCCTGGCGCACACCCCGACCAATGGCAACGTGATTCTGCGGGTGACGGCCCCTGCGGTGCTGGAGGTGGAGGACGACGGGCCGGGGATTCCCCCGCAGGAGCGCGAGCGGGTGTTCGAACGCTTCTATCGGCGCAGTGCGCAGGGCACCGGCCTGGGGCTGGCCATTGTCGGTGAGATCTGCCGCGCACACCTGGCGCAGATCAGCCTGCACGATGGCGAGCGCGGCGGGCTCAAGGTTCGGGTCAGCTTCAACCCGGGCGACTGATCAGGCGCGAAACATGTGCTTGGCGCCGATCAGCTCGCTGACCTGCAGGTGGCTGTTGGGTGGCAGCTTCAGGTGACGCATCGCCGGCAGGCGCGCCAGGGCATGTTCGTTGCCATCGCTGAGGGTGCGCGCGATCTGCACGATGTCGACATAGTCGAGCTTGTCGGTGCTGCGCTCCAGGTTCTGCGACAGGCTCGGCAGCCCGGCCAGTTGCTCGGGAAATTCCCACACGCTGAGGATCTTGTCGCCCAGTACCGGGTGGATCAGGTCGATCACATGGTTCAGGCAGACCGGGTCGGAGAGCAGTTCGTTGTGTTCTTCGGCATAGGTCAGGATCGGCAATGCGCCGATCTGGTGGACCAGCCCGGCGAGGGCGCCCTGGTCGGGCTTGAGCTGGGTGAAGCGCAGGCACAGCTCATAGCTGATGCCGGCCACTTCCAGGCTCTTGGCCCATATTTCACGCATTTTCTGTTCGACCACTGGTGAGCGCGCATGGAAGATCTGCTCGATCACCAGGCCGATGGCCAGGTTGCAGCTGTAGTTGATACCCATGCGGGTGATGGCGGTCTGCAGGTCGGTGACTTCGGTGGCCGCACGCAACAGGGGGCTGTTGACCACCTTGATCAGGCGTGCCGACAACGCGGCGTCGCGGCCGATCACCTTGCTCAGGGTGCTGACGCTGATCTCGCTGTCTTCAGCCGCTTCGCGGATGCTCAGGGCCACTTCCGGCAAGGTCGGCAGCACCAGGTCATCGTTGTCGATGGCGCTGAGCAATTGTGCTTCAACGATCTGGGCCAGCGTGTTCATCGTGGATTCTCTAGCGCATTCAGGGGCCCCACGCCACACGCGGCGGGGCAGGTGGGCTCAGCGCTGGATTTCGCGATCGCGGTCCAGTTCGTAAGGCAGGCTCAGCAGTTCCAGGCGCGGGCCCTCGGGGCTGCCCAGGTGCAGGTTGTCGTCTGCTACCGCATCGGCAGTCAGCACCGCCAGCAGCTCGCTGCCCTGCGCGCTCGTGGCGGCCAGCACCACCTCACCCACCGATGAGGCATGGGTAGGGGAGAACACCTCGGTGCCAGGGGCCGGAGCAGTACCCTCGGCCAGGGCCAGGCGATACAGGCGACGCTTGAGCTTGCCCAGGTACTGCATGCGCGCGACGATTTCCTGCCCGGTATAGCAACCCTTCTTGAAGCTGACGCCACCCACGGCCTGCAGGTTGATCATCTGCGGGATGAACAGCTCGCGGGTCTGGGCCATCACCTGGCCGATACCGGCGCGGATCTGCCCCAGCAGCCAGGCGTCCAGCGGGCCTTCGTCGAGGTGCTGGGCCAGTTGCTCGCGTACGGCTGTGGCCTGTTCGGCCGGTATCCACAGTTCGGTGCGGCCCGGCGATACAGCAATTGCGAACAGGGGGGCGTGCCGGCTGATGGCGCCATCTTGCGTCGGCGGCTCGATGCCCAGCGCCTGCAACGCCTTGTCGCCATGCTGCAGGCCGAAGCGCGCCCAGGCACTGCTCTCGTCGGTGAGCTTGGCCTTGGAGAACACGGCGTACTTCTTCAGGTCGGCCAGTTGCGGCTCGAGCAGTTCGTGGGTCATTGCCAGCACGAAGCCGTCGGCGTGGGGCACGATGCGAAAGCTCGACTGCATGCGCCCTTTGACCATGCAGCGCGCGCCGAGGCTGGAGGTGTGCTCGTCGAGGTAATTGATGTTGCAGGTCAGTTGACCTTGCAGAAACTTGCCGGCGTCAGAGCCGCGGACGGCGAGGACGCCCTCGTGGGACAGGGGGCAGAAAAAAGCGGAGTCGGCCATGGGTCTTCGCAGGTAATCAGGACTGGGGGTCATCATAGAGTGCTGTCGGCAAAATAGGTAGCCGACCTAGACCAACGCCTTGTGCCGTTCACAGGCTCGGCCTGTATACTGGCGGCCAATTTGAGGAGGGCTCCATGGTCGTCGAACAATCTGAACTCAACCGGCTCTTCTGGCATAGCCGCCGCGGCATGCTGGAGCTGGACGTGCTGCTGGTGCCGTTTACCCAGGAGGTGTACAGCACCTTGAACGACGTCGACCGCGCGCTCTATGTCCGGCTGCTGACCTGTGAAGACCAGGACATGTTCGGCTGGTTCATGGAACGCAGCGAGTCCGACGACCCTGAGCTGCAGCGCATGGTGCGCATGATCCTGGACCGTGTCCAGCCCAAGTGACCGCTTCGAGTGTCGCTGGCAGGGCTCGCGGGCCCTGCTGGCGGCCTACCTCGCATGCCAGTTGCTGGCGCTGATCGCGCTGTGCCTGCTGGCCATTTCGCTATACATGACCCTGCTTGGCCTGGCGCTTTGCCTGGCACACGCAGCCTGGGTCGTGCCCCGGCATATCCTGCTTACCCACCCGCGTGCCGTCACCGGCCTGCGCCGTGATCCTTCTGGCTGGCACCTGTTCAGCGCGGCCACGGGCTGGCAGCAGGTGCAACTGCGCCGCGACAGCCTCGCCTTGCCCGCCCTGGTAGTGCTGCGTTATCGCCGGCCGGGGCGGCTGTTCGGCCAGAGCCAGTGCATCGCCCCCGATGCGCTGGAACCGGTGCTGCACCGGCGCCTGCGCTTGCGGTTGAAGTTCAGTCGGCGTAGGTGGGCGGCCGTTGAGTAGTGATCACCGATAGCAGTACTCACTCACTGGCGTTCAGCAGGGCTTTCAATCGCTCGGTTCGACGGGCGGCAGCCTGTTTTTGAATGGATGAGTAATCCCTGAGCTTCATGTCCAGGACGAAGCGAACATCCTTGCGTGGTTGATGGCTTGCGTTGTAAGTCCAATCAGCGCTTGCGCTGGTGATGTAGTCGCTCACAAGTAACGAGCTGTACTGCAAAAGCGCTTCTTGCGAAGGGGAAGGGGCGAAATAGATCGAGTGGTACTCACCTTTCGTGATGAACGCTTTTTCAGTTGCCGCGGGTATCGAACTCCCATACCTGCTCTTTAATTCTTCTTGAGCCAGGTTGGCTACCTCCTGAACGTCGGAATGATTGCTGCCGACGTAGTCGAAAATCAATCGACTGACTTCGCCCTGTGTGTTCAGGCATACGGAGGTCTTCAGCGCGACAGTACCGATCATTCGAAACTTTACGTAGGGAGGACTTTCGCACTGCGTCGCGGTTTTCAGGTCGCTGCCCTGGACTGAGACCTGATAGGCAGCAGTGTCGAACTTGAGGTAATCGACGCCGAGAAGCTTGCCGTCTTCATGCTTGAGATCCGAAAACCTTGCCCTGGCATTATGTTTAACTTTTTCAACGGTATCTGAAGTCCAGCCGTCATAGCCGGGGGCATATTGGGTGCATCCGGTCAGCGTCAAGGAAGCCATGATCGCAGTGAGGCTGAAAGCAAGGTGTCTGCTGTTTGACATCACGGGTGAACTTTACTCATGAATGAAGTGGATGAAGCCGGGATTTGCGGGTTGACATGCGTTGGGGGAAGGGCGAACTGTTGGAGTGAGCCCCCGCGCAGTCATCTTGGGACAAGGATCGTGTCTATTGCCTCTGCCAGCATGTCTGGATAGTCCAGCGTGTAGTGCAGACCCCGAGATTCCTTACGTTGCATGGCAGACCTGATCATCAGCTCCGCTACCTGGGCAAGGTTCCTCAGCTCGATCAGGTCGCGGCTGACCTTGTAGTTGCTGTAGAACTCGTCGATTTCGTCCAGCAGCAGACGTACCCGGTGCTGGGCGCGCTGCAGGCGCTTGCTGGTGCGCACGATGCCGACGTAGTCCCACATGAACCGGCGCAGCTCGTCCCAGTTGTGCGCAATGATCACATCTTCGTCCGAATCGGTGACCTGGCTGGCATCCCAGCAGGGCAGGGCCTGGGGCATGGCCACGCTGTCGAGCCTGGCGAGGATGTCGGCTGCCGCCGAGCGGCCGTAGACGAAACATTCGAGCAGCGAGTTGCTGGCCATGCGGTTGGCACCGTGCAGGCCGGTGAAGCTGGTTTCGCCAATGGCATAGAGCCCCGGTACGTCGGTCTGGCCGTGGTCGTCGACCATCACGCCGCCACAGGTGTAGTGCGCCGCCGGTACCACCGGGATCGGCTGGGTGGTGATGTCGATACCGAAGGTGAGGCAGCGTTCGTACACGGTCGGGAAGTGGCTTTTGACGAACTCCGCAGGCTTGTGGCTGATGTCCAGGTACACGCAGTCGACGCCCAGGCGCTTCATCTCATGGTCGATGGCGCGGGCCACGATGTCGCGCGGGGCGAGTTCGGCGCGCGGGTCGAAGCGCGGCATGAAGCGCTCGCCGTTGGGCAGCTTGAGCAGGGCGCCTTCGCCGCGCAGTGCTTCGGTGATCAGGAAGCTCTTGGCCTGCGGGTGGTACAGGCAGGTGGGGTGGAACTGGTTGAACTCCAGGTTCGCCACCCGGCAGCCGGCGCGCCAGGCCATGGCGATCCCGTCGCCGCAGGCGCCGTCCGGGTTGCTGGTATAGAGGTAGACCTTGGCCGCCCCGCCGGTGGCCAGCGCGGTGAAGCGGGCGCCAAAGGTGTCGACCTCGCCGCTGGCACGGTTGAGCACATAGGCTCCCAGGCAGCGCTCGCCGGCCTGGCCCAGGCGCCGTTCGGTGATCAGGTCGACCGCCACGCGCTGTTCCAGAAGCTCGATGTTCGGGCGCTGGCGGGCCTGCTCCAGCAACGTGGTGAAAATCGCCGCGCCAGTGGCGTCGGCCGCGTGGATGATGCGCCGGTGGCTGTGGCCGCCCTCGCGGGTCAGGTGGAACTCGAAGCCGCGTTCATCGACGCCGGCCTGTTCGTCACGGGTAAACGGCACGCCCTGGTCGATCAGCCACTGGATCGCCTCGCGACTGTGCTCGACCGTATAGCGCACCGCGTCTTCATGACACAGCCCGCCGCCGGCATTGAGCGTATCCTCCACGTGGGACTGTACCGTGTCGGTGTCGTCGAGCACGGCGGCAACACCGCCCTGTGCCCAGAAGGTCGAGCCGTTGGCCAGCTCGCCTTTGCTCAGTACGGCGATGCGCAGGTGCGCCGGGAGGTTCAGGGCCAGGCTCAGGCCGGCGGCACCGCTGCCGATCACCAGAACGTCATGTTGGAATTGTTGGCTCATGTCAGGGATATCCGAGCGAGGCGACCACTAGTATAAGGACGGGGGTATCGGCACAATAGTCAGGTGTTTATGGCATTGTGAAACTATCGTGAAACGGGCTGGGTTGCCTTTATAACAGCCTCGAGGGCCTGATTTCCATGACGTGCGGTGCGACCTGATGCTTGCATGTGGGAACTTTCCTGGAACCCTGCCTATCCATAGAAGGTTGCCTGCATGCCAGGACGCGGCGGCGACGGGAGGCCTGGGGCTGATATCGGCTCTGCCTGCGTACACGAGACCAGAATATTGACGCAGCCGGCCGTGACCGTGCTGCGTTTTTCGTGCGAGCCGTTCAAGGGCCGCAGGAAACTTGCTTGGAGGGGAGAACTTTTGCGAAAAGCCCGAGTCTATGGTTGCAAGCCTGAACGATGGCCGCTGCAGCACTCCTCCAGGTCCACCGAGGAGTGTTCATGCTAACCCAGGAAGAGGATCAGCAGCTTGTCGAGCGCGTGCAGCGTGGCGACAGGCGAGCGTTTGATCTGTTGGTGCTGAAGTATCAGCACAAGATTCTCGGGTTGATCGTGCGTTTTGTGCACGACACCCATGAAGCCCAGGATGTGGCACAGGAAGCGTTCATCAAGGCTTACCGTGCGCTTGGCAATTTCCGTGGCGACAGTGCGTTTTATACCTGGCTGTACCGCATTGCGATCAACACGGCGAAAAACTATCTGGTATCCCGCGGTCGACGGCCGCCAGACAGTGATGTCAGTTCCGAGGATGCGGAATTTTACGATGGCGATCATGGCCTCAAGGATCTCGAGTCACCAGAGCGCGCGCTGTTACGAGATGAAATCGAGGGCACCGTCCACCGAACCATCCAGCAGCTGCCAGAAGATTTGCGTACGGCGTTAACTTTACGTGAATTCGATGGTCTGAGTTACGAGGACATTGCGAGCGTCATGCAGTGTCCGGTGGGTACCGTGCGCTCTCGAATTTTCCGCGCTCGGGAGGCCATAGATAAAGCCCTGCAGCCGTTGTTGCAGGAAACCTGAGACAGCGGCGACAGCCAAGAGAGGAACCGCCATGAGTCGTGAAGCTTTGCAGGAATCGCTGTCCGCGGTGATGGATAACGAAGCGGACGAACTGGAGTTGCGTCGGGTATTGAATGCCGTCGACGACAATGAAACCCGTGCCACCTGGTCGCGTTACCAGGTTGCCCGAGCAGCGATGCACAAGGAACTGCTGCTGCCAAAACTGGATATCGCCGCCGCGGTCAGTGCCGCACTGGCTGACGAAGCCACGCCGGTCAAGGTTGCCCGTGGTCCATGGCGCAGCCTGGGTCGTCTGGCTGTTGCAGCTTCGGTGACCGTTGCAGTACTGGCAGGTGTGCGCCTGTACAACCAGGACGACATCAGCGGTGCCCAACTGGCTGCCCAGCAGCCTGTGCAGCAAGGCGTGACCGTACCTCAGGTACAAGGCCCGGCAGTACTGGCAGGCTACACCGAGAGTGCCGAACAGCCGACCGGCCCGATGGCCAATGGCGTGCTGCAAGGTCAAAGCGGCTGGCAGGACGAACGTCTGCCGGGCTACCTGCGCCAGCATGCTCAGGAAGCCGCCGTGGAAGGGACTGAAAGTGCTCTGCCTTATGCCCGTGCGGCCAGCCTGGAAAATCGCTGAGTAAGGAGGATCATGCGCGCGCCAACTCTACTACCGCTCTTGCTCGGAGGATGTCTGTCGGTGCCGGCCCTGGCCGCCAACTCCTCCACTGATGCCGCAGACTGGCTCAACCGTCTGGCCAAGGCCGAGCAGCAGCAGAGTTATCAGGGTACTTTCGTCTACGAGCGTAACGGCAGCTTTTCCACCCATGACATCTGGCATCGGGTGCAGGAAGGCAAGGTTCGTGAACGCTTGTTGCAACTCGATGGCCCAGCCCTTGAGGTTGTGCGGGTAGATGGACGTACCCAGTGCGTGAGCGGCGCCCTGGCCCGAGGAGTGGGCAATGCGGCGCAGTCTTCGCCCCGTGTCCTGGACCCCTTGAAGCTGATGAACTGGTACGACCTGAGTGTGGCAGGGCGCTCCCGGGTGGCCGGTCGCGAGGTCGAGATCATCACCCTCAGGCCGCGCGATCAGCATCGTTATGCCTTCGAGCTGCACCTGGATCGACAGTCGGGTTTGCCCCTCAAGTCGTTGCTGCTCAACGACAAGGAGCAACTGCTGGAGCGCTTCCAGTTCACCCGGTTGGAGACCGACAAGGCGCCGGACGATGCCCAACTGCAGCCCAGCAGCAACTGCAAGCCGGTGGCACAGGCCACTCAGCAGGTTGCCGAGGCCGCATCGGGATGGCGTTCCGATTGGTTGCCACCCGGCTTCGAGCTGGTCAACAGCGCGGTACGCAAGGATCCGGAGCACAAGAGCATCGTCAGCAGCCTGATGTACGATGATGGCCTGGCACGCTTCTCGGTGTTTCTGGAGCCGGTTGCAGGCAATTCGGGCATCGACGCCCGTACCCAGCTTGGCCCGACGGTCGCGGTTTCACGCCGGCTGACCACGCCCAAGGGTGATGTGGTGGTCACCGTGGTAGGGGAGATCCCCATCGGTACGGCCGAGCGGGTCGCCTTGTCGATGCGTGCCCAAGACGCCCACGCCAGCCAATGACGAGCCACAGGTAATGCGTTGATGATCGATGGGCCGCCAAGGCGTTGACATGATTCGTAAGCCTTCGAATTTGCAAAATTCTCCAGATTTATCTATAGGTCAGTTCTTTCGGGGGCTGGCCTTTACTGCTGTTGCAGCATCAACAATGCCGATCCACCGAGCCTGGTCGCAGCCTTTCGAGGATGTTGCCGGGCTTTGTGCGTTGGCTGGTCCCTACTGCTTAACCACGCTCGTTGTGACGGGAGCCGTATGTCAATACCTCGCTTGAAATCCTATCTGTCGCTGTTCGCCGCCGTGCTCATGCTCGGGCAGGTGCTCAACGCCCAGGCCGAAGCCCTGCCTGATTTCACCACCCTGGTCGAGCAGGCCTCGCCGGCGGTGGTCAACATCAGTACCAAGCAGAAGCTGCCTGATCGCAAGTATGCTGCGGGCCAGATGCCAGACCTCGAAGGCCTGCCGCCGATGTTCCGCGAGTTCTTCGAGCGCAACATGCCGCAAGCCCCGCGCTCACCCCGTGGCGATCGTCAGCGCGAGGCCCAGTCGCTGGGTTCGGGCTTCATCATTTCGGCCGACGGCTACATCCTCACCAACAACCACGTGGTGGCCGATGCCGATGAAATCATCGTGCGCCTGTCCGACCGCAGCGAACTGCAGGCCAAGCTGGTCGGCACCGACCCGCGTACCGACGTGGCATTGCTGAAGGTCGATGGCAAGAACCTGCCCACGGTCAAGCTGGGCGACTCCGAGAAACTCAAGGTGGGCGAGTGGGTGCTGGCCATCGGTTCGCCGTTCGGCTTCGATCACTCGGTGACCAAGGGTATCGTCAGCGCCAAGGGCCGCACCCTGCCCAACGACACCTACGTGCCGTTCATCCAGACCGACGTTGCGATCAACCCGGGTAACTCCGGTGGCCCGCTGTTCAACATGAATGGCGAAGTGGTCGGCATCAACTCGCAGATCTTCACCCGCTCGGGTGGCTTCATGGGCCTGTCGTTCGCTATCCCGATCGATGTTGCACTGGATGTTTCCAACCAGCTGAAAAAGGACGGCAAGGTCAGCCGTGGCTGGCTGGGCGTGGTGATCCAGGAGGTCAACAAGGACCTGGCCGAATCCTTCGGCCTGGACAAACCGGCCGGCGCATTGGTGGCCCAGGTGCTGGAAGATGGTCCGGCAGCCAAGGGCGGCCTGCAGGTGGGCGACGTGATCCTGAGCATGAACGGTCAGCCGATCGTCATGTCGGCTGACCTGCCGCACCTGGTCGGTGGCCTGAAAGATGGCGCCAAGGCCAAGCTGGAGATCATCCGCAACGGCAAGCGCCAGAACCTGGACGTGACCATCGGTGCACTGCCCGATGAAGATCAGGACGTGACCACCGGTGCCAATGGCGGCGTCGAGCGCAGCAGCAACCGCCTGGGCGTATCGGTAGCCGACCTGACCGCAGAGCAGAAAAAGACTCTGGAGCTCAAGGGCGGCGTGGTCATCAAGGAAGTGCAGGATGGTCCGGCCGCGATGATCGGCCTGCGTCCCGGTGACGTCATCAGCCACTTGAACAACCAGGCCATCCTTTCGGCGAAGAACTTCACCGAAATCGCCAAGGAACTGCCGAAGAACCGTTCGGTGTCGATGCGCGTGCTGCGTCAGGGCCGTGCCAGTTTCATCACCTTCAAGCTGGCCGAGTAAGGCCTGACCGAGAAGGTCGCGGTAAGAAAAAGCCCGACGCCGATGCGTCGGGCTTTTTCATGGGCGCGCAGTCAATTGCGAAAGCGTGCCAGAAGACCGGAGAAACCCCATGCGTGCTGGCTGTTCAAGCCAATCAGTGTGGCGGCGGGCGTCATTGCGACGGCGATCATCTTTCTGTCCTTGGGGTAGTCCTGGAAGGCGATACCTTGGTTGCCAAAGGCAGTATCCAGTCGGCCATGGACTGTATAGCGGGCACGGTAGATGCGCTGACCGCCCAGGCCAAACACCACCAGCTTGCCGTCCTGGTGCAGCGCTGCGGCTTCCCATTCGTCTTCGGTGTGCGTGTTGAAGGTCAGCACCGTCGGGTTGCCGTGGTTATAGGTCGCGTCCCTCACACCTTCGGCATCGAATTGCCAAGTCATGGCGTTCGTGTCTTCGGGGCGCTCGCCGGGCAGGTTCCCCGCGACGATCAGTTGGCCATCGGGGCGTTGAATCAGCGTGTTGAAGCGGATGTTGGCGTTTCGACGCGGAGCAAGCCAGCGGAGCCAGCGCGGCAACCAGCGCAGCCAGCGCGACAGCGGGGATTCATACAGCTTGAAACCGTATCGGTCGCCAAAGGACGGGTCGGGTGTGCCGTCGTTTCTGAAGCGTGCGATGAAGCCTCGGGTCTCAGGCCCGTTGCGCAAGGTTCCGGCAACGAGAAATGTACTTTCCTGCGCAATGACATTGGCGATCTGCACCGTCCCGGAAGGGTGTGTGATCTCGATGAACTGACCGCTCGGGAAACCGGCATTGCCGGCAAGATCCAGTCGATAGACGCAAGCATGGGTAGCCAGCCAATCCGACTCCAGCGTAGCACTGGCGAGCAGGTGTCCGGCCCGCAGCTGGAGTGACGTGGAATGCAGCTTCAGATGAAGGCTGTTGTCCTGATCCAGGGCAAGGTAACCGTAGGGGGAGGCATAGCTGGTGTCCAGCGCGCCCTGCGCGTCGAAACGTGCCACCACCAGTCTGTGGGGCTTGCCGGCGCTGTTCACCCATCCCAGCATCCATATCTTCGCGTTGGCATCGACGACGATGGCTTCCGCGCCCGATTCGGCCACCGGGTCGAATGTTCCGAACACTATCCCGTCGTCGCCGAACGTCGGGTCCAGATCACCTTTATCATCGAAGCGAAGCAAGGTATAGCGGGACTGCTCGTGGTCCCCGGTCAGGCCACACACGGTGATTGTGTCATCGTGTATTGCCACATCAGTGATGAAACGATCGGTGTCCGCAATTTGCGGTAGGGAGCGCTCGCCGTTGTCACCAAAGCTCGTATCGGGGCTTCCGGGGACTGCTGGTTGAACATGTGCCATGGCCATTTCTCCGTCTGGTGCCCTATATTCGGGTCTGCGCGAGCGGCCATCTACTGACAGAAATATCAGGCACCATGAAACTGGAGGGGCGGGCGTGGCGGCTGGCCCCTTCATAAGGTACAATTCCCGGCTATTTTTCGGCGGGCGTTCGCCCCGCAGCCTTTTTGAGTGTTGACCCGTGAGTGATTTGAGTCATATCCGCAATTTCTCCATCATCGCCCACATTGACCATGGCAAGTCGACCCTGGCCGACCGTTTCATCCAGATGTGCGGTGGCCTCACCGCGCGCGAGATGGAAGCGCAGGTACTTGACTCCATGGACCTCGAGCGCGAGCGCGGGATCACCATCAAAGCCCATAGCGTTACCCTGTATTACAAGGCGAACGACGGCATCACCTACCAGCTGAACTTCATCGACACCCCCGGCCACGTCGACTTCACCTATGAAGTCAGCCGTTCGCTGGCCGCCTGCGAAGGCGCGCTGCTGGTGGTCGATGCCGGCCAGGGCGTGGAGGCCCAGTCGGTCGCCAACTGCTACACCGCCATCGAGCAGGGCCTGGAGGTCATGCCGGTACTGAACAAAATGGACCTGCCCCAGGCCGATCCGGACCGCGTCAAGGACGAGATCGAGAAGATCATCGGCATCGACGCCACCGACGCCGTGGCCTGCAGTGCCAAGAGCGGCATGGGCGTGGACGAGGTGCTCGAGCGCCTGGTGCAGACCATTCCGGCCCCTACCGGCGACATCGATGCACCGCTGCAGGCGCTGATCATCGACTCCTGGTTCGACAACTACCTGGGCGTCGTGTCCCTGGTGCGCGTGCGCCATGGCCGGGTCAAGAAGGGCGACAAGATTCTGGTCAAGTCCACCGGCAAGGTGCACCTGGTCGACAGCGTGGGCGTGTTCAACCCCAAGCACACCGCCACCGCCGACCTCAAGGCCGGCGAAGTGGGCTTCATCATCGCCAGCATCAAGGACATTCACGGTGCACCGGTCGGTGACACCCTGACCCTCAGCTCCACGCCCGACGTGGAAGTGCTGCCAGGCTTCAAACGTATCCAGCCCCAGGTATATGCCGGCCTGTTCCCGGTCAGTTCCGAAGATTTCGAAGATTTTCGTGACGCGCTGCAAAAGCTGACCCTGAACGACTCGTCGCTGCAGTACCTGCCCGAAAGCTCCGACGCACTGGGCTTCGGCTTCCGTTGCGGCTTCCTCGGCATGCTGCACATGGAGATCATCCAGGAGCGCCTGGAGCGCGAGTACGACCTGGACCTGATCACCACCGCGCCGAGCGTGATCTTCGAGGTCAAGCTCAAGACCGGTGAAACCATCTACGTCGACAACCCGTCCAAGCTGCCAGACGTGTCGTCGGTGGAAGACTTCCGCGAGCCGATCGTGGCCGCCACCATCCTCGTGCCGCAGGAACACCTGGGCAACGTCATCACCCTGTGCATCGAGAAGCGTGGCGTACAGCGCGACATGCAGTTCCTCGGTTCCCAGGTGCAGGTGCGCTACGACCTGCCGATGAACGAAGTGGTACTGGACTTCTTCGACCGCCTCAAATCCACCAGCCGCGGCTATGCTTCGCTGGACTACCATTTCGACCGGTATCAGTCGGCCAACCTGGTCAAGCTCGATGTACTGATCAACGGCGACAAGGTCGATGCCCTGGCATTGATCGTGCACCGTGACAATGCGCACTACAAAGGCCGCGCGTTGACCGAGAAGATGAAGGAACTGATCCCGCGGCAGATGTTCGATGTGGCAATCCAGGCCGCCATTGGCGGGCAGATTGTGGCGCGTACCACTGTCAAGGCGCTCAGAAAGAACGTACTGGCCAAATGCTACGGTGGCGACGTTAGCCGTAAGCGCAAGCTGTTGGAAAAGCAGAAAGCCGGTAAGAAACGCATGAAACAGGTGGGCAACGTGGAAATTCCACAGGAAGCCTTCCTCGCCGTGCTCAGGTTGGATAGCTAGGTCCTATGTCACTAAATTTCCCGCTGTTGCTAGTCATCGCCGTTGCCGTGTGTGGACTGCTGGCCCTGATCGATCTGCTGTTCCTGGCCCCGCGCCGGCGCACGGCGATCAACACCTATCAGGGCAGCGTCAGCCAGCCCGAGATGGCGGTGGTCGAGCAGTTGAACAAGGAGCCGTTGCTGGTCGAGTACGGCAAATCGTTCTTCCCGGTGCTGTTCATCGTGCTGGTGCTGCGCTCGTTTCTGGTCGAGCCGTTCCAGATCCCTTCGGGGTCGATGAAGCCGACCCTGGAAGTGGGCGACTTCATCCTGGTGAACAAGTTCTCCTATGGCATCCGCCTGCCGGTGATCGACAAGAAGGTCATCGAGGTCGGTGATCCGCAGCGCGGCGATGTGATGGTATTCCGCTACCCGAGCGACCCGAACGTCAACTACATCAAGCGTGTGGTCGGCCTGCCGGGCGACCAGGTGCGCTACACCAGCGACAAGCGTCTGTTCGTCAACGGCCAGTCGATTGCCGAGCAACTGGTCGGCAGCGAGCCGGGCACCCTGGGCAGCGCCGAGCTGTACAAGGAGAAGCTGGGCGAGGCCGAGCACCTGATCCGCAAGGAGATGAGCCGCTATCGCATGCCGCCGGACCAGCAGTGGGTGGTGCCTGCCGGGCACTACTTCATGATGGGCGACAACCGCGACAACTCCAACGACAGTCGCTACTGGGATGACCCCAACATTCCCAAGGAACTGCTGGGCATGGTTCCCGACAAGAACATCGTCGGCAAGGCCTTCGCCATCTGGATGAGCTGGCCAGAGCCCAAGCTCAGCCACTTCCCGAGCCTTTCGCGGGTTGGCCTGATCAAGTAACACCCTAACGGCGCTGTCCTTCGACAGCGCCGAATGCTTTTCTGGCATAGGCTGTACAAGGGCGTCCACAAGACGCGCCCCGGCCGGACGTCAGGCATGAACAAAACCGTCTTTCAGGATTTGCATTTGAACAACGCGTTAACCCCGTCGGCTTCGAGCCGGACAGAACTGTGTGAGCCCGGCGCCCTGGCGCCGCTGCTGAAAATCGACCACGAACAGCGCGTGGGTACACTGTGAGCGTTTCCTTGAGCCGCCTCGAGCGCCAGCTCGGCTACACCTTCAAGAACCAGGAGCTGATGCTGCTGGCCCTCACGCATCGCAGCTTTGCCGGCCGCAACAACGAACGGCTGGAGTTCCTTGGTGATGCGATCCTCAACTTCGTCGCCGGCGAGGCCCTGTTCGAGCGCTTCCCCCAGGCCCGCGAGGGCCAGCTGTCGCGCCTGCGCGCCCGCCTGGTCAAGGGTGAAACCCTGGCCGTGCTGGCCCGCGGTTTCGACCTGGGCGAGTACCTGCGCCTGGGCTCGGGCGAGCTGAAAAGCGGCGGGTTCCGGCGCGAGTCGATCCTGGCCGATGCCCTCGAGGCGCTGATCGGTGCGATCTACCTGGACTCGGACATGCACACCGCTCGCGATCGCGTGCTGGCATGGCTGGCCGGTGAGTTCGAGAGCCTGACCCTGGTCGACACCAACAAGGACCCGAAAACCCGCCTGCAGGAGTTTCTGCAGTCGCGGGCCTGCGAACTGCCCCGCTACGAAGTGGTGGATATCCAGGGTGAACCCCATTGCCGGACGTTTTTCGTCGAATGCGAAGTGACCCTGTTGACTGAAAAAAGCCGAGGGCAGGGCGTGAGCCGGCGTATCGCCGAGCAGGTCGCGGCCGCCGCAGCACTGATCGCCCTGGGCGTGGAGAATGGCAATGACTGAACAGAACACTACCCGTTGCGGCTACGTCGCCATCGTCGGCCGCCCCAACGTGGGCAAGTCGACGCTGCTCAACCACATCCTCGGGCAGAAGCTCGCGATCACCTCGCGCAAGCCGCAGACCACCCGCCACAACATGCTCGGTATCAAGACCGAAGGTGATGTGCAGGCGGTGTACGTCGATACCCCCGGCATGCACAAGGGCAACGAGAAGGCGCTCAACCGCTACATGAACCGTACCGCCTCGGCGGCGTTGAAAGACGTCGACGTGGTGATCTTCGTGGTCGATCGCACCAAGTGGACCGACGAGGACCAACTGGTGCTCGAGCGCGTGCAGTACGTGCAGGGCCCGGTGATCCTGGCCATCAACAAGACCGACCGCATCGAGGACAAGGCCGAGCTGATGCCGCACCTGCAATGGCTGCAGGAGCAACTGCCCAACGCCGAGATCGTGCCGGTCTCGGCGCAGCACGGGCACAACCTCGATGCCCTCGAAGCACTGATTGCCAAGCACCTGCCGGAAAACGAGCACTTCTTCCCAGAAGACCAGATCACCGACCGCAGCAGCCGCTTCCTGGCTGCCGAACTGGTACGCGAGAAGATCATGCGCCAGCTCGGCGCCGAGCTGCCGTACCAGATCACCGTCGAAATCGAGGAATTCAAGCAGCAGGGCAACGTGCTGCATATCCATGCACTGATCCTGGTCGAGCGTGACGGCCAGAAGAAGATCATCATTGGCGACAAGGGCGAGCGCATCAAGCGCATCGGCACCGAGGCGCGCAAGGACATGGAGCTGCTGTTCGACGCCAAGGTCATGCTGAACCTGTGGGTCAAGGTCAAGGGTGGCTGGTCCGACGACGAGCGCGCCCTGCGTTCGCTGGGCTACGGCGACCTCTGATTGCCCTGGCCCGACACCGGCCGGTGTCGGGCCCACCTCTTCGTGAAGTGCTGAATCATGGACATGCCAGACGGCCAACCGGCCTTCGTGCTGCACAGCCGGGCGTACCGTGAAACCAGTGCGCTGGTCGACTTCCTTACCCCCCAGGGGCGCCTGCGCGCCGTGCTGCGTCGTGCGCGCGGCAAGGCCGGCAGCCTGGCGCGTCCGTTCGTGCCGCTGGAGGTGCAGTTCCATGGGCGCGGCGAGCTCAAGAATGTCGGTCGCATGGACAGCGCAGGCGTGGCGGTCTGGCTCAACGGCGACGCGCTGTTCAGCGGGCTGTACCTCAATGAGCTGCTGATTCGCCTGCTTCAGGCCGAAGACCCGCACCCGGTGATGTTCGAGCAGTACGCTGCCACCTTGCAGGCACTGGGCGCGGGGCGCCCGCTGGAGCCGTTGCTGCGTGCCTTCGAATGGCGCCTGCTGGACGAGCTGGGGTATGGCTTTGCGCTTGAGCACGACATCAATGGCGATCCGCTGGTGGCCGATGGCCTGTACCGCCTGCAGGTGGACGCGGGCCTGGAGCGGGTGTACCTGGTGCAGCCAGGCTTGTTCAGTGGCGCGCACCTGCTGGCCATGGCCGAGGCCGAGTGGTCGATGCCGGGCGCGCTGGGCGCGGCCAAGCGCCTGATGCGCCAGGCGCTGGCGGTGCACCTGGGCGGGCGTCCGCTGGTCAGCCGGGAACTGTTTCGCAAGCCTTGATCACGACGTATGCTGTGAGGCTCAATTTTCAGGAGAGTCTCTTCGTGACCACCAGCAACCGCATCCTCCTTGGCGTGAACATCGACCACGTGGCGACCCTGCGCCAGGCCCGTGGCACGCGATATCCGGACCCGGTCAAGGCCGCGCTGGACGCCGAAGAGGCGGGTGCCGACGGCATCACCGTGCACTTGCGCGAAGACCGCCGGCATATCCAGGACCGTGACGTGCTGGTACTGAGCGAGGTGCTGCAGACGCGCATGAACTTCGAGATGGGCGTCACCGAAGAGATGATGCAGTTTGCCGAGCGCATTCGCCCGGCGCACATCTGCCTGGTGCCCGAGACACGCCAGGAACTGACCACCGAAGGTGGCCTGGACGTGGCGGGGCAGGAGGCGCGGATCAAGGCGGCGGTGGAGCGCCTGTCGCGCCTGGGGTCGGAGGTGTCGTTGTTCATCGATGCCGACGAGCGCCAGATCGAGGCCTCGCGCCGCGTCGGCGCGCCGGCGATCGAACTGCACACCGGGCGTTACGCCGATGCGCAGACCCCGGCGGAGGTGGCCGAAGAGCTCCAGCGCGTGGCCGATGGCGTGGCCTTCGGCCTGGCCCAGGGGCTGATCGTGAATGCCGGGCATGGCCTGCACTACCACAACGTCGAGCCGGTGGCGGCGATCAAGGGCATCAACGAACTGAACATCGGCCATGCACTGGTGGCCCATGCGTTGTTCGTGGGCTTCAAGGGTGCGGTCAGCGAGATGAAACAGCTGATTCTGGCAGCCAGCAACCGCTGAATGCGTCGTGACCTTCGCCGGCAAGGCCGGCTCCTACAGGCGCTGCGATTCCTGTAGGAGCCGGCCTTGCCGGCGAAGCCGCCTAGCCAAATATCAGACTGAAGCGCGTAGGCCCCTGCGCCGCGCTGGTCACCTCCACCTGCCCACCATGTACCTGCATGATCGACTGCACGATGGCCAGCCCCAGCCCCGTGCCGCCCTCTACCCGCGAGCGCCCGCAGCCCACCCGGTAGAACCGCTCGAACAGGTGCGGCCAGTGCACCGCCTCGATCCCCGGCCCCTCGTTGCGCACCCAGCATTGCACGCCCCGTGCGCTCTGCTCGATGCCGATTTCCACCAGGCGGCCCTCGGGGCTGTGGCGAATTGCATTGCTCAACAGGTTCGACAGCGCCCGCTGCAGCATCAGCCGGTCGCCCTGCACCGTGCCCCAGCCGCTGACCTTCAGGGTGATCGCCTTGCATTCGGCGCTCAGCGCGAACAGCTCCACCACCCGTTGCGCCTCGTCGGCCAGCGCCACCGGCTTCAACGCCAGTTGCTGACGCGGCGCGTCCACCTGGGCCAGGAACAGCATGTCGGTGATGATCCGGTTCAGGCGCGTCAGCTCCTCGATGCTGTCCTCCAGCGCCACCCGGTAATCCTCGGCCGAGCGCACCCGTGACAAGGTCACCTGGGCCCTGCCCATCAGGTTGCTGATCGGCGTGCGCAGTTCGTGCGCCAGGTCATCGGAAAACTGCGACAGACGCTGCACGCCGCCATCCAGCCGGTCGAGCATCACGTTGATGCCGCGCGCCAGGGCACTCAGTTCCTGGGGCAGCTTGTCCTCGGGCAGGCGGTGGCTCAGCTCCTGCGCCGACACCTGGGCGGCAATCCGCCGGAACCTGCGCAGCGGCAGCAGACCACGCTGCACCAGCTTCCAGGCGGCAATGCCGATCAGCAGCAACAGCAGTGGCAACGCCAGCAACGTCGACCGCAGGTAGGCCTGCAGCAGGCCGAGGTCGTCGGCCCGGTTCAGCGTCAGCAGTACCCGCACCGGGGTGCCGTCACGCAGGGTCATCAGGCGCGCGGCGGTCATCAGGCGGGCCTCGGCGCTGTCCTGCCATTCGCTGTAGCCCAGCGCTGTCCCGGCCGCGATACGCCGCAGCGGCTCGGCCTCCACTGCAGGCCCCAGGCTCAACAGGGCCGGGTGGCGTCCGGTCTGGGCGATGATGTTCAGGCTCAGATCGTCGTGGCCCATCACCAGGTCGAGCAGGGGGTGGGCGCGCGAGCCCAGGTCGCTGGCCTTCAGGTCCACCCCCAGGCTGTGCTCGATCTGCTCCATCTTGCGTGCCAGCACCTTGCGGGCGCGGTTGTCCAGTTCGTGGTCCAGCGCCAGTACCGCCAGGCTCGCCAGCAGCAGCACCAGCGCCGCGCCCATCAGGCTGACGCTCAGGCCCAGGCGCAACGACAGTCGTGCCGGTTTCATTCGCGCGCTTCCAGCACATAGCCCACGCCGCGCAGGGTGTGGATCAGCTTGTCCTCGAAGGGGTCGTCGATCTTGGCCCGCAGGCGCCGGATCGACACCTCCACCACGTTGGTGTCGCAGTCGAAGTTCATGTCCCACACCAGCGAGATGATCTGCGTGCGCGACAGCACCTCGCCGCTCTGGCGCATCAGCAGGTGCAGCAGGGCGAACTCCTTGGCCGTCAGGTCGATACGCTGGTTGCGCCGGTAGGCGCGGTGGCGGCTGGGGTCCAGCTCAAGGTCGGCGACCCTGAGCGTGGCCGGCGCCAGGTTCTGCTCGCTGCGCCGCAACAGGCTGCGAATGCGTGCCAGCAGTTCGGGAAACTCGAACGGCTTGAGCAGGTAATCGTCGGCGCCCAGGTCCAGGCCCTTGACCCGATCCGAGAGCCGGCCGTGGGCGGTCAGCATCATGATACGGGTCGAGGACTCCGCCCGCAGGCGTTGCAGCACGCTCCAGCCGTCGAGCTGCGGCAGGTTGACGTCGAGGATGACCAGGTCGTAGGCGTGCTGGCGGGCCAGGTGCAGGCCGTCAATGCCGGTGGCGGCGCAGTCGACAATGTAGCCGTTCTCGCTCAGGCCCTGCTGCAGGTACTCGGCGGTACGGACTTCGTCTTCGATGATCAATAGGCGCATGGGGTACTCGCGGCGTGCAAAACGGCAATTCTCAACCCTTGAGTCACTTCAGGGTCAAGGCGTGTCGCGCATGGTAAGCCAAGCCGGTCCTGAGCGGCGCTGGATAACAGATTTGTAATCCTGGGGTCATGTTGACGATAAAGCCCGCTCCCTAAAGTGCCCGCTTCGAAATGGGCGCGGGGGATTCACGCATGACGTGCAGGCACAGGCTTCATCCACAGCGCGTGGCGCGGCTGGCGGCGCTGGCCGGGGTGCTGCTGGGGCTTTCGACAGCGCTGCAGGCGAGCGTGCTGACGCTTGATGCCGCCTTGCGCACCGCGCAGGACAACAACCCCGAGCTTGCCGCGGCGCGCTGGGGCACCGAGATCGCCCTGGGCGAACGCAACCAGGCCGGCCTGCTGCCCAACCCGGAGTTGAGCTGGGAGCAGGAAGATACCCGCCGCGGCTCGCAGACCACCACCGTCAGCCTCAGCCAGCGCCTGGAACTGGGCGGCAAGCGCGGTGCGCGGGTGGAGGTGGCCCAGCGCGAGCAGGCCCTGGCGGCGCTGGAACTGGAACGCCAGGGCAATGCCTTGCGCGCCGAGGTGCTGGCTGCGTTTCATGCCGCCGTGCAGGCCCAGGAACGGCTGCAACTGGCCGAGCAGTCGCTGCGCCTGACTGAGCGTGGCCTGCAGGTGGTGCAGGGGCGGGTGCGGGCCGGCAGCGCTTCCCCCATCGAAACCACCCGCGCGCAGGTGCAGGTGTCCGAGATGCGCCTGGAACGAGGCCGTGCGCAGCAGGCCGTGGTCGTGGCCTATCAGCAACTGGCCAGCGTGACGGGGGCGCCGCAGGCGGGGTTCGAGCGGGTGGCAGGCATGCCGTCCGACGCCCTTACCCCAGCCGAGGGCGACACGCTGCTTGCCCGCCTCGAGCGCACGGCCGAGCTGCGCCTGGCCCGCCTGCAGATCGAGCAGCGCGAGGCTGACCTGGGGCTGGCCCGCAGCCAGCGCATCCCCGACCTCACCGTCAGCCTGGGTAGCCAGTACAGCGAGGCCGACCGCGAGCGCATCAATGTGGTCGGGGTGTCGATACCGCTGCCCTTGTTCGATCGCAACCAGGGCAATGTGCTGGCGGCGGCGCGGCGTGCCGATCAGGCCCGCGACCTGCGCAACGGCGCCGAGCTGCGGGTGCGCAGCGAAGTGGTGCAGGCGCTGGCGCAGTGGCAGGTGGCTGCGGGCGAGGTACAGGCCTTCGACCGCTCGATACTGCCGGCGGCGCAGCAGGCGGTGGACGCCGCCACGCGGGGTTTCGAGCGCGGCAAGTTCAGCTTTCTCGAGGTGCTCGACGCCCAGCGCACGCTGGTGGCGGCGCGCACCCAATACCTGGCGGCGCAGGCCCAGGGCAGCGATGCGCGAGTCCGCCTGGAACGACTTTTCGGCGACCTGGCCACGGCCAGCCGCTGACCCCCGACGATTTGCCGAGGAATGTGCATGAACAGCAAAACCATCACGCTGGTGGCCGTCACCCTGACCCTGGGCGTTGGCCTGGGGGTTGTGCTGGGTCACCAGATGAATGCGCCGCAGGCCTCCCACGCGGCGCATGCCGAGGCGGGCCATGGCGATGAGGAAAAGGGCCATGGCGACGACGCCCATGGCGAGGAAGGCCACGGCGAAGAACAGCAGGAGGGCCACCTGACCCTGAGCGACGAGCAGATCCAGGTGGCCGGTATCGAGCTGGCCACCGTGGCCCCGCGCACCTTGAGCCGCAGCCTCGGCCTGCCGGGCGAGATCCGCTTCGACGAGGACCGTACCGCGCACCTGGTGCCGCGTGCGGCCGGGGTGGTGGAATCGGTGGCCGTGGTGCTCGGCCAGCAGGTCAAGGCCGGGCAACTGCTGGCGGTGATCGCCAGCCCGCAGATCTCCGAGCAGCGCAGCGAGCTGGCGGCCAGCCAGCGGCGACTGGAACTGGCGCGCGGCACCTTCGCCCGCGAGAAAGACCTGTGGCAGGAGGGCATCTCTGCCGAACAGGACTACCTGCAGGCGCGCCAGGCCCTGCAGGAAGCCGAGATCGCCGCCACCAATGCCCGGCAGAAGATCAGCGCGCTGAGTGGCAGCGTGGTGCTGGCGGGCGGCAACCGCTATGAGCTGCGTGCACCGTTTGACGGGCAGGTGGTGGAAAAGCACCTGGTGCCGGGCGAAGTGGTCAGCGAGAGCAGTGCGGCCTTCACCTTGTCCGACCTGTCGCGGGTGTGGGCAACCTTTGGCGTGGCCCCGCGTGACCTGGCCAGGCTGCGCGTCGGCATGCCGGTGACGGTGCTGGCCAGTGAACTGGGCGAGCAGGCCAGCGGCACGGTCAGCCATGTGGGCAGCCTGCTCGGCGAGCAGACCCGCACCGCCACCGTGCGGGTCACCCTGGACAACCCTCGCGGCGCCTGGCGCCCCGGCCTGTTCGTGGCGGTGCGGGTGCCTACCGAGCGCCTGGACGAGGCGCTGGCGGTACCGGAGGCCGCGCTGCAGACCCTCGAAGAGCAGCCCACCGTGTTCGTGCGCAGTGCAGAGGGCTTCACCGCCCAGGTGGTGACCCCGGGTGTGGTGGCCGACGGCTTTGTGCAGATCAAGGCGGGCTTGCAGGCCGGCCAGCAGGTGGCGGCACAGGGCAGCTTCATCCTCAAGTCGGAGCTGGGCAAAGCCAGCGCCGAGCATTCCCACTGAGCCCCCACGAGTACTCCTCATGTTCGAACGGATCATTCAATTTGCCATCGAGCAGCGCCTGATCGTGATGCTCGCGGTGCTGCTGATGGCCGGGCTGGGGCTGGCCAGCTACCAGAAGCTGCCGATCGATGCGGTGCCCGACATCACCAACGTGCAGGTGCAGATCAACACCTCGGCGGCGGGCTTTTCACCGCTGGAAACCGAGCAGCGCATCACTTTCGCCATCGAGACCGCCATGGCCGGCCTGCCGGGCCTGGAGCAGACCCGTTCGCTGTCGCGCTCGGGGCTGTCGCAGGTGACGGTGATCTTCGACGAGGGCACCGACCTGTTCTTCGCCCGGCAACTGGTCAACGAGCGCCTGCAACAGGCGCGCGGGCAGTTGCCCGACGGCGTCGAGGCGGCCATGGGGCCGATCTCCACCGGCCTGGGCGAGATCTTCCTGTGGACCGTGGAAGCCGCGCCGGATGCGCGCAAGGCCGACGGCAGCGAGTACACGCCCACCGACCTGCGCGAGATCCAGGACTGGATCATCAAGCCGCAGTTGCGCAACGTGCGCGGTGTGGCCGAGATCAACAGCATCGGCGGCTACGCCAAGGAGTACCAGATTGCCCCCGACCTCAGGCGCCTGGCCGCCTACAAGCTGACCCTGGGCGACCTGCTGACGGCCCTGGAGCGCAACAACGCCAACGTCGGTGCCGGCTACATCGAGCGCCGTGGCGAGCAACTGCTGATTCGCGCGCCGGGGCAACTGGCAGGTATCGACGACATTGCCAACATCGTGCTGGCCACTGTCGACGGCACCTCGATTCGCGTGCGCGATGTCGCCCAGGTGGGCATCGGCCGCGAACTGCGCAGCGGCGCGGCTACCGAAAATGGCCGTGAGGTGGTGCTGGGCACCGTGTTCATGCTGGTCGGCGAGAACAGCCGCACCGTGTCGCGGGCAGTGGCCGACAAGCTGGCGCAGATCAACCGCACGCTGCCGGCAGGTGTCAGCGCGGTCACGGTGTACGACCGCACCGACCTGGTCGACAAGGCCATCGCCACGGTGAAGAAGAACCTGGTGGAAGGTGCGATCCTGGTGATCGCGGTGCTGTTCCTGTTTCTGGGCAACATCCGCGCCGCGCTGATCACCGCCATGGTGATTCCGCTGTCGATGCTGTTCACCTTCACCGGCATGTTCGGCAACAAGGTCAGTGCCAACCTGATGAGCCTGGGTGCGCTGGACTTCGGCATCATCGTCGATGGCGCGGTGGTGATCGTGGAGAACGCGATCCGCCGCCTGGCCCACGCCCAGCAGCACCATGGCCGCCTGCTGACCCGCTCCGAGCGCCTGCACGAAGTGTTCAATGCCGCCCGCGAGGCGCGCCGCCCGCTGATCTTCGGCCAGTTGATCATCATGGTGGTGTACCTGCCGATCTTTGCCCTGAGCGGGGTGGAGGGCAAGATGTTCCACCCCATGGCCTTCACCGTGGTGATCGCCCTGCTGGGAGCGATGCTGCTCTCGGTGACCTTCGTGCCGGCGGCCATCGCGCTGTTCGTCACCGGCAAGGTCAAGGAAGAGGAAAACCTGCTGATGCGCAGCGCCAAGGCCGGCTATGCGCCGCTATTGCGCTGGGTGATGGGGCACCGTGGGCTGGCGTTTACCCTGGCCGGGGCGTCGGTGCTGCTGTGCGCGGTGCTGGCCGGGCGCATGGGCAGCGAGTTCGTGCCCAGCCTCAGCGAAGGCGATTTCGCCCTGCAGGCGCTGCGGGTGCCGGGCACCAGCCTGAGCCAGTCGGTGCAATTGCAGCAGCGCCTGGAGGAGAGTGTGGTCAGCCAGGTGCCGGAGGTGCAGCGCGTATTTGCGCGCACCGGCACCGCCGAGATCGCCGCCGACCCGATGCCGCCGAACATCTCCGACAGTTACGTGATGCTCAAGCCGCAGGCGCAGTGGCCCGACCCCGGCAAGTCGCGCGAGCAACTGATCGCCGATATCCAGCGCGCGGCGGCGCGGGTGCCGGGTAGCAACTACGAGCTGTCGCAGCCGATTCAACTGCGCTTCAACGAACTGATTTCCGGGGTGCGCAGCGATGTGGCGGTCAAGGTCTTCGGCGACGACATGACGGTGCTCAACCGCACGGCAGCACAGATTGCCGCAACCTTGCAGGCGGTGCCGGGGGCATCGGAGGTCAAGGTCGAGCAGACCTCGGGCCTGCCGGTGCTGACCATCGAGGTCGACCGCGACAAGGCTGCACGCTACGGGCTCAACGTCGGCGATGTGCAGGACACCATCGCCGTGGCCGTGGGCGGCCGCCAGGCCGGCACGCTGTACGAGGGCGACCGGCGTTTCGACATGGTGGTGCGCCTCTCGGACGACGTGCGTACCGATATCGAAGGCTTGTCGCAGCTGCTGATTCCGGTACCGGCCAGTGCGGGCAGCGACGGCGGTATCGGCTTCATCAGCCTGGCCGAGGTGGCCAGCCTGGCGCTGGTGCAGGGGCCCAACCAGGTGAGCCGCGAAGACGGCAAGCGCCTGGTGGTGGTCAGCGCCAACGTGCGTGGCCGCGACATTGGTTCGTTCGTGGCCGAGGCCGGCGAGCGCATCGATACGCAGGTGGAAGTGCCGCCTGGCTACTGGACGCGTTGGGGCGGTCAGTTCGAGCAGCTGCAATCGGCGGCCAAGCGCCTGCAGGTGGTGGTGCCGGTGGCATTGCTGCTGGTGTTCGGGTTGCTGTTCATGATGTTCAACAGCGTCAGGGACGGCCTGCTGGTGTTCACCGGCATCCCGTTCGCGCTGACCGGCGGGGTGGTGGCGCTGTGGCTGCGCGACATTCCATTGTCGATTTCGGCGGGGGTGGGCTTCATCGCCCTGTCGGGGGTGGCGGTGCTCAACGGGCTGGTGATGATCGCCTTCATCCGCAGCTTGCGCGAGCAGGGTCGGCCGCTGCGCGTGGCCATCGACGAAGGTGCGCTGACGCGTCTGCGGCCGGTGCTGATGACCGCGTTGGTGGCGTCGCTGGGGTTCATTCCGATGGCCCTGGCCACTGGCACCGGTGCCGAGGTGCAGCGCCCACTGGCCACCGTGGTGATCGGCGGCATCCTCTCGTCCACCGCGTTGACCCTGCTGGTGCTGCCGGCGCTGTACCACTGGGCGCACCGCAAGGAGGAGGAGCACAATCTTGCAGCACTGTAATGTGCGGCTCACCTTGGCGTTAGCTTGGGCTGCTTATGATCGGTTCGAATCCAATCATGAGGGAAGGTCGATGAACCTGAGCAAGTACGCACTGATCGCCGCGTTGCTGCTGGGCAGCAGCGCGGCAATGGCCGAAGGCGGCGCCGAGCGCACCAAGGCGTTCTGGGCCGAGTTTCGCAAGAGCCAGGAGCGGGTGCATGGGGAGGGCAGGAAGGAGGTAGCGCAGAAGAAGGAGCAGGTGCAGCAGCAGGTGGTGAAGGACTGACGCACGCCGTGTTCGCAAGGGCCTCTGCGCCGGCAAGGCCGGCTCCTGCAGGCGAAGAGGCCCCCTTCTGATTACTTGCGCGCCACCAGCACCGCCCGCCTGGGTGCCGGCAGGCCTTCGACGGTTCGGGTCGGGTCGGTAGGGTCGAGGAAGTCGCTCAGCGACTGGTAGCGCATCCAGTCGGTGCTGCGTTGTTCCTCGACGCTGGTCACGCTCACATCCACGCAGCGCACATCGCTGAAGCCGGCGCGACGCAACCAGCGCTCCAGTGCCGGCACCGAGGGCAGAAACCATACATTGCGCATCTGCGCATAGCGGTCTTCAGGCACCAGCACCTGATGCTCGTCACCCTCGACCACCAGGGTTTCCAACACCAGTTCGCCCCCCTTGACCAGGCAGTCCTTGAGCGCCAGCAAATGCTCGATCGGCGAGCGGCGGTGGTAGAACACCCCCATCGAGAACACCGTGTCGAAACCTTCCAGGTTGGCCGGCAGGTCTTCCAGGGCGAACGGCAAGTGCCAGGCGGGAAGGTCCGGCAGGTAACGCTGCACGGCCTGGAACTGGCAGAAGAACAACCAGTTGGGGTCTACGCCGATCACGCTGTCGGCGCCGGCGCCGAGCATGCGCCATTGGTAGTAGCCGTTGCCACAGCCCACATCCAGCACGCGTTTGCCGCGCAGGTCCAGGTGCGGCGCGACCCGTGACCACTTCCAGTCCGAACGCCATTCGGTGTCCACGTGCACGCCGAACAGGTCGAACGGGCCCTTGCGCCAGGGCGACAGGCCCATCAGCGCGGTGCGCACCTGTGCGCGGGTGGCGTCGTCGCAGTCGCTGTCCAGGCGCAGGCCGTGCAGCAGGTCGACCTGGCTGGGCTCCAGGGCCGGCAGCGCATCCAGTGCGCTTTGCCAGCGCTCCAGGTCGCCATGGCCCTTTTCCAGCTTGGCATCGAGTTGCGCCTGCAGGCCTTGAGCCCAGTGCGCCAATGGGGTGCCCGCCATGCGGCGGACCAGGGGAGTCAGATCGATCATGGCAGGGCAATCAGCGAGGCGAAGTTCAGGCACTGGAACCACGGCACCACCTGCGAGAAACCGGCTGCCAGCAGGCGCTGACGGTGTTCCTCGAGGCTGTCGGGTTTCATCACGTTTTCGATGGCACTGCGCTTCTGGGCAATTTCCAGTTCGCTGTAGCCGTTGGCGCGTTTGAAGGCCACGTGCAGATCGGTGAGCAGGGCCTGCTGCTGCGGGTCGGCAAAGCGCAGCTTCTCCGACAGGATCAGTGCGCCGCCAGGCACCAGGCACTGGCGAATGCGGCCAAGCAGGGCCAGGCGTGCCTGCGGCTCGATGAACTGCAGGGTGAAGTTCAGCGCCACCACCGACGCCGGCTGCAGGTCCAGCGCGGTGATGTCGGCCTCGATCACCTGCACCGGCAGCAACTCCTGGTGCATCGCGTCCTGGTGGCTGAGGTATTCGCGGCAGCGCTCGACCATGGCCGGGGAGTTGTCTACCGCCAGCACCTTGCAGCCCTCGCTGCGTACATGTCGGCGCATCGCCTGGGTCACCGCACCGAGCGAGCTGCCCAGGTCGTACAGCAGGGTATCGGGCTGGGCGAACTGGGCAGCCAGCACGCCGATGTTCTCGACGATCGTCGGGTAGCCGGGCACCGAGCGCTTGATCATGTCGGGGAAAACCCGCACGACATCTTCGTTGAAGGTGAAATCGGGGACCTGCGCCAGCGGGGTGGCGAACAGGCGATCGGGCTCTTTGCTCACGGGCAATCCAGGCGTTCGGCGGTAAAGGGCCGGCATTTTAGCCAATGTTGCAACAGGATGCATGGCCGACTGACCGGCGCGGCTGGCCGCTGCATTCCAATGCCGGCTTCGAGGAAAGCCTGCCGGCTATTTGTCTTGCCGGCGGGTCCTTAGAGTGAAGTGGCTTGACCCTATTGGCTCACTCACAAGGAATGTGAAATGAAACTCGAACCTGGCGCGCGCTCGTACGATACCGGTGAACTGGAAAAGGAAGCGGCCCTGCTGCCCAGAAACCTGATCGAAGGCATGAACCAGCGTGATGGCGAAAACGAGGGAGGGCTGACGCTTTCCCGCGAACATATCGTCACGCTCAATCAGTATGTGAAGTATGTCACCGGCCTGCCGACCGAAACCGCGTCGCTGGTGCCCTGGCTTGGCTACACCGACATCAAGGAGCCGGTACTGTCGGTCAGTGCCATGCGCACGACCTTTCTCAACCTGCACAAGCATGCCCGCGCCTGGGGCACGCTGTCCGACGAGTGCAAGAAGCTGTCCGCCGAGCTGGGGGTGTGTGCCCGTGGCATCAACACCACCGGCGAGGGGGTGATGCAGGAATGCGAGAAGACCAAGGCCCTTGGCGGGCGGCGTGATACGTGGGAGTCCGTGCAGTTCGCAGCGCCGGTTGCGTTGAGCTTCGGCGACCGGGAGATCGTCTCGTCGCTGGTGGACTACATGGAGGTGCTCAAGGATGAAGTCGAGCATTTTCACGCGCGTGTAAGCAGTGTGCGCAGCCACACCGAAACCTTTCGCGACACCGCGCGTTTCGAGCTGATGAACGAGGTCGCCCTCAAGACCGACGCCATCGAGCGTCACCAGGCCAGCGGTGCCACCCAGGCCCTGCGCGATGAGCTGGCGCAGCTGGACAAGGAAATCGACAACCTCAACAAGCAGTACGACGAGTACGTCAAGGCGGCCCTGTCCGGGCTGGCGGCCGGCCCGCTGGGGGCGGTCATCTCAGGCTCGATCTACGGCTCCAAGGCCGAAAAGGTGCGCAAGACCCGCAACCGGGTGCAGAAGGAACGCAAGGCTGTCGGGGCGCGCCTGACGGCGGCGGTCAACCTGGAGGGACGCCTGCAGGTACTCACGACCCATATGGATGAACTGGCCACCCGCCTGCAGGAGGTGGTGACCGCTTCCTCGCACCTGCAGACGGCCTGGCAGACCATCGGCACCTACATCGAAGCGTCCATCGAAAAGCTCGAAAAGATGAACGACAGCCGGCAGCTGGGCATTTTCATCATCCATTTCAGAAACTTTCTCTCGCAGTGGGCGTTTATCGAAGCCTGCTCCATCACCATGAGCCGGGTCTTCGACGACACGCTGTGGGCCCAATAAGGAGCTACCCATGAGCAACATTCTTCAATTTCCGCTGGGCTGGGATGATCCGCAGTTCGACAGGGTCCTGCGTGCCGGTGCCGCCTACCTGAAGGCCGCCCAGGACAGCCGCTATGCCTTCCTGCCCCTGTTGCACGAGCGTGTGGAGCGCAATGCACGCTGTCTTGACGACAATCTCCAGCAACTGATGCGCCATGCCGATCGCATCATCGTCGCGATCAAGAGCAATGACCTGGGCGGCCTCGAAAAGGACATCGACCCGAACGATGATCCCGAGGACATTGCGCAGTATCTGGAGGTGGCACAGGACGCCATCGGCGAGATTGCCGTCAAGCTCAACGATCAGTTGGGGCAGTTGCGCACGGCCACGGCTCAGATCACGGCCATCCCGGTCTATGACTCCAGTGCCGACAAGGCTCGCTATCAGGGCGAGCTCGACAGGCTGGCGGCCAATAGCAAGGCCTGCGAAGACGAACTGGCCGTGCGGCGCGAGGCCCTGGCCAGTCTTGACGAGGCGATCAAGGTACTTGAGGCGGCCAAGGTGGAATCCACCTTCGGCGGCCTGTTGCCGACCACCGAGCAGCTCAAGGCGGCGGCGGATGTCATCGCCACGGGCGGACTGTCGGTCGAGGCAGTGCAAGGCGCGCTGAAGAAAATTGGCGAAATCATCGGTGCGGCAATGGAAGGCATGCGCTATGCAACGATGCTCGAGCAGCGCCGAGGGATGCAGAAGCAGCACGATGAACTGCAACTGCAACTGACCGCGATGGCACGGGACAAGACGCGCCTCCAGGCCCAGTGCCAGCACCTTGAGGCTTATGCCGAGCTGGTCACGTCACGCGAGCAATGGCTGGCCGGCATCAGGCGCATCGCCGTGCAACTGAAGCCGGTTTGGGATCGGCTCATCGCCTGCAGCATCGACGATGTGCAGGCGTTGAGAGCGGTCAGCGAGCTGGTCGAGGCGTTGAAAGCCTACAAGAAAAAGATCAAGGCCGAGTATGTTGCCGGCCTTTGAGTGAAGGGCGCAAGGCGCTGCAGGCTGTGCTGGCCAGCAGCGCCTTGCGGCTTCTGGATTGCTCTGGTGATGACCCACAATGAACAACATTATTCAAAGACTGAGGCATCCACTGCCTCAGGATGAGCTGGATACCCAGATAGCCCTGATTCCGCTGCAATTGGTGCAGGATCTGGAGGAGGAGGGGCGAATCGACCTGACGTTCACCCGCGAACACGTTGCCGTGCTGGATGCCTACATGGACCATGTGATGGCGATTCCGACCCGACGGGAGGCCTTTCTGCAGTGGTTGGGATACTACCGTCACCCGGACCCCGAGCTCGACTTCTACCCGATGCAGGTGTTGTTCCATCGCATCAACCTCCACGCCGACTCATGGGGGCGGTTGAAGCAGAAAAGCATTCAGTTGCCCATCGCGCTGATCAACTGCGCCAGCTCCATCAGCCTGTCAGGCGAGCGTGCGCTGCTGGCCTGTGAACGTACCAAGGCGTTGGGCGGGCGCAGGGAGGCTTGGCAAGGCGTGCAGTTCGAGGTGCCCGTGCAACTGGATGCACCAGACCGAACCCTTGTGCTGGAGATGGCACGGTGGGTGGCCAACCTCAAGAACTCGGCGGGCGTCTTCCAGTTCCAGGTCGGCGAAGTACGCAAGGAGACCGACAGGTTTCGTGATGACGCCCGGTTCGAATTGAGGCCGGCACTGGGGCGCAAGATCGAGCGCCTGGTGGCATCCGGCACAAAGGAAGGGAACCTGGGGCTACTGGCGCAGCGCATGCGAAATCTGGTGGTACGCCTGGAAGACGTCACCACTGCTGCGTCGCACCTGCAGACCGCCTGGCAGTTCATCGAGACCTATCTGGACGCCTCGATCGGCAAGTTGCACAGCATGCAGGACAGTCAGCAACTGGCCAGATTCGTCATTCACTTCAAGAATTTCCTGGCGCAGTGGTCATTCATCGAAGAGTGCGCCAGGCGTCTTCAGAAACGCCTCGAGTAAATGCTCCGCGGCGCAGCCTCAGCGTACCTGGATGTCGCAGTCGAAGCTCATCGCCGGCTTGACCTCCGGTGCCCAGGGTTGCTGATACACCAGCAGCAGGTGGCCGCTGCCGCTGGCGCTGGCCTTGAAGCGCCACAGCGATCGGCCGGCACTGCCCACCAGGCCGGTGTCTTCGGGGTTGCTGTAGACCTCGGGGCCCAGCGCCGCAAGTACGCCGTTGGCCGGATTCTGCAGCAGCCAGCGATAACCGGTACTGGGGTTGCTGGGCAACGCCAGGGTGATGGCCTGGCCGACATCGAGCGTGACCGGGCACTGGCTCTGTTTTTCCACCAGCAGCGGCTGTGGAGGTGTGGGCTGGCTGGCACAGCTGGCCAGGAGTATCAGGCTCGAACTCAGTAACACACGGGATGCGGTCATCATGACTCCTGGCTCGGGGAGGGTCCGGGCAGCCGATAATAGGGAAAGTGTGCTGCGTTGGGAAGATTCTCACGCTTCGCTGCCGGGTGCCCGCGCGGGCTGCCTGCAGCCCGCGCTGTTTCTGTTACCGCTGTTTCAGAACAGCACCTTGGCCACGTCGCTGAAGCGCCTGGCAAAATGCACCTGCAGGCCGGCCTTCAGGTAGCCGGGCAGTTCTTCGAAGTCGCCGCGGTTGGCCTCCGGCAGGATCAGCTCGTGGATCTTCTGCCGGCGCGCCGCAATCACCTTCTCGCGTACCCCGCCAATCGGCAGTACCTGCCCGGTCAGGGTCAGCTCGCCGGTCATGGCCACGCCTTTTTTCGGTGCCTGGTCGCGTGCCAGGGACAGCAGGGCGCTGGCCATGGTCACCCCGGCGCTCGGGCCGTCCTTGGGCGTGGCCCCTTCGGGCACGTGCAGGTGAATGAACGACTCGTTGAAGTAGCCTACCTCACCACCGTACTGCTTGAGATTGGCGCTGACGTAGCTGTAGGCGATCTCGGCGGATTCCTTCATCACCTCGCCCAGCTGGCCGGTGAGCTTGAAGCCACGGTTGAGGGTGTGGATGCGGGTCGCCTCGATCGGCAGCGTGGCGCCGCCCATGCTGGTCCAGGCCAGGCCGGTGATCACGCCCTTGCCCGACAGCACCTGCTCGCTGCGAAACACCGGCATGCCGAGTGAAGCTTCGAGGTCCTTGGGGCCGATCTTTATCACTGCATCGGGTGTGTCGATCAACTGCACCACGGCCTTGCGCACCAGCTTGCCCAGTTGCTTCTCCAGCTGGCGCACCCCGGCTTCACGGGCATAGCCTTCGATAACCGTGCGCAATGCGCTGTCGCTGATACCCAGGCTGGCCTTGGCCACGCCGGCCTTGGCCAGTTGCTTGGGCCACAGGTGACGCTTGGCGATGGCGACCTTTTCCTCGGTGATGTAACCGGACAGGCGGATCACCTCCATGCGGTCGAGCAGCGGCCCGGGGATGGCATCGAGGGTGTTGGCGGTGCACACGAACAGCACCTTGGACAGGTCCAGGCGCAGGTCCAGGTAATGGTCGAGGAAGTCGACGTTCTGTTCCGGGTCCAGGGTTTCGAGCAGGGCCGAGGCCGGGTCGCCCTGGTAGCTCTGGCCCATCTTGTCGATCTCGTCGAGCATGATCACCGGGTTCATCACCTCGACGTCCTTGAGCGCCTGCACCAGCTTGCCCGGCTGGGCACCGATGTAGGTGCGCCGGTGGCCCTTGATCTCGGCCTCATCGCGCATGCCGCCGACGCTGAAGCGGTAGAACGGCCGCCCCAGGGACTCGGCGATGGACTTGCCGATGCTGGTCTTGCCCACGCCCGGCGGGCCCACCAGCAGCACGATCGAACCGCTGATCTCGCCCTTGTAGGCGCCCACGGCAAGGAACTCGATGATGCGATCCTTGATGTCATCCAGGCCGGCGTGGTGCTGGTCGAGCACCTTGCGTGCATGCCTGAGGTCGAGCTTGTCCTTGCCGTACACGCCCCAGGGCAGGGCGGTGGCCCATTCCAGGTAGTTGCGGGTGACGGCGTACTCGGGCGAGCCGGTCTCCAGGATCGACAGCTTGCCCATTTCTTCGTCGATGCGCTTTTGCGCCGCAGCGGGCAGGGTCTTGCCTGCCAGGCGCTGCTGGAACTGCTCCAGGTCGGCGCTGCGATCGTCCTTGGTCAGCCCCAGCTCCTGCTGGATGACCTTGAGCTGTTCCTTGAGGAAGAACTCGCGCTGGTGCTCGCCGATCTGGCGGTTCACCTCGGCAGAGATCTCGTTCTGCAGGCGTGCCACCTCGACTTCCTTGCGCAGCATCGGCAGCACCTTTTCCATGCGCTTGAGCATGGGCACGCAGTCGAGTACTTCCTGCAGCTGGTTGCCGGTGGCGGAGGTCAGGGCGGCGGCAAAGTCGGTGAGCGGCGAAGGGTCGTTGGGGCTGAAGCGGTTGAGGTAGTTCTTCAGCTCTTCGCTGTACAGCGGATTGAGCGGCAGCAGCTCCTTGATCGCGTTGATCAGGGCCATGCCGTAGGCCTTGACCTCGTCGGTCGGCTGGCTGGGCTGGTGCGGGTATTCGACTTCCACCAGGTAGGGCGGGCGGTGGTGCTTGAGCCAGGTGCGGATCCGCACGCGGGTCAGGCCCTGGGCGACGAACTGCAGCTTGCCGTTCTCGCGGCTGGCGTGGTGCACCTTGACCAGGGTGCCGTACAGCGGCAGGGCCGAGGTATCGAAGTGGCGATGGTCTTCGGGCGGGGTGTCCATGAAGAACAGCGCCAGGTTGTGATGCGGGGTCTTGGCCACCAGGTCCAGGGTCTCGGCCCAGGGTTCTTCGTTGACGATCACCGGCAGTACCTGCGCGGGGAAGAACGGGCGGTTGTGGATCGGGATCACGTAGACCTTGTCCGGCAGTTGCTGGCCGGGGATGGCGAGGGTGCGACCGGTGTGGTCGGAGGCGTCGAGATGCTCGACTTCAGCGTCTTGGTCGGGATGTTCGGGGAGATCCTGCTGGTCGCTCATGGGGCACCTGCGTGAATGACTATGGTGCTTAGATGGGGCGGGAGGGGGGAGGTTTCAATGGGCGGACAGGTATGTGCAGTGCCGGGCGGCCCCTTCAGCGACAAGGCCGGCGAAGGGCTGCACGGCAGCCCAGGTTCAGCGGTCGATCACTGCGCCAGTTTGTAGGCGATCACGTAATCGCCCATCTTTGTGCCCAGCGAACCGTGCCCGCCAGCCATCACCAGCACGTACTGCTGGCCATCCTTGCCGGTGTAGGTCATCGGCGTGGCCTGGCCGCCAGCCGGCAGGCGCGATTTCCACAGCTCCTTGCCGGTGTTCACGTCATACGCACGCAGGTACTGGTCCAGGGTGCCGCTCAAAAAGCCCAGGCCGCCGGCCGTCACCATCGAGCCGCCCATGCTCGGTACACCCACCGGCAGGCCGATCGGAATCGGCGAGCTGTCGCGGCTGGTGCCGTTCTTGTGCTTCCACACCACCTTGTTGGTGGTCAGGTCGATACCGGCCACATAGCCCCAGGCCGGGGCCTGGCACGGTACGCCCAGGGGCGACATGAACGGGTGCATGATCACCGCGTAAGGTGCGCCGGTGTTGGGCTGCACGCCGCTGGTCTCGCTTTCGCGCTTGCTGCCCTCGGCCACTTCGGCACGCGGCACCATCTTCGACACGAAGGCCATGTAGTTGGGGCTGGTGAACAGCAGCTGACGCACGGGGTCGACCGACACGCCGCCCCAGTTGAACACGCCCACGTTGCCCGGGTAGATCAGGCTGCCCTGCTCCGACGGCGGGGTGTACTGGCCCTCGTAGCGCAGTTCGCGGAACTGGATACGGCACAGCATCTGATCGAACGGGCTGGCGCCCCACATGGCCGCCTCGGTCAGGTCCGGGCCCAGCAGGTTCAGGTCCGAGCGGGCCTGGGTCGGTGCGGTGTGGTCGCCCTTGACCGCGCCCTGGGGCGCCGGGATCTCGCGGATCGGCACGATGGCACTGCCGTCACGACGGTCGAGCACGTACAGGCTGCCCTGCTTGGTCGGTGCGATCAGCGCAGGTTTGACGCCGTCGGCGGTCTTCAGGTCGAGCAGGGTCGGCTGGCTGCCGACGTCCATGTCCCACAGGTCGTGGTGGGTGAACTGGTAGTTCCAGCGTACCTTGCCGGTGGCCAGGTCCAGGGCGACGATGCCGGCACTGAACTTCTCGGCACCTGGGGTGCGGTCGGCGCCCCACTGGTCAGGGGTCTGGTTGCCCAGTGGCAGGTACACGATGCCCAGCTTCTCGTCGACGCTGGCCAGCGACCACATGTTGGCCGAGTTGCGGCTGTAGGTCTTGCCCGGTGCCAGCGGCGCGGTCTCGTCCGGGTTGTCGCTGTCCCAGTTCCAGACCAGACGACCGTCATGCACGTCGTAGGCACGGATCACGCCCGAGGGCTCGTTGGTGGACTCGTTGTCGGTGACGTGGCCACCGATGATCACCAGCTCGCGAGTGATCGCGGCAGGCGAGGTGGAGTAGTAGCCACCGGCGGTGAACGGGCCGATGCCCTGGGTCAGGTCGACCACGCCCTGGTTGCCGAAGCCTTCGCAGACCTTGCCGGTGTCGGCGTTGATCGCGATCAGGCGCGCATCGGCGGTGGGCAGGTACAGGCGACGCGGGCAGCTGCGCACCACGGCCTGGCCGGCTTCGGAGATTTTCGGCGCAGGGGCGCCGTCCATGTTCACGTAGTTGTTTTCGTCGTAGTACGACACGCCACGGCAGGTCATGTGGGCAAAGCCCTTGAAGCCCACCGGGCTCTTGATCTGCGGATCGAAGCGCCAGATCTCGGCACCGGTATCCGGGTCCAGGGCCAGCACCTTGCTGTGCGCGGTGCAGGCATACAGCTTGCCATTGACCTTGAGCGGGGTGTTCTCGTTGGTCAGCTCGACCGGGTCATCGCTGGTCGGCAGGTCGCCGGTACGAATGCGCCAGGCCTCTTCGAGCTTGTGCACGTTGTTCGGGGTGATCTGGCGCAGCGGCGAGTAGCGGTCACCGAATTCGGTGCGCCCGTAGGCCTGCCAGTCGCCATCGGGCATGGCCGGCGCGGTGCTGCTCAGCTCGGTGCTGTCGCGGCCCAGCTCGCCCTTGATTTCACCCGGGAAGGTGAACTGGCTTGCCACTGCGGTGGCGCCCGACAGCACCACCGCCAGGCTCAGCAGGCCGGTGTTGAGCTTGCCGGGTTGGCCCAGCAGCGGGCGGCGTGCCCACGGCAGCAGCAACACCACGCCCAGGGCGAACCACAGCGACAGGCGCGGTACCAGTTGCCACCAGTCCAGGCCGACCTCCCACAATGCCCACAGGGTGCTACCCAGCAGCACCAGGCCGTACAGGCCCAGCGCGGTGCGGCGCAGTGCCAGCAGCAGCACGCCCGACAGGGCAAAGCCGATACCGGCGATCAGGTAATACAGCGAGCCGCCGAGCTGGCTCAGCTTGATACCGCCGGCCAGCAGCGCCAGCCCCATCAGCAACAGCAGCACGCCGAGCAGTCTCGGCAGCCAGCGGGTTCTACTCAAGGCACCATCAGTGCTCATCGTGTGTTCTCCATCAAGGTGAAAAGGTTCGAGCCGCAGGGCCCGTTCAGAAGCTGCTCTGGATCTTGAGGCCGCCGATCAGCGCGTCGTCCACGTGCCCGACCCCGCCCGGGTGGCGGATGTACTGCAGGTTCGGGCGCACGGTCAGCCACTGGGCCAGGTGGATGCCGTAATACAGCTCGGCGCTGTACTCGGTGTCCTGGACGGGCAGGAAGGCGGGGTTGTCGTAGTCGAAGAGGGCATTGGCGCGGTTGCGGGCCTCGGCGTTCCTGCGATAGGCCGGGTTGACGTGCACGCGAGCGAGGGCGAAGCCGATGTCGTCCTTGGCGCGGGCATCGAACAGCCCTTTGTAAACCACACCTGCCTGAACATAGTTGTCGATGGCATTGGTCTTCTTGTCGTGCAGCGTGGCATTGGCAAAAACGCTCAGGCCACGTGAGTGATCGCTGGCCAACGACGTCACCTGCTGCTGTGCCCCCAGCCAGAACCCGTGCTTGCTCGAGCTGCTGCGATAGTCCTGGCCACTGAGGGCTGCCGGTTGGCCGTTGCCGTCCTTGTAAACATCTTGTGCCTTGGCACTACTGTAGTAGTAACCGGCGCGATATTCCCCTTTGAGGCCGTCGATGGCCGGCGTCCACACCAGTTCCACCGGCAGTACCGCGCCCTGGGTGCCGCTGCCGCTGAGCTTGAAGCCGTTCTGGCGCTCGAGGTTGGAGGGGTTCTGTTCGTAGGCACCGACCTGGGCGTAGAGTTCCGGCGTAAGGTGGTACTTGACGCGCAGGGCCCACTGGCTCACCGGCCAGTTGTACCAGATGCTGCCGGCCCAGTTGCCCACCTGCGAGCCGCAGAAGGCCAGGTTCTGGAAGTCGCAGGGGAAGCTGTTGAAGTCCTCGCCCTGGCCGAAGCGCCCGACCTTCACGTCGAGGTCGCCGTCCAGGTACGTCTGCTTGAACCACATCTGGGTCAGCCGCCAGGTCTGGCCACGGCCCCAGACTTCCTGGGCCGAGGTGAAGCCGCCCACCCGCGGATCGTTGATGCGATCGTTGCTGATGTTGTTGCCGTGGCGCTCGGTCACGGTCAACTGGAATTCGGCGCCCTGCCAGCCGAGGATCTTCTGCAGGTCCAGGTGGCTGCCCAGGCTGAACTGGTCGCTGTAGCGGGCGGTGTTGCTGTGGTCGTGGCCACCGTGCAGGTTGCTGCCCATCTCCCCGGTGTAGCCCAGGGTGAAGTCGTAGCCGCGCTCGGCCAGCGCCGAGCGTGTGCCGCCCCAGTCGCCGAGCATCCAGGGCGAGTCGCCGTCGAAGAGGGGGGCGGCCTGCAGGCTGCAGGCCAGCGTGCTGGCGGCCAGGCCTGCCAGCAAGGTCGCGGCGGCGGGGGGCAGATGATTGAACTGATGCATGAGATAGCGCTGTCTTTTGATTGTTGGAAGAACGGCAAATTGCCCGAGATGCAGGCATCGTCGAGGGCAAGGCAGTATCAGGAATAGGTGAAGCGGTTCAGCTTGAGGCGGGGAGGATATAGGCGAACGTGCCGGAAAAAAAGCCGGATCAGCAAGAGTGACCGTTGCCGGATGGGTAACAATCCGGCAACGGTGTGGGTTCAGAAGGTGGTTCGCAGGCCTACCTGGACGCTGCGACCCGGCGCTGGGGCGATGTCGCGCAGGATCGAACTGGCATAGCGTACGGTCTGGTCGGTGAGGTTTTCGCCGCGCACGAAGGCCAGCCATTCACTCTGGCCGATCTCGAAGCGATAGCCCACGCTGGCCCCCAGGGTGGTGTAGCCGTCGGTGCTGGTTTCATTGGCCGGCTTGCGATGCTGGCTGCTGGCATGCTGCACGTCGACCCGTGCCTGCCAGCGTTCAAGGTTCCAGGTCAGGCCGCTGTTCAGGCGCAGCGGGGCAATGCGTGGCAGGTCTTCGCCGGTATCCAGGTTCTTGGCGCGGGTGTAGTCGCCAGACAGTTCCAGGGCGAAGCTGCCGTAGGCGTTTTCCAGCAGTTGCCAGCGGTCCTGGGCTTCGATGCCGTAGAAGCGGGCGCGCACGCCGTGATAGAGGTATTCGGGCACGTCGCCATGCTCGTGATCATGGTCGTGATCGTGATCGTCATCCCCGTGATCGTGATCATGCCCTTCGCGCAGGTTGCCGCTGGCCAGCAGGCCTATGTAGTTGCGGAAGTGGCTGTAGAACACGCCCACGCTGCCCTTGTGCGTGCCGTTGTCGAAACGCAGGGCCAGGTCGCTGGAGATCGCCTTCTCCTTCGAAAGCCCCGGGTCGCCCACCTCGTAGGTGCCGGTGGCGACGTGAGCGCCATTGGCATACAGCTCGTAGAAGGTCGGTGCACGTTCGGTGTAGCCCAGGCTGGCGGCCAGCGACCACACCGGGGTCAACTGGTACACCGCACCCGAGGACAGGCTGGCGGCGGTGAAGCTGCTGGCGCTGTCGGCCTGGGCGAAACGTTCGCTGCCCTGGCTGTCGGGGTCGACCCGGGTGTGCTCCAGGCGTGCGCCCAGGCTCAGGTCGAGGCGGTCGGTGGCCTTCCACTGTTCGAGCACGAACAGCGCCAGGCTGTCGGTATCGGTCTGCGGCACGAAGGCTTCTTCGCCCAACGCCGAGAACTCGTTGCGGGTGACCTGGGCGCCGATCACGCCTTCCACCGGCCCCAGCGGCTGGTGCCGAGCCTCGACGCGGGCCTCGTAGCCCTTGTTCTTGAAGGTGGTATGCACCTCGCCGCCTTCCAGCTCCTGATGCTTGTAGTCGGTGTAGCCGGCGTCGAACTTGAGCGAGCTGAACGGGCCGTCGAGGTCGCGCAGTTCGGAGGCAAAGGCGTAGTGGTCCTGTTCCATGGCCAGACGCACGCCGGGCTCGGCCACCGAACCGTAGTTGGCATCGTAGCGGCTGTAGGACAGGCCCGCGTAACCGTGTTCCCAGTTGTACGAACCGCCGACGGCACCACCGTCCTGGCGCCCGTCGCTGTTTTCCAGGCGATGCTTGCCGCCGGGTTCGTCGGCATCGCGCACCTTCGAACTGCGGGCGTAGCCGGGGATGCGCAAATCGTTGAACTGGCGGCTGTTGGCGTCCAGGTGCAGGGCGAAGCGGCCATCGCCGGCTTCCAGCTTGCCCGCACTGCTGCGGGTGGTGTCGGCGCCCCCGTAGCGCAGCTCGCCGGCACCATGAATGCCTTGCACCGGCGCGTCGGGGATGCGGTTGTCGAAGGTGTTGACCACCCCGCCGATGGCATTGCCACCGTAGAGCAGAGCGGCCGGGCCGCGCACGATCTCGACGCGCTCGACGTTCACCGGGTCCAGTGGCACGGCGTGGTCGTACGACAGCGAAGAGGCATCCAGTGCACCCACGCCGTTGCGCAGGATACGGATCCGGTCGCCGTCCAGGCCGCGGATCACCGGGCGGCTGGCGCCCGGGCCGAACCAGGTGGAGGCGACGCCGGGCTGGGTGTTCAGGGTTTCGCCCAGGCTGCCCTTTTGCTGCAGGGTCAATGTGTCGCCTTCGAGCACGCTGCTGGGGGTTGCCAGCGGGGTGCCCAACGGGTTGGCGGTGATGACCTGGGGTTGCAGTTCAACCGCGTGGCTGGGCAGCGAGGCCAGCCACAGTGCGGCGGCAAGGGGGGAGAGGTGGAGCGGCAGGTGACGCATGGTGGGGTCCTTGGCAGTTATCGTTTTGGTTACAATATAACATTACCGTAAAACAATAAATGCCAAGGTGCTGTCCAGAGCCTTCGCGGTCACTAGAATCACCTCAGGTGCCCTTGATCGAGAAAGGCCGCACCAGGTGCTGACGCGCCGCCGCACCTGGGCTAAGGTGCGCACCTTCGTTTGGCTGGAGCACAGGCATGACTGCCGCTGACAACAACCCGCTGCATGGCGTGACACTGGAACAGATCCTCACCGCGCTGGTGGCGCACTACCAATGGGAAGGGCTGGCGCAGCGCATCGATATCCGCTGCTTCAAGAGTGACCCGAGCATCAAGTCGAGCCTGACCTTCCTGCGCAAGACGCCCTGGGCGCGGGAGAAGGTCGAGCGCCTGTACCTGAAGCTGCAACGCGGTCGCTGAGCCGATGCCGGTGGCTGACCGTCGCATGGGCATCGGCCTGCTGGCGGGCCTTGGCTGGGCGGCGTTGACCATCCAGCTGTATCTGGTGCTGCTGGCGCGCTGGCAGGATCAGGCCAGCCTGCTGGGCGGGCTGGTGAATCTGTTCGGTTATTTCACGGTGTTGAGCAATACCCTGGTGGCCACGGTGCTGACCCAGGCGGCCTTTGGCCGTGAATCGGCGGCGCGGCGCTGGTGGCTGTCGCCCTGGGTGAGTTCCGGGGTGGCGGTGAGCATCGTGTTCGTGGCGCTGGCCTACAGCCTGTTGCTGCGTCACCTGTGGCAACCGCAGGGCTGGCAGTGGCTGGCCGATGAGCTGCTGCACGACGTGATGCCGGCGGCCTATGCGCTGTACTGGTGGTGGTGCGTGCCCAAGGGGCAGTTGCGTTTCACCCACCTGCTGGGCTGGCTGGTGTATCCGCTGGGGTACTTTGGGTATGTGCTGGCGCGCGGTCACGGTATCGGTTTCTATCCGTACCCGTTCGTCGATGTGGCGAGCCTGGGCTATGCGCAGGTGCTGCTCAATGCGCTGGCCATGCTGGGGGGCTTCATTCTGGTCGGCGTGCTGCTGATTCTCCTCGACCGCTGGCAGGGCAGGCGCCTGGCACGGGCCCAGGCGCAACCCTGAAGGTCGACGCTTATTCCTCGTCGTTGGGGTCCAGTCGCCAGTAGGCGGCCGCCTTGAGGTACGCCTCGTTCACGCCTTTCTCTTCCAGCAGCAGGCTCTTGGCCTTGCGCGTCAGCGCCTTTTCCAGGGCAACCCAGGCGTACAGCGTGCCCGACGGCAGGCTCAGGTCGCGCAACACCTGCAGCACGTCCTGCTGGTGGCGCCGTACCCAGATCACCTCGACCTGCGCCGTGCTGGGCAGTGGCTGGCGTTCCTGCTCGTCCTCGATTTCGATCACCGCCAGCACCTTGCGTCCGGCTGGCAACTCTTCGAGCCGGCGGCCGATGGCCGGGATGGCGGTTTCATCGCCCACCAGCAGGTAGCTGTCGAAGATGTCCGGCACCACCAGCGAGGCGCGTGGCCCGGCGATATGCAGGTAATGGCCGGGTTCGGCCTGGGCCGCCCAGGTGGAGGCGGGGCCATCGCCGTGCAGCACGAAGTCCAGGTCCAGCTCGCCGGCGGCCAGGTCGATGCGCCGCGGGGTGTACTCGCGCATGGTCGGTCGCACGTCGGTGGCGCCGGGGTTGTCCAGGGCCACCTGTTCTTCGGGGGAGCAGGCGAACATGAGTTTGACGTGGTCGTCGCTGCCGACGCTGAGAAAGCCCTGCAACTCGGCGCCGCCGAGGGTGATGCGGCGCATGCGCGGGGTCAGCTCGGTCACGCGCAGTACCTCGAGGCGGCGGCGCTTGATCTCGTGGTTGACGCGATGGATCGAAAGGTTGGGGCTGTCCGTCATTCGGAAGTCTCCTGGGTGGGGGTTGCCGGGCCGGCAACGATGGCTTTTGCGGTGTCGTTGAGCAGGGTGCGTACCCGCTCGATCTCTGCGGGGTTCCAGCGCCCGGCATGGATCTGCAGGGCATGGCGCAGGTTGTGGACGGCTTCGTGGATTTCCGGCGGACGGTCGTGCACGCGCATCGAGCGCTTGCTCACCTCGATGCGCGTGCGCACGCCGTCCAGGGCGATGGCCTGGTCGACCAGCGACTGGCGCCCGGCGTCGGTGACGCTGTAGAGCTTCTTGCTGCCGTGGACTTCGCCGCTGATCAGCTCGCTCTCTTCGAGAAAGGTCAGGGTCGGGTAGATCACGCCGGGGCTGGGGCTGTAGCCGCCGTCGAACTCGGCCTCGATCTGGCGGATCAGGTCGTAGCCGTGCCCGGGCTTTTCCGAAAGCATGGCCAGCAGCAGCAACTTGAGATCGCCGGGGGCGAACACGCGGGGGCCACGGTCGCCGCGTTCACGGCCGTGCCGGCGCTCGAAGCCGTCATGGCGCTCGCCGCTGTCGCGGTGGGGTGGGTGATGGTCACGCATGGACTGTCTCCTGTCTGCGTTGCGATGTATCTAAAGATATTACTCAAGATATATCTTAACGCAAGACATGGAGATGATTATTTTTCGCATTTGGCAGTGATCTGTTTCACCGGCAAGGCCGGCTCCTGCACGCAAGCGTGTGGTTGCTGCAGGCGGGCGAATGGCGTCAGGGCTTCGAAAGGTCTTGCGTTGCCACCAGCGGCGGCGTGCACAACGTGTTGCCCCCCGGCTGCAGGTATGGCAGCAGTATCGGCGCCATGCCCTTGAGCACCTGCACCGGCAACGCCGAGGTGAACTTGAATGCCTCGGCCGCGCGCCCCGGCACGAACGCCGTCAAGGTGCCGAAATGGTTGTCGCCCAGAAAGAACACGAACGTCGCGGTGCGGTTCAACGAACGCGAACCGATCAGCCGCCCGCCAGCACCGAAGCTCTCGATGCGGTTGTCCCCGGTGCCGGTCTTGCCGCCCATGGTCAGCAGGGTGCCATCGGGCAGCTTGAAGCTCCCCGACACCCGTCGTGCCGTACCGGCGTCCACCACCTGCGACATGGCCCCGCGCAGGGCCCGCGCCACTTCCACCGACAGTACCCGCTGGCCCCGGTCCGGGTCACCGGCCAGGCGCAGTTCATAGGGCGTGTCGGCGGCGAAGTGCAGGGTGTCGATACGCAGCACCGGCAGGCGCACGCCGTCGTTCTGGATGATGCCCACCAGCTCGGCCAGCGCCGCCGGGCGGTCGCCCGAGCTGCCGATGGCGGTGGCCAGCGATGGCACCAGGTGATCGAACGGGTAGCCCACGCGCTTCCAGCGCTGGTGAATGTCGAGGAACGCCTCGATCTCGACCATGGTACGGATACGGCTGTCACGGGCGCCCTTGTGCCGGCTCTTGAACAGCCAGCTGTAGACTTCCTGGCGTTCGAAATGGCTGGCCAGCACCGCGTCCTGAAAGCTTGCGGTGGGGTTCTTCAGCAGGTAGCCCAGCAGCCACAGGTCCAGCGGGTGCACCCGGGCGATGTAGCCCTGGTCGGGCAGGTCGTAGGTGCCCGGGCCGTAGGCGGCATACAGGCCTTCCAGACGCTGGTCGGTCAGTTGGTCCTTTTTCAGCGGTGGCCGCTTGGCCGCCCCTGGCTCGGCCTTCATGTGCGCGCGCACGAAGGCGTTGAAGGTGGCCTGGTCGGCCTCGGGGAACAGGTAGCGGTGCACGGCGGCCAGGCGGATCGGCGTGACCCGCAGGCTGTCGAGAAAGGTGTCCAGGCGTTCCTGGGAGGTCTTGCGCTGGTACTTCTTCCAGAACCGGCGCATGAAGTCGGTGCCCTCGCGGTCGGCGAAGCGGGCAAGGTATTCCTGGCGCCGCGGCTCGGCATCGTCCTTGAGCAACTTGCCGCTGTTGCCCGGTGCCGAATAGGTGCTGTAGCGCACCAGGTCGCGCATCAGGCGAATGAAGGGCAGGTTGATCGACTCGCGCAGGGCATCCTTGAGTGTCGGCATGCGGCCGTTGTCCTCGCGGCGAAAGTTGTTGAACACATGCATGCCGCCGCCGGTGAAAAAGGCTTCGCCGGGGCTGGCCGAATACTTGCGCTCCAGCGCCGCGTCGAGCATCGCGGTGATGTTGCGGTCCTTGTTGCGGGCCAGGTAATCCAGGGCCCAGCGGCTGATGAAGTCGGTGTCGGCCACCTCCACCTTGCTCAACTGGGCCGGGGTCATGTCGACGTACTTGTCGTGCAGCTCGGCGATGATTTCCAGGTACTGGGTCAGCACCCGCAACTTGGCGGTGGAGCCCAGCTCAAGCTTGCTGCCCTCGTTGATGTCGAACGGCTGGTCGGTGCTGTCGGTCTGTACCCGTACCCGCGAGCCGTCGGCGGTGCGTTCCAGTAGGGTGAAGCTGTAGCGCACCTGGGTGGTGCTGGTGGGGGTCAGCAGGCGTTCGCCAATCAGCCCCATCTGCGCCGCAAAGGCCGGGTCGGCGAGGCTCTTGAGGTACTCGCTGACCTGCCCCTGCAGGTCGGCCTGCAAAGTGCTGGTGGCCGACAGGTCGAGGCGGTCCAGGTCGTACAGCGGGCGCCCCAGCGCCGACGACAAGCGGCTGCGAGCCACGCTGATGCCCTTGTTGGTGACGATGGGCACGATGGTCGGCTGTGCCACCCAGTCGCGAAACACCACCTTGCTTGCCAGCGCGGCATCGGCCAGCGGGCGGTCGATGATGTTGTTGGCGGCCAGCAGGCGCACGTGGCTGTCGGTGAGGGTGGCCAGTTCGTTGCGACCCTTGGACAGAAAGTGCGATGGGCGGCGCTGGGCGATCATCAGCGACAGCACCTGGCGCAGCGCCAGGCCTCGTGCGGCCAGGCTGGCCGGGTCGCTGTCGGTACTGGCCAGGGTCTTGTTGACCTCGGCAAAGTCGGCGCCGTACCACACCCGCAGGCCCTCGGCCATGCCGTGCACTTCGCCGTGGCCGGGCACCGCCGACAGCGGCACGCTGTTGAGGTAGTCGCGCACGATGCGCTGGCGTGCGCCCAGGGTCTGCGGCCCGTCCTGGTAGGCGCGCACGCTGGCCGAAATCATCTGGCGCAGTTTCTCGCTGCCCGACACCGTGAGGCCATCGGGGGAGTGGCGGTATTTTTCCAGCTGCGTGGCCAGCGTGCTGCCGCCGGCCGACTGGCCGGGCAGGGCCAGGTGCTTGGCGACCTGACTGTAGGCGGCCATGGCGAAGCGCGGCCAGTCCACCGCCGGGTTGCTGCGCGGATCGGCGGGGTCGAGCAGGTCGCGGTTCTCGATGAACAGCAGGCTGTGCACGATCACCGGCGGGATCGAGGCGAAATCCGGGTACAGGTGCTGCGGGTAATGGAACTGGTACAGCGCGTCGCCCTTGCAGTCGGTGATCGACAGGCCGGCCTGGATCTTCTCGGCATAGGGCACGAAGAACCCGTGCTGCACATAGTTCATCAGCGCCGGCGAAAAACGCGCCTGCTCGACGATCACGTAATCGCGCTTGAACAGCCGCGGCAGAAACTCGCCCAGCGCGCTGTAGCCCAGGCGCTTGTCGAACGGGCCTTCGCCCGGGTAGATGACGGCATCGCTGGGGCCCTTGTGCATCGAATAGCTCAGGGTGGCGGCGAACTGGCTGAACTCGCGCGCCTGCAGGCGCGAGGTGTGCATTTCACGGGCGATCGCCAGGCCCAGCAGTACCAGGGCCCCCAGCACCAGCAGGCCGAACAGCCACCAGCCATAGCGCCGGCGGGGACGTTTGGGCAATGCGGGAGTATCCGGTTGTTCTGCGGCAGCCTGCGTCTTGTCTGGTTCCGTTTGCCACTGTGCGCCCATAGTGTTCAGCCCGGCTGCGTATGTTCGTCTCGCTTGCCTGAAGCTTAGACGCTGGTCGCAATTGATGAAAAATTTGTGGGTTGCCAGCGGCAGGTTCGCCAATCACGGCGCGAACATGCGCCTTTGGTGCAAGGTTGTGTTGCCCCGTTTTGGTGCTATGTTAGCCGCCCGGTTGACACCCGCACGGCCAAGCGCGGGTAATGCCACTCCGAATAAGCGGTAATTGCCGAGAGTTCTCGCCAAATATCGGGGTTTATATAGTGAAAAGCCCTGTAGCGGCCTTCCTATACTGCTCGCCCCTTTCGCTCGGCCGGTGCTCCGCGCCCCGGTCGACGTGCTTGCCCACAAGGTGAGCCCGGCGCGGCGAAACAGCAGCCTATCGGCGCTGTACAGCCTGCACGAAGGGTTATATCCAATAACAAAATGAGGTTGTATTCCTATGCCAGTCGGCAACCACCCTTCTCATGGTGAGACCGCCCAGGGCGGCCCACTCAAGCGGGAACTCGGCGAACGTCACATTCGCCTGATGGCGCTGGGCGCCTGTATCGGTGTCGGGCTGTTCCTCGGTTCGGCCAAGGCCATCGAAATGGCCGGGCCGGCGATCATGCTGTCCTACATCATCGGCGGCCTGGCGATCCTGGTGATCATGCGCGCGCTGGGCGAGATGGCCGTGCACAACCCGGTGGCCGGGTCCTTCAGCCGCTACGCACAAGACTACCTGGGCCCGCTGGCGGGCTTTCTGACCGGCTGGAACTACTGGTTCCTGTGGCTGGTGACCTGTGTCGCCGAGATCACCGCGGTGGCCATCTACATGGGCATCTGGTTCCCGGACGTACCGCGCTGGATCTGGGCCCTGGCGGCGCTGGGCAGCATGGGCGCGATCAACCTGGTGGCGGTGAAGGCCTTCGGCGAGTTCGAGTTCTGGTTCGCCCTGATCAAGATCGTGACCATCATCGCCATGGTGCTGGGCGGCATCGGCGTGATCGCCTTCGGCTTCGGCAACGACGGTGTGGCGCTGGGCATCTCCAACCTGTGGAGTCATGGCGGCTTCATGCCCAACGGCGTGACCGGCGTGCTGATGTCGCTGCAGATGGTGATGTTCGCCTACCTGGGCGTAGAGATGATCGGCCTTACCGCCGGTGAAGCGCGCAACCCGCAAAAGACCATCCCGCAGGCCATCGGCTCGGTGTTCTGGCGCATCCTGCTGTTCTACGTCGGCGCGCTGTTCGTGATCCTGTCGCTGTACCCGTGGAACGAGATCGGCAGCCAGGGTAGCCCGTTCGTGATGACCTTCGAGCGCCTGGGCATCAAGACCGCAGCCGGCATCATCAACTTCGTGGTGATCACCGCGGCGCTGTCGTCGTGCAACGGCGGTATCTTCAGTACCGGGCGCATGCTCTACAGCCTGGCGCAGAACGGCCAGGCCCCGGCCAGCTTTGCGCGCACCTCGCGCAACGGCGTGCCGCGCAATGCACTGCTGCTGTCGATCGGCGCGCTGCTGCTGGGCGTGCTGGCCAACTACCTGGTACCTGAAAAGGTCTTCGTGTGGGTGACCTCGATCGCTACCTTCGGCGCGATCTGGACCTGGGTGATGATCCTGCTGGCGCAACTGCGCTTTCGCGCCGGGCTGAGCCAGGCCGAACGGGCCGCGCTCAAGTACCGCATGTGGCTGTGGCCGCTGAGTTCCTACCTGGCCCTGGCGTTCCTGATCCTGGTGGTCGGCCTGATGGCCTACTTCGAGGAAACCCGCGTGGCGCTGTTCATCGGCCCGGCGTTCCTGGTAATGCTGACGGTGCTGTACCACGTGTTCAAGCTGGCGCCCAAGGGCGACAGTGAAGCAGTGGCGGCATCCAGCGCATCCTGATGTACACAACCCCGGCCCAGGCCGGGGTTTTTATGTGGCTGTACTGCCCCTTCGCCGGCAATGCCGGCTCCTGCAGGTGAGGAGTCGGCGACGTCGTTACGCCGCTTCGGCGTTGGGCTCGAAACTGTCTGCCCGCGCCATTTGCCACATCCGCGAGTAGAACTCGCCGTTCACCTCGCCGGTAAGCAGTTCACCCGGCTTGAGGAACACGTGCAGCTGCGAGAACAGCTTGATCTCGGTGGCCGACATGCGCCGCACCAGGTGCTTGGCCTCCAGCTGCGAGGGGTGATCCAGCCCGGCGGCGGCGAGCATCTCGGCCAGCGCCTTGAGCGTGTTGCGGTGGAAGCTGAACACCCGCTGCGCCTTGTCCGGCACCACCAGCGCCCGCTGGCGCAGGCCGTCCTGGGTGGCCACGCCGGTCGGGCACTTGTTGGTATGGCAGCTTTGCGACTGGATGCAGCCGATGGCGAACATGAAGCCGCGCGCCGAGTTGGCCCAGTCGGCACCGATGGCCAGCACGCTGGCGATATCGAACGCACTGACGATCTTGCCGCTGGCGCCCAGCTTGATCTTGTCGCGCAGGTTCAGCCCCACCAGGGTGTTGTGCACGAACAGCAGCCCTTCGCGCAGCGGCACGCCGATGTGGTCGGTGAACTCCACCGGCGCGGCGCCGGTGCCGCCTTCCTTGCCGTCGACCACGATGAAGTCGGGCAGGATGCCGGTCTCGAGCATGGCCTTGGCAATGCCCATGAACTCCCACGGGTGGCCCAGGCAGAACTTGAAGCCGACCGGCTTGCCGCCGGACAGCTCGCGCAGCTGGGCAATGAACTGCATCAGCTCGATGGGGGTGGAGAACGCGCTGTGGCGCGACGGCGAGATGCAGTCTTCGCCCATCATGATGCCGCGGGTGTCGGCGATTTCCTGGGTCACCTTGTGCTTGGGCAGGATGCCGCCGTGGCCGGGCTTGGCGCCCTGGCTCATCTTGATTTCGATCATGCGCACCTGCGGGCTGCTGGCCTGCTGCGCGAAGCGCTCGGGGTCGAAGCGACCGTCCGAGGTGCGGCAGCCGAAGTAGCCGCTGCCCAGTTCCCAGGTCAGGTCGCCGCCATGTTCGCGGTGGTAGGGGCTGATGCTGCCCTCGCCGGTGTCATGTGCGAAGTTGCCGAGCTTGGCGCCCTGGTTGAGGGCGCGAATGGCGTTGGCGCTGAGCGAGCCGAAGCTCATGGCCGAGATGTTGAACACCGAGGCCGAATAGGGCTGGGTGCACTGCGGGCCGCCGACGATCACCCGAAAGCTCTCGGGGTCGCTGAGCGGTGCCGGGCGCATGGAGTGGCCGATGAACTCGAAGCCCGACTGGTAGACGTCGATCAGGGTGCCGAACGGCTTGTCGGCGGTTTCGTTCTTGGCCCGCGAGTACACCAGCGAGCGCTGGGCGCGGGAGAAGGGCAGCGCATCGCTGTCGGATTCGAGCAGGTACTGGCGGATTTCCGGGCGGATGCCCTCCACCAGGTAGCGGATATTGCCCAGGATCGGGTAGTTGCGCCGCACCGCATGGCGGCTCTGCAGCAGGTCGAACAGGCCCAGCAGGCTGAGCAGGCCGGTGACCAGGGTGAAGGGCCACAGCCAGTCGTGGTGCAGGAACGGCAGGCTGGCGAGGGTGAACACGACACACGCGGCGAAGAAGGCATAACGGCTGAGGAGGGAGAGGCTCATGCGGGTTCCTTTTGCAGGCAATCCAAGACCTTATATCGAATGGGGGATTGGATGCCAGTGAACCCATCAAGACAGCGTCGCGGCCTTCGCCGGCAATGCCGGCTCCTGCACACACCGCAAAGCTTCGGGATCAGTGATGGACATCGCGCACCACCCGCTCACGCAGCGCCGCATCCTCCTGCACCCAGTACTGCGCCTTGCCCGCCACCCGCGCCGCTACCGCCACGCCGTCGCGGTACACCACCCGGTTGCCGCTCACCGCTGCCACCTTGCTGCCGGGCAGCAAGGTGCCCACCAGGTTCAGCGGGTCGCTGGCACTCACCGCCACCAGGCTGCCATCCAGCGGGCGCCTGCGTACTTCGCGCAATACGCCGATGGCCTCGGGCAAGGCGAACTGTTCGCCGGCCAGCCCGCTGATGAAGCGACCGCCACGGATCTCGCCACGCGCCTCCAGGCGGTGCAACGTGCGCAGCAGGTCCCGCCAGCTCGGCAGCCAGTCGGCCTCGCGTTCGAGCAGCCGCCAGCACACCACGCCATAGCGGCGCAGCAAGGTCAGGGCCACCTGTTCCAGGGCGTCCTCGGCCGGCGTGCCGGCGCGGCGCAGCAATGCCCAGCGCCCGGCGTCCTCCATGCCGCCACTGAATGCCCCGCGACCACGCCGATGGCTGCGTGCCTGGCGCTTGCTGGCCGGGGTGATCAGTGCACGCAGGCCGGCAAAGCTGTCGGCACTGATCTGCCCGGCCGCCACCAGTTCCTGCAGGGCTGTCTCCAGCTCGCTGGGCAACAGGCGTGCCTCGTCGCGCAGTTCATCGAAAAACAGTGCGCCGTGCTCGCTGAGCGCGGCCAGTACACGTTGCGCGCGGGGCGACGGTGCCGGGGCGTCGTCGGTGGCGGCCAGTGCTCGCCACAACCCCAGCCGCGCCCGTGGTAGCAGCACGACAGGGGTGCTGCGCAGGGTACTGGCCGCAGCCTTGCCCGAAGGGGCCAGGCGAGCCCACACGAACTTGCCGGCCCGGCAGGCATCGTCCAGCCACTGCCCACTGTAGTCGCGCAGCCGGCTCGGCAGCAGGTCGCTTTCCCAGGCCGAGGCCGCTGCGGCGAAGCCTTCCAGTTGGGTCAGCGCCTCGCCCAGCGCCGCCGGGCCCTCCAGCCGGGTGCCGGGCGAAAGGTGCTGCCAGTCGAACAGAAAGCGCATGAAGTCCTGCAGGCTGACCGGCTCGATTTCGCGGCGCAGGCGCTTGAGCGTGTAGCGGTGGATGCGCGCCAGCAGGTGGCGTTCGCACCATTGTTCAGGGGGGTGGCCCGGGCTGAAGTGCCCGCGCATCACATAGCCCTCGGCTTCCAGGCGCAGCATGGCCTGCTCGACCTGTGAGGGGCTAAGGCACAGCGGCGCGCCGATCTCGCTGCTGGTCAGCGGGCCGAAGCCGCTCAGGCGCGCGCGCAGCAGTTCCACGGCAGCACTGTCGGCATCGATGGGCTGATCGAACCCGGGCAATGGGGTGGGCGCCGCTTGCGGGTAGAGCGCCAGCAGCCACGGCAGGCGTTCGCGGGCCAGCCACAGGCCGCCACCCTGCGGCAACTTCAGGTGGCAGGCGCGTGCGCCGGCGGCCAGTTGCTGCAGCCATGCCAGCCAGCCCGGGTTGGCCTGCACCTCGGCATCGCACACGGCCGCCAGGCTCATCAGTGCCTCGTGCATTTCGTCGGTGCCGCCGGGCAACGGCCAGGCCTCGGCACGCACTGCGGCAATCGCCTGCGGATCCAGTGCGCCCAGGTCGTCGGCACTTTGCGGGTCGCTCCAGCGCCGGTTGAGCACGGCCTGGGTGCGCCGCTCTTCCAGCGGTGCGTCATCGAGAAAGGCGTATGGACGTGCATTCAGGATCGCCGCCGCCAGGGGCGAAGGCGCCGGCAGGTCGCGGCAGATCAGGCGGATGCGCTTGTCTTCGATGCGCCGCAGCAGGTTCAGCCAGCCCTCGCAATCCATCGCCTCGTGCAGGCAGTCGTCGAGGGTCTGCTCCACCAGCGGGTGGTCGGGAATCTCGCGCTCGCCGACGATGTTTTCCAGGCACGCCAGCTGGTCGGGGAACACGGCAGCGGTGAGGTCTTCGCTTTTCATGCGCTGGATCTGCGGGGCGACCTTGCGCCCGCCGGCATAGCGCGGCAGTGCCAGCGACACCCCGGCGTTCCAGCGCCAGCGCACGCCGAACAGCGGCGCATCGAGCACGGCCTGGGTCAGCAGGTGCTCGGCACTGGCGCTGGAAATGTAGCGCCACACCTCTTCCAGGGCAAAACTGTGGCCGGCCGACAGCGACAGGATCAGCGCATCCTCGCTGGCTGCCGCCTGCAACTCGAAATTGAAGGTGCGACAGAAGCGTTTGCGCAGTGCCAGCCCCCAGGCGCGGTTGATGCGGCTGCCGAAGGGCGAGTGGATGATCAGCTGGGTACCGCCGGACTCATCGAAAAAGCGCTCCATGATCAGCGTGTCCTGCGAGGGCAGGGCGCCGAGGGCCTGGCGGGTGCGGGCCAGGTAGTCGAGCAGTTGCTCGGCGCTGTCCGCGTTCAGCCCGAGCGTGGCGTGCAGCCAGGTCAGCAGCGGTTGCAGCTGGCCGCCGCTGGCATCCAGGCGCTGGTCGATTTCGGCTTGCAGGCGTGCCACCGCGAAGGACAGCTCGTCGCTGCGCCCCGGCGCCTCGCCCAGCCAGAAGGGGATGGTCGGCGGTTGCCCGTGGGCATCCTCCACCCGTACCTTGCCGGCCTCCACGCGCAGGATGCGGTACGACGCGTTGCCCAGCTGGAAGATGTCGCCGGCGATGCTCTCCACCGCGAAGTCTTCGTTCACGCTGCCGATGTTCAAGGCCTGGGGTTCGAGCAGCACGCGGTAGTCGGCGTTGTCCGGTATCGCCCCGCCACTGGTCAGGGCAGCCAGCTGGCTGCCGCGCCGTCCACGCAACTGGGCACTGACCGCATCGCGGTGCAGGTACGCGCCGCGCACGCCCTGGCGCCCGCTGTAGCCTTCGGCGAGCATGCGCAGCAGGGCCTGGTAATGCGCCTGGTCGAGATTGGCGTAGGGCATCGCGCGGGTGAGGCACGCAAACAGCGCCTGTTCGTCCCAGGGCTGGCAACTGACCTCGGCGACGATCTGCTGGGCCAGCACGTCCAGCGGTGCGTTGGGGATATGCAGCTCGTCCAGCTCGCCACGGCGCACGCAGTCGAGCAGGGCCACGCACTCGATCAGCTCGTCGCGGGTGGTGGCGAACACACGACCCTTGGGGGTGCCGTCCACCTGGTGGCCGGAGCGGCCAACCCTCTGCAGCAGCGCGGCAATCGAGCCAGGCGAGCCGATCTGGCACACCAGGTCGACCTCGCCGATGTCGATGCCCAGCTCCAGCGAGGCGGTGGCCACCAGCACCTGCAGCTCGCCGCGCTTGAGACGCTGCTCGGCGTCGAGGCGAAATTCCTTGGCCAGGCTGCCATGGTGCGCGGCCACCGCCTCGCGCCCCAGGCGCTCGCTCAGGTGGCGCGCCAGGCGCTCGGCCAGGCGCCGGGTGTTGACGAACACCAGGGTGGTGCGGTGCTCGCGGGCCAGTTGCGCGAGGCGATCGTAGACCAGCTCCCACACATCGTTGGCCATCACCGCGCCCAGTGGCGCGCGCGGTACCTCGATGGCCAGGTCGCGCTGGCGCGCATGGCCGATATCCACCAGGGCGCAGGGGCGCTGATGGCCTACCAGGTACTGCGCCACCCGCTCGATCGGACGCTGGGTGGCCGACAGGCCGATGCGCCGCAGCGGGCGCTGGCACAGCGCCTGCAAGCGTTCCAGGCTCAACGCCAGGTGGCTGCCGCGCTTGTTGCCGGCCACGGCGTGGATCTCGTCGACGATTACCGTGTGCACCGAGGCCAGGCCCTGACGCCCGGACGTCGAGCCGAGCAGCACGTACAGCGACTCGGGGGTGGTCACCAGGATATGCGGGGGCTGGCGGCGCATGGCCGCGCGTTCCTTCTGCGGGGTATCGCCGCTGCGCACTGCGGTGCGCAGGGTAGGAGTGGGCAGCCCGAGGGCGGCCAGTTCGGCGCTGATACCGGCCAGGGGGGCCTGCAGGTTGAGCTGGATGTCGTTGGACAGCGCCTTGAGCGGCGAGACGTACACCACCAGCGTCTGTTCGGGCAGCTCGCCGCCGGCGTGCAGGGCCTGGGTGAAGAGTTCGTCGAGGACCGCGAGGAACGCGGTGAGGGTCTTGCCGGAGCCGGTGGGGGCCGCCACCAGCAGCGATTGCCCGCTGCGGATCAGCGGCCACGCCTGGGCCTGGGCGGCGGTCACCGCGGCGAAACGGTGCTGGAACCAGGCACGGACGGCGGGGTGGAAGGCGTCGAGTACCGGGTGATTGCGGGCGGGCAGGTTCATCAGCTGTTTATGCGGCCGTTGCGCCCTGGTTGCAAGGGGCTTTCGTCAGGCTGCTGCGGCCGCTTCGCCGGCAAGGCCGGCTCTTACAAGGAATGCGCCGAACCTGTGGGAGCCGGCCTTGCCGGCGAAGCGCTCAGCAAGATTGAAAGCCCTGCGCCAGCATGTGATCCTAGCGCGCCTTCCCCGCCACGAGCCGCCTACCATGAGCAAAACCATCCGTATCGCCGCTGCCCTGTTGCTCGATGCTCAGGGCCGTACCCTGTTGGTACGCAAGCGCGGCACCCTGGCCTTCATGCAGCCTGGCGGCAAGATCGAACCCCACGAGCAACCCGTGGATGCCCTGGCCCGCGAGCTGTTCGAAGAGCTGGGCCTGCGCATCGACCCGCAGCAGGCGCAGTACCTGGGCCAGTTCAGCGCACCGGCGGCCAACGAGCCGGGTTTCGAAGTGCAGGCCGAGCTGTTTCAGTTGCACACCGACCTGACGCTTGAACCCGCAGCGGAAATCGAGGAAGCCTGCTGGGTCGACGCCCACCAGGTGGATGAGCTCGAACTGGCGCCGCTGACCCGCGACCTGATCCTGCCGCTGCACCTGCAACGGGCCGCGCAATGATCCCGCTGCACGAATGGCTGCTGTTCAGCGGCGCCGCGCTGCTGATGGTACTGACCCCCGGGCCGAACATGATCTACCTGATCTCGCGCTCGATCTGCCAGGGCCGCATGGCCGGCGTGACGTCGCTGATCGGTGTGGTGGGCGGGTTTCTGGTGCACATGACGGCCGCAGCTGTGGGCCTCACCGCGTTGTTCATGGCCGTGCCGCTGGGTTACGACCTGCTGCGCTGGGCCGGTGCCGGCTACTTGCTGTGGATGGCCTGGCAGGCGGTCAAGCCGGGTGCGCGCTCGCCGTTCGAGCCCCGTGAGCTGGCCCCTGATTCACCGGCGCGGCTGGTGACGATGGGGTTTCTGACCAGCGTGCTGAACCCCAAGGTGGCAGTGTTCTACCTGTCGGTGCTGCCGCAGTTCATTTCGCCCGAGCACGGCTCGGTGCTGGCGCAGAGCCTGACCCTGGGCCTGACCCAGATCGGCGTGAGCTTCACCGTGAACCTGCTGATCGCACTGTTCGCCGCCGGCCTGTCGGCCTGGTTCGCGCGCTACCCGCTGTGGCTGATGTTGCAGCGCTACGTGATGGGCTTTGTGCTGGCGGCCCTTGCGCTGCGCCTGGTGCAGGAACAACGCAAACTGGCTTGATGCTTGCCGCTTGAACCTTCAGCGCACCGCACTGACCCCATCCAGGGTCGAGAACGAGGTGTCCTTGGCGGTCAGCAGAAAGTCGCGCATGTACGGTGCATCGAGCATGTCGCTGCGCACTGCGGCGTACAGCGTGGCGAACAGGCCCTTTTCACCCAGGCGCTTGCCCTTCACGTAGCCGCGCGAGCTGTACTCGTGCAGGGCCCAGTGCGGCATGCCGCACACCCCGCGTCCGCTGGCCACCAACTGCATCATCATCACCGTCAGCTCGGCGGTGCGCACCTGCCCGGGCTCGATGTCGGCAGGCTCCAGAAAGCGCGTGAAGATGTCCAGGCGGTCGCGTTCCACCGGGTAGGTGATCAGGGTTTCCGTGGCCAGGTCCTGCGGCACCACGTAGGGCCTGGAGGCCAGTACGTGCTGGTTGGCCACCGCCAGCATCGCCTCGTAGGTGAACAGCGGCACGTAGGTGATACCGGTCAGCTCCAGCGGGTCGGAGGTCACCACCAGGTCCAGGTCGCCACGGGCCAGGGCCGGCAGCGGGGCGAAGGCGAAGCCCGAGGCCAGGTCCAGCTCCACCTCTGGCCAGGCATCGCGGAACTGGTCGATGGTGGGCATCAGCCACTGGAAGCAGCTGTGGCACTCGATGGCCATGTGCAGGCGCCCGGCAGTGCCGCCGGCCAGGCGCGCAATGTCCCGTTCGGCGCCGCGCAGCAGCGGCAGGGTGGCGTCGGCCAGTTGCAGCAGGCGCAGGCCGGCGCTGGTGAAGCGGATCGGCTTGGTCTTGCGGGTGAACAGCTGCATGCCCAGGCGTTCTTCGAGTTCCTTGAACTGGTGGGACAACGCCGACTGGGTCAGGTGCAGGCGCTCGGCGGCCTCCACCAGGCTGTCGGCTTCGCGCAGGGCGTGCAGGGTCTTGAGGTGGCGAATTTCCAGCACCAGGGTGCTCCATGAACAGAATTTGATGGATGAGACAATTCGTTGAGTTTGTCTCATGTTGACGATGCTGTCGACCGCCCGGCAGTTGTCATCAAACGGTCACCGATCTGTGGCAGCGCGCCGGCATGAACTTCATCAGACTCGCGCTTTACTGGCGAACTGCACTCTGGTGTTTCTTTCATGCGGGCAATCCTGTTTCTGGTGGCGCTGTGCAGCGCCTTTTCTTCGTTCGCGGCGCCTCGCTGCGACATCACTTCAGCTATCCGATACGCCGAGGCGGGGCCGGTCAGCCTGGCCTATCAGAGCATCGGGCGTGACAGCGACCCGGCCCTGCTGCTGGTCATGGGCCTGGGCGGCCAGTTGATCCACTGGCCCGACGAGGTGGTACTTGCGCTGTGCCAGCAGGGCTTCAGGGTGATCCGCTACGACAACCGCGACGTCGGCCTGTCGCGCTGGAACCAGCCCCCCGCCCAGGCCAATCTGACGGTCGAGGCGCTGCGCTACCGGCTCGGCCTGCCGGTGGCGGCGCCCTACAGCCTGAGCGACATGGCCGCTGATGGTCTGGCGCTGATGGATGCGCTGCACGCGCAGCGCTTTCATGTGCTGGGGGTGAGCATGGGTGGAATGATTGCCCAGCACCTGGCGGCGATGGCGCCCGAGCGGGTCGAGAGCCTGACCCTGATCATGTCCAGTTCGGGGGCGCAGGGGCTGCCGGCGCCTGCGCCGGCGCTGGTTCGGCAGTTGGCCCGGCGCGGTGCGCCGAATCGCCAGGTGGCCCTGGAGCAGCAGGCCGACCTGCTGGCCGCGCTGGGCAGCCCGCAGGTGCAGGATGATCGCCAGGCCCTGTTGCAGCAGGCCGCCACCGCCTACGACCGGGCCTTCAACCCCGAAGGCGTGCAGCGCCAGGTCATGGCCATACTTGCCGAGCCCAGCCGTGTCGAGCTGCTCGACAACCTGCGGGTACCGGCCCTGGTGGTGCATGGCACGGCCGACCCGCTGTTGCCGGTGATGCACGGCGTGCACCTGGCCGCGCACATCCAGGGCAGCCAGCTACGCCTGATACCGGGCCTGGCGCACCGCTTCCAGGAGCCGTTCAAGGCCCCGCTGCTGGCGGCGGTACTGCCTTATCTGAAGGCGCACCGCGAAGAGCTGGGCCATCTGGCCCAACGCTAGTGCAGGCGCACCCATACGCTGACCAGCACGGTGGCGGCGATCAGCCAGGCCACTGCCGCCAGCGCCAGTGACAGCTCCAGGCGCAGGCGGTCGACCAGCACGTACAGCGCGGCCAGGTACACGAAGTAGGGGATGATCGACCACATGCCGAACACGATGGTGGCCTTCAGGTCCTCCAGCGAGCGGCCCTTGCCGATGATGTAGTGGGCAATCAGGGCAAAGGTGGGAAACAGCGGCACCAGCCCGGCCACGTAGTAATTGCGGGTCTTGGCCAGGGCCGCGATGATCAGCACCACCACGGCGCCCAGGCAGGCCTTGAGAATCATGTCCATCGAACGCTCGCTCAGGCCAGGCCGTATTTTTTGACTTTGTCGAACAGGGTGGTCTTGGCCATGCCCAGCTCCTGGCTGGCCTGGCTGAGGTTGCCGCCGGTGCGCTGCAGGGCGTCGCTGAGCAGGTTGCGCTCGAAGGCCTCGACCGCCTCGGCAAAGCCCAGGCTCTGCGCCACATTGGCGCCGGCCTTCTTGAACGCCGGCAGGCCCAGGGCGTGGCGCTCGGCCACGTTGCGCAGCTCGCGCACGTTGCCCGGCCAGTCATGGGCCATCAGGCGCGACAGGGTCTGGCTGTCCAGCGGCGGTGCCTCGCGGTCGAAGCGCAGGGCCGACTGCTGCAGGAAGTGCTCGAACAGTTGCAGGATGTCTTCGCGGCGCTCGCGCAGCGGCGGCAGTTCCAGGGGCACCACGTTGAGGCGGTAGTACAGGTCGCTGCGAAACTGGCCGGTCTGGCCGAGGGCATCCAGGTCCGATTTGGTGGCGGCGATCACCCGGCAATCCACCGCAATGCTCTGGTTCGAACCCAGGCGTTCCAGGGTGCGCTCCTGCAACACGCGCAGCAGCTTGATCTGCAGGTTGAGCGGCATGCTCTCGACTTCGTCGAGAAACAGCGTGCCGCCGTTGGCGTGCTCGATCTTGCCGATGCGGCGCTTGCCGGCACCCGTGAAGGCGTTGGCCTCGTGGCCGAAGATTTCGGTCTCGAACAGGTTCTCCGGCAGGCCGCCGCAGTTCAACGCCACGAAGGGCTGGCTCTGGCGCCGGCTGAAGTCGTGCAGGCAGCGCGCGACCAGCTCCTTGCCGGTGCCGGTCTCGCCCTCGATCAGCACGTTGGCCGAGGTATCGGCGACGTTGGCGATCAGCTCGCGCAGGTTCTGCATGGCCGGCGAGCGGCCGATGATGCGCCCCTCCAGAGTGCTGCGCTCGGCCAGCTGGCGGCGCAGCGAGAACACTTCGCGGGCCAGGCCGCGCTGTTCCAGCGCCCGGCGCACCACATCCACCAGGCGCTCCGGCGAGAAGGGCTTTTCCATGAAGTCGTAGGCGCCGTTGCGCATGGCGCCCACGGCCATGTCGATGTCGCCGTGGCCGGTGATCAGCACCACCGGCAGGCTCTTGTCGCGGGCCTTGAGGCGGCTGAGCAGTTCCAGGCCATCGATGCCCGGCAGGCGGATATCGCTGACCACGATGCCGGCGAAATCATCGCCGATGCGCTCCAGTGCCTGTTCGGCACTGCCGACGCCTTCGCAGGCGATATCTTCCAGGGCCAGCGCCTGCTGGCACCCGAGCAACACATGCGGATCGTCTTCGACGATCAGGACGGTAAGGGGCGATGGGGTCATAGGGACTCGGCAGGTTCAGTGGGGGCATCGACCAGCGGCAGGCTGAGCACGAACGCGGTACCGCCGCTGGCGGGGTGTTCGACGTTCAGGGTACCGCCGGCTGCAGCGGCGAGGCTGGCCGACAGGGTCAGGCCCAGGCCCAGGCCGTGCTCGCCCGGTTTGGTGGTGAAAAACGGTTCGAACAGGTGCTTGCGCGCTTCATCGTCGATGCCATGGCCGTTGTCGCGCACGCGCAGGCGGTACTTGTCGCCCACCAGCTCGCCTTCGAGCCAGAGTTGCGGCAGCGGCACCGCGGCCATGGCATCCAGGGCGTTGCCGATCAGGTTGACCAGGATCTGCTCCAGGCGGGTCTGGTCGATGGTCAGTTGCTGGTCGGCGTACTCGAGGTGCAGTTTCAGGTGACAGCCCTCGATGCGCGCATTGAGCAGTTGCAGGGCGGCGGTCACGGCCTTTTCCAGCGAGGCCTGGCCACGGTCGTCGCCGCGCCGGGCGAACGAGCGCAGGCTGGCGGTGATACGGCCCATGCGGTCGATCAGTTCGTTCATGGTCAGCAGGTTGGCGCTGGCGGTTTCCAGCGCACCGCGCTGCAGAAAGCGCACGGTGTTGCCCGACAGGGTGCGCAGCGCCGCCAGCGGCTGGTTCAGCTCATGGGCGATGCTGGTCGACATCTGCCCGATGGCCGCCAGCTTGCCGGCCTGCACCAGTTCGTCCTGGGCATGGCGCAGGGTCTGCTCGGCGTGCCGGCGTTCGCGGATCTGGCCCTTGAGGCGTTCGTTGCTGGCACGCAGGTCGGCGGTGCGCTCGGCAATCTTGCGTTCGAGCTGGTTGTTGGCTTCTTCCAGCGCCTCGCGGGCGGCCAGGCGGGTGGCGATCACCTTGCGCCGCTCGTTCCAGGCTATCAGCAGGATCGCCAGCAGGGCGAAGGCCACGGCCACCAGCACGCCCTGGATCATCGATTCGTGGCGCAGGTCCTGCAGCGGGGTCAGCAGGGTGAAGTGCCAGGGCGTGTCGCTCAGGCGCCGGGTCTGGGCCAGGTAGGTGACCTTGCGGTTGCTGTCGCCCAGTTCGGCATTGGCCGGAAAGGTCAGCTTCTCGACCCCGTCGGCGAGCTTCTCGCGCGCCAGCGGCTGCAGTTCGTTGAGCGGGAACCAGTAGTACTGCAGGCTGCGCGCCAGGCGCTCCTTGATTTCCGGGGTCAGCGGGCGCACCGACTTCAGCCGCCGCGCCGGGTCGCTGGAGAGGATGATGATGCCGTTCTCGTCGCTGACGAAGGCTTCCAGGCGGGCTCGCTGCCAGCGCTCTTCGAGCGCTTCCAGGCGCACCTTGATCACCGCCACGCCGATGATCTTGCCGTGTTCCTCCAGGCCATGGGCCAGGTAGTAGCCAGGTTCGCCGGTGGTGCTGCCGATGCCGTAGAAGCGCCCGGGCTGGCCGCGCACGGCATTCTGGAAATAGGCACGGAACGAGAGGTCTTCGCCCAGGTAGCTGTCGACGTCGCGCCAGTTGCTGGTGGCCTGCACCCGGCCGGTGGTGTCGAGCACATAGATGGCGCGGCTGCGGCTGCGCCGGTTGAGCCCTTCGAGGTATTCGTTGACCGCCTGGCGCTGGTCGCCATCGGTGGAGTTCAGCAGGCTGGAGACGCTGTCTTCGAGTTCCAGCAGGCTGGGCAGGTAGGTGTACTTGCTGATCTCGCTCTCGACCGCGCGGGCATGCAGTTCAAGCTGACGCTCGCCGGTCTCGCTCAGGGTGCGGATGCCGTTGTGCTCGCTGATCAGGTAGCCGATCACACCCAGGCCGATCATCAGCAGCAGGACCAGTGGGGGCAGGAACAGGTGGCGGATCAGGCGAGGTTTCACGGCAAGGTCAGGCTTGGCTGGGCGAAAGAGCGTGGGATCGCATTTCATCACAGTGGCCTTGTCACGACCAGCGCCCTCTGCCCGGCGTGGGCCGGGCAGGGGCACCGGGCGGCATCAGTGCTGCAGGATCTTGCTGAGGAAGTGCTGGGTACGCTCGTCGCGCACGCTCTGGTCACCGAAGAACTCTTCCTTGGTGCAGTCTTCGATGATGTTGCCCTTGTCCATGAAGATCACCCGGTTGGCCACCTTGCGCGCAAAGCCCATTTCGTGGGTCACGCACATCATGGTCATGCCTTCGTGGGCCAGTTGCACCATCACGTCGAGTACCTCGCTGACCATTTCCGGGTCCAGGGCCGAGGTGGGTTCGTCGAACAGCATCACGATCGGGTCCATGGCCAGGGCGCGGGCGATGGCCACGCGCTGCTGCTGGCCGCCGGAGAGCTGGCCGGGGTGCTTGTGCGCATGGGCCGACAGGCCGACGCGCTCGAGCAGTTGCAGGCCCTTCTTGGTGGCTTCTTCCTTGCTGCGGCCCAGCACCTTGATCTGCGCGATGGTCAGGTTCTCGGTGATGGTCAGGTGCGGGAACAGTTCGAAGTGCTGGAACACCATGCCGACCCGCGAGCGCAGCTTGGGCAGGTTGGTCTTGGGGTCGGCGATCGAGGTGCCGTCGACCACGATGTCGCCCTTCTGGAACGGTTCCAGCGCGTTGACGCACTTGATCAGGGTGGACTTGCCCGAGCCAGACGGCCCGCACACCACCACCACTTCGCCTTTCTTGACCTCGGTGCTGCAGTCGGTCAGAACCTGGAAATCGCCGTACCACTTGTTGACGTTCTTGATGGAAATCATACGGTTATCCTTTTCTGCAGACGCTTGACCAGGAAGGAAGCGGAGAAGCTGATGACAAAGTACACGGCGCCGGCAAACAGCAGGAACTCGTTGGAGCGCCCGATGATGTCGCCACTGGCCCGTGCCGAGTTGAGGAAGTCCACCAGGCCCACGGTGTAGACCAGCGAGGTGTCCTGGAACAGGATGATGCTCTGCTGCAGCAGCAGCGGGGTCATCTTGCGAAATGCCTGGGGCAGGATGATCAGGCGCATGGTCTGCGCGTAGTTCATGCCCAGTGCCTGGGCAGCCGCCATCTGGCCCTTGGAGATCGACTGCACGCCGGCCCGCACGATTTCGCAGAAGTACGCCGCCTCGAACATCATGAATGCCACGACGCAGGAGGTGAATGCACCCACCGGGGTGTCTTCGCCGGTGATCCAGCGCAGCACGAACGGTACCGCCAGGTAGAACCAGGTGATCACCAGCAGCAGCGGGATGGAGCGAAAGTAGTTCACGTAGGCGCCGGCCAGGCGCGACAGCAGCTTGCTCGACGACAACCGCATCAGTGCCAGCACGGTACCCAGCGCGATGCCGCCAATGATGCCCATGAGCATCAGCTGCAGGGTCATCTTCATGCCGTTCCACAGGCCCGGCAGGGCTGGCACGATTCCACTGAAATCCATGTCCATTATTTACCCCCCACGGAGATCAGGCCCGGCACCGCGACTTTCTTCTCGACCAGGCGCATCAGCAGCATCAGCCCCATGTTCAGGGTGAAGTAGATCAGCGTGGCCAGGGTGAAGGCCTCGAACAGGTTGGCCGAGAACTCGGCGGTCTGCTTGGTCTGTGCCAGCAGCTCCATCAGGCCGATCAGCGACGCTACCGAGGAGTTCTTGAACACGTTCAGGAATTCGGAGGTAAGCGGCGGAATGATGATCCGGTAGGCTTGCGGCAGCAGCACGTTGTTGTAGATCTGCGGCAGGCTGAAGCCCATGGCGCGGGCAGCGGCTTCCTGGCCACGGGGCAGCGCCTGGATGCCGGTGCGCACCTGCTCGCACACCCGTGCAGCGGTGAACAGCCCCAGGCAGATGACCACGCTGATCAGCGCCGAGGTGGTCGGGTTGAGGTCCTGCTTGTACCACTCCTGCAGGCCTTCGGGCAGCAGGTCGGGTACCAGGAAGTACCAGATGAACAGCTGCACCAGCAGCGGCACATTGCGAAACAGTTCCACGTAGCACGTGGCGATACCCGACACCAGACGGTTCGGTACGGTACGCATGACGCCGAGCACCGAGCCCAGCAGCAGCGCAATGATCCAGGCGGCAACGGCGATCAGGATGGTCCAGCCCAGGCCGGTGATATACCAGTCCAGGTAGGTCTCGCTGCCAACGCCGGTGGACTTGAAAAAAACGCCCCAGTCCCAGTTGTAATTCATCGGGGTCTCCCCTCAGATCGGTTGTTTCACGGGCACCTTCGAGCATCCGGGGGCGCTGGGCGCCCTCGGATGAAAGGTTAGACACTAACTAGCTGGGGGTCAGGACTTCTTTTCGTCTGCAGCTTTGTCGGTAGGATTGGCGATCAGCGCCTTGAGCTCGTCGCTCATGGGGAACATCAGGTTCAGGCCTTTAGGCGGGATTGGCTGGTTGAACCACTTGTCGTAGATCTTGTTGATCTCACCCGACTTGTACAGGGCGACGATGGCGTCATCGACCGCTTTCTTGAACGGGGCATCGCCCTTGCGCACCATGCAGCCGTAGATTTCATAGGACTGCGGGGTACCGGTCACGGCCCAGTCGGTCGGCTTCTTGGCCTTGGCCATTTCGCCGGCGAGCAGGGCGTCGTCCATCATGAAGGCCACGGCGCGGCCGGACTCGAGCATCTGGAACGACTCGCCGTGGTCCTTGGCGGAGATGACGTTCATCTTCATCTGCTTGTCGGCGTTCATCGACTTGAGGATGCGCTCGGATGTGGTACCGGCGGTGGTCACCACGTTCTTGCCGGCCAGGTCCGGGAAGTCCTTGTAGGAGGAATCCTTTTTGGACAGCAGGCGGGTACCGATCTCGAAGATGCCGACCGAGAAGTCGACCTGTTGCTGGCGCTCGAGGTTGTTGGTGGTGGAACCGCACTCGACGTCAACGGTGCCGTTCTGCACCAGCGGGATGCGGGTCTGCGAGGTGACCAGGTTGTATTTGACCTTCAGGTCCGGCTTGTTCAGGTCCTTTTTCAGGGCCTCGACGATAGCCAGCTGGATGTCGTGGGAGTAACCGACGGGTTTGCCCGAAGCGTCGGCGATGTAGGAGAACGGGATGGAAGCGTCGCGGTGCCCCAGGGTAATGGTGCCCGAGTCGTTGATTTTCTTCAGGGTGCCGGTCAGTTCGGCGGCAAGGGCCGGCGTGCTGATCAAAGCGGTCGCCATGGCGGCGCCCAACAGATGGGGAACGATACGCATCAAATTTTCCTCGACGTTGTTTTTCTTATTGAGCCGTTGGCGGGCTCTTTCGTTCAGCGAACACAGCAATGAAGCGGTTGCGCATTCGGGTACTGAGTGTAGAGCATGACTCATGCCAAACTCTGATTTTGATCATAACCCCATGCAAATAGCGGCGGCGGGCATTTTTTGCCGGGGTATGGCGGGGGAGGGATGTCCGGGTTTCCGATTAAGGGCCAATGGCTCGTTCGGGAAACCGAACAGATAGTCCTTTGTTGGCCTCATCGCGGGTCAAACCCGCTCCCACTGGTTTGGTGACCTTGTGGGAGCAGGCTTGACCCGCGATGCGATTTTGCGGTGTCAGGCCGCCTGAATACGCCCGCGGCTCAGTTCTACCCGTTGCAGGTAAACCCGCAGAGCCTGTTGTTCGGCCGGGCTGGTGAAAAGCCCCAGCTTGGTGCGCCGCAGCAGGATATCGTCGGCGCTGACCGCCCATTCCTCGCTGCACAGGTAATCCACCTCGCGGGTGAACAACCCGCCACCAATCGCATCGCCCAGGTCGTCCGGGCCCTGGACGCCCTCGAGCAGGCGCCATACGCGGCTGCCGTAGGTCAGCGCCCAGCGCTTGGCGATATCCGCTGGCAGCCAGCCGAAGCGCGCGAGAATCTCGTCGCACAGCGCCTGCGGCGTGGTCATCTGTTCACCGCCCGGCAGGCTGGAGGTGGCGGTCCAGCTACCGGTCATCTGGGTGAAGTACGGCGCCAGCTCGGCCATGGCCGACTCGGCCAGCTTGCGGTAGGTGGTCAGCTTGCCGCCGAACACCGACAGCAGCGGCGCCTCGCCGGCAGACGCCGACAGGGCCAGGGTGTAGTCGCGGGTGACCGCCGAGGGGTTGTCCGACTCGTCGTTGCACAACGGGCGCACACCGGAATAGGTGCTGAGGATGTCGGCGCGGCCCAGCTGGTGGTTGAAGTGCGCGTTCACAACCTTGAGCAGGTAGTCGGTCTCGGCCTCGGTGATGCTCACCTGGGCCGGGTCGCCGCTGTACTCGCGGTCGGTGGTGCCGATCAGGGTGAAGCGCTCCAGGTACGGGATGGCGAACACGATGCGCTGGTCTTCGTTCTGCAGGATGTAGGCATGCTCGCCCTCGTACAGCCGGGGCACGATCAGGTGGCTGCCCTGAATCAGGCGAATGCCGTAGGGCGCCTCCAGCTTGAGGTCGTCCTTGATGAACCTGGCCACCCACGGGCCGGCCGCGTTCACCAGGGCGCGGGCCTGGATGGTCTGCTGGCTGCCGTCGGCGCGTTCGAGCTGCACGTTCCACAGCTTGCCCACGCGCCGTGCGCTGACGCAGCGGGTACGGGTGAGGATGTGCGCACCCAGTTCACGCGCGGCCATGGCGTTGAGCACCACCAGGCGGGCGTCGTCCACTGCGCAGTCGGCGTATTCGAAACCGCGGGTGATGGCCGGCTTGAGCGGGTTGCCCGGGCCGAAGCGCAAGCTGCGCGAGGCGCCCAGCTGCTTGCGCTTGCCCAGATGGTCATACAGGAACAGGCCGGCGCGGATCATCCAGGCTGGACGCAGGTGCGGCTGGTGCGGCAACACGAAGCGCATCGGCTTGACGATATGCGGCGCCTTGGCCAGCAGCACTTCGCGTTCTGCCAGCGCTTCGCGCACCAGGCGGAACTCGTAGTGCTCCAGATAGCGCAGGCCACCGTGGATCAGCTTGCTGCTGGCCGAGGACGTATGGCTGGCCAGGTCATCCTTTTCGCAGAGCAGTACCGACAGGCCGCGCCCGGCTGCATCGGTGGCGATACCGACGCCGTTGATGCCGCCACCGATCACGGCAACGTCATAGATTTCGGCAAGGGCGGGCGATGGCGAGCTGGACTGGGACACGAGGCGGCCTCTGGTTTCTATCGAATATGAACATTAATGTTCGTTTGCGAAAATGGTAGCGCAACAAAATGGCGCCCGCCAGTCGCTTTCAATAGAAAATACTGATCGGATGACAAATAAATGAAAAATTATGAACATTCGAGCGGCCCCCGTTGCGAGGGCCGCGATGGCGCTACACCACGTCCAGGCGGATCTTGTGCTGGTTGAGCAACTGGGCGAGGGCGGCGACGGGAGGCTGGTCGGTCACCAGGCAGTCGATCAGGCTGATCGAGCCCAGGCGCACCATGGCGTTGCGCCCGAACTTGCTGGAGTCGGCGGCGAGGATCACCTGGCGCGCATTGGCGATGATGGCCTGGGACACGCGCACTTCCTGGTAATCGAAGTCGAGCAGGCTGCCGTCTTCATCGATGCCGCTGATGCCGACCAGGGCGAAGTCGACCTTGAACTGGTTGATGAAGTCGACGCTGGCCTGGCCGACCACACCACCATCGCGGCGCACGTTGCCGCCGGCCAGCAGTACTTCGAAATCGTCCTTGGCGCTGAGGATGGAGGCCACATGCAGGTTGTTGGTGATGATCTTCAGGTGGTTGTGGTTGAGCAGAGCGCGGGCGATGGACTCGGTGGTGGTGCCGATGTTGATGAACAGCGAGGCGTGATCGGGGATCTGCGCGGCGATGGCTTCGGCGATACGCTGCTTTTCGTCGCGCATCTGGTCGGCACGCATGGCGTAGGCGGTGTTCTCGATGCTCGAGTCATAGGCCGCGCCACCGTGATAGCGGCGCAGCAGGTTCACTTCGGCCAGCTGGTTGATGTCACGGCGGATGGTTTGCGGGGTTACAACGAACAGCTGCGCCATTTCCTCGATACTGACATAGCCGCGTTCGCGGACCAGCTCGAGAATTTGTTGTTGGCGAGGGGGCAGATTCATGGGCGGTCCTTTTGGGCTGCCGGGCAAATCTGCATGATGCCGCAGGATGGGGGCGGGGGCCAGCGCGGGGCTGGCTGAAACGATCCTGTGGGCGCCTCGCCAGCAAGGCTGGCGCCTACAGTGTAGGAGTCAGCCTTGCTGGCGAAGAAGCCTGCGCAGGTTCTATTCCTCGTGCGGTTCCCAGTCGCGGGTACGGTCCACCGCCTTCAGCCAGCCGGCGTACAGCTTCTCTTTCTGCGCCTCCTCCAACTGCGGGGTGAACTCGCGCTCGATGATGGCCTTGCCGCGCAGCTCGTCCAGCCCGCTCCAGAAGCCACATGCCAGGCCGGCCAGGTAGGCGGCGCCGAGCGCAGTGGTTTCGCGCATCTGCGGGCGTTCCACGCAGGTGCCGAGAATGTCGGCCTGGAACTGCATCAGGAAGTTGTTGGCCACCGCGCCACCGTCCACGCGCAGTGCGCTCAGGCGCTCGCCGCAATCCTGCTGCATGGCGTCGAGCACGTCGCGGGTCTGATAGGCGATCGACTCCAGCGCGGCGCGGATGATGTGGTCGACCTTGACCCCGCGGGTCAGGCCGAACAGGGCGCCGCGCGCGTACGGGTCCCAGTACGGCGCACCCAGGCCGGTGAATGCCGGCACCAGGTACACGCCGTTGCTGTCCTTGACCTTGCTGGCGAAGTACTCGGTGTCGTGGGCGTCGTTGACGATCTTCAGCTCGTCACGCAGCCACTGCACGGTTGAACCGCCGTTGAACACCGCGCCTTCCAGGGCATAGGCCACTTCGCCGCGCGGGCCGCAGGCAATGGTGGTGAGCAGGCCATGGGACGACTGCACGGCCTTGTCGCCGGTGTTCATCAGCAGGAAGCAGCCGGTGCCATAGGTGTTCTTGGCCTGGCCCGGCTCCACGCACATCTGGCCGAACAGCGCAGCCTGCTGGTCGCCGGCGATGCCGGCAATGGCGATGCCGCTCTTGGTGTGGCCGTAGACCTCTGACGACGAGCGTACCTGGGGCAGCATCTGCTTCGGGATGCCCAGCACCTGCAGCATCTTCTCGTCCCATTCCAGGGTGTGGATGTTGAACATCAGGGTGCGCGAGGCGTTGGTGTAGTCGGTGACATGCACCTTGCCGCCGGAGAACTTCCAGATCAGCCAGGTATCCACGGTGCCGAACAGCAGCTCGCCGCGTTCGGCGCGCTCACGCACGCCGTCGACGTTGTCCAGGATCCACTTGAGCTTGGTGCCCGAGAAGTACGGGTCGGTGACCAGGCCGGTGGTTTCGCGAATGTAGTCCGCGTGGCCGTCACGCTTGAGCTGCTCGCAGATCTCGGTGCTGCGTCGGCACTGCCAGACGATGGCGTTGTACACCGGGCGACCGGTTTCGCGGTCCCACACCACGGTGGTCTCGCGCTGGTTGGTGATGCCGATGGCCGCCACCTGGTCGTGGCTCAGGCCCGCCTGGGCCAGTGCTTCGACCATGGTCGCGCTCTGGGTGGCGAAGATCTCCATCGGGTCATGCTCGACCCAGCCGGCCTGGGGGTAATGCTGGGCGAACTCGCGCTGCGAGGTGCCGACCACGTTGGCGTCACGGTCGAAGATGATCGCGCGTGAACTGGTCGTGCCCTGGTCCAGGGCAATGATGTAGTGCTTGTTCGGGGTGTCGGTCATGGTGTGGGCCTTGCACTCGAAAAGGTGGAAGTCGGGGCAGGGCGAGCCTGGCTCGCCGGTTCGGCATCAGGAGGCCTGGGTCTTGCCCCGAGCGTTGTCGTCGGTCTGGGCGTTCGCGCCGTCTGCCGTGGGCAGGTTGCGCGCGATCACGCCGCGATACAGGGCGGCACCCACGCTTGCACCTATGATCGGCGCAATGATGGGAACCAGGAAATAGGGAATGTCACGTGCGCCAGTAAAGGCCACGTTGCCCCAGCCGGCCAGGAAGGTCATGAGCTTGGGACCGAAGTCGCGCGCCGGGTTCATCGCAAAGCCGGTCAGCGGGCCCATGGCACTGCCGATCACCGCGATCAGCAGGCCGATCAGCAGTGGTGCCAGTGCGCCCCGGGGCAGGCCGTTGCTGTCGTCGGCAAGGGCCATGATCACCGCCATCAGGATGGCCGTGATCACGGCCTCCACCAGAAATGCCTGGCCGGTGGACAGCAACGGGTGCGGATAGGTGGAGAACACCGAGGCCAGCTCCAGGCTGGCGGTGCTGCCGCGCACCATGGCGTGGGTCTGTTCGTAATCGAAGAACAGGTTGCTGTACAGGGTGTATACCAGCGCCGCGCCGCAGAAGGCACCGGCCACCTGGGCGACGATGTAGAACGGCAGCTTGCGCTTTTCGAAGCCGCTGAACAGGCTCAGGGCGATGCTCACGGCCGGGTTCAGGTGTGCACCCGACACCCCGGCGGTGAAGTAGATCGCCATGCTGACCCCCACGCCCCAGATGATGCTGATTTCCCACAGGCCGAAGCTGGCGCCCGCGACCTTGAGTGCCGCGACGCAGCCGGTACCGAAAAAGATGAGCAATGCGGTGCCGAGGAATTCGGCCATGCATTGGGCAGACAGCGTTGGTTGTCGTAGAGCAGTCGTCATTCGTGACCTCGGTTCTTGTTGTTGTGAGGCGCGTGTGCGCTCGACAAAAACCCGAGCAGAATCCCCATTCTGGTCGGGTTGACGGCAGAACTGCACGGTATTGGGGCAGTTCGATATTCAGAATCGAAAAAATATAGACAAGAAACGCTGATGTCAAAGGTCGAAAGTGAACTGCCATTCATATTCTGACTGCCGGTGGCTCAGGTGGTGTCGGTGGCAACCGGGCGGGTAATGGTTGGCTCCGGCGTTTTGCCCTAAAGTAGCCAGCGACTGGAGACCGATCACCCTGCCTGGAGCCCTGCATGACCCCCGCCCTGGATTTGCTCAAGAAAGCCCGCGCCGAACACCGCATCCACAGTTATGAACACGACCCCAAGGCGGCTTCCTACGGCCTGGAAGCCGCCGAGAAGCTCAACCTGGAGCCAGCGCGGGTGTTCAAGACGCTGCTGGCCAGCACCGAGAAGGGCGAGTTGCTGGTGGCGGTGGTGCCGGTGGTGGGCAGCCTGGACCTCAAGGCCCTGGCCCATGCGGCGGGTGCAAAGAAGTGCGAAATGGCCGACCCGATGGCCGCACAGCGTTCCACCGGGTACCTGGTGGGCGGGATCAGCCCGCTGGGGCAGAAGAAGCGCCTGCGCACCTTCATCGATGCTTCGGCGCAGCAGTTCGAAACCATTCATGTCAGCGCCGGGCGGCGCGGGCTGGAGGTGGAACTGGCGGCGGCGGTGCTGGCCGAGCACACCCGGGGCAGCTTTGCGGCGATCGGCCGCGAGTAGCATCTGTATCCTCCAAATCCGGCCATTCTGTATATGGAAGCGCGAGCGCCCGGGCAGGCATGCTCGCTGCCTTCCCATGCAGGAGCCAACCCATGCAGCTTGAATTTCACCAGGTCGATGCCTTCAGTTCCCAACCCTTCAGCGGCAACCCGGCGATGGTGTATCGCCTGGAGCAATGGCTGCCCGATGAACTGATGCAAAAAATTGCGGCCGAGCACAACCTGGCCGAAACCGCATTCGTCGTGCGCGAGGCGCAGCGCTGGCGCATCCGCTGGTTCACGCCCTCCACCGAAGTGCCGCTGTGCGGGCATGCGACCCTGGCCAGCGCGCATGTGCTGTTCGAGGTGTATGGGGAAGATGCCGAGTGCCTGGCGTTCGACAGCCGTTCGGGGCCGCTGACCGTGAGCCGCGAGGCGGGGCGCCTGGTGCTGGACTTCCCGCGCTACGACCCGCAGCCGCTGGCCGAGCTGCCGCCGGTGGCGCAGGCGCTGGGGTGCCCGGTGGTCGAGATGTGGCAGACCAATGAACTGTTCGTGGTGCTCGAAAGCGAACAGGCGGTGCGGGATTGTCGCCCTGACATGGCGGCGCTGGTGCCGTTGCCGGGGCTGGGCGTGATTGTCACGGCGCCAGGGCGCGAGCATGATTTTGTGTCGCGCTATTTTGCGCCGGGGATCGGTATCCCTGAAGACCCGGTGACCGGCTCCACGCACTGCTCGCTGATCCCTTACTGGGCGCAGCGCCTGGGCAAGGATGAGCTGCACGCGGTGCAGTGTTCCGCGCGGGGTGGGGAGCTGTTCTGCCGCCTGGAAGGGGCGCGGGTGAAGATTGGCGGGTATGCGACGCGGGTGGCGAGCGGGACGTTGTTCCTCTAGCGGCCCTTTTCGCCAGCAAGGCTGGTTCCTACAGTAGGCCAGGCAATTTCCTGTAGGAGCCAGCCTTGCTGGCGAAGCGTTATCAGAGCGCCGCGCTGTAGCGTCGCACGCCGTTCTCCGCCACCGGCAGTTGTGCCGGCACCGTGCCGGCCACCGGGAACAGCACCAGGTGGTCCGCCGCCACTTCAATGCCCACCTCGCCGCCGACCTGATGGTCGATATGGCTCGGGAAGATCGCTTCGAGCTGGCTGCCGGTACCCAGTTGCAGGCGGTACAGGGTGGACGCACCGAGGAAGCTCTTGCCGACGATGCTTGCCTTCAAGGCACTGTGGGGCGCATGCACGATGTCGTCCGGGCGCAGCAGCACATCCACCGCGCTGCCCTGAGGCAGGGTGTAGGCCCGATTGCCGCGCAGCTCGCCCAGTTCGGTCTGCACCGATTCGGGGCTGGTCAGCTGGCCACGGATGAAATAGCCCTGGCCGATAAAGCTGGCCACGAACGGCGTGAACGGTTCGTGGTAGAGGTTGTACGGGGTGTCCCACTGCTCCAGGCGGCCTTCCTTGAACACGCCCACATGGTCGCTGACGGCAAAGGCCTCTTCCTGGTCATGGGTGACCAGGATCGCGCTGGTGCCGCGACTCTTGAGGATGTCACGCACCTCATGACTGAGGCGTCGGCGCAGTTCCACGTCGAGGTTGGAGAACGGCTCGTCCAGCAGCAGCAGTTGCGGCTCGGGTGCCAGGGCACGGGCCAGGGCCACACGCTGTTGCTGGCCGCCGGACAGCTCGTGCGGGTAGCGCCCGCCAAGCTTGTCCAGCTTCACCAGCTCGAGCATTTCATCGACCACCTGGCGCTGGCGCGGGTGCTTGCCGATGCCGAACGCGATGTTCTCGGCCACGGTCAGGTGCGGGAACAGCGCGTAGTCCTGAAACACCATGCCGATGCGGCGCTTCTCCGGGGCCAGGGTGAAGCCGGCCTTGGAGATGACTTCGCCCGCCAGGCTGATCTCGCCCTCGTGCACCGGCTCGAAACCGGCGATGGCGCGCAGCGTGGTGGTCTTGCCGCACCCCGAGGAACCCAGCAGGCAACCGATGTCGCCGGCGTTGAGGTGCAGGTTGAGGTTCTGGACGATGCGCTGCTCGCCATAGCCGCAGGCGAGGTCGCGCAGGTTAAGCAGTAGAGGTTGACTCATGCGTGGTGATAGGCCGGTTCGACAAGATATTCGAGAAGCGCCTTCTGTGCATGCAAGCGGTTTTCGGCCTGGTCCCAGGCGACCGAACGGGGGTCGTCGAGCAGGTCCAGGCTGATTTCCTCGCCACGGTGGGCGGGCAGGCAGTGCATGAACAGGGCATCCGCAGCCGCCAGGTCGAGCAGTTCGCGGTTGACCTGGTAAGGCGCAAACAGCGCCAGGCGCCGTGCAGTTTCCTCCTCCTGGCCCATGGAAGTCCAGACATCGGTGCTCACCAGGTGTGCACCGCGCACGGCGTCCTTGGGGTCGCGCACGATCTGCACGCGCTCGCCGGCCTGGGCCACGAACGCCGGGTTGGGCTCATAGCCCTCAGGGCAGGCGATGCGCAGCTGGAAGTCGAACTGGATGGCGGCTTCTATATAGCTGTTGCACATGTTGTTGCCATCGCCCACCCAGGCCACGGTCTTGCCCTGGATCGAGCCGCGGTGTTCGAGGAAAGTCTGCATGTCGGCCAGCAGCTGGCACGGGTGCAGGTCGTCGGACAGGCCGTTGATCACCGGTACCCGCGAATTGGCGGCGAACTCGGTGAGCGTGCTGTGGGCAAACGTACGGATCATCACCGCGTCGAGCATGCGCGACATGACGATGGCGCAGTCACCGATCGGCTCGCCACGGCCCAGCTGGGTGTCGCGTGGCGACAGGAAGATGGCCTGGCCACCGAGCTGGATCATGCCGGCTTCGAACGACAGCCGGGTACGCGTGGACGACTTTTCGAAAATCATGCCCAGCACGCGGTTTTTCAGGGGTTCGAAGAGTACGCCGCGGTTACGCAGGTCCTTCAGCTCGATCCCTCGGCGGATCACACTGACCAGTTCTTCGGCGGTGAAATCCATCAGGGAGAGAAAGTGCCTAGCGCTCATCATTGACTACCTTTTTGCAACAGACCGCAGATCATCAAAAGCCGGTTTTCGAAAACAACGGAAGTGACCTGCGGCGAAAGCCGCACGGGGCGACGAAATAGGGAAAGGCGCAATACTATAATTAAATGTCGCGTCTTACCAAGTGGGGGCTGCGAACTCGACGTTGCCGAATGTGTTGCAAGCCGTTGGGTGACGCTTTTTATTGGGCCGGACAGGCTTTGTACACTGCCCGCCGAGGCCTTTGCAACGCATGCGCGGTACAGGTGCCAGCGCGCCGCGACCATCGCCTTGCCTGATGCCGGGCGATTCACGCCACGAACGTCACTGGCGAGGGGGGCGGGGCAGGGCCATAGTCGAGGTCGCTAATCAGACCTACAACAAGAGGCGGCCATGAGCAAAAGCGTGCATCACCGTGCCTGTCATCTGTGCGAAGCCATCTGCGGCCTGACCCTGGAAGTGGCCCATGAGCCTGGGCAGGCGCCGCGCATCACGTCGATCAAGGGCGATGCGCTGGACACCTTCAGCCGTGGCCATATCTGTCCCAAGGCCGTTGCGTTGCAGGACATCCAGAACGATCCGGACCGCCTGCGTACTCCCATGCGCCGCATCGGCGAGCAATGGCAGGCCATCGGCTGGGACGAGGCGTTCGCGCTGGCCGCCCGGAAGCTCTGGGCCCTGCAGCAGCGCCATGGTCAGAACGCGGTGGCGGTGTACCAGGGCAACCCCAGCGTGCACAACTACGGCCTGATGACCCACAGCAACTATTTCCTGGGCCTGCTCAAGACGCGCAACCGCTTTTCCGCGACCTCGGTCGACCAGTTGCCGCAGCACCTGACCAGCTACCTGATGTACGGCCATGGCCTGCTGTTGCCGATTGCGGACATCGACCATACCGACTTCATGCTGATTCTGGGCGGCAACCCCTTGGCTTCCAACGGCAGCATCATGACTGTGCCCGATGTCGAAAAGCGCCTCAAGGCCCTGCAGGCACGGGGCGGCAAGCTGGTGGTGGTCGACCCGCGGCGCAGCGAGACCGCGGCCATGGCCGACCGACACCTGTTCGTGCGCCCAGGCACTGATGCGGCGCTGCTGTGCGGGCTGCTCAACACCCTGTTCGAGGAAGGCCTGAGCCGTACCACGCACCTGCCGGTGGCCGGGCTGGACGCGGTGCGCGAGGCAATCGCGCCGTTCACAGCCGAAGCCATGGGCCCGCGCTGTGGCATCGAGGCCGCGCAGATCCGCCAGTTGGCCCGTGACTTCGCCGCCGCCGACAAGGCCGTGTGCTATGGGCGCATGGGCATCTCGACCCAGGCTTTCGGCACCCTGTGCCATTGGCTGGTGCAGATGATCAACCTGGTCAGTGGCAATCTGGATCGGGTCGGCGGCGCCTTGTGCACCCAGCCGGCAGTGGACCTAGTGGCCAGTACCAGCGGCGGGCATTTCAACGCCTGGCAGAGCCGTGTGTCGGGCCTGCCCGAGTACGCAGGCGAGCTGCCGGTGGCGGCACTGGCCGAAGAGATGCTGTGCGAGGGCGAAGGGCAGGTGCGTGCACTCGTCACCGTGGCCGGCAACCCGGTGCTCTCCACGCCCAATGGACGGCAGCTGGAGCAGGCGCTGCAAGGGCTGGAGTTCATGCTCAGCATCGACCTGTACATCAACGAGACCACGCGCCATGCCGACCTGATCCTGCCGTCCACCTCGGCGCTGGAGAACGATCACTACGACACCACCTTCAACCTGCTGGCGGTGCGCAACGTCAGCCGCTTCAACCGGGCGATCCTGCCCAAGCCCGAAGGCGCGCTGCACGACTGGGAGATCTTCGTCGGCCTGGCCAAGGCCTTCGCGGCACTGGCCGACAAGCCGCTCAAACCGACCCTGACACCCGCGCAGATGATCGACCTGGGCTTGCGCGGCGGGCCCCATGGCCAGGGCAGCGCGTTCGACCTGTCGCTGCACACCCTCGAGCGCTATCCCCACGGTATCGACCTGGGGCCGTTGCAGCCCAACCTCGGTGCACGGCTGAAAACTGCCAGCCAGTGTGTCGAGGCCGCGCCCGCGGTGATCCTGGCCGACCTTCAGCGCTTCGCCGCGCAAGCTTTGCCCCACGCCACGCAACTGGTGCTGATCGGGCGTCGGCATGTGCGCAGCAACAACTCCTGGATGCACAACTACCATCGCCTGGTGAAGGGCAAGCCGCGCCACCAGCTGCTGATGCATCCCGACGACCTGGCCGGCCGGCAGTTGCAGGACGGCCAGCGGGTGCGTGTCAGCTCGCGCGTGGGCAGCATCGAGGTGGAGGTGCTCGCCAGCACCGATATGATGCCCGGCGTGGTCAGCCTGCCACACGGCTTCGGCCATGGGCGGCCAGGCATGCGCCTGGGCATCGCTCAGGCGCAAGCAGGGGCCAGTGCCAACGATCTGACCGACGAGCGTCAGCGCGACGCGGTATCGGGCAATGCGGCGCTCAACGGGGTGGTGGTAGAGGTGGTTGCGGCCTGATATCGGCAAGGCCGAGCGTCACGCTCGGCTTTCCGATACAATGCGTCACCGTGCCGACAACCAGGTCGGAAAGTTCAGCCGCGAGGTGCTTCATGGATATTATCGAAACAATCAAAGAGCAGATTGCCAACAACACCATTCTGCTTTACATGAAAGGCTCGCCGAATGCCCCGCAGTGCGGCTTTTCGGCCAAGGCGGCGCAAGCCGTGATGGGTTGTGGCGAGAAGTTCGCTTACGTGGATATCCTGCAGAACCCGGAAATCCGCGCCAACCTGCCCAAGTACGCCAACTGGCCGACCTTCCCGCAACTGTGGGTGGGCGGTGAGCTGGTCGGCGGCAGCGATATCATGGCCGAGATGTTTGCCAACGGCGAGCTGCAGACCCTGATCAAGGACGCCGCTGCCAAGGCCGAGGCGGCCAAGGCCTGAATCCGGTTTTGCACTGAAGAGCCCCGCATCTGCGGGGCTTTTTTGTGCCTGCCTGGGCCCGGTGGCCGGCAAGGCCGGTTACCCCAGGCGAAAAAAAGCCCCGCACAGGCGGGGCTTTGGTTGCAGCCGGTTGGGCGTGATTACTCGCCCATCTGCGACTGCAGGTAGTTTTCCAGGCTGACCTTGTCGATCAGGCTCAACTGGGTTTCCAGCCAGTCGATATGCTCTTCCTCGGCCTCGAGGATGTCCTCGAGCAGTTCGCGGCTGCCGAAGTCGCCCACGGTCTCGCAATGCGCAATCGCCGCCTTCAGGTCGATCAGGCCTTTCTGCTCCAGGCGCAGGTCGCACTCGAGCATTTCCTTGGTGTGTTCGCCAATCAGCAGCTTGCCCAGGTCCTGGACGTTGGGAATACCTTCTAGAAACAGAATGCGCTTGATCAGTTTGTCAGCGTGTTTCATCTCGTCGATGGATTCTTTGTATTCGTGCTTGCCGAGTTTTTCCAGACCCCAGTCTTCGTACATGCGCGCATGCAGGAAGTATTGGTTGATTGCGACCAGCTCGTTTCCGAGGATCTTGTTGAGATGCTGGATGACGCTAACGTCGCCTTTCATGATGGGGTCCTGCCCTGCGTAAGTGTGTCGATAAGCACGAGTCTGAGCCCGACAACTTCCAGTGTCAAACCTAAGTTATTGAATAATAAATGAAAATTAATCGGAATAAGAATGTTTGTGTTCCGCGTTTTAAGCCTAACTACTTGAATTGCAGGCATAAAAAAACCGGACACGAGGTCCGGTTCTTCAAATTCGCTGTTTTCAGGCTGCGGTAAATTCTACCGGATAAGGCAGGGCGGCCTGGCTGACCTGCAGTTTGGTCAGGGTTTCACGTACCACTTCCTTGGCCAGGCAGGCACATTTGCCGCACTGGGTGCCCACGTTGGTGGCGGCACGGACTTCCTTGTAGCTGCAGCATCCTTCGTAAATCGCATCGCGGATCTGTCCGTCGGTAACACCAACACAAAGACACACATACATAAGGGAGACCATCGCTGGTAAAGGCTTGATGTCGGGGAGCTTAATGCTAATGAGAATGCTTGTCAAAGTACCTTGTGCAGAGGCCCGTTCCAGAGCGACCGGCGGTCAGTCTGGCAGTGGGCTGGCATTCGCTCGGCGCACGGCGTCGGTCGGTGTATGATGGGCAGTTCTTGTGTCATGCCAGCGGACCTGCGGGTCGGCTGCGCAAACCATTCAATACCATCAGGAGATATCGAATGAGCGTGCTCGTAGGCAAAAACGCCCCGGACTTCACCGTACCTGCAGTACTGGGCAACGGCGAGATCGTCGACAGCTTCAACCTGGCTTCGGCTATCAAGGGCAAGTACGGCCTGGTGTTCTTCTACCCACTGGACTTCACCTTCGTCTGCCCGTCCGAGCTGATCGCCCTGGATCACCGCATGGACGACTTCAAGGCGCGCAACGTTGAAGTGATCGCCGTTTCGATCGACTCGCACTTCACCCACAACGCCTGGCGCAACACCCCGATCAACGCCGGCGGTATCGGCCCGGTCAAATACATCATGGCTGCCGACCTCAAGCACGAAATCGCCCAGGCCTACGACGTCGAGTCCGAAGGCGGCGTGGCCTTCCGTGGCGCGTTCCTGATCGACGACAAGGGTGTTGTCCGTTCGCAGATCGTCAACGACCTGCCGCTGGGCCGCAACATGGAAGAGCTGATCCGTCTGGTCGACGCGCTGCAATTCCACGAAGAGCACGGCGAAGTCTGCCCTGCCAACTGGAAAAAAGGCGACAAGGGCATGACCGCTTCGCCAGAAGGCGTTGCTGCCTACCTGAGCGAGAATGCTGGCAAGCTGTAAGCGCCACGCATGAAAAAACCGGCCCTGGTGGCCGGTTTTTTTATGCCTGTTCGCCAGCAAGGCTGGCTCCTGCGTCGCGTAGCGTCTGCAGGCGCCGGCCGGCGAAGCGGTCAGTCGCGAAAGTCCTGCCAGCCGCCCATTTCCTTCCAGCGATTGACGATGCCGCAGAACAGCTCGGCCGTCTTCTCGGTGTCGTAGCGCGCCGAGTGTGCCTCCCGCCCGTCAAAGTCGATGTCGGCACTCTGGCAGGCCCGCGCCAGCACGGTCTGACCATAGGCCAGGCCAGCCAGGGTGGCGGTGTCGAAGCTGGAGAACGGGTGGAAGGGGTTGCGCTTCATGTCGTGGCGCGCCACGGCCGCGTTGAGGAAGCCCAGGTCGAAACTGCTGTTGTGCCCCACCAGGATCGCGCGCTTGCAGCCATTGGCCTTGAGGGCCTTGCGCACGCCGCGGAAGATGTCGGTCAGCGCCGACTCTTCGCTGACCGCCATGCGCAGCGGGTGATCGAGCTTGATGCCGGTGAAGTCCAGGGCCGCCTGTTCGATGTTGGCGCCCTCGAAGGGTTCGACGCGGAAGAAATAGGTGTGCTCCGGGAACAGGAAGCCCTTTTCGTCCATGCCGATGGTGACTGCGGCTATTTCCAGCAGTGCATCGGTGGCGCAGTTGAAACCACCGGTTTCAACATCCACCACCACCGGCAGGTAGCCGCGAAAGCGCTCTGCCATCGGATGGCGCGAACCGCCGCCTTGACCTTCCTGGTCGTCTTCGTAATCGTCGCTCACACAGTCTCCTCCAGCAGGCGCCAGCGCAGTTGCTCACCGGCGCGCAGCGGGATGACAGTCTGCTCGCCGAATGGCAGGCTGCCTGGGGCGGTCCAGCTTTCGCGGACCAGGGTAATGTGGTCGGTGTTCGCCGGCAGGCCGTAGAACGCCGGGCCATGCAGGCTGGCGAAACCTTCCAGCTTGTCCAGCGCGTTGCGCTGTTCGAACGCCTCGGCGTACAGCTCGATGGCGGCGAACGCGGTGTAGCAGCCGGCACAGCCGCAGGCGGCTTCCTTGGCATGCTGGGCGTGGGGCGCCGAATCGGTGCCGAGGAAGAACTTGCTGCTGCCGCTGGTGGCTGCGTCGAGCAGAGCCACCTGGTGGGTGTTGCGCTTGAGGATCGGCAGGCAGTAGAAGTGCGGGCGAATACCGCCCACCAGCATGTGGTTGCGGTTGTACAGCAGGTGCTGGGCGGTGATGGTCGCGCCGACGTTGGCCGGGGCCTCGTTGACGAACTGCACGGCTTCGGCAGTGGTGATGTGCTCGAACACCACTTTGAGCGTGGGGAAGCGCTCGACCACACGGCGCAGGTGCTCGTCGATGAACAGCTTCTCGCGATCGAACACGTCGATCTCGGGGCGGGTCACTTCGCCGTGCACCAGAAGTGGCATGCCCACCTCGGCCATGGCTTCGAGCACCGGGAAAATCTTGTCGACGCTGGTCACGCCGGAGTCCGAGTTGGTGGTCGCGCCGGCCGGGTACATCTTGGCGGCATGCACGAATCCGCTGGCCTTGGCCGCGCGAATGTCCTCGGGCTGGGTGCGGTCGGTGAGGTACAGCACCATCAGCGGTTCGAAGCGGCTGCCGGCAGGGCGGGCGGCCAGGATGCGCTGGCGATAGGCGTCGGCTTCGGCAGTGTTGCGTACCGGCGGTACCAGGTTGGGCATGATGATGGCGCGGGCAAAGGTGCGCGCCACGTCGCCGACGGTATGGGGCAATACAGCGCCATCGCGAAGATGGATGTGCCAGTCGTCGGGACGCAGGAGGGTCAGGCGGTCGGACATTGGGGATTCCAGGCGGTTCGAACTCCCGGTGAATGCTACCGGAAAAGCCCGATCCGAGCACTCGCTATCAAGTTTTGCGCAGGGCGTCCGATAGCTTGCAGGTATGCCGTAAGAAATTTGTGGAGCCGCCCGTGCGCCAGCGTTACCTAGCCCTGCTCAGTATGTTTGCCAGCCTGCCGGCCGTGGCACTCACCTTCCAGACTCGCGTGGAGAACGTCGAGTGGAAGGTCGAGGGCGATCAGTTCGAATGCCGGCTGATCCAGCCGATCGCCGATTTCGGCAGCGGCGAGTTCGTGCGCCGCGCGGGCGAGCAGGCCACCTTCCAGCTGCGCTCCACCAGCAATGTGCTGGGCGCCGGCTCCGCGACCCTGCTGGCCGCCGCCGCACCGTGGCAGCCCGGGCGTGGCGACATCAACCTGGGCGCGGTGCGCATGGCGCGCAGCGGCGTGCTGTTCAACAGCTCCCAGGGCCAGGCCAGCCGGCTCATCAATGGCCTGCTGGACGGGCGCAGCACCGTGGTGCGCAACTACACCGGCGAAGCCGGGCGCAGCATGGAAGTGCGCGTGCTGCCGGTGAAGTTCAACCGTGCCTACGGTGACTACCAGGCCTGTGCGGCCAAGCTGCTGCCGATGAACTATGACCAGGTGCGCCAGGCACGCGTGGGCTTTCCGGGCGGCGGTATCGATCTGGATGCCGATGCACGTGCCCGCCTGGACGTGATCATCGACTTCCTCAAGGCCGACCCCACGGTCAACCACATCGAGCTCGATGGCCACTCCGACAACAGCGGCAACCGCCTGACCAACCGTGACCTCTCGCGTCGCCGCGCTCTGGCGGTGCAGGACTACCTCAAGGCCCATGGCATCCCCGAAGAGCAGATCACCGTGCGCTTTCATGGCGAGCGCTATCCGCTGGCGGCCAATACCAATGCCGCCAATCGGGCACGCAACCGCCGGGTGAACATCCAGCTCGACCGCGTCACCCCGGTCGAGAAGCCCGCAGAGGTTGCCCCGCACAAGCCTGCCGAACCGGCAGCGACCCCGCCTGCGCCGGCACCCACGCAGACGCCGGCCGCCCAGGCAGGCAAACCCGCCGCCTGATTCGACGGTGCGACCGCCGGTCGCGCCGACGACAATTTCTGTCGCTTTGTCGTCACAAGCTGTCGCCCCACTGTAAATTCTGCGGTAAGGCCGGTAGAATCACCGGCTTTCCGTACAACCCGTGGAGTGATGGCATGGCGGACGTAAAAAAGGTCGTACTGGCGTATTCCGGCGGCCTTGATACTTCGGTGATTCTCAAGTGGCTGCAAGATACCTACAACTGTGAAGTGGTGACGTTCACCGCCGATCTGGGGCAGGGCGAGGAGGTCGAACCGGCCCGCGCCAAGGCTCAGGCCATGGGTGTCAAAGAGATCTACATCGATGACCTGCGAGAAGAATTCGTCCGCGATTTCGTGTTCCCGATGTTCCGCGCCAACACCGTCTACGAAGGCGAGTACCTGCTGGGTACTTCCATCGCACGTCCGCTGATCGCCAAGCGTCTGATCGAGATCGCCAACGAAACCGGCGCCGACGCCATTTCCCATGGCGCCACCGGCAAGGGCAACGACCAGGTGCGTTTCGAGCTGGGTGCCTACGCGCTCAAGCCAGGCGTCAAGGTCATCGCCCCATGGCGCGAGTGGGACCTGCTCTCGCGCGAGAAGCTGATGGACTACGCCGAAAAGCACGGTATCCCGATCGAGCGTCACGGCAAGAAGAAGTCGCCGTACTCGATGGACGCCAACCTGCTGCACATCTCCTACGAGGGCGGCGTGCTGGAGGATACCTGGACCGAGCACGAAGAAGACATGTGGCGCTGGACCAAGTCGCCAGAAAACGCCCCTGACGTTCCGACCTACCTGGAACTGACCTACCGCAACGGCGACGTCGTGGCGCTGGACGGCGTCGAGATGACTCCGGCCACCGTCCTGGCCACCCTGAACCGCATCGGCGGCGAGAACGGCATCGGTCGCCTGGACATCGTCGAGAACCGCTATGTGGGCATGAAGTCCCGTGGCTGCTACGAAACCCCGGGCGGCACCATCATGCTGCGCGCGCACCGTGCGATCGAGTCCATCACCCTGGACCGCGAAGTGGCTCACCTCAAGGATGAGCTGATGGCCAAGTACGCCAGCCTGATCTACACCGGCTACTGGTGGAGCCCTGAGCGTCTGATGCTGCAACAGATGATCGATGCTTCGCAGTTGAACGTGAACGGTGTGGTTCGCCTGAAGCTGTACAAGGGCAACGTGATCGTCACCGGTCGCAAGTCTGACGATTCGCTGTTCGATGCCAACATCGCCACCTTCGAAGAAGACGGCGGCGCCTACAACCAGGCCGACGCGGCGGGCTTCATCAAGCTCAACGCACTGCGCCTGCGCATTGCCGCGAACAAGGGCCGCTCACTGGTGTGAGGGGCGCTTGAACGAAAGGAACCCGGCCTGAGGCCGGGTTTTTTTATGCCTTCATTGCGGTAGCTCGGCGCCCAGGGCATGGGTGGTCAGTGTGGTCTGCGTGCCGGTTTCAAGGTTGTGGATGACCAGCGTGCCCAGCCTGGGCTGTTGCGTGATGGCCTGAGTGACAAGGTATTCGATCAGCGATTTGCTTTGTGCACCGGAAATGACGATGGTCGAGATAGCGGGTGCCATGGCGTCGCAACCCAGGGGTGGGGCTTGTGTGGTCAATTGTGCAAAGGCAGAACGGGCAGGCGGCAGGTGACTTTCACGTTGTTCTGAAGTTGACCAGTCTTTGGGTTCATCCTGAACTTCAGGCGTGTCCTCGTTGTACTCCGGGCAATACAGCGTCTTGCTGTTGAAGTTGAGCGTCAGGAAAAACAGGATTGTCAGAAAGGGTGGAAAGCCCACCAGAAACCACGTGTAGATACCCTGGCTGTCTTCGCCAAGAAAGGGCAGTGAGGCCAACGCAGAGGCTTCGATGATACCCGCGAAAATAGCAATGATCGTCAGTGGGCTTTTCGGTTCGACGTTGCTCATGTACGTGCCTGCTGCTCGGCGTGAGCGCTGTTTCGTGGGCGCAAGGGTCAGGGTTCGCATTGTTTTTGGAACCACTATGCGGCCTGGGTACTTCGGTGTTCAGGGGGTTATGGATCGTCCTCAGGAAATACTTCGGTGCAACTTCGACGCGATAAAACGCCGTGACAGGATTGATACCCGGGTTAGTCAAATATCACGGATATTTCCTGCGTGCGGGCGAGCGTTGTCATATGGAACGTGGCGAGAGTGCGGTGTTAGTGTTTGTTCGCACTGCATGCACGCCTCGAACGACCCAATGATTGTTTCTGCTTAACGCCTGCTATCAGGAAGTTTTGTAGGAATAATCTTCTATTTAGGTAGGTCTGGTCTTGTCGTGCAACTGTCAAGGAAGCTGCAATGCACTATGCCGGTTGACTAGGCTATTGTGCGGGCTCAAAAAATCGAACAGCGAAAATTGGATTTTGCCCATGAATAAAGTGCTGATCGTGGATGATCATCCGGTCATTCGCCTGGCTGTACGCATGCTGATGGAGCGGCATGGCTATGAAGTTGTCGCAGAGACCGACAACGGAGTGGACGCGCTGCAGCTGGTCAAGAAACACCTGCCCGATATCGTGATACTGGATATCGGCATGCCCAAGCTCGATGGGCTGGAGGTCATCGCAAGGTTGACCTCCAATGACGTGAACATAAAGGTACTGGTGCTGACCTCACAGGCACCTGGGCATTTTTCGATGCGGTGCATGCAGGCGGGCGCCGCGGGTTATGTCTGCAAGCAGCAGGACCTTACCGAGCTGCTCAGCGCCATCAAGGCGGTCCTCTCCGGTTACAGCTACTTCCCCAACCAGGCCCTGCACTCGGTGCGTTCGAACCTTGGCGGTTCCAGCGAAGCGGATATGGTCGAACGTCTGTCGGGGCGGGAGATGATGGTGCTGCAGCAACTGGCACGCGGCAAGACCAACAAGGAGATTGCCGACGGCATGTTTCTGAGCAACAAGACGGTGAGTACCTACAAGACGCGCCTGTTGCTCAAGCTCAATGCGCGCTCCCTGGTGGACCTTATCGAACTGGCCCAGCGTAACGGCCTGGTGTGAACCAGACCTTGCCAGGGCGACTGCCTGGCCCCTGCATGCGCTAGAGACGGCCCGCCCGCGACCTGAAGTGGGCCGTCAAAGATCGAAGTCGTAATCGGCCAACTGCTTTTGCAGGCGGCGTTCTTCCAGCATGTTGTCGATGGTGCGACGCTTGCTGAGGTTGGTCTTCGCCGTTTCGGGCGGGCTTTCCGTTTCCTGTTCGTCTGCCGTGTCCGGCTCGACGTCGATATCCAGCTCTTCGTTATCGGTGCTCATAAGTCACTCCATGCCAAGAGGGCTATTGGCGCACCTTATAGCGATATTTTCAGAGCCGGTAAAAAAGATTTTTTCAATCGTGCGCAACCGATTCAACTATTTGTTCAATCGTCGGAGGTTTTTTGCGGGTACTCGCAAAGGTCCTCGATACGGCAGCTTCCACAGCGTGGCTTGCGCGCCTGGCATACATAGCGCCCATGCAGTATCAGCCAATGGTGCGCATCCAGCAGATAGTCCTTGGGCACAAACTTCATCAATGCCTTTTCCACCTCCAGCACCGTCTTGCCGGGGGCGATACGGGTGCGGTTGCTGACCCGGAAGATATGCGTGTCCACCGCCATGGTCGGCTGGCGAAATGCGGTGTTGAGCACCACGTTGGCCGTCTTTCTGCCCACCCCGGGCAACGCTTCGAGGGCTTCGCGGGTTTGCGGCACTTCGCCGCCGTGGCGCTCGATCAGCAGGCGACAGGTTTCGATGACGTTCTTGGCCTTGCTGTTGTACAGGCCGATGGTCTTGATGTAGCTGGACAACCCTTCAACGCCCAGGTCGTAGATGGCCTGGGGCGTGTTGGCCACCGGGTACAGGCGTGCAGTGGCCTTGTTGACCCCCACGTCGGTGGATTGCGCCGAGAGGATGACCGCGATCAGCAGTTCGAAGGGGGTGGTGTAGGCCAGCTCGGTCTTCGGGTCCGGGTTGTCTTCGTGCAGCCTGCGAAAGATTTCCAGGCGTTTGGCAGCATTCATGGGCTCAGAGGCTTCCTTGACGGCTAGAGGGGGCCGGCTTGCGCCGCACCCGGTTGAAAATGGCCAGTAGCAGGCCCAGCAGGATCAGTGCGCCCGGGGTCAGTTGGGCCAGGCGCAGCCCGGCAGAGCCCAGCAGTTCGCGGCACAGGCCCAGCAGCAGGTGCACTGTACACAAGCCGATGACCACCAGCAGGCCTTGCGCGACGCCGCGATGGCGCTCGAAGCACTGTTCCAGCAGCACGCATTGCAGTGCGATCAGCGCCGGGTAGATGCCCAGTTGCGCGTGAACCTCCAGGGCCCAGGCGCGCAGGCTCAGCTCCAGGCAGGTCACCAGCATCGCCGCCAGCAGCACGCTGACCAGCGTGGTCTGCAGCCCTTGCAGCAGCGGGCGCAAGGGCGTCATGCACAACCGGTGCAGGCACAGGCTCAACAGGCTGAACAACGCCACCGCTGCGGCCTGGGCCAGGGTCTGGCTGGCGCCCAGCATCGGGGCCAGGCTGAGGATGAGCAGGCTGCGGCTATTCATGTTCACCGGTACCCAGCAGATAGAGGGAGTGTTCGTCGAAGTAGCGCAGGGCATCGTGCACCGCCTGGATCACTGCGCGGGAGGTCACGCTGGCGCCGGCCAGCTGGTCGAACTGGCCGGCATCGCGCTTGAGGGCCCAGGCCGGATCGGGGGTGTCCGCCAGCGTGCGGCCCTCGAACCCGCGTAGCCAGGTGTTGCCCGGTTCACTCAACTTGCCGCCAAGCCCTGGCGTTTCCTGGTGCTGCAGCACCCGGGTGGCCAGCAGGCGGCCGTGGCTGTCGATGGCGATCAGCAGGTCCAATGGCCCCGCATAGCCCTGAACCCGGCTGTGCAGCACCACGGCGCTGGGCTGGCCGAGCAGGGTCGCGCGGTAGCCGGCCAGCAGGGTGCTATGGGCCAGGGTCGGTGCTGGCAGTGCGAGGGGGCGTTGCAGCGGCTGGTTGTCGTAGCGCTCTGCCGGCAGCACGCTCAGCAGGCTCCTGGCCTTGAGCTGCAGTTCAGCCTGGCTGATACGCGCGGCGTTCAACTGCGCCCAGCCAATGGCGCAGCCGATGGCCAGGCACGCCACGGCCGCCACCAGCAGCACTGCACGCGCCCGGGGGGTCATGCCGGCTGCCCTTGGAGCCGCACGGCCCAGCGTTCGAGCGCCGGCACGCACAGGTTCATCAGCAGCACGGCGAACGCGCTGCCGTCGGGGTAGCTGCCCCAGGTACGGATCAGATAGACCAGCACGCCCACCCCGGCGCCGAACAGCAGGCGTGCGCTGGCCGCCCTGGGGCCGCTGACCGGTTCGGTGACGATGAAGAACGCGACGAACAGGCTGGAGCCGGCCAGCAGGTGAAACAGCGGCGAGCCATTGGAGTCGGAGCCCGAGCCGTTCCAGCCCAGCAGGCTCATGATGAACAGGCTGCCCAGCATGGCCACCGGGGCATGCCAGCTGAACACCTTGCGCTGCAGCAACAACAGGCCACCGGCCAGGAAGGCCAGGGCGACCCACTCGCTGCCCGCGCCGGCGAATCGGCCGAAGGCCGGGTGCTGGCCGAACAGTTCGTCGATGGTCAGGCTCTGGTTGTGGCGCACCACATCCAGTACCGTCGCCTGGGCCCAGGCGTCGGGTCGGACGGCCAAGCCGAACACCGCTTCGAGGCTGGTGCCCAGGTCCAGCGGTTGCGGCCCGGGCCACTGGGTCATCTGGGCCGGAAAGCTGACCAGGGCCACGGCATAGCCGAGCATGGCCGGGTTGAACGGATTCTTGCCAAGCCCGCCGTACACATGCTTGCCCAGGGCCAGGGCGCTTGCGCTGGCAATCACCGGCACCCACCAGGCGAGGTAGGCGGGCAGGGCGATGGCCAGCAGCGTGGCGCTGACCAGGGCACTGCCGTCGCCCAGTGCAGCACGCACCGGGCGGCGCTGGGCGCGCAGCAACACCGCTTCGGTCGCCAGCGCCGCGGTGGTGGTCAGCAGCAGGTTGAGCAGGGTGCCCCAACCGTGCAGCCAGGTCAGTGCCAGCAAGCCGGGCAGGCACGCCAGCAGCACCAGGTGCAGGCTGGCGCGCAGGCGTTCGCCCGGGTCAGGCGCGGGCAGCATCGCTTACCGCCAGCAGTGATTCCAGGTGAGCCTGGGCCTGTTGTTGCGCTTGCTGCAGGTCAGCCAGTTGCGCTTGCTGCGCCGGGCTTGGCGAGTCGCCAAAGGCTGTGCGCGCCTTGGTCAGCTGGGCGCGACTCATGGCCGCGGCAATCTTGGCCTTTTTCAGCGCCGCATCGGCGGCTGCAGCCTTTTGCGCCTGCACCCGCGCAATCGCGGCCTTGATCGGGTCGTCGGCCGGCACCGCAGCCGCCGCGTTCTGGGCGGGCCGCTGGCTGCGCGCGATGCGTTCGGCCTGCTTGCGCGCCTCTTCGCGTTGCAGGCGCTGGGCACGCTGCTCGAAGCGATGGCGTGCATGGCTGCGCCGGGCGGCGCGGGCGAGCTGCTGTGGCCGGGTGTGCGCCAGGCCGCCGACGATCGGCACGATGGGGCTGTCGGCAGGCAGTGGCAGCAGGTCGATGCAGTCGACCGGGCAAGGCGCCACGCACAGGTCGCAGCCGGTGCATTCGGCGCTGATGACCGTGTGCATCAGCTTGGCGGCGCCGACGATGGCGTCCACCGGGCAGGCCTGGATGCATTTGGTGCAACCGATACATTCGGCCTCGCGAATGAAGGCGACCTGGGCGGGCGCACTGCCGCGGTCGGTATCCAGGGCAATCACCGGCACCTGCAGCAGTGCGGCCAGTGCGGCAATGGTCTCGCTGCCGCCGGGTGGGCACTTGTTGATCGCCTCGCCCGCCGCCAGCCCCTGGGCGTAAGGCTGGCAGCCGGCATGACCGCACTTGCCGCATTGGGTCTGGGGCAGCAGGGCGTCGATGCGTTGAATCAGGCTCATGAGGTGAACAGTCCGTTGAAACCGAGAAAGGCCAGGGCCATGATCCCTGCGCCGATCAGCTCGATGGGCAGGCCGCGCAAGGCCACGGGGGCCGCGTCGCTGCGTTGGCGCAGGTCGTCGAACAGGCACAGCGCCAGCCAGAAGCCCAGGCCGCCGCCCAGGCTCAGGGCCAGGGTGGCGAACGGGTCGAGCGTGGCATCGCTGGCTTGCAGGGCAAGGCCCAGGACGGCGGCATTGCCCAGCAGCAAGGGTTTGAGGCCGGTGAACGGCCAGTGTGGCAGTTGGCGTTGCAACCGGTTCAGCACCGGCGCTGCCAGCAGAACGCACAGCGGCAGGAACACGAACAGGCGCAGGTACTCCAGTTGCAGCGGGCGCAACCCGTAGCGGTAAAGCAACTGCCCCGGTACGACCGCCAGCACCATCAGCACCAGCGTCGCCAACCCCAGTGCGTGCACCCGGCGACGTGACGCCGGCTCGACGGGCTGCAGCAGCGGGTCGAGCGCGAGGGCCTGGTGCAACACGAGGTTGTTGACCAGCGCAGCGCTGATAAGGGTAAGGAGCAGTTCGGTCATGGGCGCGCCACAGGCAAGAGGCTGTGCGCCATTATCCGGCAATCACGGTGCAATGAGAACGCCCCGGCCGGTCAGGGTCGGGGCGTGGCACTTACTTGATGCGCTGACCCGGCTTGGCGCCGCTGTCAGGGCTGAGCAGGTAGATCTCCTCGCCGCCAGGGCCTGCGGCCATGACCATCCCCTCGCTCACGCCAAAGCGCATTTTGCGTGGCTTGAGGTTGGCGATCATCATGGTCAGACGACCTTCCAGCTTGCTCGGGTCCGGGTAGGCGGACTTGATGCCGGAGAACACGTTGCGCTGCTCGTCACCGATGTCCAGGGTCAGTCGCAGCAGCTTGTCGGCCCCTTCCACGGCTTCGGCCTTGAGAATCAGCGCTACCCGCAGGTCGACGGCGGCAAAGGTGTCGAAGTCGATCTCAGCCGCCAATGGGTCCTTGGTCAGTTCGCCGTTGCCGGTGACCACGCTGGTCTGGCTGGCGGCCAGGTCCTGCTTGGAAGCGTCGACCATGGCTTGCACCTTGACCGGGTCGATGCGGGTCATCAATGCCTTGAACGGGTTCAGCTGGTGGTTCTCGAGACGGCTCTGGTGGTCGTTCCAGGTCAGCGGCGCGACGTTCAGGAACGCCTCGGCATCGCTGGCCAGTTGCGGCAGCACCGGCTTGAGGAAGATCACCAGCTGGCGGAACAGGTTGATGCCCTGGGCGCACACGGCCTGCACTTCGTCCTGCTTGCCTTCCTGCTTGGCCAGCGACCACGGGGCCTTGTCGGCGATCCAGGCGTTGGCGCGGTCGGCCAGGCCCATGATTTCGCGCATCGCACGGGCGAAGTCGCGGCCTTCGTAGGCGTCGGCGATACCCGGTGCCGCAGCCAGGAAGGCCTCGGTCAGCTCCGGTGCGGCGTCGCCGGCCACCATCACGCCGCCGTTACCCTTGTGGATGAACCCTGCGCAGCGGCTGGCGATGTTGACCACCTTGCCGATCAGGTCCGAGTTGACCTTCTGCACGAAGTCTTCCAGGTTCAGGTCCAGGTCATCCACGCCACGGCCCAGCTTGGCCGCGTAGTAGTAGCGCAGGTATTCCGGCGACAGGTGGTCGAGGTAGGTGCGCGCCTTGATGAAGGTGCCACGGGACTTGGACATCTTCTGGCCGTTGACCGTCAGGTAGCCGTGCACGTTGATTGCGGTCGGCTTGCGGTAGCCGGCGCCTTCGAGCATGGCCGGCCAGAACAGCGCGTGGAAGTTGACGATGTCCTTGCCGATGAAGTGGTACAGCTCGGCGCTGGAGTCTTTTTTCCAGTAGGCGTCGAAGTCCAGTTCCGGCGTGCGGTCGCACAGGTTCTTGAAGCTGGCCATGTAGCCGATCGGCGCGTCCAGCCACACATAGAAGTACTTGCCCGGCTCGCCCGGGATCTCGAAGCCGAAGTACGGCGCATCACGGGAGATGTCCCATTCCTGCAGGCCGGAATCCAGCCATTCGGCCAACTTGTTGGCCACGGCGTCCTGCAGTGTGCCGCTGCGGGTCCACTGCTGCAGCATGGCCTGGAAGTCGGGCAGCTTGAAGAAGAAGTGCTGGGAGTCCCTGAGCACCGGGGTGGCGCCGGAGATCGCCGACTTGGGGTTCTTCAGTTCGGTCGGCGCGTAGGTGGCGCCGCATTTTTCGCAGTTGTCGCCATACTGGTCGTCGGCCGCGCATTTGGGGCAGGTGCCCTTGATGAAGCGGTCGGCCAGGAACATCTGCTTGTCGGGGTCGAAATACTGGGTGACCGAGCGCGTGGCGATATGCCCGGCGTCACGCAGTTTCAGGTAGATCTGGCTCGACAGCTCGCGGTTTTCGTCGGCGTGGGTCGAATGGTAGTTGTCGAACTCCACCAGAAAGTCGGCAAAGTCGCCGCAGTGCTCGGCCTGCACGTTCGCGATCAGTTGCTCGGGGGTAATGCCTTCTTTCTCGGCGCGCAGCATGATCGCCGAACCGTGCGCGTCGTCGGCGCACACGTAGGTGCACTGGTTGCCGCGGTACTTCTGGAAGCGCACCCACATGTCTGTCTGAACGTACTCGAGCATGTGGCCAAGGTGGATCGACCCGTTGGCATAGGGCAGGGCGCTGGTGACGAGAATCTGGCGTGGCTCGGACATGGGGGCTCGGCTACTTTCGGCTACAGGGTATGAACGGTGATCGGCCACTATAAAACGATGGGAAATATATTTCACCCCATGGACGTATCTGCCGTTGTTTCACGGGTTAGCATAGCGACCTGTTTCATTCAGTCTTTTATCGGGAGTCTCCATGAGCGCCGTCACTCGCGCAGCGGTTGAAACCGTCCTTCGCCAATACACCGACCCTTACCTGAACCAGGACCCGGTCAGCGCCGGGTGTGTGCGCAGCATCGATATCCAGGGCGACCGGGTCAGCGTGGCCCTGGAGCTGGGCTATGCCGCCGGCCTGTTCAAGAACGGCTGGGCCCAGGTGCTGCAGACCGCCGTCGAGGGGATCGAGGGCGTGGCCTCGGCACAGGTCGAGATCACCTGTGTGATCGCCGCGCACAAGGCCCAGGCGCAGATTCCGGGCCTGGCCAACGTCAAGAACATCGTGGCCGTGGCCTCGGGCAAGGGCGGTGTGGGCAAGTCCACCACCGCCGCCAACCTGGCCCTGGCCCTGGCCCGTGAAGGGGCGCGGGTGGGTATCCTGGATGCCGACATCTATGGCCCCAGCCAGGGCGTGATGTTCGGTATCGCCGAAGGGACCCGGCCGCAGATCCGCGACCAGAAGTGGTTCGTGCCGTTGCGTGCGCATGGCGTGGAAGTCATGTCGATGGCGTTTCTCACTGACGACAACACGCCGATGGTATGGCGTGGCCCGATGGTCTCCGGTGCGTTGCTGCAACTGGTGACCCAGACCGCCTGGGACAACCTCGACTACCTGGTGATCGACATGCCGCCGGGTACCGGCGACATCCAGCTGACCCTGGCGCAGAAGGTGCCGGTGGCCGGTTCGGTGATCGTGACCACGCCGCAGGACCTTGCGCTGCTGGACGCGAAAAAGGGTGTGGAGATGTTCCGCAAGGTGAATATCCCGGTGCTGGGCGTGGTCGAGAACATGGCCGTGCATATCTGCTCGAGCTGCGGGCATGCCGAGCACCTGTTCGGTGAAGGTGGTGGCGAGAAGCTGGCGGCGCAGTACGGTGTTGAGCTGCTGGCTTCGCTGCCCCTGTCGATGCTGATTCGCGAGCAGGCCGACAGCGGCAAGCCGACTGCGATTGCCGAGCCTGAAAGCCAGATTGCCATGGTGTACCAGGAACTGGCACGGCAGGTGGGGGCGCGCATCGTGCTGCAGGAAGCGGCGGCGCCGGCGATGCCCAATATCACCATCAGCGAAGACTGAGTCGATACCCTCGCCTGTGTAGGAGCCGGCGTTGCCGGCGAAGGGCCCACTGCATCACCAGGCAGGTACTGCGGTGTTGCCTTCGCCGGCAACGCCGGCTCCTACGGGCAGCCCCACCGGCAAGGCAAAAAAAAGCCCCGCCGGTGAGGGCAGGGCTTTTTTCAAGCAGTGAAGCGCAAGTTAGATAACTTGTACTTCTTCAGCTTGCATGCCTTTCTGGCCGCGGGTAGCGACGAAAGAGACCTGCTGGCCTTCTTTCAGGCTTTTGAAGCCGTCAGCTTGAATGGCTTTGAAGTGTACGAACAGGTCGTCACCGGATTGTGGGGTGATGAAGCCGAAGCCTTTTTCATCGTTGAACCACTTAACGGTACCGGTTTGGCGATTGGACATGGTCTGTCTCCTTGGACAAAGTTAATTACGGCTCAGGAAACGCCCTGGCCGAGACTGAGTGCAAAGAGGCAGAAAATTCATGAAGATGGGTTGATCGAGATCTTGCATCAGGTAGAGATTCTCAGTGACACGTGCAGCACAGTGGCGTCACCATAACCCTTTTTCCAGAACGTGCCAATGGTCTTGTTCAGCTTTCGTGCAATTCAAGACTGACGGCGCCGCGATACCCCGCGCAGGCCCCGTATGACGCGGATCTTGCCGCCAACACCGCACGGAACTTTGAACCCGGCGCCGGGCCCGGTAAGATGCCCCACAGAATTTCTTCACCACGCTATTTCAGGACACCCGCCATGAGCATCAAATCGGACAAGTGGATTCGCCGCATGGCGCAGGAACACGGCATGATCGAGCCCTTCGTCGAGCGTCAGGTACGCGGCGAAAGCGACAACCGGCTGATCTCTTTCGGCGTCTCCAGCTACGGCTACGACGTGCGCTGCGCCGACGAGTTCAAGGTGTTCACCAACATCAATTCGGCCACCGTCGATCCGAAAAACTTCGACGCCGGCAGCTTCGTCGACGTCAAGAGCGACGTGTGCATCATCCCGCCCAACTCCTTCGCCCTGGCGCGCACCGTCGAGTACTTCCGCATCCCGCGCAACGTGCTGACCATCTGCCTGGGCAAGAGCACCTATGCCCGTTGCGGCATCATCGTCAACGTCACCCCGCTCGAGCCGGAGTGGGAAGGCCACGTGACCCTGGAGTTCTCCAACACCACCACCCTGCCGGCCAAGATCTACGCCAACGAAGGCGTGGCGCAGATGCTGTTCCTGGAGTCCGACGAAGAGTGCGAAGTGTCCTATAAGGACCGCGGCGGCAAGTACCAGGGCCAGCGCGGTGTGACCCTGCCGCGCACCTGAGCCGACGAAGCGAGGGAATTACTCGCCGGCAAGGCACTCCAAGCAGATGAACCGTCCCGGCACGCCAGGAGGCGTGTCGGACTTCGCTCAGGAGCCGCCTATGAAACTCGACCCTTCAATCAGCGCCAAACTTGCCGTGCTGCAGCCCAATCAGATCGGGCTGGTGGCCTGGTCATTGCTTGCGCAGCCGCCACTGATGCAGGCCGGTGGCGTCCCCGGCCAGCCTGGCCCGGACACCCCGTCGCCGGCGCAGCCAGGCGATAACCCGCCGATGGAACCGGGTGAACCCACACTCCCTGATGAACCGCCACCGGCACCGGTTGCCTGAGCCTAGGGCTTGACCGGCCATACCTGCGCGTCTGCCGTCAGGTACACGCGCTCACCCGGCTGAGGCTGCACTGCCCAGCCGCCGGTGAAGTCCCCGAAGGCCGGCAGCAGGCCGAGCCGTTCGCCGATCACGAAGCAGGGCAGGCGCAGGCGTTGCCGCGCGCGCCCCCGCAGCACATACACCGGGTGTACGTGGCCGGCCAGCACCAGGTGCGTGGCATGGGGCTCGGGCTCGTGCTGCAAGGCGAACGGCCCCAGCAGCAGCGGGCCGTCCAGCACGTCGATGCGCAGCCCTTCGGGCGGGTCGCCGGCATGCAGGTCGTGGTTGCCGCGTATCAGCGTGATCTTCAGCCGGGCGTGCTCCTCCCGCCATTGCCGCACGCGTTCCAGCGTGGCCGCGGCGCGGCCGGTGCGTGCGTGCAGAAAGTCGCCCAGCACGATCAGCTCTTCGCACGGGTAGCTGGTCAGCAGCCGGTCCAGGCGTTGCAGGGTCGATTGCGTGGTGCCGCGGGGCACGGGCAGGTGCTGGGCGCGAAATGCCGCCGCCTTGCCGATATGCACATCGGCCACCAGCATCACCCTGCGCGCCGGCCAGTACAGCGCCTTGTCCCCCAGCAGCCAGAGCTGCTCGCCGTGTACGTCGATGTTCAGGCAGTGACTCATTCAGCGCTCCCGGCTCGCGGCCTTTTCCAGGTCGGCGACCATGCGGGCGATGCGGTCGGCGAGCTTTTCCGTGCTCAGGGTTTCGCGCATGCCTTCCACCAGCAGCGGAAAGGCCAGCGGGCCCGGGCGCGCAAGCGGCTGCAGATGCAGGCGCAAACCGCCCAGCCGGCTCAGTACCTGCGCCAGCCGGTCGATCTCAAGCTCTGCGTTCAGCACCTCGTCACGGGCCTGGCCCAGCAGCAGGTTGCCCGCGTCGTGCTGGCGGAACACCTCGAAGAACAGGCCGCTGGACGCCTGGATCTGCCGGGTGCTCTTGTGCGAGCCGGGATAGCCGCCGAACACCAGCCCGGAGATCTGCGCGATTTCGCGAAAACGGCGCATGACCATTTCGCCGGCATTCAGGCTGGCCAGCACGTCCTCGAGCAGTTCATCGGGGCTCAGCAGGTCCGGCAGCATGGCCGCCCACGGCACTTCGCCAGGGCACAGCAGTTCCAGGCCATAGTCGTTCACCGCAATCGAGAAACTCGCCGGCTGGCTGCGGCTGTAGCGCCACGCCAGCAGGCTGGCCAGCCCAAGGTGGGTGGTGCGCCCGGCAAATGGATAGAGAAACAGATGGCAGCCCTGACGCGAGGTCCAGGTCTCGGCCAGCAGCATGTCGTGGGTGGGGATCACCGACCAGCGCCGCTGCAGCTCCAGCAATGGCTTGACCGCCTGCATGGCCGGCCCGTGGTAGCGACCGTGCGCGGCGCTGTCGAGCTGCTCGACCACGGCCCTGGCCAGCTCGCTGGAAAGCGGCATGCGCCCGCCGTTCCAGCGTGGTACGGCAGGTTTGCGTGCGGTGCTGCGACGCACATAGGCGGTCATGTTGTCGATGCGCACCAGCTCCAGCGTGCGCCCGGCGAACAGGAAGGCATCGCCCGGGCGCAGGCGGGCAACGAAGGCCTCCTCGACACTGCCCAGGTTGCGCCCGCCGCCTCCCTTGCTCCAGAACTTCAGCTGGATGCTCGCATCGCTGACGATGGTGCCGATGCCCATGCGGTGGCGACGCGCCAGGCGCGCGTTGGCCACCCGCCATACCCCGTCCGGCGCTTCGATGACCCGGTGATAGTCAGGGTAGGCGCCCAGCGAGGCACCGCCGTTGCGCACGAATTCCAGCGCCCATTGCCACTGTTCGTCGCGCAGGTGCCGATAGGCCCAGGTGCTGCGCACTTCCTCGAGCAGTTGCGCGGGGCGAAACCCGGCCCCCAGGGCCATGCTCACCAGGTGCTGCACCAGCACATCCATGCACAGCGCCGGAGAGCGCCTTGCCTCTATCTGACGTGCTGCCACGGCCTCGCGGGCGGCGGCGGCCTCCACCAGCTCCAGGCTGTGGGTTGGCACCAGGGTCACCCGCGAAGGGCGGCCCGGCGCGTGCCCCGAGCGCCCGGCGCGCTGCATCAGACGCGCCACGCCCTTGGCCGAGCCGATCTGCAACACCCGTTCGACGGGCAGAAAATCCACCCCCAGGTCGAGGCTTGAGGTACATACCACTGCCTTGAGCTGGCCCTGTTTCAGGCTCTGCTCGACCCAGTTGCGGGTTTCGCGGGCCAGCGAGGCGTGATGCAGGGCAATGATGCCGGCCCAGTCGGGGCGCGCCTCCAGCAGCGCCTGATACCACAGCTCGGCCTGGGCGCGGGTGTTGGTGAACACCAGGCAACTGCTGCTGCGCGCCACCTCATCGCGCACCTGCGCGAGCATCTTGAGCCCCATGTGCCCGGCCCAGGGGAAGCGCTCGATGGCTTCTGGCAGCAGGGTATCGACCTCGATGCGCTTGTCCTGGCGGCCTTGCACCAGGCAACCGCCCTCGGGCAGCAGCACGTCGCGGGCATGCTCCAGGTTGCCCAGGGTGGCCGAGATGCCCCATACGATCAGGCCCGGGTGCCAGCGGCGCAGGCGCGCCAGGGCCAACTGCAGTTGTACACCGCGCTTGTTGCCGAGCAGCTCGTGCCATTCGTCCACCACCACCAGGCGCAGGCTGGCGAACTCGCTCTGCGCCGCATCGCGGGTCAGCAGCAGGGTCAGGCTTTCGGGGGTGGTGATCAGGGCGCTGGGCAGGCGCCGGCTCTGGCGGGCACGCTCGGCGCTGGAGGTGTCGCCGCTGCGCACGCCCAGGCTCCAGTGAATCTGCAACGCGTCCAGTGGCGCCTGCAAGGCCCGCGCGGTATCGGCGGCCAGGGCGCGCATGGGGGTGATCCACAGCACTTGCAGCGGTGCCGGGTGCTTGGCGCGTGGCGTGTCCTGGGCATGGAGGTGTTGCAGCGCGGCCAGCCACAGGGCGTAGGTTTTGCCGGCGCCGGTGCTGGCATGCAGCAACCCGGATTCGCCGCGGGCGACGGCGGCCCACACGCGCTTCTGAAAGGCGAAGGGCTTCCAGCCACGGGTGGCAAACCAGGGGCCAGCAAGGTCGGACGGTTTACGCATGCCGGGGCCGCTTGTGGGCAGTGGGTGTGTCTTCACAGACCATCAATGCCCGGCATTAGTTTTAGCGGGTGACAATCGTCGGGTTATTTGAGGTTGCCACTCAGGAACTGGCGCAGCCGCTCGCTCCTGGGGTTGCCCAGCACATCGGCCGGTGCGCCCTGTTCCTCCACCAGCCCCTGATGCAGGAACAGCACCTGGCTCGATACCTGCCGTGCAAAGCTCATTTCGTGGGTCACCATGATCATGGTGCGGCCTTCCTCGGCCAGCCCCTGGATCACCCGCAGCACTTCCCCCACCAGCTCCGGGTCCAGCGCCGAAGTCGGCTCGTCGAACAGCATCACCTCCGGCTCCATTGCCAGCGCCCGCGCGATCGCCACCCGCTGCTGCTGGCCACCGGACAGGAACGCCGGGTACTGGTCTGCCACCCGGGGCGCCAGGCCTACCTTGTCCAGGTAGGCACGTGCCCGTTCCTCGGCCTCGTGCCGGCTTACCCCCAGCACCCGGCGCGGCGCCATGCTGATGTTCTCCAGCACGCTCAGGTGGCTCCACAGGTTGAAATGCTGGAACACCATGGCCAGGCGCGTGCGGATACGCTGCAGCTCGTCGGCATCGGCCACGCGCAGGCCGTGGCGGTCGTGCACCATGCGCACCGGCTGGCCGTCCAGGGTCATGCTGCCCTCGTCGGGCTGTTCGAGAAAATTGATGCAGCGCAGAAAGGTGCTCTTGCCCGAGCCACTGGCGCCGATCAGGCTGATCACGTCGCCGGTGCTGGCCTGCAGTGAAACGCCCTTGAGCACATGGTGCTCGCCGTAGCGCTTGTGCAGGCCTTCGATGGTCAGTTTGTACATGCACGGCCCCTCATGGCGATAACAGGTAGCCGCTGCGGTACGGCTGGTTGCCCGCCACATGCGCAATCACCATGCCAGCGGTGGCCATGCGTCGCAGCGAGCGGGCATACAGCAGCCCGGCCTGCTGGTTGTATACCGGGGTCACGCGGTCGCTGAGCGGGTCGATCACCTCGGCGATCAGTTGCCCGGCCTGCACCGGCTGGCCCGGGGTGACATGAAACACCAGCAGGCCGCCCAGCGGCGTGGCCACCGGTTCGACCGCCGCCAGCGGTGTGGCCGGGTAGGGCAGGGGCGGCAAGGGGGCGGCTTCGCCTTCGATGGCACCGAAACGGGTCAGGTAGTTCAGGATCGCCTCGCAGTCGGTGCTGGCCAGCGGGTGGCTCACATCGCCCTGACCGCGCAGCTCCACCGTCACCGAAAAGCTGCCCTGGGGGATGGGGAACTGCTTGGCAAAGCGTTGCTGCAGTTGCCACCACACCAGGGTGAAACACTCATCGAACGACTGCCCGCCCGAATCGGTGGCCAGCAGGCTGGCCTGGGCCCCGAGATAGCGCGACAGCGCCTCGACCCGGGGCCAGGCTTCCGGGGTGGTGTACAGGTGCGCGACGGCCTCGAAGTCGCAGTGCAGGTCCAGCACCATGTCGGCATCGCAGGCCAGGCGTTGCAGTACCAGGCGCTGGGATTGCAGCGGGGTGGCGGCGGGCTGCGCGTCCAGCGCCCGGCGCATGCACTCGCGAATCAGCTCGACGTTGTGCCGCGGGTCCTGGGTCAGGTGCGCCTCGATCTGGTCACCGATGGTGTCGCTCAGGTCGACGAAGTGGCGGTTGAAGTTCTCGCCGCTCTGCAGCTCGAAACGCCCCAGGGGCACGTCCATCAGCACCTGTTCCAGGCCCACCGGGTTGGCGATGGGCACCAGCACGATCTCGTGGCGCAGGCGGCCCTGGCTCTGCAATTCGCCCAGGCGTTGCTTGAGGTGCCAGGCCACCAGCATGCCGGGCAGCTCGTCGGCATGCAGCGAAGCCTGGATATAGACCTTGCCGGCACCGCGCGGGCCGAAGTGGAAGCTGTGGATCTGGCGGCAAATCCCCGGCACCGGGGCCAGGATGTCGTGGGTCTTGTGGTGCATGAACGGTCCTAGTGTGCGGGGCCGAGGAAGGCCAGCCAGCGTCGTTCGGCCAGGCGGAACAGGCCCACCAGTGCGAAGGTCACGCACAGGTAGATGATGGCGGCCGTACCGAACGACTGAAAGGTCAGAAAGGTGGCCGAGTTGGCGTCGCGGGCGACCTTGAGGATGTCCGGCACGGTGGCGGTGAAGGCCACGGTGGTCGAGTGCAGCATCAGGATCACCTCATTGCTGTAGTACGGCAGCGAGCGGCGCAACGCGGACGGCATGATGATATAAGCATAAAGTTTCCAACCGCGCAGGCCGTAGGCCCTGGCCGCTTCGACTTCACCGTGGTGCATGCTGCGGATGGCGCCGGCGAAGATCTCGGTGGTGTAGGCGCAGGTGTTCAGGGCAAAGGCCAGGATGGTGCAGTTCATGGCGTCGCGAAAGAAGCTGTCGAGCAGCGGTTGCCCGCGCACCACCTCCAGGCTGTAGATGCCGGTGTAGCAGATCAGCAGCTGGATATACAGCGGCGTGCCGCGAAACAGGTAGGTGTAGAACTGCACTGGCCAGCGCACCCACAGGCGCCGTGACACCCGTGCGATCGACAGCGGGATCGATACCACGAAGCCGATCAGCAGCGAGGCGCTGAGCAGCCACATCGTCATCGCCAGCCCGGTGATGTGGGTGCCGTCGGTATAGAGGAACGCGCGCCAGTATTCCTGCAGCAGCTCGATCATCGCAGTGCCTCCCGGGTGCCGACGTTGTAGCGCCGTTCGAGCCAGCGCAGGGCCACGTTCGAGGCGCTGGTGATCAGCAGGTAGATGAAGGCCGCCACCACCAGAAAGTAGAACAGCTGGTAGCTGCTCTTGCCGGCATCCTGGGCGGCCTTGACCAGGTCGGCCAGGCCGATGATCGACACCAGCGCGGTGGCCTTGAGCATCACCATCCAGTTGTTGCCGATGCCCGGCAAGGCGAAGCGCATCATCTGCGGGAACACCACGAAGCGAAACCGCTGAAAGCGCTTGAGGCCATAGGCGGTGGCCGCTTCGACCTGGCCGCGCGGCACCGCGAGGATCGCGCCGCGAAAGGTCTCGGTGAAATAGGCACCGTAGATGAAGCCCAGGGTGATGACCCCGGCAGCGAAGGGGTTGATCTCGATGTAGTCCCACTCCATGGCGTCGGTCAGGCTGGTGAGCCCGGTCTGCAGGCTGTAGAAGATCAACAGCATCAGCACCAGGTCGGGCACCCCGCGGATCAGCGTGGTGTAGAGCTGCGCGGGGATGCGTAGCAGCGGCAGCGCGGAGAGCTTGGCGCTGGCGCCGAGCAGGCCCAGGCCGACGCTGACCAGCAGCGACATGAAGGACAGTTGCAGGGTCATCCAGGTGCCTTGCAGCAGCAGCGGGCCGAAGCCCCTGAGGCTGAAGGCGCCAAGGCCCAGGTGTTGCAGGAGGTCGTCAAGCATGGGGCGAGCCTGTGCGGGTGGGACCTTGGGTACGCGGTGAGTCAGCTCTTGCACGCACCGCGAACCCGTGTAGGAGCCGGACTTGCCGGCGAAGAGGCCGGCCCTACTTGCCGCTGTACAGGTTCAGATCACCAAAGTGCTTCTTCTGGATGTCGGCATAGGTGCCATCATCGTGTAACGCTTTGATACCTTTGTTCAGCAGGGCCTTCAGCTCGCTGTTACCTTTCTTAATGCCCACCGCCGTCTTCGACGGCAGCAATTCGCTGTCCACCGGTTGGCTCACTTCGTAGCCCGCGCCTTGTGGCGATTTCAGAAAGCCCAGTTCAGCCTGCAGCATGTCCTGGATCGAGGCGTCCAGGCGTCCCGAAATCAGGTCGGCATACACCTGGTCCTGGTTCTGGTAGGCCTGGGTCTTGACCCCGGCCTTGTCCAGCACGGCCTTGGCATAGGCTTCCTGGATGGTGCCCTGCTCATAGCCGACGGTCTTGCCCTTGAGCGAGGCCGGGTCGGCGCTCATGCCAGCACCTTTTTTGAACACCAGTGCGGTAGGCCCGGAGAACAGCTCGTCAGAGAAGTCGATGACCTTCTCCCGCGCCGGGGTCACCGTCATGGACGAGATCACGCCGTCGAACTTGTTGGCCTTGAGGCCCGGAACCATGCCGTCGAAGTCGCTCTCGACCCACCTGCACTTGACCTTGAGCTCGGCGCAGATCGCGTTGCCCAGGTCGATATCGAAGCCCACCAGGCTGCCGTCGGCGGCCTTGGACTCGAAAGGGGCGTAGGAGGGATCGACGCCGAAGCGCAGTTCCTTGTAGTCCTTGGCCAGGGTGTTGCCCGCAGCCAGGCACAGCGCCAGAGCAGACAGCGTCAGCAGAGCTTTTTTCATGGTGTGGTCCTTCAAGCGCAAGTGATGGGTGGCTGCGCAGCGTTACCGCTGGCCGCTCGACATCAAGCTCACAGCAATTTCCGCACCATAGTCCCAATTGCTGCGTTTCGCTTACCCCAGCAGCGACTGCAACGTGGCCAGGTCGTCCGCTTCGTCCACCGGTTTGTCCAGGCGCCAGCGCAGCATCCGCGGGAAGCGCACCGCAATCCCGCTCTTGTGGCGCTTGGACAGTGCGATGCCTTCGAAGCCGAGTTCGAACACCAGCGTCGGGGTCACGCTGCGTACCGGCCCGAAGGTTTCCACGGTGGTCTTGCGGATGATTGCATCAACCTTGCGCATCTCTTCGTCGCTGAGCCCCGAATACGCCTTGGCAAAGGGCACAAGGCTACGCTGCGGGCTGCCGGCGGGGGCGTCCCACACCGCAAAGGTGTAGTCGCTGTACAGGCTGGCGCGCCGGCCATGTCCGCGCTGGGCATAGATCAGCACCGCGTCCACGCTGAACGGGTCGATTTTCCACTTCCACCACACCCCCATGTCCTTGGTGCGGCCCACCCCGTACAGGGCGTCGCGGGCCTTGAGCATCAGGCCCTCGACCCCCAGGCTGCGCGATGCCTCGCGCTGGGCGGCAAGCTCGGCCCAGGTGTCGCCCTGCAGCACCGGCGACAGGCGCAGCGCCGGGTGCGCAGTGGTCTGAACCAGCGCCTCCAGCTGCGCCCGGCGCTCGGCCTGCGGGCGGCTGCGCCAGTCGGCGCCCTGCCATTCGAGCAGGTCGTAGCCCAACAGCACCACTGGCGCATCGGCCAGGATCTTCTTGCCCAGGGTCTTGCGCCCGATGCGCTGCTGCAGCAGGGCGAAGGGTTGCACGCCGTCGCGCCACACCACGATCTCGCCGTCCACCACGCAGCCATCGGGCAGCACGGCGGCCAGCGCCTGCAGTTCGGGGAAGCGCTCGGTCAGCAGCTCCTCGCCGCGTGACCACACCCACAGCTGGCCCTCGCGCTTGACCACCTGCGCACGGATGCCGTCCCACTTCCATTCCGCCTGCCAGGCCTGGGGCGGGCCAAGCAGGGCGTCGAACTGGTCCACCGGCTGTTGCAGCGCATGGGCCAGAAAGAACGGGTACGGCTGGCCACCGCGCTGGGCATGTTCGTCTTCGGACTCGGCCGCGATCAGCTTGAGGTAGCCCTGGGCCGTGGGGCGATGCGACAGATCGGTGTAGCCCACCAGGCGCTGGGCCACGCGCTTGCTGTCGATGTCGGCCAGTTGCGCCAGGGCGCGGGTGACCAGCAGCTTCGACACGCCGACGCGAAAGCTGCCGGTGACCAGCTTCAGGCACACCAGCAGGCTCTGCCGTTCAAGCTGTGCCCACAGGGGCGGCAGGCGCTGCGCCAGGGTTTCGGGCGGCAGTCCGCGCAGCGGCAGCAGGCAATCCTCGACCCAGTAGGCCAGGCCCGCGTCGCTGCTGTGGGCGGCTTCGGGCAGCAGCAGCGAAAAGGTCTCGGCCAGGTCGCCCACGGCCTGGTAGCTCTCCTCGAACAACCAGTCGGGCAAACCCGACAGGCTGATTGCCAGTTCGCGCAGCAGCCGTGTGGGCACCAGCTGGCGCGGCCGCCCGCCGGCCAGGAAGTACACCGCCCAGGCGGCGTCTGCGGGGCTGGCGCTGGCGAAGTAGCGCACCAGTGCATCGCGCTTGGCGTTGCTCGAGGTGGTGGCGTCGAGCTGGCCGTAGAGTTCGGCGAAGGCCTTCATGCGCTGGCCTCGGTCGGGGCGCCTTCATCCTCGTCACCGTATTCGGTGACGAACGCCTGGGCATCCAGCCCGCGCTCGCACAGGTAGCGCACCAGCACGGCCACCGAGCCGTGGGTCACCATCACCCGCTGCGCCCCGGTCTGTTCGATGGCCCATAGCAGGCCGGGCCAGTCGGCGTGGTCGGAGAGCACGAAGCCGCGGTCCACCCCGCGCCGGCGCCGGGTGCCGCGCAGGCGCATCCAGCCGCTGGCGAAGGCGTCGCTGTAGTCGCCGAAGCGGCGCATCCAGCTGCTGCCGGCCGCCGAGGGCGGGGCCAGGATCAGCGCCTGGCGCATGCGTGGGTCGTGCTTGTCCATCTCGCTGGCATGCAGCGTGGCGGGCAGGGCGACACCCGCTTCGCGGTATACCCGGTTCAGCGGCTCGACCGCGCCATGCACCAGGATCGGCCCCAGGCTCGGGTCCAGGCCATGCAGGATGCGCTGCGCCTTGCCGAACGAATAGCAGAACAGCACGCTGGCCTTGCCCAGTGTGATGTTCTCGCGCCACCACGCATTGATCTGGTCGAAGATCTGCTGCTGGGGCTCCCAGCGGTAGATCGGCAGGCCGAAGGTCGACTCGGTGATGAAGGTGTGGCAGCGCACCGGTTCGAACGGTGCGCAGGTGCCATCGGGTTCGACCTTGTAGTCGCCGGACGCCACCCACACCTCGCCGCGATACTCCAGGCGCACCTGGGCCGAGCCCAGCACATGGCCGGCCGGGTGCAAGCTCAGGGTCACCCCGCCGTGGTCCAGGCGCTGGCCGTAGTCGAGGGTCTGCAGGTTGATGTCGGCGCCCAGGCGGCTGCGCAGGATGCCCGCGCCGGGGCTGGCGGTGAGGTAGTGGCGGTTGCCGTTGCGGGCGTGGTCGCCATGGCCGTGGGTGATCACCGCACGTTCAACGGGGCGCCACGGGTCGATATAGAAATCCCCGGGTGGGCAATACAATCCTTCGGGTCGTGCAATCACCAGGTCCATGCCAAGGCCGCTGCGCTGGGGGTTTAACCTAGGAGCGCGGCCGGGCCGGTGAAGTTCGATCCGAAAGCGTCGCCGGCGTGCTGCCGGCGACGCTGCAGGGGGGCTGCTTCAGTAGCGCGCGTCTACCGGGCGCCCGCCGTTGGGCCAGTCCTTGACCTTGTCGGGGAAGTCCGGGCGTGGTTGGCTGGAGAACCAGGCCGCCACGTCCACCGCGTCCTGGTCGGACAGGCCGCCCTGGCCGAGCGGGAACTTCTCGTGCATGCCGATCGGCATGTTGCGTTTGACGAAGGCGGCCGCGGTGTAGGTGCGCGCCATGCCGGCACCGATGTTGAACGACTGCTCGCCCCACAGCGGCGGGAAGATCCAGGTGCCGTCGGCACGGGTCAGGCCTTCGCCGTCGTTGCCATGGCACACCGCGCACTGCTGGGCATACACCTGCTTGCCGTTGTCCAGGTCGGGCTTGATCGACGGGTCGACCTTGCCTACACCGCGCCCTGGCACCTTGTCCTCGGGCTTGGTGTTGTTCTTCATCCACTCGAAGTACGCCACCATCGCCTGCATGTCGGCCCCTTGCGGTGGCAGCGGCGAGCCGCTCATCGAGCGCCGGAAGCAGCCGTTGATGCGCTCCTCCAGGGTGATCACCTTGCCCGCCCGTGGCGCATAGCCGGGGAAGAAGGCCGATACCCCGACGAACGGCGAACCGTCGGCCACGGTGCCGGCGTTCAGGTGGCAACTGGTGCAGTTGAGCGCGTTGCCGACGTTGTCGGGCAGCAGGTCACGGGTCTGCAGGTGCAGGCGCATGCCGCGCACCACCTCATCGGCATTGCTGGCCGCCAGCAGGTCGGCCAGGCGCGGGGTCTCGAAGGTCGAGGCGTCGCGGTCCTGGGGCTTGAGCTGCTGGCGCAACTTGGCCACCTGCGCTGCGCTGATCGCCGAGCCGTCGTTGCCCCAGCTGCTGCGCACGAACGTGAGGATCTCGGCGATCTCGGTGTCGGTCAGGCGCGAGAACCCGGGCATGGTGTACACCCGCGGGTGGGCGACGGTTTCGGCGGTCTGCCAGCCGGTCAGCGTGATGTGCAGCAGCGAGGTCGGGTTGGCCGAGGCCACGCTGGGGTTGTGCGCCAGTGGCGGGAACATGCCCGCCACGCCGGCGCCGTCCGGGCGGTGGCAGTCGCTGCAGAACTGCGTGTAGCCCAGCCCGCCGCGGGTGGTGAACAGGTTGTCCGGCGCTGGGGCAGGGGTTCGTTCCACCATCGGCATCGGCAGGTCGTCCTTGCCCGGCGGCAACGACTTGAGGTAGCGCGCGATGGCGGTGAGGTCGGCGTCGGTGAAGTGCTGGGTACTGTGGGAGATCACCTCGGCCATGTTGCCCGACACCGTGGCAAAGCGGTTCTGCCCGGTCTTGAGCAACTGCACGGTGTCTTCCACCGTCCACAGGTTGCGCAGGCTCAGGGCGCGCCAGTGCTCCACGGTCTCGCCGGCCAGGAAGTGCTGGCCGGCGCTGCCGGCGTCGTCCATGGCCTTTTCCTGGAAGGCCACGCCGCGCGGGGTATGGCAGGCGCCGCAGTGGCCCAGGCCCTGTACCAGGTAGGCGCCGCGGTTGAGCTCGTCGCTGCGGGCCGGGTCGGCCACGAAGGGCTGCTTGTCGAGAAACACCAGGTTCCACAGCGACAGGCCCCAGCGCTGGCTGAACGGAAACTTCATGTCCGCTTCCAGGTTGGGCTGGTTGACCGGCTTCACGTCCTCCATCAGGTAGGCGTACAGGTCGCGCATGTCGCCTTCGGTCATTTTCGCGTAGGAGGGGTAGGGCATGGCCGGGTACAGGTTGGTGCCGGCCGCGTTCACCCCTTCGCGCATGGCGCGGTCGAACTGCTCGAAGGTGTAGCGGCCGATGCCGGTGACCTTGTCGGGGGTGATGTTGCTGGAGTAGATGGTGCCCATCGGCGTGGTCAGTTCGAGGCCGCCGGCCATCAACTCGCCGCCCTTGGCGGTGTGGCAGGCCACGCAGTCGCCCAGGCGGGCAATGTAGGCGCCGCGTTCGACTGCCGTTGCCGGGGGCGGCTCACTGGCAGAGGCGGGGTACGCAAACAGCAGCGTCGAGCCAAGCATGGCCAGACGCGATACAAGAGAAGCCATCGCAATCGTCCTTTGGATGCGGCCGCAGGTGGTCCTGTAGGCACGTATCCGCAATCGTTTTTATAGGGTCATCAGACAAACCCGGTTATAGCCGATGGACGAGGGTGGCACTTTGATATGGATCAGCGCGGGGCGAGAAGGGGGCTCGCCGCCAGGGCGACGGCGAGCCGAAGGGGTTACTTGCCGGGCACCAGGGTCAGGCGCTTGCTGCCGTAGGCGCGTTCGAAGTTCTGCGGCTGCATCGGGAAGGTCACGTAGCTGCCCTTGAACCAGGCATCCAGGCCGTCGGCGAAATGCGCGCTGGCCGGGTTGCCCGACTGCCCGCTGCTGCTCACCCCCTGCAGCGGCTCGGCCAGGCCGAAGTCGACCACCATGCGCATCGACGGCATCAGGCGGGCGTTGAAGTCCTGGCCCCAGGCATAGGCCGAGGCGTTGAGTGTGGTGTGGTCGCCGCCGGTGGCCAGCGGGCCGCGCTTGAGCGTGTCGCCCAGGCCATAGGGTGCTCTGACGGGCCAGTGGTACTGGTGCAGCTTGCCCCATTGCCAGGCCCGGCGGTCGGTGCCCATCTGCGCTTCGCCGGCGCTGATGGCCGCGGCCAGGCTGCGGGCCAGGATCGTCGGCTTGTCCTGCTTGCCCGGGCTGTTGCGGTCATCCCAGAACGGGCTGTCGTCGCGGCCCAGCAGGTGATCGGCCTGGGCCGAGTACGACAGCCGCGCATTGGCGACGAAGGCTTGCCAGCTCGGGCTGGTTTCAGGCCCCAGTTCATCGAGGAAGATCTGCCGGGCGCTTTGCTGCAGGAACAGCTCGTACACCGCGGCATCCGCCGATTGCGGGCTCAGGCGCCCGTCGAACGCCATCAGCCGGGTGTAGGCCTCGCGGGCGCGGGCCTTCTGCTCGGCGGGCAGGGCGTCGATGGCCTGCTTGAGCGGCTGGGCCATGCCGGGTGCTTCGAACATGGCCTTGAGCTTGGCGGCGAACAGGGTGGTCTGGTCGTACTGCATGGCGATCAGGCTGCGGCTGTCGTGCTTGCCGTTGCCGGCCAGCTGCGCCAGGCGTTCGGCACGCTCGGGGTAGTACCAGCTGTTGGACAGTTGCAGGCCATAGCCCTTGGGAATGCTGCGCTGGTTGGCATTGCCCAGCCAGCCTTGCGGCGGGTCCTGGTCGTAGGGGTGGAGCATGGCGTCGGCGTAGCCATCCCAGTCATAGCGCCCGTCGGCACCTGGGGAGGGCAGCAGGCCCTGGCCTTCGCGGCGGTTGGGGTAGCGGCCGGTAACCTGCCAGCCCACGTTGGCGGCGTCGGCGAACACCAGATTCAGCGCGGCGGCGCCGATTTCGCGGCTGGCGTCGAAGGCACGTTCGACGCTCTGTGCCCGCGACAGGTCGAAGAACGCATCAAGGCTCTTGTCGCCCTTGAGTTCGGGCATCTTCAGGGCCAGGCCGAGGCTGCCCTGGGTGCCGGTCAGCAGGGCGCCGTGGCGGGTTTCGTACAGGGTTTCGCGTTGCGGGCGCTGGCCCTTGACGAAGTAGGTCTCGTTGCGCGCCTGCACCGGCTGCCAGCGGCCGTCGACTTCATAGAGCACGCGGTTGCCTTCGCGCTTGAGTTTTTCCAGGTACAGGTCCTGGTTGTCGCCCATTGCCGCGCTGCTGCTCCAGGCCAGCTTGCCGTTGAAGCCGGACAGCACGAACGGCAGGCCGGCCAGGCTGAAGCCGGCGGCCTGGTATTTGGTGGTACGTACCTGCACCGGGCTCAAGGCCCAGGCGCCCTGGCTGTCGCTGGCCAGCAGGCTGCGGCCGCTGCGGCTGCGCTGCGGGGCGATGGCCCAGTTGCTCGACGCCGGGGTGCCCAGCAGGTTGAGCGCGGCCAGTTGCTCGCTGACCTTGTTCAGTGTGGCCAGGCCCGGCAGCTGGCTGCCCGGGTTCAAACCCTTGAGCTTGTCGGCTTCGGCCATGGCCAGCGGTTCGTCCGGGTAGCTGGGCAGCAGCCACGGCAGTGTGTCGGCACCGACTTTCTGCGCCAGGGTCAGTGCGGCGATTTCTTCCTGCAGGTTCACCGACTGGCTGAAGCTGTACAGGCTGAAGATCAGCGCCGAATCTTCAGGCTTCCAGTACTCGGGGCGGTAGCCGCTCTGGGCCAACGGGGCCGGCAGGCGGTCGCGGTAGCGGAACAGGTAGGCGTTGACCCCGCGTGCGTACACCTCGAAGAAGCGCTTGAGGCGCGGCGAGGCGTCGGCGTAGAGGTCGCTGGCGTTCTTTTTCAGGTTGACCGCGCGCATGAAGCGGTCGACCTCCAGCGCATCCGGGCCGGCCATCTCGGCCAGGCGCCCCTGGGCCAGCAGACGCATGCCGACCATCTGCCCGATGCGATCGCCGGCGTGCACATAGCCCAGGGTGAACAGCGCATCGTGGAAGCTGCTGCTCTCGATCAGCGGCATGCCCAGGGCGTTGCGCCGCACCGAGACGTTCTGTGCCAGCCCCTTGAGCGGTTGCACGCCGCTGGTGGGGATGACGCTGTCCTGATGGTTGCCCAGTTGGCAACCGCCCAGGCTGAGCAGCCCGAGCAGGGTCGCGGCGACGCCGAACCGGGGTAGAACGGGGGAAAGGGCTGGCGAGGCCATGGGCAAGGCTCCTGCAGGGGATGGCGCTAAAAGGCGCTACGTTAGTGAGCGCGATCACGCCATGCAAGCGGGGGCGCGGGCTTTATTTTCAAAGTACCGCGCGGCCTTGTCGTGGTTCAGGCTGGCGGCGGGTTGATCTGCTCGACCAGGGCGTAGGCGCGCTGTGTGGCGGGGCGTGCCTGGATGCGCTGGAACCAGCCTTTGAGGGCCGGGAAGTCGTCCAGGTTCTGCTGCTGCCAGGTGTGCGAAACGATCCACGGGTAGATCGCCATGTCGGCGATGCTGTAGTCGTTGCCGGCGACGAATGGTCGGTCGGCCAGGCGCTTGTTCAGTACCCCGTACAGGCGCGCGGTTTCGTCCACGTAGCGCTTGATGGCGTAGGGGATCTTTTCGGGGGCGAAGCGGTTGAAGTGGTGGTTCTGCCCGGCCATCGGGCCCAGGCCGCCCATTTGCCAGAACAGCCATTGCAGGGCCTCCTGGCGGCCGCGCAGGTCCTTGGGGATGAACTGCCCGGTTTTTTCGGCGAGGTAGAGCAGGATGGCCCCGGACTCGAACAGCGACAGCGGCTGGCCGTCGGCGGTGTCGTGGTCGACGATGGCCGGGATGCGGTTGTTGGGGGCGATTTTCAGAAAGTCTTCGGCAAATTGCTCGCCCTTGCCGATGTTGATCGGGTGAAGGGTGTAGGGCAGGCCGGTCTCTTCGAGAAACAGGGTGATCTTGTGGCCGTTGGGGGTGGTCCAGTAATACAGGTCGATCATGGTCACGCTCCGTTTGATGGTCGTCTGCTGGAACTGTGCTTGATGTCGAGGCGCAACGTGTGTGGGAGCGGGTCAGGCCCGCTCCCACAGGGGAGGCATCAGGCCCCGTGGCACTTCTTGAACTTCTTGCCGTTGCCGCATGGGCAAGGGTCGTTGCGGCCAACGTCCTTCAGGGCATTGCGCGCAGGTTCCTGAGGGGCATGGTTGCAGTGCGGGCCATGCACATGGCCGTGGTCATGATCATGCGCGTGATGGTCATGATCGTGATTGCAGTCGGGGCCATGAACGTGGGGTTGCTGGGTCATCGAGGGTTACTCCGGAATGAGATCGGCGGGAATTATCTCACCCTTGCGCAACAAGTGCAGGTCGTGGGCAAAGAATAATCCGGTGCTCAGCTCTCCCTCCAGGCGATAGGGGATGGCCTGATCGGGGCGCTTGAGCAGCTTGGCGATGGGCTTGAGCTGGCGCCACAGGTTGGTACGCACCGGTACCTGGATGGTGCGCCGACTGTGCGCGTCCACCCGAAACCACTGGCCGTGGTCGCCTTCGACCAGCAACAGGTCGGCCAGGTACACCGCGTAATGCAGGTTGCGCACCTGCAGGGTGCTGTCGTTGGGATTGTCGATGCGAAAGTGCAGGATGAACTCCTGCTGCATCAGCCGCGCCTTTACTGTCTCGACCCGCACCAGGTGCACGCCGGGGTCCTGGTAGCTGCCGCCCCACCAGCTGGCGCAGCCCGCCAGATTCATCAGCAGCAGGCCGATGAGCAGCCGACGGGCGCAGGTGGTCATGACTAATGGCTCATGTAGCTGGCGCAGCACTTCTTGAACTTCTGCCCGCTGGCGCATGGGCAGGCGTCGTTGCGCCCGGCCTTGAGGCCCACCGTGGGGTCGATGAAGTACCAGTGCCCGCCGTTGTGCACGAAGGCCGAGCGCTCGCGGTGGCTGTGCTCGCCGTCGTTGTCGTGCCAGCGCGCTGTGAAGGTGACGAACGCGTGATCGGGCTGGCCGCCGAACACCTCGGCGCTCTCGACCTCCAGGCCCAGCCAGGTGCTTTGCGCGCTCCAGGCGGCAATGCCGGCGCGATCCAGCCCGGCCTGCTGCACCGGCAGGGTGGTCTTGATCAGGTAATCCACCAGCCCCAGCACATAGGCGCTGTAGCGCGAGCGCATCAGCGTCTGTGCATCGGGCGCCGGGTGGCCGGCATGATAATGCCCGCAGCAGGCATCGAGCAGGTTACCGCTGCCGCACGGGCAAACCGAGACACTCATTGCATCACCACCAGTACTTTCCAAAATTTTGCGGGTTGGCCCAGAACTTGGCGTTGAGCCAGTCGGGTACCTGTTTGTAGTCACGTAGATCATAGGTGAACAGGTTCAATACCTGCTCGTCACGTTGAAAACGCTCGCTGTCCTGCAGCGCCAGTGCGTAGAAGTCGGTGTCGCGCCAGCCGCTGGCCGCAAGGTCGACCAGCACCGCCACGCGGCTGGCGTTGAGGTTGCGAATGCCGCCGAGCAGTTGCAGGCCCTGCTGGTTGCTCAGGTGTTCCAGGCAGTCCACCAGCACCGCCAGGTCGAAACGCTGCGCGGCAAGCTCGGCCGGCAGCGCGCCGGGGCGGGCCACGGCGATCTGCGCCTGCGGGTGCGCGGCGGCGAAGGCCTCCAGTGCCGGAAACGACGTGCCCACCAGCAACAGGCGTTGCGGGGCATGGTGCTCCAGCAGGGCGGCGAGGGCCTGCTGGGGCGTGCGCGAAGAAAAACGGTCAGTCATCGAAGCTCCTCGGTAATGCGTCAAGACTAGCCGGCCCGCGACGCAAGGCATAGAGGCACGCGCAAAGCGCCATGGCTTATTGCTGGCGCAGATGGAATCACCGGTCTTTACTCCCAGAGCATCGGTTTTGCACCGATTCCCCCTAGGAGACGCGACAAAATGAGCATAGTTCGCACAGCATTGCCTCTGGTTCTGCTAACCAGCGTATTGACTGGTTGTGCAGGTTTGCAAAAAACCGACTGGCCGAAGTGTGCCGCCGTCGGGGGCGTTGGCGGTGCCGCCCTGGGCGCCATCGAAAGCTCCAGCTGGGCCGGCTGGGGCGCGCTGCTCGGCGGCGGTCTGGCGGCCGGTTACTGCTGGGCCCATGGCGACGGCGACGAAGACGGTGATGGCGTACCGGACAGCCGTGACAAGTGCCCGGGCACCCCGCGTGGCGTTCAGGTCGATGCCAACGGCTGCCCGCCGGAGCCGGTCGCGGTGGTCGAGGAAGTCGTGGTGGTCAAGGAAGAGGTCATCGTGATCCGCGATGTGCTGTTCGAGTTCGACTCGGCCAGGCTCACCACGGCCGACAAACTGCGCCTGGACAAGATCGCCACGCGCCTCAAGGCCGAAGCCCCGAGCGCACGCCTGAGCGTCACCGGGCACACCGACAGCCGCGGCAGCGATGCCTACAACCAGAAACTCTCGGAGCGCCGCGCCCATTCGGTGACCGACTACCTGGTCGAGAGCGGCATTGCGCGCAGCAGTTTCGTTTCGGTGCAGGGTGCCGGTGAAACCCAGCCGGTGGCAGACAACAACACCGCCGACGGACGCGCGATGAACCGCCGCGTGGAAATTCGCATCGATCGCTGAAGCCCTTGCGCCCCGCGGCTTGTGAAGTGTCGCGGGCGCGTCTTTACTCCTGTGTGACCGGTACTGGCCGGTGACACAGGAGCATTCCCCATGAATGTAATCACCAAGGCTGCGCTGCCCGTGCTCGTGGTCGCCAGCCTGCTGTCCGGTTGCGCCACCCACAGCGATGGCAGCGCCCCGTTGAACCAACGAACCTGGCCCCTATGCAGCCTGCTGGGCGGCGCCGTGGGTGGCGGCCTGGGCGCCATCGAAAGCTCTGCCTGGGCCGGTGGCGGCGCGGCGCTGGGTGCCATCGCCGGTGGCCTGATCTGCTTTGCCCAGGACGGTGACGAGGACGGCGATGGCGTGTTCGACCGCCGCGACCGGTGCCCCGATACCCCGCCCAACACCCCGGTGAGTCACAACGGTTGCCCGTTGCCCCAATACCCGCCGAGCGAGAAGGCCCCGGCGCCTGAGCCCGAGGTGATCACCCTCAACGACCAGGGCAGCGTGATGTTCGCCTACGACTCGGCCGAACTCACCCCGGCCGCCCAGCAGCAGTTGCGTACCCTGACCGGCAAGCTCAATGACCCGAGCGTGGCCAGCATCAAGGTGATCGGACACACCGACAGCCGTGGCAGCGATGCCTACAACCAGGCGTTGTCCGAGCGGCGTGCCAGCAGCGTGGCCGAATACCTGATCAGCCAGGGCCTGGCACCGCAGAAAATCACCAGCCAGGGGCGTGGCGAGCGCGAGCCGATTGCCGACAACGAAACCGATGCGGGCCGCGCGCAGAATCGCCGGGTCGAATTGCACCTCAATTGATCGACAGCGGGGCTGGCATCCGGAGGGTGCCAGCCGGTAATGTGGCGTGCAGTGCCTGTGTCGCGTAAGCGGGCCGCCAAACAAGAAAACGCAACAACAAGGGGCGCGGGTATGAAGGCGTTGTGGGGGCTGGGCAAGGCCCTGACGGTAGTGTTCTGGTGGGTGGTACTGGTGAATCTGCTGATGCCGGCAGACAAGCCGTTCCACCAGCTGATCAACCTCGCGGGGGCCGTGCTGCTGGTGCTGCACGTGCTCGAGGTGCTGATGTTCAACGGACGGTTGCGTGAGCGCAGCCATCGCTGGTTCGACCGTTTGCAGATTCTGCTGGTCGGCATCTTTCATATCCAATCGATACCGGCCCCGCGCCAGGAGGCTGGTCATGCGTAAGGTCGTGTTGTTGGCAGCACTGTTCAGCCCGTTGGCCCTGGCCGATGCGATCAGCGTGGCGGCGCACTCGGTGCTGCGCCTGCCGAACAAGGCCAGCGTGGTGCACCTGCAGCGCCTGGAGGTGGCGGATTCGGCCACCCTGGTGCTGCCGGCGAGCCTGGTGGAATTGAAGGTGGATGAGCTGCACCTGGGCAACCAGGCGCGCATTGCCATCGTGCCGGCCGAGCATGCGCTGAGCATGGAAGTGGCCCAGGCGCAGTTGGGCCAGGGCAGTGAGATTGCTGCCCACGGTGCGCCGGGTACCTATGAGCGGGTCGCCAGGCCCGGACGTGACCTGAGCTTGCGCATTCAGGCGCTGGAGGCTTCAGAACTGGCCATCGACGCCCGTGGCGGCGCGGGGGCACCGGGGTATGTGGGGCTCGATGGTGGCAACGGCAAGGCGGGTGGTTGCACCTGGGGCCAGGCCAGCCGTGGCGCCAATGGCGACAACGGTGGCGATGGCCATGACGGGGCGCCCGGAGGCCGGGTGCGCCTGGCACTGCCGGCCAGCTTCCCGGCCGAGCAGATCAAGGTCAGGCTCGACGGCGGTGCGCCGGGGCTGGCAGGTGCGCCGGGCAAGCCGGGCGCAGGCGGGGCCAGCAAGGGTTGCCTGGTGTACCGCACCGATGCAGGGGCGACGGGAAGACCCGGGCAGCCCGGGCAACCGGGGGCGGCCGGGGCTGACGGGGAGCTGATTCTTCAGCGCCTCTGATCTTCAGGGCCGCTTCGCCGGCCAGGTCGGCTCCTGCAGGCAAACGTGGCCTTTGCAGGAGCCCGCCTTGCTGGCGAAGCGGTCACCTCACACCAGCAGCCGGCTCGATGCCACCAGCACCACCGCAATACCCAGCAGCAGATTGATCCCCACCAGGCGCCGAATGCGCCCGAGCACTGCGGCCCCGGCGGGCCAGTCCTGCGCCTTCACCGCCTTGCGCAACTCTGGCAGCAGCAGCGCCTGGATTCTCAGAAACAGCGCAAACATCGCAATCCCTGCGCCAATCATCACCTGCACATAACGTGGCGCAGTCTCGAACCCCGAGAAGCGCATGTGCATCATGCCAACGCCGGTGATCGCCAGCACCGCGACCGCCACCCAGACCCACACGAAAAAACGTTGAAACACTTCTACCCACAGCGTCAGCCGTGAAGGGCCGTCAAGCGCGGCCACCATGGCCGGGCGCAGGATCAGCCAGGCGAAGAACATGCCGCCCACCCAGATCAGGGCGGCCAGCAAATGCAGGCTGTAGGGGATGGCAAAGGCGGTCATCGGGAACTCCATTCGGCGCAAGGGGCAATAGCGGGGTATGATAGCGACCCATTCGAAACACTGAAAATTTATCCAGCCCTCCGGGCGCCCCGACACCATGATCAGCAACGAACTCAAATCCCAGATTCAGGGCGCCTATTCGCGTTTTCTCGAAGCCAAGAGCCTCAAGCCCCGCTACGGCCAGCGTCTGATGATCGCCGAAGTGGCCAAGGTGCTGGGCGACATCGCCGTGGACGACGAAGGCCGCCGCAGCGGCGAGCCCGCCGTGGTCGCGGTCGAGGCCGGCACCGGTACCGGCAAGACGGTGGCCTACAGCCTGGCCTCGATTCCCGCGGCCAAGGCTGCTGGCAAGCGCCTGGTGATCGCCACCGCCACCGTGGCCCTGCAGGAACAGATCGTGTTCAAGGACCTGCCGGACCTGATGCGCAACAGCGGCCTGAACTTCAGCTTCGCCCTGGCCAAGGGGCGTGGTCGCTACCTGTGCCTGTCCAAGCTCGACCTGCTGCTGCAGGAAGGCCACGCCCAGACCGCCACCGCGCAGCTGTTCGAGGAGGAGGGCTTTCGCATCGAGGTGGACGAGGCCAGTCAGAAGCTGTTCACCAGCATGATCGAGAAGCTGGCCGGCAACAAATGGGACGGCGACCGCGACAGCTGGCCACAGGCCCTGGAAGACCAGGACTGGTCGCGCCTGACCACCGACCACAGCCAGTGCACCGGCCGCCACTGCCCCAACTTCGGGCAGTGCACCTTCTACAAGGCCCGCGAGGGCATGGGCAAGGTCGACGTGATCGTCACCAACCACGACATGGTGCTGGCCGACCTGGCCCTGGGCGGCGGCGCCGTGCTGCCCGACCCGCGCGACACCATCTATGTGTTCGATGAAGGCCATCACCTGCCCGACAAGGCCATCGGCCATTTCGCCCATTACACCCGCCTGCGCTCGACCGCCGACTGGCTCGAGCAGACCGCCAAGAACCTGGCCAAGCTGCTGGCGCAGAACCCGTTGCCGGGCGACCTGGGCAAGTACATCGAGCAGGTGCCGGAACTGGCCCGCGAGATCAAGGCCCAGCAGCAGTTCATGTTCAGCGCCTGCGAGCAGGTGGCGGAGTTTCGCCCGGGCGAAGACATGGAAGGTCGCGAACGCCCGCGCTATCGCTTCGTCGGCGGCGTGGTGCCCGAGCACATGCGCGAGATGGGCATCGAACTGAAAAAGGGCTTTTCGCGCCTGACCGACCTGTTCACCCGACTCACCGACCTGCTCAAGGAAGGTATGGACGCCGAAGTCAGCATCGGCATCCCCAGCCACCAGGCCGAGGAGTGGTACCCGTTGTTCGGCAGCCTGCAGACCCGTGCCCAGGGCAACTGGGAGCTGTGGACCGCCTTTACCGCCGAAGACCCGGAAGACAGCCCGCCGATGGCGCGCTGGCTGACCCTGGCCGAAAGCGGTGCGCTGTTCGATATCGAGGTCAACGCCAGCCCGATCCTGGCGGCCGAGATGCTGCGCCGCAACCTGTGGAACGTCGCCCATGGCGCCCTGGTGACCTCGGCCACCCTGACCGCGCTGGGCAAGTTCGATCGCTTTCGCATGCGCGCCGGGCTGCCCAAGCTGGCCGTCACGGCGGTGGTGCCCAGCCCGTTCCACCACGTGGATGCGGGCGTGCTGCGCGTGCCGGACCTGCGCGCCGACCCGCGCGATGCTCCGGCGCATACCGCCGCGATCATCCGCGACCTGCCCGAGCTGGTGGAAGGCTCGCGTGGCTCGCTGGTGCTGTTCTCGTCGCGCAAGCAGATGCAGGACGTGTTCGACGGCCTGGACCGCGACTGGCGCAAGCAGGTGTTCATCCAGGGCAACCTGTCCAAGCAGGAAACCCTCAACAAGCACAAGGCGCGCGTCGACGGCGGTGACTCCAGCGTGCTGTTCGGCCTGGCCAGCTTTGCCGAAGGGGTCGACCTGCCGGGTGCGTATTGCGAGCACGTGGTCATCGCCAAGATTCCCTTCGCGGTGCCGGACGACCCGGTCGAGGCGGCCCTGGCCGAGTGGATCGAGGCCCGTGGCGGCAACCCGTTCATGGAGATCGCCGTGCCGGATGCCTCGCTGCGCCTGATCCAGGCCTGCGGGCGCCTGCTGCGTACCGAACAGGACCGCGGCACCATCACCCTGCTTGACCGGCGCGTGGTCACCCAGCGCTACGGCAAGGCTATCCTCAATGCGCTGCCGCCGTTTCGCCGGGAAATTTCCTGAGCGGCACAGCGCTTTGCAGTGCCCCGTTGTCTATTGCACAGATCAAGGCCCGCAAGGGCCATCAAGGAGAACTCCAGCCCTATGTTGCGCCGTACCCTGCCTGCCGTGATTGCACTGTTGTTCAGCTCGCCGCTGCTGGCCGGGCAACAGACGCTGTTCAACTTCGTTCGCCCGGCCGCGGTGGTCAATGTGGTGACCGAAGATGCCAGCCTGCCGCAGTACAACGCGGAGCAGACAGCCGAGGGCGAGGTATTGCGGCGCGTGGTGTTCAACCCCGTGGAGCGCCCGAGCCTGCGCCTTAGCCCGCAGACCGGGGTGTGGGACTGGACGGGCGCTACCGCGCTGACCTTGCGCATGCAGAGCGCCATGGACTGGGCGCTGAGCGTCGACGTGACGGTGCTCAGCAGCGACGGCAGTACCCTCACCAGCCGCATCGACCTGCCGGCCGGCCCGGCACAGACCGTGATGGTACCGCTGACCGCCAGCTCGCCGCTGACCCAGGGCATGCGTGTCGGCCCGCCGATGCCGTTCCGTCATAAGGGCCAGCGGGTGCTGCTGACCAGCAGCGAGGGCAAGGCCGACCTCAAGCAGGTGGTATCGGTCACGCTGTCGATGCCCAGGCCCAAGGTGGCGCAGAGCCTGCTGATCGAGCGCTTTGGCGTGCAGGACGACGACGTGCTGCAAAAGGCCGCCTATACCGGCCTCATCGACGGTTATGGGCAGTCCACCCGTGGTCGCTGGCCCGAAAAGATCAGCAGTGACGACCAGCTCAAGGCGGCTGCCCAGCGCGAGCAGCAGCAGCTCAAGGGCTGGCTGGACGAGCGCAGCAAGCTCAAGCTGGACACGTTCGGCGGCCTGCTTGGCGCTGAGGCATTCGAGGCCAAGGGGTTCTTTCGCACCGAAAAGCGTGAGGGTCGCTGGTTTCTGGTCACGCCGCTGGGGCATCCGTTCTACTCGCTGGGGGTCAATGCCGTGGCGGCCGATGGCGGTCGCACCTACGTGGAAGGGCGCGAGTCGATGTTCACCGCCTTGCCCGAGGCGCAGACCCCGCTGGCGCAGTACTACGGCCAGGGCGACAACCTGGACGGCAACGGTTCTTCCCAGGGGCGCGGTTTTGGCAAGGGGCGCTGGTTCGACTTCTACGCCGCCAACCTGGGCCGTGGCCACGCCACGCCGACGTTCGACCAGGCGCGCTGGCAGGGCCAGAGCCTGGATCGCCTGCAGGCCTGGGGTTTCAACACCCTGGGCAACTGGAGCGACAACGGCCTGCAGAGCGAACGCCTGGCCTACACCCTGCCGTTGTCCATCGGCGGCGACTACACCAGCATCAGCACGGGGGTGGACTGGTGGGGTGCGATGCCCGACCCGTTCGACCCGCGCTTTGCCATGGCCACCGAACGTGCTGTGGCGATTGCCGCGCGCGACCATCGCGACGATCCGTGGCTGATTGGCTATTTCGCCGACAACGAGCTGGCCTGGGCGGTGCCGGGTAATGAACCGAAGCAGCGTTATGCGCTGGCCTACGGCACCTTGCGCCTGACCACCGACTCGCCGGCCAAGCGTGCCTTTCTCAAGCAGCTGCGCGACAAGTACCGCAACCAGGAAGGCCTGTCCAAGGCGTGGGGCATCGAACTGACGACGTGGGAACTGATGGAGGACCCGGGTTTCGAGCCGCCGCTGCCCGACCCCGCGCACCCGGAAATCGAGGCCGACTTCAAGTATTTCCAGCGGGTGTTTGCCGAGACCTACTTCAAGACCATCTCCGACTCGCTGAAATGGCATGCGCCCAATCACCTGCTGCTGGGTGGGCGGTTTGCGGTCAGTACGCCTGAAGCGGTGGCGGCGTGTGCCAAGTACTGTGATGTGGTGAGCTTCAATGTGTATGCACCCACGCCGCAGGATGGCTACGACTTTGCCCAGCTCAATGCGCTGGACAAGCCGGTGCTGGTGTCGGAGTTCCAGTTTGGCTCGCGTGATCGTGGGCCGTTCGGGCCGGGGCCGATGGAAGTGGCGCGTGAGGAGGACCGTGGGCCGGCCTATGCGAACTTCGTCAAGGCGGCCTTGAAGGAGCCTTCGATTGTGGGAGTGCACTGGTTCCAGTACCTGGATCAGCCGGCCAGCGGGCGTTTGCTCGATGGCGAGAATGGGCATTTCGGCTTGGTGGGGATTACCGACGTGCCGTTTCAGGGGTTTGTGGAGAGTGTGCGCAAGAGCAATCTTGGGGTGGTGGAGCAACTGAACAAGCCGCTGGTGATGCCGGCACGGTAAGCGCCTGAGAGCGCAAGGGGACCGCCTGGCTTTGCGGTGTTCCCAAAAACCTCCAGTGCTGGAACAATGCCAGCCATTTTGTGGCGCAGTACGGCGGGGTAATTACGGGTGCAGATTCAAGGTCATTACGAACTCCAGTTCGAGGCGGTACGCGAAGCCTTCGCAGCACTTTTCGATGATCCCCAGGAACGCGGCGCCGCACTGTGCATCCAGGTCGGTGGCGAAACGGTCCTCGACCTGTGGGCCGGCACCGCCGACAAGGACGGCCAGCAAGCCTGGCACAGCGATACCATCGCCAACCTGTTCTCCTGCACAAAAACCTTCACCGCCGTCACCGCCCTGCAACTGGTGGCCGAAGGCAAGCTGGCGCTGGATGCACCGGTCGCTCGCTACTGGCCAGAATTTGCCCAGGCCGGCAAGAGCTCGGTAACCCTGCGCCAACTGCTGTGCCACCAGGCCGGCCTGCCGGCGATCCGCCAGTTGCTGCCCGCCGAAGCCCTGTACGACTGGCAGACCATGGTCGACACCCTGGCCGCCGAAGCCCCCTGGTGGACCCCCGGCACCGCCCACGGCTACGCCGCGATCACCTACGGCTGGCTGCTGGGCGAGCTGATTCGCCGCGCCGACGGCCGCGGCCCGGGCGAGTCGATCGTGGCGCGCACCGCCAGGCCCCTGGGGCTGGATTTCCATGTGGGACTGGACGATGAAGAGTTCTACCGTGTCGCGCACATCGCCCGGGGCAAAGGCAACCCGGGTGACGAGGCAGCCAAGCGGCTGCTGCAGGTGACCATGCGTGAGCCCGAGGCGTTGTCCACCCGCGCCTTCACCAACCCGCCAGCCATCCTGACCAGTACCAACAAGCCTGAGTGGCGACGCATGCAGCAACCGGCGGCCAACGGCCACGGCAACGCACGCAGCCTGGCCGGGTTCTATGCCGGGCTGCTTGACGGCAGCCTGCTGGAATCGGAACTGCTCGACGAACTGACCCGCGAACACAGCCTGGGCCAGGACAAGACCCTGCTGACCCAGACCCGCTTCGGCCTGGGCTGCATGCTTGATCAGCCACAGGTGCCCAACGCCACGTTCGGGCTGGGCGCCAAGGCTTTCGGGCACCCGGGGGCCGGCGGCTCGGTCGGTTTTGCCGATCCGGAGCACGACGTGGCCTTTGGCTTTGTCACCAATACCCTGGGCCCGTATGTCCTGATGGACCCGCGGGCACAGAAACTGGTTCGGGTGCTGGCCGGCTGCCTTTGATCGGGTAAGTCCCTGCAACCGGAACCCATTGTCTATTCTGGATTCCAACAGCCTGCGCTGTCGGGTCAAATTTCTTTCATTTTCATGGTGTATCGCTGATGTCTTCACATAAAACCTTAGCTCTCGCCCTGTGCCTGGCCGTGACCGGTTGCGCACAGCACCCTCAGAACGGCTCGGCCGATGGCGGCCATGGCTGGTGGCCCTTCGGCTCCGACAAGGTGGCCGAAAAGGACGTGAAGGATGTGGTCACCGAGAAGGTTGCCCAGGCTGATGCCAAGTCTGAAAGCAGCAGCCGCTGGTGGTGGCCGTTCGGAAACAGCGACAAGGCCCAGAGCCAGGCCCAGACGGTACCCAAGATCGACGTCAAGGCCACCCAGGCCTGGCTCGACGACTACGAGCCCAAGCTGCGCGAAGCGATCAAGGACAGCAAGTTCGAGCTCGAGCGCCGCGAAGACGTGCTGGTGGTGACCGTGCCGGTCGACTCTTCGTACAACCCTGACCGCCCCGCCATGCTGTTGCCGGCCACCCTCGGCCCGATCACGCGCGTGGCCAAGGTGATCGAGACCGACTCCAAGACCGCCGTGCTGGTACTCGGCCATGCCGACAGCAGCGGCGCAGCTGCTGCCAACCAGAAGCTGAGCCAGGAGCGCGCCCAGTCGGTATCGGCGATTTTCCGCCTCAGCGGCCTTCAGCGTGATCGCCTGATGCTGCGTGGCATGGGGTCGGTGGCGCCGCGCGCCGCCAACGACAGTGTGCAGGGCCGCGCCTTGAACCGCCGCGTCGAGCTGCTGTTGACGCCACAGAACACCATGCTGGCGCTGGTGGCCAAGTACCAGCAGCCGACCCCTAGCCCGGCCGAACTGGTTGCCGTGCAGGACGTCAAGGCACCGGTCAAGGCCGCTGCCAAGCCCGCCACCAAACCAGCGGCGAAAGCCACTGCGAAAAAAGCCCCGGCCGCCAAGCCGGTGGCCAAGAAGAAGCCGGCTGCAGCCGCTGCCAAGCCGGCCGCCAAGAAAGCTGCCCCGGCCGCGAAGAAAGTCGTTGCCAGCAGCACCAGCCCTGCGAAGACCAACTGATCGTCAAGGAAACGCAGCATGACCCAGACCCTGGCCGATATGCGCCGCGACTACACTCGCGACGGCCTGACCGAAACCCAGGCGCCGGCAGAGCCGTTCGCGTTGTTTCACCAATGGTTCGAGGATGCCGTCAAGACCGAGCAGCCGCCCGTCGAAGCCAACGCCATGACGTTGGCAACGGTGGACGGCGAGGGGCGTCCGCATTGCCGTATCCTGCTGCTCAAGGGGCTGGATGAGCAGGGCTTCACCTTCTTCACCAACTACGAAAGTGCCAAGGGCCATCACCTGCGCGCCAACCCGTTCGCCGCCATGACCTTCTTCTGGCCCACCCTGGAACGCCAGGTGCGCATCGAAGGCAAGGTGGTGAAGGTCACGGCGCAGGAATCCGATGCGTATTACCAGGTACGCCCGCTGGGTAGCCGCCTGGGCGCCTGGGCATCGCCGCAGAGCCGGGTGATCGCCAACCGTGAAGAGTTGCAGGATCTGGTCAGGGCCACCGAGCAGCGCTTCAGCGATAGCCAGCCGCACTGCCCCGAGCACTGGGGTGGCTACCGCCTGCTGCCGGAACGCATCGAGTTCTGGCAGGGCCGCCCGAGCCGCCTGCATGATCGTCTCAACTACCGGCTCAAACAGGGGCTGTGGCTGCGCGAGCGCCTGGCCCCTTAACCGGCGCGGTATTCGGCGGCCGCGCGTTCCAGCCAGGCCGCCAATTCCTTGCGTTTGACCTTTTGCGCCCTGGCGCTGTCCAGACGTTGTAGCATGAAGACGCGTTTGTGCTCGTCGTCCCCGGCCAGCGACAGGGCCAGGTCGCGGTCCATCCAGCGCTTGATGCGTACATACAGCCACCCGTGAAAATACAGACCCGCCAGGGTGGTTACGGCGATGATGAAGTAATCCATGTCTATCCTTGCCTGTTGAGTGTTGGGGTCATGGCGGGGATCAAGTGCCTGTACCGACGCTGAATGGAAGCAATTTTATACACCGTGTGTCGTGACAGTGGTCAACGCGCGGAGTCTAATGACTACCTGTCTTCTGGAGATGATCCTATGCGTAAATCAGTTTTGTTGGTGGCGTCGTTCACCACGATGTCGCTGCTGCTTGGCGGCTGTACCTCCAACCTGACCGGCGATTCCTATTCCCGCGATGAAGCCCGTCGCGTGCAGCAAGTGCGCATGGGTACCATCGAGTCGCTGCGTCCGGTCAAGATCGAAGGCACCAAGACCCCGATCGGCGGCGGCGCCGGTGCCATCGTGGGTGGCGTGGCCGGCAGCGCGGTAGGCGGCGGTCGTGGCAGTATCGTCGCGGCAGTCATCGGTGCGGTAGCCGGCGGCCTGGCAGGTTCTGCAGCCGAGGAAGGCCTGACCCGCACCCAGGGTGTGGAAATCACCGTGCGTGAAGACGATGGCAGCATGCGCGCCTATGTCCAGCAGGTTCAGCAGAACGAAATCTTCCGGGTGGGCGAGCGCGTTCGCATCATGACCGTGGATGGCACCAGCCGGGTTTCTCACTGAACCTTGTCCTGCAGCCCTCTGGCTATGAGGGCGTGCAAACAAAACCCCGACTCGGCACCGCCGGTCGGGGTTTTTCATTGCCGGTTCGGCATCAACTGCCGACGGCCTTGCGGCTAGCCATGGCGGTTACCGCGTAGCCGATCACCGCTGCCAGGATGGAACCGGTGAGAATGCCCATGCGGTCCATGCCGGCGTACTCGCTGCTGCCCGGCACGAAGGCCAGCGAGCCGACGAACAGGCTCATGGTGAAGCCGATGCCGCACAGGATCGCCACCCCCAGCACCTGGCCCCAGTTGGCGCCACTGGGCAGGGCGGCCAGGCCCAGCTTGATCGCCAGCCACGTCAGGCCGAACACCCCGACGGTCTTGCCCAGCAGCAGGCCGACCGCGATGCCCATCGGCACATGGTGGGTAAAGCTCTCGGCGGTGACGCCGGCCAGCGACACGCCGGCATTGGCGAAGGCGAACAGAGGCAGGATACCGAACGCCACCCAGGGGTGAAGGGCGTGCTCCAGCGCCAGCAGGGGCGACGGCTCGGCGTTGCGAGTGCGCAGCGGGATGGTCAGCGCCAGGGTGACACCGGCCAGCGTGGCATGCACGCCGCTCTTGAGTACGCACACCCACAGGATCAACCCGATCACCATGTACGGCCCCAGCTTGACCACCCCCATCCGGTTCATCGCCACCAGCGCTACCAGGCAGGCGGCGGCCAGCATCAGCGACAGGCTGGACAGGGCGCCGGAGTAGAACAGGGCGATGACGATGATCGCGCCCAGGTCGTCGATGATCGCCAGGGTCATCAGGAACAGCTTGAGCGACACCGGTACACGCTTGCCGAGCAGGGCCAGCACGCCGAGGGCGAAGGCGATATCGGTGGCGGTGGGGATCGCCCAGCCGGCCACGGCGGCGGGGTTGTCCTTGTTGAGGAAGTAGTAGATCAGTGCCGGCACCACCATGCCGCCGATGGCGGCTGCGCCGGGCAGCACGATTTGCGAGGGCCTGGACAGGTGGCCGTCGATGATCTCGCGCTTGACCTCCAGGCCGATGAGCAGAAAGAACAGTGCCATCAGGCCGTCGTTGATCCACAGCAGCAGGGGCTTGGCGATTTGCAGCGCGCCCACCTGGGCCACCACGGGCACGTCGAGCAGGCCGTTGTAGAGGTAGGAGAGGGGGGAGTTGTTGATGATCAGCGCAAGGGCAGCCGCGGCAATCAGCAGCAGGCCGCTGGCTGATTCGAGCTGGAAGAAACGCGTGAATGTGCTGCGTAGAGGCAAGGGTGCTCCTCCATCCTGAAATTCGAAGAGGAACACCCTACCCTGTGGGGATATGCTTTAGAACAAAAACTATATTCTTTTTTGTTATATGCTATTGCGGCTTTTCCGCCAGCAAGGCCAACCCCTGCAGGGGCCGATCTTGCCGGCGAAACGGCCCGCAAGCCCTACCTCACGCTTCCAGGTCCAGCCCCAGCATGCTGCGCGCCACCGCCTCGGCCACACGAATTCCGTCCACGCCCGCCGACAGAATCCCGCCTGCATACCCAGCCCCCTCACCGGCGGGGAACAGCCCCTTCAGGTTCAGGCTCTGCAGGCTGGCATCACGGGTGATGCGCAGCGGCGAGGAGGTACGCGTCTCGATGCCGGTCAACACCGCATCGGGCAGGTTGTAACCCTTGATCTGGCGGTCGAACGCCGGCAGTGCCTCACGGATCGCCTCGATGGCGAAGGCCGGCAGGCTCAGCGCCAGGTCGCCCAGGCTCACGCCCGGCTTGTACGAGGGTTCCACGCCGCCCAGGGCGGTGGATGGCTTGCCGGCGACAAAGTCGCCCACCAGTTGCGCCGGTGCCTGGTAGTTGCTGCCACCCAGCTCATAGGCCAGGCTCTCCAGACGTTCCTGCAGTTCGATGCCGGCCAGCGGGCCGCCCGGGTAGTCCTGCTCGGGGGTGATGCCGACCACGATGCCAGAGTTGGCATTGCGCTCGTTGCGCGAGTACTGGCTCATGCCGTTGGTCACCACGCGGCCCGGTTCGCTGGTGGCAGCTACCACCGTGCCGCCCGGGCACATGCAGAAGCTGTATACCGAACGTCCGTTCTTAGCGTGGTACACCAGCTTGTAGTCGGCCGCGCCGAGTTTCGGGTGTCCGGCATACTTGCCCAGGCGGGCCTTGTCGATCAGGGTCTGCGGGTGCTCGATGCGAAAGCCGATGGAGAACGGCTTGGCTTCCATGAACACGCCCCGCGCATGCAGCATGCGGAAGGTGTCGCGGGCGCTGTGCCCCAGGGCCAGGATCACGTGGCGCGAATGCAGCTGTTCGCCACTTTCGAGTACCACGCCGGTCAGTTGCTCGCCCTCGCTGATCAGGTCGGTGACCTTCTGCTCGAAACGCACCTCGCCGCCCATGGCTTCGATCTGCTGGCGCATGTTCTCGACCATGCCGGTCAGGCGGAAGGTACCGATGTGCGGCTTGTTGACGTACAGGATCTCGTCCGGCGCACCGGCCTTGACGAACTCGTGCAGCACCTTGCGGCCGTGATGCTTCGGGTCCTTGATCTGGCTGTACAGCTTGCCGTCGGAGAAGGTGCCGGCACCGCCTTCGCCAAACTGCACGTTGGACTCGGGGTTGAGCACGCTCTTGCGCCACAGGCCCCAGGTGTCCTTGGTGCGTTGGCGCACCTCCTTGCCGCGTTCGAGGATGATCGGCTTGAAGCCCATCTGTGCCAGCAGCAGGCCGGCGAAGATCCCGCACGGGCCGAAGCCGACCACGATCGGGCGTTCGGCAAGCTCGGCCGGCGCCTGGCCGACGGGCTTGTAGCTGACGTCCGGAGCCGGGGTGATGTTGTGATCGTCGGCGAACTTCTGCAGCAGCTCAGCTTCGTTGCTGGCTGTCAGGTCGATGGTGTAGATGAACAGCAGTTCGGTGTTCTTCTTGCGCGCATCGTAGCTGCGCTTGAACAGCGTGAAGTCCAGCAGCTGGTCGTCGCTGATCCCCAGGCGCTGCACGATGGCTTCGCGCAGGGCTTCGTCCGGGTGATCCAGCGGCAACTTCAGTTCAGTGATTCGTAGCATGACAGGGTCCAGTATCCCGGCCATCAAAGGGCCGGCGGCTTTGCACAAACCGCCAAGTATAAGCTGTTCGCAGGCGCTTAAGGCAGCTTAAACGCGTGCGGCCGGTCAGTCGTTGCGCGAGCCGCCGTAGTAGCCGCAGCCACGCAGGGTCTGGCCATCGATGCGCAGTTCGGCGCTCAGGTGGCTGACCGCGCCGGTGGCGATGTCCACGCAGCGCTGCGGGGCGACCCACAGGTCGATGCGCTGGCCATTGGCTTCGGTGCTCAGTGACAGGCGCCCGTCGGGCATCTGTTCTTCCAGGTACGGCACCGCCAACGAGGGCTGGCCTGGGCGGTCGAGCACCATGCCCTGGCCGCTGGCCTTGATGTTCCAGTCTGGCTCATGGCCGCTGGCGCGCAGGATCAGGCGCTTGAAGTTCGGGTCGCTGCAGGCGCTGGAGGAGTGCTCGACGCGGTACAGCTGTTGCACGTCGAGCTGGCCATCGTTGCCGGCCTGCTGGCTGCCGGCCAGCTTGCCGCGCACGTCGGCGAACAGGGTGCCGGGGGTTGCCGCCAGTGCCGAAGCTTCCTGCAGCAGGCCGGTGTTGCCGGTGTCGCGGACCACGAAGCGGCGGCTCTCCTCGCACGGCTTGAACAGTAACTGGCCGCCAGCGGCGGACAGCTCGCCCTGCAGGCGAGTCATGCCGACGGTGGACACCGTCTCGGGTTTGTCTGCCAGCATCTGGCAACCGGCGAACAGGGGCAGCAGGGCGGCTAACAGCAGCGAAGGGGCGGCACGCATCGGGGGGCTCCAGCATCGGGTCCAGAAAAGTGCCGTCACGTTACGCAGCCTGGGGCGCAATCACAAGGCCCTAGCCCACGTGATAGGTCTGCCCGGTCTGCAGCCCCTCCACGCTCTTGGCGTAGGCCAGCGCCACGTCGGCCGCCGGTACCGGCTTGAAGCCGCGAAAGTAGGGGGCATAGTCGGGCATGGCCTCGAGCAGCACGGTCGGACTGATGGCGTTGACCCGCAGCCCGCGTGGCAGCTCGATGGCGGCGGCGCGCACGAAGGCGTCGATGGCACCGTTGACCAGGCTGGCCGAGGTGCCGGTACGGATCGGGTCGTGGCTGGTGACGCCGGTGGTGAAGGTGAACGAGCCGCCGTCATTGATGAACTCGCGACCGATCAGCAGCAGGTTGACCTGGCCCATCAGCTTGTCGTTCAGGCCCAGGGCAAACCCCTGTTCGTCCAGTTCGTCCAGGGGCGCGAACACCACGTTGCCGGCGGCGCACACCAGGGCATCGAAGCGCCCGGTCTGCTCGAACAGGCGGCGAATCGAGGCACTGTCGCTGATATCGGCCTGCAGGTCGCCGCTGTTGCGACCGACCCGGATCACCTCGTGGCGCTGTTCCAGTTCACGGGCCACGGCCGAACCGATGGTACCGCCGGCGCCGATCAGAATGATTTTCATGGGGCTGTTCCTCGTGTGTGGGGTGAGGTTTCAGTCTAGGGTGGATTTTTGCGTGAATAAGCCTGCTAATAGGCAACCTTTGGTTTTCATGCGGAAACAATCCATGAGCGAGCTGGACGATCTGGCGGCCTTTGCGGTGTTGATGGATGCGGGCAGTTTTACCCTGGCCGCGGAGCAGCTGGGCTGGAGCAAGGGGCAGTTGTCCAAGCGCATCAGCCAGCTGGAGAGCAGCCATTCGGTCAAGCTGCTGCACCGCACCACGCGGCGCCTGAGCCTGACCGCCGCGGGCGCAGCGCTGCTGCCCCAGGCCCAGGCGCTGGTGCGCCAGGTGACCCAGGCGCGCCAGGCGCTGTCGCGGCTCAAGGATGACCTGTCGGGCCCGGTGCGGGTGACGGTGCCGGTGTCGCTGGGTGAAACCTTCTTCGAAGGCCTGCTGCTGGAGCTGGGCAACCAGTACCCGCAGTTGCAGATCGAACTGGAACTGGACAATGCCTACCGCGACCTTCTGCGCGACGGCTTCGACCTGGCCATCCGACAGATCCCGGGCAATGACGAGCGCCTGGTGGCGCGGCCGCTGCTGGCCATGCAGGAGCTGACCTGCGCCAGCCCGGCGTACCTGGAGCGCCACGGCACGCCGACCACGCCGCAGGCGCTGGCCGAGCATCGCTGCCTGCTCAACAGTCATTACAGCGGACGCGAGGAATGGCTGTACCACCAGCAGCATGAATTGCTGCGGGTGCAGGTGGCGGGGAATTTTGCCAGCAATCACTACAGCCTGTTGAAGAAGGCGGTGCTGGTGGGGGCGGGGGTGGCGCGGCTGCCGTCCTACATGTTGCATGCCGAGCTGGCGGACGGGCGCTTGTGCTGGTTGCTGCGCGATTACCAGACACGCAGTACGCCGTTGTTCCTGGTGCACCCGTATCAGGGCGGGATGCCCAAACGCGTGCAGGTGGTGGCCGATTACCTGGTGCGCTGGTTCAAGCGTGGCAGCCAGGCGCTGGGTGCGTTGCCGGTACCGGCCCCTTCACCGACAACGCCGGCTCCTGCACTGTAGGAGCCGGCGTTGCCGGCGAAGGGGCCGTCTGGTTCAGCCCCCCAGGTACGCGTCGCGTACTTTCGGGTCGGTCAGCAGCGCTTCACCGGTGCCCTGCATCACCACCCGGCCGTTCTCCAGCACATAGGCACGGTCGGCGATCTTCAGGGCCTGGTTGGCGTTCTGCTCCACCAGGAACACCGTTACACCATCCTTGCGCAGCTGTTCGATGATGTCGAAGATCTGCTGGATGATGATCGGCGCCAGCCCCAGTGAGGGTTCGTCGAGCAGCAACAGCTTGGGCTTGCTCATCAGCGCACGGCCGATGGCGAGCATCTGCTGCTCGCCCCCGGACATGGTGCCGCCACGCTGGCTGAAGCGCTCCTTGAGCCGCGGGAACAGGTGCAGCACCTTGTCCATCTGCTCTTGGTAGTCGCCCTTGTCGGTGAAGAACCCGCCCATGGCCAGGTTCTCCTCCACGGTCAGGCGTGCGAACACGCGCCGACCCTCGGGCACCACGGCAATGCTCTTGCGCATTATCTGCGCCGAACTTTGCCCCACCAGCTCCTCGCCCATGTAGCGGATGCTGCCGCTGTGGGCCTGGGGCGACCCGCACAGGGTCATCAGCAGGGTCGACTTGCCCGCGCCGTTGGCGCCGATCAGGGTGACGATCTCGCCCTGGCGAATCTCCACGTTGACGCTGTGCAGCGCCTGGATCTTGCCGTAGAAGGTGGAAACGTTTTCGAACTGCAGCATTTACGCTTCCCCCAGGTAGGCTTTGATCACTTCGGGGTTGTCCCGGATCTGTTGCGGGGTGCCATCGGCCAGCGGCGTGCCCTGGTTGATCACCACGATATGGTCGGAAATGCTCATGACCAGCTTCATGTCGTGCTCGATCAGCAGCACGGTCACCCCGTGTTCCTCACGCAAGGTGCCGATCAGCGCCTTGAGGTCTTCGGTCTCTTTCGGGTTCAGGCCTGCCGCCGGCTCGTCGAGCATGAGGATCCGCGGGCGGGTCATCATGCAGCGGGCGATTTCCAGCCGGCGTTGCTGACCATAGGCCAGGGTGCCGGCGTTACGGTTGGCGAACTCGACCAGGTCGACCTTTTCCAGCCAGTACTGCGCGTACTCCATCGCCTCGTGCTCGCTGCGACGAAAGCCCGGCGTCTTGAACAGGCCGGCGAAGAAGTTGGTGTTCAGGTGACGGTGCTGGGCGATCAGCAGGTTTTCCAGCGCGGTCATTTCCTTGAACAGGCGCACGTTCTGGAAGGTACGCACCACGCCCTTGCGGGCGATCTCGTGGCCGGCCAGGCCCTGGATGGGCTGGCCGTCGAGCAGGATGCTGCCGCCACTGGGCTTGTAGAAGCCGGTCAGGCAGTTGAACACGGTGGTCTTGCCGGCGCCGTTGGGGCCGATCAGTGCCACCACTTGTTTTTCCTTGACGGACAGGGCCACGCCGTTGACCGCCAACAGGCCGCCGAAGCGCATGCTCAGGCCGCTCACTTGCAGAATTTCGCGGCTCATCGACGCAGCTCCATGTGTGGACGTTGCATAGGCAGCAGGCCCTGCGGACGCCAGATCATCATCAATACCATCAGGGCACCGAACATCAGCATCCGGTATTCACTGAAGTCGCGCATCAGTTCGGGCAACAGGATCATCACGATGGCCGCGAGGATCACGCCCAGCTGAGAGCCCATGCCGCCGAGCACGACAATGGCGAGGATGATCGCCGACTCGATGAAGGTGAACGACTCCGGCGTCACCAGGCCCTGGCGCGCGGCGAAGAAGCTGCCGGCAAAACCGGCGAAGCAGGCACCGAGGGTGAAGGCCGAGAGCTTGATGATGGTCGGGTTCAGGCCCAGCGCACGGCAGGCGATCTCGTCTTCGCGCAGCGCTTCCCAGGCGCGCCCGATCGGCATGCGCAGCAGGCGGTTGATCACGAACAGCGCCAGCAGGGCCAGCAGCAATGCCACCAGGTACAGGAAGATCACCTTGTTGATCGAGTTGTATTCCACCCCGAAGAACTCGTGGAAGGTCTGCATGCCTTCAGCCGCCCTGCGCTCGAAGCTCAGGCCGAAGAACGACGGCTTGGGAATGTTGCTGATGCCGTTCGGGCCGCCGGTGAGGTCGGTCAGGTTACGCAGGAACAGCCGGATGATTTCGCCGAAACCCAGGGTCACGATGGCCAGGTAGTCACCGCGCAGGCGCAGCACCGGGAAGCCCAGCAGGAAGCCGAACGTGGCCGCCATCATCCCCGCGATGGGCAGGCACACCCAGAAGCTCAGGCCGAAGTAGTGCGACAGCAGCGCATAGCTGTAGGCGCCCACGGCGTAGAAGCCCACGTAGCCCAGGTCGAGCAGGCCCGCCAGGCCGACCACGATGTTCAGGCCAAGGCCCAGCATCACGTAGATCAGGATGAGCGTGGCGATGTCGACCGCACCGCGCGAACCGAAGAACGGCCACACCAGGGCAACCGCGATCAGGCCCAGGATGATGTAGCGCTGGGTGCGCGGCAGGGTCAGGAAGTTGCTGACCTTGGGCGATATCAGTGCACCCCGGGGGGCGGACCGCATCATCGCGCTCCATTGCTTGTCGAACAGCACGCGCAGGAACATCAGCACCGAGCACACCACAATCACGCTAAGGGCCAGGGGCCCCTGGCCATGCACCTGCAGGCTGATACCGACGATGCTGAGTTTCAGGCCCAGTACCGGGAATGCCACGGCCCAGACCAGCAAGGCGCTGAAAAACGCCGATTTGAGATTTCTGCTCATACTTTCTCGACCTCCGGACGGCCCAGGATGCCGGTCGGACGGAACAACAACACCAGAACCAGAAGACCGAATGCCACCACGTCCTTGTACTGGTCACCGAAGATATCGGCGCCAAAGGCCTCGGCCACGCCCAGCACCAGCCCGCCGAGCATGGCGCCCGGAATGCTGCCGATGCCGCCCAGCACCGCCGCAGTAAAGGCCTTCAGGCCCACCAGGAAGCCGGCGTTGGGGTTGATCACGCCGTACTGCATGCTCAGCAGTACCGCTGCCACGGCCGCCAGGGCCGCACCGATCACGAAGGTCAGGGCGATGATGTTGTTGGTGTTGATACCCAGCAGGTTGGCCATCTTGATGTCTTCGGCACAGGCGCGACAGGCGCGGCCCAGGCGTGAACGCGAGATGAACAGGGTCAGCCCGGTCATGGCCACCAGGGTGACGACGAAGACCAGGATCTGCATGTAGGAAATCAGGACTTCCTCGGCGCCGCCCGGCCCGAAGGAGATGCTCCCCGGAATCAGGTTGGGGATCGACTTGTCCTTGGAATCCTGGGCAAGCAAGACAGTGTTCTGCAGGAATATCGACATGCCGATGGCAGAGATCAGCGGGATCAGCCGGTTGCTGTTGCGCAAGGGGCGGTAGGCGACCCGTTCGATGCTGTAGCCATAGGCGCTGGTGACCACGATGGTCGCGATGAACGCGGCGGTCATCAGTATCGGCAGTGAGTCGATGCCCATCATGGCCAGCCCGGCAAGGGCGATGAAGGCCACGTAGGAACCGATCATGTACACCTCGCCGTGGGCGAAGTTGATCATTCCAATGATGCCGTAAACCATTGTGTAGCCAATGGCTATCAAGGCATAGGTGCTGCCAATGGTCAGGCCATTAACCAGCTGTTGGAAGAAGTGATAGATCTCAGGCATTACAGCGCTCCTAAAAACCCGATACGCATTTCACTGGTGGGCTTGCGCCCGTCCCGGCTTGTGGTCTGAGGCCACTTCGCACGGGCACTGCCAGCGAACCGCTGGTGACGGTTTTAAGATTTTCAGGTGAACCTGCTCCCGGATCGCGGGAATCAGGCCCATGAACCTCGTAAAACAAAGCCCACTGCTCGCACAGTGGGCTTGTAGTCATGGAGTGACGGGATTACTGAGGGGAAACTTCGGTTTTAGGTTTGCCGAAATGCCATTCGTAGACGACGAACTTGAAGTCCTTCAGGTCGCCGTTCTTGTCATAGGACAAGTCGCCGGTAGGGGTCTTGAAGGTGCCGGTGTGCAGGGCCTGTGCGACCTTGTCGGTGTCTTCGCTCTTGGCCGCCTTGATGCCTTCGGCGATCAGCTCCACCGCCGAGTAGGCCGGGAACACGAACGGACCGCTCGGGTCCTTGCCGTCAGCCTTGATGGCGTCGACGATGGCCTTGTTCGCAGGGTCGGCGTCGAACGACTTGGGCAGGGTTACCAGCAGGCCTTCGGAAGCGCCCTGGGCGATCTGCGAGATCGAGTCGTTGCCCACGCCCTCTGGGCCCATGAACTTGGCCTTCAGGCCTTTTTCCTGAGCCTGGCGCAGGATCAGGCCCAGCTCTGGGTGGTAGCCGCCGTAGTACACGAAGTCGACGTTGGCTTGCTTGAGCTTCTGGATGATCGAGGAGAAGTCCTTGTCGCCGGCGTTCAGGCCTTCGAACACGGCAACCTTGGTGCCTTTGCCTTCCAGGGTCTGCTTGACCGCGGTGGCGATGCCTTCACCGTACTGCTGCTTGTCGTGCAGTACCGCAACCACCTTGGGCTTGACGTGGTCGGCGATGTAGTTGCCGGCGGCCGGGCCCTGGGCGCTGTCCAGGCCGATGGTACGGAAGATCAGCTTGTAGCCGCGGGAGGTGATTTCCGGGCTGGTGGCAGCCGGGGTGATCATGATCACGCCTTCATCTTCATAGATGTCGGACGCTGGTTGAGTGGAGCTGGAGCACAGGTGGCCGACCACGAACTTGACGCCATCGTTGACCACTTTGTTGGCGACTGCCACGGCCTGTTTAGGGTCGCAGGCGTCGTCGTATTCCTTGGCTTCGAGCATCTTGCCGTCAACGCCGCCCTTGGCGTTGATGTCCTTGATGGCCTGTTTTGCACCGATGAACTGCATGTCACCGTATTGAGTAACCGGACCGGTCTTCGGGCCGGCGATGCCGATCTTGATGGTATCGGCGGCAACTGCATGGCTGGCAACCCCGGCCAGAACCATTGCGGCGAACAGCTTGGAAATCTGCTTACTCATAGTGCTCCACTCATTCTGTTGTAATTTTTATAGTCCTGGTGCCCAGGGCTACGGACCGGGATACCGTGACGGCCACGCCGTCCCGCCTTTCCCGTGTTCCCCCGCAAAGTGCCCTGGCAACTGTACCGGTACAGTGTAGAGCGCCGCTTGATCGATTGAAAAGCGGGCTTTTCGGGGCAAAATCCGGGGGTGTCGCCTAATCGACAGAAAGTTACATAAAGGCGCCGCCAATTTGCCAGCATGCTGCGGCGGGGCGTGATCTTCATGGCCTTGTCGATCAATTACTTATTTGAAACTGGGTTTTTCTGCAAAAATAGCGACCTTTCAGTGGTCGAATTATTTCTGGTAGGAACCCATGACAGATCAACCAAGCACCCTCTATGCCAAATTGCTCGGCGAGACTGCAATCATCGAGTGGAAAGCACTGGAGCGTTTTTGGGCCAAGGGTGACCTGATTTGGGTCGACCCGTCGCTGGACCTGATCGAGGTGGCGTCGGCAATGGCCGAAAACCGCAGTGAAACCGTGGAAAAATGGCGAAATGATGGCACGGTCGTGCCGGTGACTGCCGAGCAGGCGCTAGACCTTTCGCACACGATTGCGTCGATCTGGGCAGTGGTGGTTTCGCCGTTTATCGTGATTCAGAAAAAGCCCGCGCCCTGATCTGGTGCGCAAAAACGAACAGCCGGAAGATTTTGGTGCGCGAGGGCGTTCAGGCGGGGTGGTTGTTGGTAACAGTGGGGCAGGGGTTCAAAAAACGCGGTAACAGTTCTTGCCTCATCGCGGGTCAAGCCCGCTCCCACAGGTTGGTGGAGACCTTGTGGGAGCGGGCTTGACCCGCGATGGCCGCAAAGCCGCCGCGCAGATTACTCGTAGTCTGTCTTGCCCGTATGGCTGTTGAGCGAAATCACCCGCGTCTTGCCGATGCGGTGACGGTAGATCTCGCGCAGGTACTTCACCGCCTTCTTCACGCACTCGCGTGACAGGCGGATATCGTTGATCGACACGAACTTGCTCTTGTCGTTGATCAGCTCGCGGTACTTCTTCTCGTACATCGGCTTGATCGCGTACCAGTTGGTATCGAGGATCTTGGCCGGGTTCTCGAACTCGTTGAGCAGGTCGTCGATACGGTCCTCGTCGAATTCCTCACGGGTGATGAAGTCGAGGATGGCGTTGTCCAGCGTGTCGTCGAAACGGTACGGGGTGCGCGCGAAACAGCGCTTGATGAACGCCACGATCAGGGTCAGGAAGTCGTCCGACAGGCACGGGCTCTTGGCGATCAGGGTGGTCAGCGACAGGTTGGCCGAGGCGCCGATCACCAGCGCGTAGCGCTTGAGCGTGGTGTTGGGGAACAGGCTGTTGAGGTGGGTCTTGAGCCGGTTCAGGTCCATGTACGAGAGCTTGTAGTCCTTGGGCAGGGACACGATCGACACCACCGACGAGCAGTTCTTGAAGAAGTGCAGGTCATGCAGCGCCGCGGCGTCGTAGCCGGAGGTCTTGTACTGCTCCAGGGCCGCGCGATAGCGCTTGGACTCGATCGGCAGCAGGCTGATGCCCTCGATCGCCTGGGTCACCTTGTTGAAGTGCGGCAGGTCGATGGAGCGGAAGAACAGGTCGTCGATGTTGAGCTGCGGCTTCTCTTTCTCGAACACCTTGAACTTGTCGTTGCCTGGCGTCGGCTGCTCGGGCACTACCGATTCGGCGTAGGCGATGGCCACCGGGCCGGCCAGGCTCATGAACAGGTCGTTGGCATCCAGGCGGATGGTCTCGCCGATGTCGATGCCGGCGCGCCGGAAGTAGTTCTGGTCGTAGTCGGTGGTCACCGCCTGGGCGGTGAGGATGTTGAAGATCTGCTGCGAGATGTACTGGTTGGCGTGCTTCTCCATGGCATTGACGTCAATGTCCTGGATGTTGCCGTCATCGTTCTCCTCGGCATAGCGCATGATGTCGTTGGAGATCAGCATCATCGCGTTCCACGGACGGATACGCCCCATCACGCTGGCTTCGCTGCTGTCCTCGTTGTCGAAGTTGTACGAGAAGTCCCATTCCTCCGACAGGTACTTGCACAGCAGGCGGCCGGCGTTGATGTGCAGTGCCTCGGACATCTCGCTGCGGTGGTCGGAGATGTTCGGCAGCACGCAGATGCCGCTGGTGAAGATCGGCTCGAAGACGAAGGAGTGCCCGCTCTTGGTGTCGTTCTCGTCGGCCGGCTTGGTGTCGAACGTCTTGTTCATGTACGAGAACTGCTGGGCCAGGCCGAACTCCGATGCCATGCCCGAGCCGGTACCGCCACCGGCGCTGAAGATGTAGAAGTACAGGCGCGACTGGTTGGCCTTGATGCCGCACGAGTCGATCAGGTACGAGTGGATCAGCTTCCAGTCGGCACTGGAGAAGCGCTGGGTTTCCTTGTTGAGGATGATCTTGGCCAGGTACTGGCCCAGGATCGGCGCGTTGCCGGCGCCGCCCGCATGCACCTCGGACAGGTCCATGATCTTCATCTTGCTGTAGTCGCGCAGAAAGCCGCTCTTCTCGCCCTTGCGCGAAAAACGGATGCGCCCGGCGATGTCCTTGTCCAGGTCGCCCAGCATCACCAGCGGTTCCACCAGGAACACCGGCTTGGCGCCCTTGTTCTGCACCAGGCGCAGGTTGTTGCGGATCCAGCGGCCCGGGCTGTAGGGCTGCTCGCCGGCGTGGCGGTCTTCGTTGTTGAATTCGTTGAGGTAGAAGGTGCGGGCGTTGTACACCAGCTCCGCCACATCCAGGGCAATGTTCGAACCGCAACGACCCAGGCCGATCAGGCACACCGAAGGGAACTGCTGGTCCAGGCGCAACTGGGTGTCATCTTCGACATGCACACTGGGCGGGAACACCAGGTCGCGCAGGCCGTCGAGGTTGTCCAGGATGCGCTGGATATCGGTCTCGGTGTAATACAGGTACTGCTGCGGCGTAGCCGCGCGCGGGCTGTAGTATTCTCGAGGCGCCGGGGCGGTGAGCGCGGTGGAGGATGACATCAGCTCGGAAACCGCGGTGGCAGAAGTATTCTTTGAGGTCATTTTGCGCCATTTGCCTGGGTGGACGGCTGGTAAAAGTCGATATCATCGAGCCATCACGGGATAAGTTTCGCGACTGTATCAGTGCGCCTTTGGCGTGAGCGATAGGGTCCTGCCCTATAACCCTCTAAGGGTTTTCCTGTCACGTCTGAGAACTGAATCGTCCGCATCGCCAACTTCTTTAATTTGCCAGGAGCTGTCATGAGCATTGCACTACCTTCGCTGGGGTTCGCCGGTATCGGTCTGATGGGATTGCCCATGTGTCGGCGCCTGCTGGCGGCCGGTTTTCCGTTGACCGTGTGGAACCGTTCATCGGACAAGTGCGCGCCACTGGTGGCCGCCGGGGCGAGCCAGGCGAACAGCCCGGCAGAGCTCTGCGCGGCGGCGGACGTGGTGATGCTGTGCCTGGCCGACACCCAGGTGGTGCACGAGGTGGTGTTCGGTGACGACGGTATCGCCGCAGGCGGCGCGGCCGGGCAGCTGCTGGTGGATTTTTCCAGCCTGGAGCCCGGCGCCACGCGGCAAATGGCCGCACAGCTGAGGCAGGCCTGCGGCATGCACTGGCTGGATGCACCGGTGTCGGGCGGCACCCCGGGCGCCGAGGCCGGCAGCCTGGCGATCATGGTCGGCGGCGAGGCGGCCGATCTTGAGCGGGTGCGCCCGGTGCTCCAGGTGCTGGGGCAGCGGGTCACGCACATGGGGGCGGTGGGGGCAGGGCAGGTGACCAAGGCCTGCAACCAGATGATCGTGGCCTGCAACGCACTGGTGATTGCCGAGGTGGTGGCCCTGGCCGAACAGTCAGGGGTGGATGCCAGCCTGATCGCCGAAGCCCTGGCGGGCGGTTTCGCCGATTCCAGGCCGCTGCAGATCCTGGCCCCGCAAATGGCCGAGCAGCGTTACGAGCCGGTTAAGTGGCACGTGCGCACCTTGCTCAAGGACCTGGATACGGCGGTCAAGTTTTCCCGCGAGCAGGGCTCGGCCACCCCGATCAGCGGCCTGGCGGCGCAGCTGATGCGCTTGCACGGCAGCCAGGGTTACCTGGAAAAGGATCCCGCAACCCTGGTCGAGCTGTTTCGCCGCAAGCCATAGGCAGGTCGCTGCACTGGTTGAGGCTGCCGAGCACCGCGTGCAGCTCGCCCATCGGTACCGGGCGGCTGAACAGGTAGCCCTGCAGAAAGTCGCAGCCCTGCTGGCGCAGGAACTGGTACTGCTCGACGGTTTCCACTCCCTCGGTCACCACCTTCAGGTGCAGGGTGTGGGCCATGATGATGATGGCCTGCACGATGTCCATGTCCTGCTCGGAGTGGGGGATGTCCTGGATGAACGAGCGGTCGATCTTCAGCGTGTCCAGCGGCAGGCGCTTGAGGTAGGCCAGCGATGAGTAGCCGGTGCCGAAGTCGTCGATCGAGAGTGAAACGCCCTTGGCCCGGATACGCTTGAGCAGGGCGATGGTGTTGTGGATGTTGCCCATCAGCGCGTTTTCGGTCACCTCCATTTCCAGGCGCCAGGCCGGCAGCCCCGCGCTGAACAGCGCATCTTCCACTTCGCTGACGAGTTCTTCGCGGCCCAGGGTCAGCGCCGAGCAGTTGACGGTGACCTTGAGTTGGTCGAAGCCATGGCGGCTCAACTGCGCCAGGTCCTGGCAGGCGCGGCGCAACACCCACAGGTCGAGCTCGCCGATCAGGCCGTTCGCTTCGGCAATGCCGATGAAGCGGTCGGGGCTGAGCAGGCCGTGCTGCGGGTGCTGCCAGCGGATCAGCGCTTCGAGCTTGGCCACCTGGCCGCTGGCCAGGTCGAAGATCGGCTGGTAGTGGATGCGCAGCCCGCGTTCTTCGAGCAGGGCCACGCGCAGCTCCTCCTCCAGTTGCAGCTCCAGGGTGGCGCGGGTTTTCAGGTTGCTGCTGAAGAAGTTCAGGTTGTTGCGCCCGCAGCCCTTGGACTGGTACAGGGCCAGGTCCGCGTGCTTGAGCAGCTCGTCGCAGCTTTCGCCGTCGTCGGGGAACACGCTGATGCCGATGCTGGTGGTCATCACCATGCGCCGGCCGCTCAGGTCGATCGGTTCCTTGACCTTGTGCATGATGCGCTGCGCCAGGTGGCGGGCCTCGTCGCGGTTGTGCAGGCCGATCAGAATGCAGAACTCGTCGCCGCCGAAGCGGGCCACCACGTCGTGGCTGCGGGTGGCGCTCTTGATCTGCGCGGCGATCACCTGCAGCAACTGGTCCCCCGCGTCATGGCCCAGGCTGTCGTTGATGCGCTTGAAGTGGTCGATGTCCAGGAACATCACCGCCAGCATGCCGCCGCTGGCCGCCTGTTCGGCCAGGCGCTCGGCGAACAGCTGGTTGAAACCGCGACGGTTGACCAGGTTGGTCAGTGCATCGTAGTGCGCCGCCTGTTGCAGCGAGACGCGTGCCTGGTCCAGCTGGCTGAGCAGCATGTTGACCCGGCGCAGGTCGTGCTCCTTGCTCTGCAGCTTCTTGTCCGACAGGGCGGCGCTGATGCAACTGGCACTGATCAGCAGGGCGACGAAGGCGATGGCCAGGCTCAGGTGCAGGCTGTTGTCGGTGATCGGCAACTGCAGCGGCGCGTCCACGGGCAGCACTAGGGTCAAGGCCCACATGCCGGTGAAATGGGTGGCGATGATGCCGGTGGCCATCACCAGGCTGGCGACGTACCTGGGCCAGTTGCTCTGGGCTGGGCGGTAGCGGGTCAGCAGCAACGCCAGCAGGCTGACGCCGAAGGCGACCACCACCGAACTTGCCAGCAGGTCGGCGCGGTAGAACTGCGAGGCGTTGGAGCGCATGGCTGCCATGCCGGTGTAATGCATGGCGCCGATGCCCAGGCCGATGGCGATGGCCGCCAGCACATGCTGGTGCAGGCGCGGCTGGGGTGTGCCGAGCAGGTTCATCGCACTCCAGGCGGCGAGCAGCATCAGCAGCAGCGATACGGCCGTCAGGGCCAGGTCGTAGTGCACCTCGAGGGGGGCCTGGAAGGCGAGCATGCCGATGAAGTGCATGCCCCACACGCTGCAGGCCAGGCAGAAGGTGCCGAGCAGGCGCCATTGACGTTGGGCGGCGCTGTGCTCGGCATTGCCCACGCGTTCGATGATGTCGAAGGTGGCGAAACTACCCGCGCAGGCGACCAGGTAGGCAAGTGCCACCAGGTAAGGGTTGTGCCGGCAATCGAGGAGCAATTGTCCGGTTGCGGGAAGTTCGGCGAGTACATGCAGCCCCTGCCACTCCATAGCATGCCTCTTGGTCCGGTGTGCACGCGGCCTCCAGCGGAGTGGAGACGGTTTTGGCTGAGTATAGGAAGAGAGCATTAACCCATCGGGATTAATGGCAGATTGACTTGTATGGATTGGAGATTGGGGCGATAGCGTTTGGTTCTAAAACCGGGTCGCGCCCTTGGCCGGCAAGGCCGGCTCCTGCATCGATCATGCAGGAGCCGGCCAGTGGGTCAGCCGGCGACCAGTACCCGAATTGCCTCAAGGCGCAGTGCGGCCTTCTCCAGCATGGCCAGGCCCTGCTCGCGTTGCGCACGCAAGGCCTGGATTTCGGTGTCGCGCACGGTCGGGTTGACCGCCTGCAACGCGGTCAGGCGCGCCAGTTCTTCATCGGTTTCGGCTGCCAGGCGGCGCTGCGCCTCGGCCACACGCTCGGCGTGGCGCGGCATGATCTTGGCCTCGCCGGCATTGATGCGCGGGGTCAGGACATCGCGCTGGGCCTGGATGAACTTGTTGGCGCTGGCCTTGGGCACGCTTTCGAGCTGGTCGTTGAGGGTCTCGAACGACACCCGCGCCGCCAGGTCGTTGCCGTTGGTGTCGAGCAGGCAGCGCAGCGCTGCCGGCGGCAGGTAGCGGCCCAGTTGCAGGGCGCGCGGGGCGACCACTTCGCTGACGTACAGCAGTTCGAGCAGCACGGTGCCCGGCTTGAGCGCCTTGTTCTTGATCAGCGCCACCGCGGTATTGCCCATCGAGCCGCTGAGCACCAGGTCCATGCCGCCCTGCACCATGGGGTGTTCCCAGGTGATGAACTGCATGTCCTCGCGCGACAGCGCCTGGTTGCGGTCGTAGGTGATGGTCACGCCTTCGTCGTCGCCCAGCGGGAAGCTGGCGTCGAGCATCTTCTCGCTCGGCTTGAGGATCAGGGCGTTTTCCGAGTGGTCCTCGCTGTCGATACCGAAGGCGTCGAACAGGGTTTCCATGTAGATCGGCAGCGCGAACTGGTCGTCCTGCTCGAGGATCGCCTCCACCAGCGCCTGGCCTTCGCCGGCACCACCGGAGTTGAGCTCCAGCAGGCGGTCGCGGCCGCTGTGCAGCTCCGACTCCAGGCGCTGGCGCTCGGCGCAGGCTTCGTTGACCAGCGCTTCCCACTCGCCGTCGTCGCCGCTTTCCAGCAGCGGCAGCAGGCGCGGGCCGAACTGGTGCTGCAGGGCGTTGCCGGTAGGGCAGGTATTGAGGAAGGCATTGAGTGCCTGGTGGTACCACTGGAACAGGCGCTCCTGCGGGCTGTTCTGCAGGTGCGGCACATGCAGCTCGATGGTGTGCTTCTGGCCGATACGGTCCAGGCGGCCGATGCGCTGTTCCAGCAGGTCGGGGTGGGCCGGCAGGTCGAACAGCACCAGGTGGTGGGCGAACTGGAAGTTGCGGCCTTCGCTGCCGATTTCCGAGCAGATCAGCACCTGCGCGCCGAACTCTTCGTCGGCAAAGTAGGCGGCGGCGCGGTCGCGCTCCAGGATGCTCATGCCCTCATGGAACACCGTGGCCGGAATGCCCGAGCGCACGCGCAGGGCGTCTTCCAGGTCCATCGCGGTTTCGGCGTGGGCGCAGATCACCAGCACCTTGACCCGCTTGAGCATCTTGAGGGTGTCGATCAGCCATTCGACCCGTGGGTCGAAGCGCCACCAGCGGCTCTCTTCGTCGCTGTCGCCCTGGGCCTGGAAGCTGACTTCCGGGTACAGGTCGGCATGCTCGCCCACCGGCAGTTCCATGTACTCGTCGGGGCACGGCAGCGGGTAGGCGTGCAGCTGGCGCTGCGGGAAGCCCTGCACCGCGGCACGGGTGTTGCGAAACAGCACGCGGCCGGTGCCGTGGCGGTCCAGCAGCTCGCGGATCAGGCGTGCGCTGGCCTGGGTGTCGCCATCGTTGACTGCGGCCAGCAGCGCCTCGCCTTCGGCACCCAGGAAGCCCTGGATGGTGGCGTGGGCCTTGGGCGACAGGCGGCCTTCATCGAGCAGCTCCTGCACCGCCTCGGCCACCGGGCGATAGTTGTCGCTCTCGGCGCGGAACGCGGCCAGGTCGTGGAAACGGTTGGGGTCGAGCAGGCGCAGGCGTGCGAAGTGGCTGTCCTGGCCCAGTTGCTCGGGGGTGGCGGTCAGCAGCAGTACGCCGGGGATGACCTCGGCCAGTTGCTCGACCAGCGCGTACTCCGGGCTGACCTGGTCTTCGTGCCACACCAGGTGGTGCGCCTCGTCGACCACCAGCAGGTCCCAGCCGGCGGCGAACAGCGCGTCCTGGGCCTTTTCATCCTCGGTCAGCCACTCCAGCGCCACCAGCGCCAGTTGCGCATCCTCGAACGGGTTGCTGGCATCGCTTTCGATGAAGCGCTCGGCGTCGAACAGAGCCACCTGCAGGTTGAAACGGCGGCGCATTTCCACCAGCCACTGGTGCTGCAGGTTCTCCGGCACCAGGATCAGCACGCGGCTGGCGCGACCCGTGAGCAGCTGGCGATGGATCACCAGGCCGGCTTCGATGGTCTTGCCCAGGCCCACTTCGTCGGCCAGCAGTACGCGCGGGGCGATACGGTCGGCCACTTCGCGGGCAATGTGCAACTGGTGGGCGATCGGCTGGGCACGGGTGCCGCCCAGGCCCCACAGCGACGACTGCAACTGGCGGCTGGTGTGTTCCAGGGTGTTGTAGCGCAGCGAGAACCACGCCAGCGGGTCGATCTGCCCGGCGAACAGGCGGTCGCTGGCCAGGCGGAACTGGATGAAGTTCGACAGCTGGGTTTCAGGCAGGGTGCAAGCCTGGTTCTGGGCATCGAGGCCGTGGTAGACCATCAGGCCGTCGATGACCTCGACTTCGCGCACGGTCAGCTTCCAGCCTTCGAAGTGGGTGATCTGGTCGCCCGGCGAGAAACGCACGCGGGTCAGGGGCGCATTGCGCAGGGAGTACTGGCGGGTGTCGCCAGTGGCCGGGTAGAGCACGGTCAACAAGCGGCCGTCCTGTGCCAGAACGGTCCCTAGACCCAGCTCGGCTTCGCTGTCGCTGATCCAGCGTTGCCCCGGTTGATACTGCTGCGCCATACTGCCTGACTCCCGCCATTCAAAAGGCGACTATCTTAACGGATAGGGCTGCACAGACCAAAGCGTCTGGCGATTTCATCGACGAAAGCCGTCTTTGCCACCACAGGCCTCGACCCATGCTCCGACACCCTCTGCTGTCCCTCCCGTTACGCCACTGCATCGTACTGGCCAGCCTGGCCTCGCTCGGCGCCTGCGACCAGCAGGGTTTCGAACTGCTGCCACCACTGGAGCCCCCGGCGCTGGCGGCGCTGGGCGTGCAGGTGCCGGTGCAGAACGTGCACTTTCGCGACCGCGACGGCGAGGCGGTGCTGGTACTCAGCCGCCTGGACGACCAGGTCAGCGACGAGGAAACCCAGCAGGAGGTCGACCGGGTGGTGCTCACCGCCACCCTGTATGGCCGCAGCCACGACGCCCAAACCTACAAGGCGCGCTGGACCATCGAGAATGAAACCACCTGCCCGGGGCTGGACCTGGACGTGGGCTTCTATACCGACGTCAGCGGCGCCAGCGACCTGAACAACGATGGTGTGGCCGAACTGACCGTTGCCAGCCATTCCTTTTGCGGTGGCGGTGTCGACCCGCAGGACCTGCATGTGGAACTGCGCGAAGGGGCCGCCAGCTACGTGATCAATGGCCAGTCGCTGATCGCCCCGGAAGGCGAGGATGCCTTTGGTGGTGAACGCGAAGACGGCCCCACCCTCAAGGACGCACCGCCGGTGCTGCGCGAACACCTGGAGAAGGTCTGGAACAGCGTGCTCAAGCGCCCGTGGAGCGACGCGGCGCCCGAACCGGACGATGACGACCCCGATCAGTAGGGCACGTCAGTAGGTGGCGACGGGGACTTCCACCGTATAGCGGTGCTGCGGGTTGCGTGTGTCGGTCAGGGTGTAGCGGCTCATCGAGCCGTTGTCGTTGGCCATCGGCTGGGTATCGATGTCGACGGTGAACGTCTGGCCACCGGTGTGCAGCGTGCCCTGGGGTGTGATTCGCGCATCGGCCGGGACGAGCAGGCCCCCCAGGTGGCCGTAGCCATTTTCATCGAAGTGATAGTCGACCAGGGCGTCGCGTCGTTGCAGGGCGAACACCTCGGGCAGGTAGGGCCGGTGGTCGATGTTCCAGTCATTGCGCAGGTCGCTCACCCAGACGCCCGGCAGGTCGAAACGGTGGCGCAGCAGGCTGTCTTCAAGCGGCACGCTGACCACCTCCAGGCAACACACGGTCTGCTTGCGCTGCTCGTCCAGCACGGCCATGCGCGTGCCGCGGGCAACCACTGCCGGCAGCATGGCGAATGCCATGTTCTCCTCGACATACCCGGCATCGGCCGCCGTGGCGAGGTTGCGCCAGCCACCGAACAGCGCCGGAGCCGGGTCGGCCATGGCCGCAAGGCCGGCCGTGGCCAGGCCGATACTCGCCAGGAGGCGATAGGGGATGCGCATCGTAGGCTCCTGCCTTATAGGGCGAAAAACGGGAAGCGCAGCGTACTATACTCAGGCACACCCCTGGCTGTGACGGGTGCCACACTTTTGCCATCGGCGCTCAAGGCTGCCGTTTGGCAGCCGACACATTGGCGACAGGAGAACAACAACCATGCTGCCGCCCATCATTCCCCTCAGTGCCGCCCCGGTCACCACGCAACACGACCCGGTCAAGCAGCCGCCGACCATCGCCCCAGTGGTGCCGGCCCAGCCCAGCGCCACCGACAGCAATATCGATTTCAAGAAGCGCGACCCGCAGGAGTCGGGGGTACTGCTGCGTGACGAGCAGCGCCGCCGCCAGGGCAAACGCCGCAAGGCCCCGGACGAAGAGCTGTACCAGGCCCTGCCGGGCGACGAGGTCAACGCCGACAACACCGTGCCGGTGGCGCCGCTGATGGGCGAACAGCCGCGCCAGGGCCTGCTGGTGGACATCGAAGTCTGAGCGGGGCTGTTCAGTGCGGGCGCGAGCCCTCATCATGGCGACTTCCGCAGTCCGTTCCACGAGCCTGAACATGAGCCAAGACGACAACCTGATCGATTTCGGCGCCGAGCGCGCCCGTCGCGTGCACGACCTCAAGGAAAAGCGCCTGAACGAAGTGCGTCAGGCGTTCGAGCAGGCAATGCCCCTGGGCAAGGGCAAGAAAAAGCCCAAGGGCAAGCCGAAGAAGCGCTGATTCTTGATGCAGGTCAACCCTGCACCCGCCTCGCGCGTCCGTTGATGGGCGCCATTGACCTCGGTCAATTTCCTCTCCCGCCCCATTCGCTACTGTTACCCCATCAGACAGGTGCAGGCGAATGGAGGCCGATATGTTCTTCGATAATGTGGTTATCGCTGGCGTTGTGACAGTCGGCCTGATGCTGCTGTTTTTCGCAGGCCTGGGTATTTTCATCTGGAAGGACTCGAACAAGCGCAAGCAGGGCTGATCCTTTCCGATACACGAGCACGCAAGGCATTTAGGGCAACTTCGGTTGCCCATTTTTTTGCCTGGAATTTGGGGTGGCAGTACCGGGGCCTGCCGGGATGGGCCCTGTAGGCACGGCCTTGCCGGCGAAGGAAGGGAGAAAAATTCTGGACTATAAGTAGTTAGCTAGCTAATAATTCGCATCTGACCTTTCCCGCGTATCTGTGTCTATCTTTACTTCATCGCTTCCCAAGGTTCGATCCGTGCCCATCACTCTGCAGGCCCTGCTGGCGCCCAACCGACTCGCTGTGCAATTTGCCGTGAAAACCCTGCTTGGCGGCGGGTTGGCGCTGTGGCTGGCGTTGCGTTGGGGGCTGGAGCAACCGGCCTGGGCGTTGATGACGGCTTTCATCGTGGCCCAGCCGCTGTCGGGCATGGTGCTGCAGAAGGGCCTGGCACGGCTGTTCGGCACGCTGGTCGGCACGATCATGTCAGTGGTGTTCATGGGCCTGTTCGCCCAGACGCCGTGGCTTTTTCTGCTGGCGCTGGCCCTGTGGTTGGCGCTGTGCACGGCCTGCTCGACCCTGCTGCGCAGCGCCTGGGCGTATTCCTTCGTGCTGGCCGGCTACACCGTGGCGATCATCGCCTTGCCGGCCATCAATCACCCGCTGCTGGTGTTCGACCAGGCGGTGGCACGCTGCACCGAGATCAGCCTGGGCATCATCTGCGCCACCTTGGTCAGCGCCTTGCTCTGGCCGATGCGGGTCGAGCAGCAGCTCAGCGGGCAGGCTCGCCAGGCCTGGCAAAGCGGCCTGCAGGCGGCCAGTGCGACCCTGACCGGCGAGGAGCAGGGGCGCAAGGGCCTTCTGGAGATTCTGGGGCGCATCGTCGCGGTGGATGCCCAGCGCGAACACGCCTGGTTCGAAGGCAGCCTGGGTCGCCAGCGTGCCCGGGCTATTCGCGGGCTCAGCCAGAAGCTGCTGATCCTGTTGCGCATCGCCCGTTCTGTACGCCGTCAGTGGCGCCAGCTCGACGACGAACAGGCGCAGCACATGGCCCCGTGGCTGAGCGAGGTGCAGGCCGCCCTGGCCGAGCCCGATCAGGCTGCACTGCTGGTGCTGCGCCAGCGCGTTTGGGATGCCGCCCATGACGAGCACAACAGCCCCGCGCAGCATTACTGCCTGGCGCGTCTGACCCTGCTGCTGGATAACGCCATGGCGGCGACCCTGGCCCTGCGCGCGGTGGAGGAGGGCAAGGCACCGGCCGACCTGCCCGACAGCCTGGCGGTGCACCGCGACGTGCCGCTGGCACTGCTGTTCGGCTCGCGCAGTGCGCTGGCGTTCCTGGCCATGGCCAGCTTCTGGCTGGCCACCGCCTGGTCGGCGGCGCCCGGCGGCCTGGTGCTCACCTGCGTGGTGTGCAGCCTGTTCGCCAGTCGCGAGAACGGCGCGCAGATCGGCATGAGTTTTTTGCGCGGCATCCTGCTGGCGGTGCCCGTGGCGTTCTTCGTCGGGCAGATCCTGCTGCCGCAGTGGAGCGGTTTTGCCTTGCTGTGCATGGGCATGGGGGTGCCGCTGTTCCTGGGCGCGCTGGGCATGGCCAACCCGAAAATCGGCGCCACAGCCACTTCGTACTGCCTGCACTTCATCGTGCTGGTGGCACCGCTCAATACCATGACGTTCGATGTGGCCAACTTTCTCAACAGTGCCCAGGCCATGCTGCTGGGGGTGGGCGCAGCGGTGCTGGCGTTCAAGCTGCTGGTGTTGCGCAACCCCGCATGGCACGGCCGGCGCCTGCGCGCCGCCACCCAGAACGACCTGGTACGCCTGACCCGGCGCGACCTGCGCGGCGCCGAAACCTGGTTTGGCGGGCGCATGGCCGACCGCCTGCTGCAGCTGGCGCGCCATTACACCGCGCTGCCCGAGCAGGAGCGCGGCCACTGGGACGATGGCCTGCACGGGCTGGACATCGGCGACGAACTGCTGCACCTGCGCATGTGCCTGGCGGTGGCCCAGGTGCCACCGGACGCGGCGCAGCGCGCGTATTTCCAGCAGTTGGAAAACGTGCTGGCACAGGGCCCGGGTGCCGGGCGCGGGCAGCGCCTGGATGCTGCCAGCGAAGCCTTCATCGCGGCGTTGCAGCAACGCCCCGACAGCGACCCGCTGCGTCTTGCCGTGGGCGCGGTACTGCAACTTCGACACAGCTGGGCCAAGTGGTGCCGGCGACAGGAGGAACTCCATGGGGTTGCGTGAGTGGGCAATGGGCGGGGTACTGCTCAGCCCGTTTCTGATCTATGCGGTGCTGGCGCTGCTGCTGACCTTCGCGGTGCGGCTGCTGCTGCGTCTGACCCCGCTGGGGCGCTGGGTGTGGCATGAAGCCCTGTTCGACACTGCACTGTTCGTTTGTATTCTGGCCCTGGTCACCCGCGTACTGGGGCCCCTGTAAGGAGTTTGACCATGCGTACCTATGTGCGTGTTGCCGTAACCCTGTGCCTGGTGGTGGTGGCGGTGTTCGCCGGCCTCGAACTGTGGCGCTACTACATGCTCACCCCCTGGACCCGCGACGCGAAGATCCGCGCCGACGTGGTGATCGTCGCCCCGGATGTGTCGGGCTGGGTGCGCGAGCTCAAGGTGCACGACAACCAGGAGGTCAAGGCGGGGGACTTGCTGATGTCCATCGACAAGGACCGCTTCGAGGCCGCGCTGGATAAAGCCAATGCCGTGGCCGAGACCCGCCAGCAGCAACTGCGCCTGCGCGAACACGAGGCCTCGCGCCGCGCTGCACTGGGCCCGCAGGCGATCAGCGCCGAGCTGCGCGAAAACGCCCAGATCAACGCCGCCGTGGCCCGTGGCGAGCTGCGCCAGGCCCTGGCCGAGGTCAAGGTGGCCGCGCTCAACCTGGCGCGCAGCCAGGTCAAGGCACCGCGGGACGGGCACATCACCAACCTGCGCCTGGCCGAGGGCAATTATGTGAATGCCGGGCAGCCGGTGATGGCGCTGGTGGACGACTCGACCTTCTATGTGCAGGCCTATTTCGAAGAAACCAAGCTGCCGCGCATCAAGGTCGGTGCGCCGGTCAAGGTGTGGCTGATGAGCGCCGGCGAGCCGATGCAGGGCCATGTGCAGAGCATCAGCCGCGGCATCACCGATCGCAACGCCACCCCCGACAGCCAGTTGCTGGCCGAAGTGGAGCCGACCTTCAACTGGGTGCGCCTGGCCCAGCGCATTCCGGTGCGCATCCGGCTCGACGAGGTGCCGGCGGGGGTCAACCTCAGTGCAGGCATGACCGCCAGCGTGCAGGTGCGCGAGGACTGAGGCGGCGCCTATAATCGCGCCCATCGATTCGGCACGTGGGCGAGGGAACGTACATGAGCATCACCAACAGCCCCACCTGGGCGCAACTCGAAGCACGCTGGGGTCACGGTTTCGACACCTTGCTGGCGCAGGAGCAGGAAGCCATCGCGCTGTGGTGGCTGGAGGCCGAAACCATGAACGGGCGGCTGGACCAGTATTTCTGGAACAGTGCCGGCGACCAGGCCCTGATCGCCTTGCGCGGCCTGCATGCCCTGCACATGCCGGTCACTGCCAAGGCGTTCGGTGATGCCCTGGCGCTGTTCGGCCCGCACTACCCCGAGCGTCGTGACGCGCGCATGGAGGTGCTCGAGGCGCTTGAGGCAGCGCACGGCGAGGACCTGTTCGAGGCCCCGTCGCGATTGATCCAGAACCTGCCCGAGGACTTCGTGCAGGCCGCACTGGACCGCCTCACCGAGCTGTACAGGCACCTCTGAGGTTTCAGAGGAACATCCCGCCCGACACCTCCACCCGCTGGCCGTTGATCCAGCTGCCACCGTCGCCGAGCAGCACAGCCACCGCCGCGCCGATATCATCCGGCAGGCCGACGCGGCCCAGGGCGGTGTTGCTGGCGATAAAGCCGTTCACCTGGTCATTGTCGCGTACCACACCGCCACCAAAGTCGGTCTCGATGGCACCGGGGGCCAGGATGTTCACGCGAATGCCACGCGCACCGAGCTCCTTGGCCTGGTAGCGGGTCAGCACCTCCATCGCCCCCTTCATCGCCGCGTAGGCGGCAAAGCCGGGCAGGGCGAAGCGGGTCAGCCCGGTGGAGATGTTGACGATGCGGCCCTGGTCGGCAAGCAGCGGCAGCAGCCGCTGGGTGAGAAAGAACGGGCCCTTGAGCTGGATGTTGAGCAGGGTATCGAACTGCGCTTCGGTGGTTTCGCTGAAGCTTGCGTTGATGCCGATGCCGGCGTTGTTCACCAGAAAGTCGAACTGCCGACGGCCGAAGGTACGCTGCAAGGTGTCATCGAGGGTGGCGGCGAACGCCTCGAAGCTGGCGCTGTTGCTCACGTCCAGTTGCAACATGGTGGCGCGCACGCCTTTTTGCTCAAGCTCGGCCACCAGCGCGTGGGCCTCGTCGGCCTTGCTGTGGTAGGTGCCAATGATGTCGATGCCCTGGGCTGCCAGGTGCAACGCGGTATTCCTGCCCAGGCCACGGCTGGCGCCGGTAATCAGTGCGATCTTGCGGGTCATGGTCGGTTCCTCGGGGTGGCTGAAGTCGAGCACAGTCTATTGGTCGCTCCGGTACTGATAAATCCGCTGGATTCGGAAATACTGTTCGGCAGGGTCGAACAATGAAGGGGGCTGGATGAACACGCTGGAGCTGTTGCGCACCTTTGTGCGGGTTGCCGAACTGTCGAGCTTCACCCTGGCCGGTGAGAGCCTGGGGCTGCCGCGTTCTACCGTCTCGGAACAGGTGCGCCTGCTTGAGAGGCACCTGGGCACGCGCCTGCTCAACCGCACCACGCGGCGTGTACAGGCCACCCAGGATGGCCTGCAACTGTACGAGCGTAGCAAAGACCTGCTGTCGCGAATGGACGAGCTCGAAGGGCTGTTTCGGCCAGACCCGGCCCAGTTGCACGGTCGCCTGCGCATCGACCTGCCGACGCTGATGGCACGGCGCATCATTCTGCCGGCCTTGCCGGCGTTCATGCAGCAGCACCCGGGGCTGGCGCTGGAGATCAGTTGCACCGATCGCCAGGTCGACCTGGTGCGCGAGGGCTTCGACTGCGTGCTGCGCATTGGTGCGCTCAGCGACCTTGCGCTGGTCGCCCGGCCCCTGGGCAGCCTGCGCATGGTCAACTGCGCCAGCCCTGCCTACCTGCAGCGCATGGGGGTGCCGACACGGCTGGAGGCCCTGCGCGACCACCAGTTGATCCACTACGTACAGAACCTGGGGGCGCGCTGCCCGGGGTTCGAGTACCGACAGGGCGCCACGACGCGGTATCAGGCCATGGGCGGTGCAGTCACGGTGAACAATACCGATGCCTACGAAAGCGCCTGCCTGGCCGGGTTGGGCATCATCCAGGCGCCCTTTGCCGGTGTGCGCGAGTACCTGGAGAGCGGGCAACTGGTCAGCGTGCTGGACCAGCAGGTGCCCGAGCCGATGCCGGTGTCATTGCTGTTCGCTCGGCAGGTACACCTGCCGTTGCGGGTGGCGGCGTTCATGGGGTGGCTGGAGCAGGTTCTGGCGGGGCAACTCGATCCAGTGGCAGACGCAGGCTGAACAGCGTGCCGGCCTCGCGGCTGGACACCACTTCCATGCGCCCGCCATGGGCCAGGGCAATCTGGTTGGCGATGTACAGGCCCAGCCCCAGGCCGCTTTGCGGGGTGCCGTCGAGCGGGCGCGAAAACGGCTGGAACAGTTGCGCCATCACCGCCGGGGCAATCGGCGCGCCCTGGTTGTGCACGCCCAGGGTGAACACCTGCTGCTCGATACGCGCCGATACATCTACCGGGCTGTTGGCGTCGCCATGGTTCAGGGCGTTGGCCAGCAGGTTGGAGAGCAGCTGGGTGATCCGCTCGCGGTCGCAGCACATGCCGCTGAGGTCATCGATATGCAGGCGTATCACCCGCTGCGGGTAGACCCGTTGCAGCTCGGAGGCCACCTGACGCAGGGCGGTGTCCAGGTCGGGGCAGGGCTGGATGTTCACCATGATGCCGTTGCCCAGGCGCCCGCGGGCGAAGTCCAGCACATCGCGCACCAGTTCGGTGGCACGGCGTCCGGAGGCGAGGATGTGCTCGGCGATGGTTCGCGAGCGTGCATCGCCCAGGCGCTTGACCAGCAGCTCGGCGCCGGCGGTGATGGCGAACAGCGGGTTGCGCAGGTCGTGGCCGAGCACCGCGATGAACTGTTCGCGCAGCTCGGCGATGGCCAGCTCCTTCTTCAGCGCCGCCTCGGTCTGCTGGGCGGCTTCCTCGCTCTCGATCTGGATCGTCAACAGCCGCGCGAAGGACTCCATCATCGGCTGGATGGCACTGCCGGTGAGGGCGGCCGGGGCCGGATCGAGCGCGCAGATGGTGCCGAAAAAGCTGCCGTTGGTACGGAACACCGGCACCGAGATATAGCTTTCGAAGCGGTACAGGCGCGGGGTGGGGTGGTGGCAGTAGCGGGCGTCCTCGCTGGCCTTGTCGATCACGATGGTCTGGTGGCTGCCGCGAATCTCGTGGCATAGCGTGGTGGCCACGTCCAGCTCGCCGCCCACTCCCAGGCCAAAGCCCAGGTTGTCGAGCACGGCGCAGGCGGTCCAGTTGTTCTCGGTGACACGGGCCACGGCCGCAAAGCGCATGCCGGTGGTTTCGCAGATCACCTGGAGGATGGCCGGCACGGCGTTGATCCGCGCAATCGTGGCAAGGTCGGCGGTGATGGCAGTACTCATGGAACGTCCACGTGGCTGGCGGCAAGGTGAGGATGTCTGGCAGTTTAGCGAAAAAAAGGGTGTCAGGCGCAGGCGGGTTTTTAGTAACCTCTGCCTGTCGAGCTTCTCCGTCAGAGAGGGCCGCAGACGACCCGCCCCGCGTGCCAATTCCATTCACCCCGCATCTTCGACGATGCTTCAGTGAGGTTTGACATGCACATCACTTCCCAGGATATCTGCGCCGCGGCCGACCAGCTCAAGGGCTTCGTAGGCTTCAACCACAAGCTGGGCCGGCATATCGTGCGCTTCAGCGAAGACTCGTTCGGCATGGACGTGGCCGACGACAGCATCATCCCCAGCCATGAATTCGTGTGGCAGGCGAGCGGCGGCGAGGTGATGACCTTGCGCCGCGAACTGATCGAGGTGCTGCTGGCGCAGAATGTCGACGAGCGGTTGAACATCACCGAGCCGTTGCGGGTGTACCTGCGTCGCAACGACCTGCCGGAGATCGCGGCCCAGCGCCGCTTGCGGGCGTGACACAGGGCCGCAAGCCCTAGCTGCAGGAGCCGGCCATGCCGACGAAGGCACCGGAACGTGGTGCCTGCATTTCAGTCCGGGTAGGCCAGGCGCAGCGGCACCACCTCGCTGCGGGCCACATTGACCTTGTTGCGGCCACTCTGCTTGGCCGCATACAGCGCCTTGTCCGCCTCGTTCAGCCACACCATGGAGTCTGCGAAGCCTGGCTGGAAGCTGGCCAGGCCGATGCTCAGGCTGATGCGCAATTGCGGGAGCTGCTCGTTGCGGTACTCGTTGACCCGCTGGCGCAGGCGCTCCATGACCTGGCTGGCATGCTCCAGGCTGCACCCGGGCAGGATCACGCCGAATTCATCCCCGCCGTAGCGCCCCGGCACGTCGTCCTCGCGCAGGTTGCGCTTGAGCTCGACGCTCAGCTGGCGCAGCACGCAGTCACCCACCACATGGCCATACACATCGTTGATGGTCTTGAAGTGGTCGATGTCGATGATCGCGATCACGGCCTGGGCCGGGGCCTGCTGGCACAGCTGAAAGCGCAGTTGCAGCAGGTCTTTCCATGAGCCGTGGTTGAACAGGCCGGTGAGGCTGTCGGTGCGGCTCAGCGCACTGAGGCTGCGCTTGTGCTCGGCCAGCTTGATTGCCAGGCGGTAGCACACCCAGCCCAGCGCCAGCGGATAGAGGGTCAGCATCGGCAGGCAGGCGTACACCTGCAGGGTGCTGACGTCCAGTTGCAGGCTCGGCCCGAACAGCGCCACCGCCGCCACCATGCCCAGCCCCATGGCCAGCAGCCCTTGCACAAACAGGCGCTGACCACCGGCGGCGACGTTGTTCATGCCCATCATGGCCAGGATGGTGACGCTGATCAGCGGGTTGAACTGCACGGTGCCGGCCCAGAAGCCGCCCATCAGCGAGTCGACCATCAGGTTGCGCTGTTCGGCGCGATAGGGGGCTTGCGAGCGCAGGCCGAGCTGGTAGGCCAGGTGCGGCCAGCCCAGCCCGTTGAACACCAGCAGCGCTACGACCCAGTACGGCAGCTGCAGGGGCAGCACGCCGGAGAGCACGCTGAACAGGCCGATACCTGAGCCGATGATACGCGGCAGGTAAATTCTTCTGACAAATGATAGTCCCTTGCCGTTGCTGATTTGAGTCATGATTTGCCGATCTGCCTGACGCCGTTCATCGCATAATTTGCGTGAATATTGTTGAACAAAGCCGGGCTTTTCAAGAATGGCCTTGCAGGCCATTTCACAGTTGGTACGGGCAATGGGCATGCACCTGAAACGGTTAGTCGGAGTATTTGCATTCATGGCTTCCCTTACAGCACAAGCCACCGAAACCCCCGCGCAGCCGTCGCTGCAGCAGGATGGGCGGTACCGCAACCAGGCCCAGTTGCCCCGCGACGGGGTGCTGAAAAAACTGCGCATCGGTTTCAAGTTCCTGTTTCTGAGCAAGCCGGCCGACACCCGGCCAACCCTGCCGATACCGGTGCACCCCCTGAGCCAGGCCCAGGTGCTGGCCGCGCCGGACCGCAGCCTGTGGCGCCTGGGCCATTCAACGGTGCTGCTCAAGCTGCGCGATCGTTTCTTCATCACCGACCCGGTGTTCGCCGAGCGCGCCTCGCCGGTGCAGTGGGCCGGCCCGCAGCGCTTTCACCAGCCGCCGCTGGCGCTGGAGCAACTGCCGCCGATCACGGCGGTGATACTGTCCCACGACCATTACGACCATCTGGATGAACGGGCGGTGCTGGCCCTGGCCGAGCGCACCGAGGTGTTCCTTGCCCCGCTTGGGGTGGGCGACACCCTGGTCGGTTGGGGCGTGCCTGCGGCCAAGGTGCGCCAGCTCGACTGGTGGCAGGCCACGGAGGTTGCGGGCATCCAGTTCGTCGCCACCCCGGCGCAGCACTTCTCCGGGCGCGGGCTGTTCGACAGCAACCGCACCCTGTGGGCGTCATGGGTGGTGCTCGATGAGGACCTGCGCCTGTTCTTCAGCGGCGATACGGGCTATTTCGAGGGCTTCAGGCAGATCGGCGAACGCTATGGGCCATTCGACGTGACCCTGATGGAAACCGGCGCCTACAACGTCAACTGGCCCAATGTGCACATGCAGCCCGAGCAGAGCCTGCAGGCGCACCTGGACCTGCGCGGGCGCTGGTTGCTGCCGATCCACAACGGCACCTTCGACCTGTCCACCCACGCCTGGCATGAACCCTTCGACCGCATCATGGCCCTGGCGGCCAACGCGCGGGTAGCGCTGAGCACCCCGCAGATGGGGGAGCGGGTCAGCCTGGTGCAACCGCAGCGGGGTACCGCGTGGTGGCTTCCACTGGAGCAACAGCAGGCCCAGGCGGGCGTGTTGGCCTCCGGGCAGCGCTAAGGTGCGTCGCTAGGGTCGCGCCGGCCGGGCAAGGGGCGCTCGCGGCCCTTGCTCAGGGTTTCATCGGGCAGGCCGGCGTCGCTGCGAATCTGCGCATGGCTGATCAGCGCGAAGATGAAGCTGCCGCCCACGATGTTGCCCGCCAGGGTCGGCGCGGCAAAGTGCAGCCAGAACTGCTGCCAGCTCACTTCCCCGGCCCACACCAGGTACGACACCTCGACCGAGCCAACCACGATATGGGTGAAGTCACCCAGCGCCATGAGATAGGTGATCAGCAGGATGATCCAGATCTTGGCGTTCTCCATCGACGGGATCATCCACACCATGGTCGCGATCATCCAGCCCGAGATGATGCCCTTGGCAAACATCTGGCCCACCTCGTTTTCCATGACCTTGCGCCCCACTTCAAGAAAGGCGAGATCGGTCTTGGTGTCGAAGATCGGCAGGTGCAGCATCACGTATGACACCAGCACGGTGCCCACCAGATTGCCGAACAGCACCACGCCCCACAGGCGCAACAGGCGCCCCACATTGTTGAACGTGGGTTTGGTCATCACCGGCAGCACGGCGGTCAGGGTATTTTCGGTAAACAGTTGCTGGCGCGCGAGAATCACCGCCAGAAAGCCCGCCGAATAGCCCAGGCTGGCGATCACCTGGCTGCTGTCGCCCTCGGGCAGGCGGGAATAGAACAGCCCCATCGCCATCAGCGACAGGCCCATGCTCAAGCCGGCCGCCAGTGCCGACCACCACAGCGCCGCGATGGTGCGCTGCAGTTCCTTGTCGCCCTGGGCGCGGATGATCTCGTGGAGCACAGCGGCACGTGGCGGCTGGTTGTGGCTGACCTCCTGCTCTTCGTCCGCTGACAGGCCCGGGGTCTTGCCGCTTTTCTGCTCGTTCATGGGGGAGGTTTCCGTGGGGGGCTCTGAGTAAAGATCCGCCGCCGTTCAATTAGTTGCCTAGTGCCGCAGGCTTTGTCGGCATAATTCACCCCTCTTGAATAGCGGACGTTTTTCCCATGAAACATGGATGTTGCGTCGCACTGCTGGCCGCGCAGGCCTTGACCGCAGCCATGCCCGCCCAGGCGGGCTTGGGCAGCGACGTGTTCACCGGTACCCTGGGTACCCAGTCGATCGTGCTGGAGCTCGACCGCGCCGTGCCCGAGGATGTCAGCGGGCGTTACTTCTACGTGAAGCATCACCACGACCTGCAGCTCACCGGCAGCATCCAGGGCACGCGGATTCAACTGGTGGAGGGGCATGAGCCGGCCCCGGAGGCAGGCATCGACTCGCTGCCAACACTCGCGCTGTGGCCGGCTGCCCAGGGCGGCCTGCAAGGTGAGTGGCAAAGCCCCCAGGGCAAACGCCTGCCGATCACGCTGCTGCCGGCACGACTGCCGCAGGTACCGTCGGGTGCCGATCCGTTCCTGGCCCGCCAGTACACCGACTCACCCTATGAATACCTGAGGCTGATGCAACTGCCGTTGAAGCCGGGCGAGCTTGAACACTTTCAAGGCTACCCGCTGCGCTGGCTGAGCGAGCCGTCCTCGGGGATAAGCCTGTTCGTGATCGAGGACGGTTACCCTGCGCAGCAGCTCACACGCCTCAACCAGTTGCTGCGCGCGCGCCTGTCCAGTGATGTGGTGGCCTACCACCAGTGCATGCTGCTGGGGCGCCCTGGCGGGTACTACCGGCAGACGGTGACGCCGCGGTTCATGAGCAATGCGCTGCTCAGTGTCAGCATCGTGCAGGACTACAGCTGCGACGGCACGCCGATGCTGCCCACCGATGCGCCGCTCAACCTGGCGGTGGAGTCGGGCAAGGAGCTGACCCTGGACGATGTGCTGTGGGTGGGCGAGGGCAAGCCGTTTCACTACGAGTACCAGCCTGGCCCCAACCCCGAGCAGTTCGCCACCGTGAGTTTCGGTGCCTATGTGGACTACCGCTCGCGCACCTTTGCGCCGTGGTTGCTGGAGCAGCTCAAGCAGCTTTATCCGCAGCACATGTTGGGCGAGGTGGGCGAGGACGGCTGCGATTACGCACAGGCGCAGGTGTGGCAGATGCCCACATGGCGCTTTACCCCCGAAGGCATCCAGTTCGACCCGGTGTTCGACAGCGTGCAGCGCCATTGTCGTGGGGTGGGCTGGGCGGTGCTGCCGTATCGGATAGTGAGGCAGCATGCAGGTGGAGTGGCGCTCGAACTGCCGGAGTGAGGGCGTTCAACTATGTAGCACCGCTGCAGCCGGCAGCGACTTCAAGCTCTCTGCTCCGCCACTTCAAGCAGAGAGCAGCCCATGACTATCGGTTCCACCTACAACCATCCCGCTGATGTTGCGACCCCCTTGGCGGGTAATGCCGAAGGCTGGTCGGCGCGGTTCCCCAACCCGCCCGATCTGTGTTTCGACTACCGCAGGTTGCTCGAGCAGGTCGGTGGTATCGCCCAAGCCCGTCGCGCCGAGCACCGCATTTGCATCATCGGTGCCGGCGTTACCGGTTTGACTGCCGCCCGCGAGCTGCTGCGTTGCGGCTTCCAGCACATCACCCTGATCGAAAAGTCGCAACGGATCGGCGGTCGGCACATGACCATCGTCGACCCTGGCCCAGGCGACAGGGAGCCTTCGACGCCGTTCGAAATGGGCGCCATGCGCATGCCGTTGTTCAATCGCAGTGGCGAAGCGCCGAAAGAGGGGCGCTCGTTGATGGCGTACTACGCCAGTCAGTTCGATCTGCGCTTGTCCGATTTTCCCAACCCGGGTACGCCTGCCGTACGCTCGACAGGCATCTACCTGCGTGAAGGCCTGCTGGACGGCGAGGGCGAGCCGACGCTGTTGATCTGGGACAACGCTGACGGCCGGACACCGCCACCTACGGCCACCTTGCAACAGGTACATGAAAAGTGGCGGGTGTTTGCCGACCGGATGACCGAAACCGTGGCGCAAGCCTATGGCGGCGAGCAGTGGGAAGACCTGTGGGCCGCCATTGTTGAACGCTATCAGGCAATGTCGTTTCGGGACCTGGTCAGGTTGCCGGCAATTGATGTGTGGAACCCCGAAACGCCCGGCGACTTCGGCGGTCTGGGCATGAGCGCGGCAGAGTCCGCGTTGTTCTATGCCATCGGTATCGGCGACGGCAGCTGGGGGGCTTTCTATGATGTCTGCAGCCTTTATCCGCTGCGAACGGCGATCTTCGGCTTCAGCAGCCACCTGCAGCTGGTGCATGGCCGCGTGGACGAGCAGGGTAACCCGCTGGACGCGCCGCTGGTTGCCAATCAGCCTGTATACGACAGCAGAGGTCTGCCGTTCGCGTCACCTACCTACCTGGGGCTGGCCGCTCTGGATGAATGCCTGTTGTTCATGCCGGTGGCGCCAACCGGTGCATCTCCCTACCAGCACCTCAGTGCCCTGCCCAACGGGCTGCTTACCGACAGCCCGGTTACTGGCCTGCGCAAGCTGGCGAACCAGCAGATTCGCGTGCAGTACCAGTGGCATGCCAGCGACCTACAATCGAGCACGTTGCAGAGCGAGGACTTCGACGCAGTGATCGTCACCTTGCCTTCCTGGCTGATCGAGACATCGGTGCGTCTTGAAGGCTTCACTGCGGCAATGCTGCCTCAGCAGATCATCGATGCATACAAGACGGCGCACTGGGAAACCAGCTGCAAGGTGTATGCGCCATTGCAGAAAAGTTTTTTGCAACGTAATCAGGCCATCCCGCAAATTCTCGTTACTGACAGCTTTATCCACGATGTTTATGCCTATCGCTACAACGACCGCTATGCCAGCGACTGCATCCTGCTCAGCTACACCTGGGAGGACGACGCGACCAAGCTGGCCGCGTTCAGCGATGAGCAACTGGTGGAAAAGTGCGTGCAGGAGCTGGACCGGATCCTGTTGCGGTGCAGCAATGTGCAGGCACCGCTATCGCCGTATGTCGATACCCGCAATGCGCGGGTGCAGCGTTGGGTCACCGACCGCAATGCTCTGGGCTGCGCCAGGCTCTACCGGGCCGGCACCTACTACGATGCGTTGAGCCTGATGCGATACAGCCGTGAGCATGCCCGTCACAGCGGGTTGTACCTGGCAGGCGAGTCGTTCTCGGTGGATGCAGGCTGGACCGAGCCCTGCCTGCGTACCGCGATCGATGCCGTGATCAACCTGTGCAACGACACCGGGGCGCTGTTCAACGGCGGTTTCAGCATGGCGGTCTATCCGCACTATCGCATTCAGCCCCAGGCGTCCCGGTAGGCCTTTCCTACAGGCGCAGAGCGGCCTTGCAGCATTGTCGGAAGGGGCCGACTTGTCCCTCTTGAGGGTTGTTTTGTCCACTGGAAAGCCTCCAAACGACAACTCGAACAACAAAAAGGACACTCCCATGCCTGCACCCTCTGTCCCGGTCAGCCCCGTGCGTATTGCCGTGATCCAGTTCGACCCTCAGGTCGGGCTGGACCAGTGCGACAACAACTTGTGCAAAGGTCTGCAGCTCGCCGAAGAGGCGGTGCATGACGGCGCCAACCTGATCGTGCTGCCCGAGCTTGCCAACACCGGCTACACCTTCGAGACCCGAGCAGAAGCCTATGCGCATGCCGAAACCCTCGATGAAGGTCCCAGCATCAAGACCTGGCGCGCCTTCGCCCGGGAGCATCAGGTGTACCTGGTGGCAGGATTTGCCGAGCGCGATGGCCTCAAGCTGTATGACAGCGCGGTGCTGTTCGGCCCCGACGGCCTGCTGGGGCATTACCGCAAGGCACACCTGTGGAACCAGGAAAAGCTCTGGTTCAGCCCCGGTGATCTGGGCTTTCCGGTGTTTGAAACCCCGATCGGCCGGATCGGCCTGATGATCTGCTGGGACGTATGGTTTCCCGAGGTGCCACGCCTGCTTGCGTTGCAGGGTGCAGACATCATCTGCAGCCTGAACAACTGGGTGTGGACACCGCCCCCGCTGTTCGATGCCAGCGGCAGGTGCATGGCCTCGTACCTCACCATCACTGCGGCCCACGTCAACAATGTCTACATTGCCGCCGCCAACCGCATCGGCAGCGAGCGTGGCGGGCGTTTTCTGGGGTGTTCGCTGATCGCGGGCACCAATGGCTGGCCGTTGGGCAAGGTGGGGGGCGCCGAGGACGAGTGCATCCTGTATGCCGATGTCGACCTCAGCACTGCACGCAGCGCGCCGGTCTGGAACAGCCTGAATGACCTGCCACGGGACCGTCGCACCGATTGCTATGGCGCGATGCTGGGTTATGACCAGCATCCAGCGCTGCCGCGCTGAGGAGTCGCCATGGACAAGTCAATCGACAAGGTGGAGGCGGGCTTTCTGCCTTTGCTGCTGATGTGCGTGTGCGTGTCGCTGGGCACCGGGGTGTTCATCGAGGTCATCAGCGGGCGTGCGGCATCCTGGGTCGGGGTATGGCCCGACTACGCGCACATGGTCGCCAACCTGCACGAGCCGCTGGCGCGGTTGCGCTGGATCGTCGGCGATATCAGCGAGGTAGCGTTCTACAAGCATGAGCTGCCGGCGATCGGGTTGCTGCTGGGCGCCGCGCTGGCCCATTGGGCGCACCGCACGGGCCGGGCATGGCAGGGCTTTGCGATCTGCTATGGCACCGGGTTGTGGCCCTGGCTGGTGACCAGTTCGCTGCTGGGGCTGGTGTTCAGCCATGTGCTGTGGGGCTGGACGCTCAACGCCAGCACCTGGCAACCCACCTTCGTCGCGTTCGTCTCGCTGCCGGCGGCGATGGTGCTGCTGTTCGGCGGCGGCTGGAAGGTCGCGATCAATGGCGCGTTGCTGGGGGCACTGCTGGTGACGCCAGCAAGCCTGCTGCTGGTCAATTACCTGTGCTACCCACTGGGCTTGCCGGTGGTGATCGGCAATGTTGGCGGCATGGCCGTGGCGAGTGTGCTGGCGTTCATGCTGTGCCGGCGGTTTGCAGGCCTGGTGCGCTCGACGCCGCCTGTCGATGCGCCGCCACCGGCACCGGTCGTCGAGAGAGCGACACCGCACCACGGCGTTGGCTGGACGCTGCGACGGGTGCTGGCCGACTTCAGCGAGGCGCCGTTCTTCGGCAATGAGCTGGCCAGCCTGGGCTTGTTGCTCGGCGTGCTGGCGGCCTACCTGCTGTCGCCGGCCGGGCCGGCCTACGGCTCCCAGCTGGTGCTGGAGATGGTGGGCGGGCAGGCGCTGGCGTCGCTGATCGGCGTGCTGTTGTGGCGCAGGCAATGGATGCAGAGGGGGTGGTACCCGACCTACATCCCGATCGTGTCCGTGGTGCCGGCGGCGGTGCTGACATTGGGTGGCACGTGGGAGGTGGTGGTGCTCAGCGCCGGCCTGGGCGCGGTGATGGCACCGCCATTGGCGGTCGCAATCAGCCAGCGCCTGCCCAGCCATCTGCATGGGTACATTGGCAATGTGCTGTCGATGGCTGCCTGCACGCTGATGATCCTGCCATTTGTGGGGTGGCTGACGGGCGCCGGGTAAGCGCTGAAGGGCGGGGTGATGTAGTGTTACGGCAGGATCCCGCCTTGAGGCTATGCCATGACAGCTTTTGTACAGCCTTTGAACGATAAGGAAATGACCCGTCTTGATGGTTTTCTGCTCAAGTACGGTAACGATGAAGCCATCCTCACGCTCTCGGAGCTGGATGGCTTTCTGGTGGCGCTGGCCAGTTCGCCCGTGTTGTTGACGCCCAACGAATGGCTGCCCGAAGTGACCGGCGGCAGAGCGCCGCGGTTCAAGAAGCCGGCCGAGGCCGAGGCGTTTTCGGCATTGTTGATGCGCTACATGAACAACGTGGCGGGCGAGCTCAGTGAGGCGTGTGATGCCTTCGAGCCGTTGTTTCTCGAAGACGAGTCCGAGCCTGATCCGCAGGTGGTGGTCGAGGAGTGGTGCTTCGGCTACTTGCGGGGTGTGCAGGTAGCGCGCTGGCCGGCGCTGCCGCCGGTGCAGGTACGGCACCTGGAGGCGATTGCGCTGCATGGGCTGGACGAGAACATCGAAAAAGTCGAGGCGTTGCAGCCGCAGGAGCATGCGGCTTCGGTCGAGGCCGTCGTGATCGGTTTGCGGGCGTTGTATCGGTTTTTCGATTCGCAGCGCGGGTAGCCATCGCGCGACCCTCTGATTTGCCGACGCCATCGCGGGTCAAGCCCGCTCCCACAAAGTGTTTGCGCCCTCCTGTGGGAGCGGGCTTGCCCCGCGATGGGCTGTCTGCCAACCCTAATCTTGTTGTAATTCCAGGTAATCAATGACACTGCATGTACTGTTCGTGTGTACTCAGAACCGCTTGCGCAGCCCCACGGCTGAACAGGTGTTTGCCGACTGGCCGGGGGTGGAGACGGCCTCTGCCGGTGTGGGCAATGATGCGGACGTGCCGGTGGGCAACGAGTTGCTGGCGTGGGCAGACCTGGTGATCGTGATGGAGCAGGCGCACCGCAAGAAACTGTCGGCGCGATTCCGCTCGGTGCTGGGCGACAAGCGTATCGTTTGCCTGGGCATCCCGGACGACTATGGGTTCATGGCGCCGGAGTTGGTTGAACTGTTGAAGGCCAGGGTGCCGCAGTTTTTGCCGGATCAACTGTAGTAGTGCGCAAGGTCTGCTGGCCTCTTCGCCAGCAAGGCTGGCTCCTACCGGGTTCCAGCGTGACCCTGGCTGACTGACGCCAGCAGGCGCAGCGACCAACAGCATGCGAAAACCTCTGAAAAAAACCAGGCACAAAAAAGGCCGCCTTGCGGCAGCCTCTTTTTGCAGCATCCACGCGCGGGAAATCAATCCCAGCTCAACGCGCCGCCAGTCTGATACTCGATAACCCGCGTCTCGAAGAAGTTCTTCTCTTTCTTCAAGTCCATGATTTCGCTCATCCATGGGAACGGGTTGGTGGTACCTGGGTACTCTTCCTTCAGGCCGATCTGCGACAGGCGACGGTTGGCGATGAACTTGAGGTAGTCCTCCATCATCGCCGCGTTCATGCCCAGCACGCCGCGTGGCATGGTGTCGCGTGCGTATTCGATTTCCAGCTGAGTACCCTGCAGGATCATCTGCGAGGCCTCTTCCTTCATCTCGGCATCCCACAGGTGCGGGTTTTCGATCTTGATCTGGTTGATCACGTCGATACCGAAGTTCAGGTGCATCGACTCGTCACGCAGGATGTACTGGAACTGCTCGGCAACGCCGGTCATCTTGTTGCGACGACCCATCGACAGGATCTGGGTGAAGCCGCAGTAGAAGAAGATGCCTTCGAGTACGCAGTAGTAGGCGATCAGGTTGCGCAGCAGCTCCTTGTCGGTCTCGACGGTGCCGGTGTCGAACTCCGGGTCCGAGATGGCACGGGTGTAGCGCAGGCCCCAGGCGGCCTTTTTCGCGACCGAAGGGATCTCGTGGTACATGTTGAAGATCTCGCCTTCATCCATGCCCAGCGATTCGATGCAGTACTGGTACGCGTGGGTGTGGATCGCCTCTTCGAACGCCTGGCGCAGGATGTACTGGCGGCACTCGGGGTTGGTGATCAAGCGGTACACGGCCAGTGCCAGGTTGTTGGCAACCAGCGAGTCGGCGGTGGAGAAGAAGCCCAGGTTGCGCATGACGATGCGACGCTCGTCGTCGGTCAGGCCTTCGGGGGTCTTCCACAGGGCGATGTCCGCGGTCATGTTGACCTCTTGCGGCATCCAGTGGTTGGCACAGCCATCCAGGTACTTCTGCCAGGCCCAGTCGTACTTGAACGGTACCAGCTGGTTGAGGTCGGCGCGGCAGTTGATCATGCGCTTCTCGTCGACCGCTACACGGGCAGCAGAGCCTTCCAGCTCGGCCAGGCCTTCGGCGATGTCGAGATCGTCCAGGGCCGCCTTGGCGCGCTTGACCGCGTCGGAGTCGGCGGCGGTCACTGCACGGGCTTCCTGCGCGGCCACACCGCCAGCGCTGTCGAGCTTGTCGATGCCCGCTTCAGCCACCTGAGAGGCGGTTTGACCTTTGGCGGCGACTTCGCCGTCTTCGTTTTCGAATTCGTCCCAGCTCAGCATGATGGGTCTCCTGCTTGAGGGCCATGAAAGAGTATGGCCGGTTGGATCTAGGGTTGCGCTGCTCGCGGTTAAGGTGTGCACGCAAAATCTTGGAATGCTTCCGGGGGCGCAGCCCCTCGGGGAGGGCGGGGTGACCCGCACCTGGGTGTTCGGCGATAGAGGCCGGTGGTTGTGCCGACCTCTTCGCTGGCAAGGCCAGCGCCTACAGGGTAGGCGCAAGGCGCCGCTTGCAAGCGGCGCCTTCAGGCCTTACTGGCAGGCTTCGCAGTCTGGCTCGTCGATCGCGCAGGCTTTTGGCACCGGGGCAGGGCCGGCTGGCGCTGCCGCCTGGACCGGGGCGCTGTCGCCACCGCTGGACACGGCGTTGAGCTTGCCGGTGCTGATGGTCGACTTCTCGGTGCTGGTGGCGGCCAGGGCACGGAGGTAGTAGGTGGTTTTCAGGCCACGGTACCAGGCCATGCGGTAGGTCACGTCCAGCTTCTTGCCCGAAGCGCCGGCAATGTACAGGTTCAGCGACTGGGCCTGGTCGATCCACTTCTGGCGACGGCTGGCTGCATCGACGATCCATTTGGTCTCGACTTCGAACGCGGTGGCGTACAGGTCCTTGAGCTCCTGCGGAATACGCTCGATCTGCTGCACCGAACCATCGTAGTACTTCAGGTCGTTGATCATGACCGAGTCCCACAGGCCGCGGGCCTTCAGGTCGTGGACCAGGTACGGGTTGATCACGGTGAACTCGCCCGACAGGTTCGATTTCACGTACAGGTTCTGGTAGGTCGGCTCGATCGACTGCGAAACGCCGGTGATGTTGGCGATGGTCGCGGTCGGTGCGATGGCCATGATGTTCGAGTTGCGAATGCCTTTCTGCACACGGGCACGTACCGGTGCCCAGTCCAGGCTCTCGTTCAGGTCGACATCGATGTACTGCTGGCCACGTTGCTCGATCAGGATCTGTTGCGAGTCCAGCGGCAGGATGCCCTTGGACCACAGCGAACCCTGGAACGTCTCGTAGGCGCCACGCTCATCGGCCAGGTCGCAGGAGGCCTGAATCGCGTAGTAGCTGACCGCTTCCATCGACTTGTCGGCGAACTCGACCGCAGCGTCCGAACCGTACGGGATGTGCTGCAGGTACAGTGCGTCCTGGAAGCCCATGATGCCCAGGCCCACAGGGCGGTGCTTGAGGTTCGAGTTGCGCGCCTGCGGCACGGAGTAGTAGTTGATGTCGATCACGTTGTCGAGCATGCGCACGGCAGTGTTCACGGTGCGTTGCAGCTTGGCGGTGTCCAGCTTGCCGTCGACGATGTGGTTCGGCAGGTTGATCGAGCCCAGGTTGCAGACCGCGATCTCGTCCTTGTTGGTGTTCAGGGTGATCTCGGTGCACAGGTTCGAGCTGTGGACCACGCCCACGTGCTGCTGCGGCGAACGCAGGTTGCACGGGTCCTTGAAGGTCAGCCACGGGTGGCCGGTCTCGAACAGCATCGACAGCATCTTGCGCCACAGGTCTTTGGCCTGGACGGTCTTGAACACCTTGATCTTGTTGTACTCGGTCAGGGCTTCGTAGTACTCGTAGCGCTCTTCGAAGGCCTTGCCGGTCAGGTCGTGCAGGTCTGGTACTTCGCTTGGCGAGAACAGGGTCCACTTGCCGTCATCGAAGACACGCTTCATGAACAGGTCGGGGATCCAGTTGGCGGTGTTCATGTCGTGGGTACGACGACGGTCATCACCGGTGTTCTTGCGCAGCTCGATGAATTCTTCGATATCCAGGTGCCAGGTTTCCAGGTAGGCACAGACCGCGCCCTTGCGCTTGCCGCCCTGGTTGACCGCAACAGCGGTGTCGTTGACCACCTTGAGGAAGGGCACGACGCCCTGGGACTTGCCGTTGGTGCCCTTGATGTAGGAGCCCAGTGCACGCACAGGGGTCCAGTCGTTGCCCAGGCCACCGGCGAATTTCGACAGCATGGCGTTGTCGTGGATCGCGTGGTAGATGCCCGACAGATCGTCCGGCACGGTGGTCAGGTAGCAGCTCGACAGCTGCGGACGCAGGGTGCCGGCGTTGAACAGGGTCGGGGTCGAGGCCATGTAGTCGAACGACGACAACAGGTTGTAGAACTCGATCGCACGGGCTTCCTTGTCTTTCTCTTCCAGCGCCAGGCCCATGGCCACGCGCATGAAGAACACCTGTGGCAGCTCGAAGCGCACGCCATCCTTGTGGATGAAGTAGCGGTCGTAGAGGGTCTGCAGGCCCAGGTAGGTGAACTGCTGGTCGCGCTCGTGGTTGATCGCCTTGCCCAGACGCTCCAGGTCGAAGTCGGCCAGGGCAGGGTTGAGCAGTTCGAACTGCACGCCCTTGGCCACGTAGGCAGGCAGCGCCTTGGCGTACAGCTCGGCCATTTCGTGGTGGGTGGCGCTGTCGGCCACTTCGAGGAAGCTCAGGCCTTCGGCACGCAGGGTGTCCATCAGCAGGCGGGCAGTGACGAACGAGTAGTTCGGCTCGCGCTCTACCAGGGTACGGGCGGTCATCACCAGGGCGGTGTTGACGTCCTTGATGGCCACGCCGTCGTACAGGTTCTTCAGGGTTTCGCGCTGGATCAGCTCGCCATCGACTTCGGCCAGGCCTTCGCAGGCCTCGGTGATGATGGTGTTCAGGCGGTTCATGTCCAGCGGCGCGAAGCTGCCGTCGGCCAGGCTGATGCGGATGCTCGGGTGCGGCTGTACCGAGGCGTCGGCCGGAGTGCGGGTGGCACGCTCCTTGGCACGCTGGTCACGGTAGATCACGTAGTCACGGGCGACTTTCTGCTCGCCGGCGCGCATCAGGGCCAGTTCGACCTGGTCCTGGATCTCTTCGATATGGATGGTGCCGCCCGAAGGCATGCGACGCTTGAAGGTGGCGGTGACCTGCTCGGTCAGGCGGGCGACGGTGTCGTGGATGCGCGACGAGGCGGCAGCGGTGCCGCCTTCAACTGCGAGGAACGCTTTGGTGATGGCCACGGTGATCTTGTCGTCGGTGTAGGCGACGACAGTGCCGTTACGCTTGATCACGCGCAGTTGGCCGGGGGCGGTGGCAGCCAGATCCTGGTTCGAATCAGCGGCCTGCGGCGCCAGCGCCTGCGGGTTCTCGCGAGTTGTGTCGGTTTGCATGGGTGTCTCCACGTTCTCTATGTTTGTTCAGATGCCTTTTGGGCACCTACCGTTCCGTCCGAAAGCTCGCCAACTTGCCCACCGGCGCATGCGCGCCTGGCCGGGCAGGGTCTACCGACTTCGGGACAGATCAGGAAAAAAAGGGGCAATCGCTTGCCGCTCCCTGGCCGAAGTCAAAGGTTCTGGGCCACGGCCCAAAAACTGTTGCTGACGGGGTTGCACTTGCAACACCCGTACCCGAAACAAGGCCCGTCGCGGGCTTGCACCGGTCGCCTTCCGCAGGAGCGGTTTGGCTGCGAATTTCAATCAAAGTTCAAGCAAAAAAAGCGCCTCTGAAGGCTTGAGTTCTCTGCTCCACTTGTGCTTGGATTTTTGTTCAAAACCCAACATGTAGTGTTTTGTCGCGCTGGGGATACAAGATAATGCGGTATCGGGGGTATTGCAAGGCAGTGGCCTGTGGATAACGTGTGGGTAGATTGTGCGTGATTATGGGCAAAGCCTTGTAGGCCGCGTCCCACCGCCATTCCACCGCTCGTCACTCTTTTTTTGCCCGGGCAAAGCGTCGCAGGGGCATTTTTGAGGGCGCGAACCCTATCACAAAAAGCGCACTTGTCCAGCGACTTTGGCGCGGCTTTTTCCGGCGCCCGGCAGTGGTAGTATCGCGGGCCAATGTTGCCCTTTATTGAAGGGCTTCACTCCAACAATAAAAAGCCCAGCCGAGGTGATCCGTGCAGCAGCCCAACAGTCAGGTGTTGATCGTCGAGGATGACGAGCGTCTAGCCGAGCTGACCCGTGACTACCTGCAAGCCAATGGCTTCGACGTGGCGGTGGAGGGCGATGGGGCGAAGGCGGCGGCGCGCATCGTGGCCGAGCAGCCAGACCTGGTGATCCTCGACCTGATGCTGCCCGGCGAGGACGGCCTGAGCATCTGCCGCAAGGTGCGCACGCAGTACAACGGGGTCATCCTGATGCTCACCGCGCGCAGCGAGGACCTGGACCAGGTGCAGGGCCTGGACCTGGGCGCCGACGATTACGTGTGCAAGCCGGTGCGCCCGCGCCTGTTGCTGGCGCGGATCAACGCCTTGCTGCGTCGCACCGAGGTGCCGGCCACCACGGGCGAGCGCCAGAGCCTGCAGTTCGGCCCGCTGCGGGTGGACAACACCCTGCGCGAAGCCTGGCTTGGCGACAACGGCATCGAGCTGACCGCTGCCGAGTTCGACCTGCTGTGGCTGCTGGTGAGCAACGCGGGGCGCATCCTGTCCCGCGAAGAGATCTTTACCTCCCTGCGCGGGGTGGGCTATGACGGCCAGGACCGCTCCATCGATGTGCGCATCTCGCGCATCCGCCCCAAGATAGGCGACGACCCCGACCACCCGCGCATGATCAAGACGGTGCGCAGCAAAGGCTACCTGTTCGTGGGCGAGGCTGCCCAGGCGCTGGGCCTGGTTGAATGAACTCGATCTTCCTGCGCATCTACGGCGGCATGCTGGCCGCCCTGGTGCTGGTGGCGTTGCTGGGCGCGCTCAGCCTGCACCTGCTCAACGAGGTGCGTGCCGAGCAGTACCGCGAGCGCCTGGCCCACGGCACCTTTACCCTGATGGCCGACAACCTGGCCCCCATGAGCGATGTGGAGCGTACCCGGGCGCTGGCGATATGGGGGCGCCTGCTGGGCATTCCGCTGGCCCTCGCCTCGATCGATCAGGCCGCCCTCGACGGCAGCCAGCGCACCCGCCTGCAACGCGGGCATGTGCTGGTGCAGCGCACCGGCCCCCATGCGGCGCGGGTGCTGCGCCAGGTGCGCGGGCAGAACCTGTTGCTGACCGGCGAGGTGCAGCAGATCAGCGAGCAACTGGCCCGCGCCACCATCTACCTGCTGGCCGACGAACTGGTGCGCTACCCGGTGGGCGAGCAGCCGCAGCGCCTGGCCGAACTCAAGCAGAGCAAGGGGTTCGGCTTCGACCTGCGCCTGCTCAGCCTCGACCAGACCGACATGGACGGCGACCAGCGCCGTCGCGTCGACGAAGGCGACACCGTGATGGCGCTGGGCAAGGACGGCAACTCGATCCGCGTGTTCGCCGGCATGGTGGCCACGCCCTGGGTGCTGGAGATCGGGCCGCTGTATCAGATGAACCCGTATCCACCGCAGATGCTGCTGGTGATCGCGGCGCTGGGGCTGTGCCTGATCGGCCTGATCGTGTACCTGCTGGTACGCCAGCTGGAGCGGCGTCTGTCGGGCCTGGAGGCGGCAGCCACGCAGATTGCCCAGGGTAGCCTGGACGTGCGGGTGGCAGCGGACGACGCCGACTCGGTGGGGCGCCTGGCCGCGGCGTTCAACCATATGGCCGGGCACCTGCAGCAATCGCTGAACATGCAGCGCGAACTGGTGCGGGCGGTGTCCCATGAGCTGCGCACCCCGGTGGCGCGCCTGCGCTTTGGCCTGGAGATGGTCGAGAACGCCAGCAGCGAGCACGCCCGCGAGAAATACCTGCTGGGCATGGACAACGACATTCAGGACCTCGACCGACTGGTCGACGAGATGCTCACCTACGCACGTCTTGAGCAAGGGGCGCCGGCCCTGAACTTCCAGCGTATCGACCTGGACGCCTTGCTCGACCAGGTGATTGCCGAACTGGCGCCGCTGCGCCGCGAGGTGCGGGTGCTGCGCGGGCCGTGCCAGGGCGGCGAGCAGGGGGCGTGGGTCGAGGCCGAGCCGCGCTACCTGCACCGCGCCCTGCAGAACCTGGTGAGCAATGCGATGCGCCACGCCGAGTCGCAGGTCAGCCTGAGCTATCAACTGGGCGCCCAGCGCTGTCGCATCGACGTCGAGGACGATGGGCCGGGGGTGCCACAAAGCGCCTGGTCGCGCATCTTCACGCCCTTTACCCGCCTGGACGACAGCCGTACCCGCGCCTCTGGCGGGCACGGGCTGGGCTTGTCGATCGTGCGGCGGATCATCTACTGGCATGCCGGGCGCGCCCTGATCGGCAAGAGCGAGCGCCTGGGTGGTGCCTGCTTCAGCCTGAGCTGGCCACGCGCGCATGACGCGGAGCAGGCGCAGGAGGACGGCCTTGAGGCTCGCTGAGCTGTTGCGCCCCGACGCCTTCGATGCCCTGCTGCTGGGGCTGTACGGCCCCGAGCTGATGCCGGCGCAACGGCCGGTGCTGGTGTCGCAATGGTCCAAGTACTACTTCGCCGTGCTGTGGCGTGCGGCCCTGGTCGGGCGCGCCCCGTTGCAGGTTCAGGCGCTGGCGGTGACGCTGGATGGGCGCGGCCTGCCAACCGACCTGTCGACGTCCGCGGCGGTGGGCGGTGTGGTGGCGGTACTGGAACGGCACCTGCCAGCCATCGTCGAGCAACTGGCCGTGCTGGGCAGCGTGCCGGCGGCGGTGTTGTGGGGCAATGCCGGTGACTGCCTGGAGCAGATTGCAGGTGAGCGGCCCGAGGTCCAGCGGTTGCTGGATACGCCCGGCAACCCGCTGTACGGCGCGGTGCGCTACACCCCTGACGGGCGGCGGGTCAGGCGCACCTGTTGCCTGAGCTACAAGGTCGAGTGGGTTGGGCGCTGCGCGCAGTGCCCGCTGTAAGCCTGCGGCTCACACGCTGACCAGGCTCAGCAGCTGATCGCCCTGCAGGCTGAACTGCCCCTGGATTTCCCGGCCGTGGCACCACAGCGGCGACAGGTCGGTGAGCAGGCGCAGGCGGGCGTGGCCATCGGCGGACCATTCCAGCAGTTCGGCGTGCTCGAAATAGAAGCGCTTGTGCACGATGGGGTACAGCGCCTTGAACAGGCTTTCCTTGAGGGAGAAGGTCAGCGTGGTGGTCAGGCTCAGCTGGCTGCGGTCCATGCGCTGCAGCTCATCGGCAGTGAGGATTTCGCCCATCAGGCGTTCGGCGCGTTCGGTCTCCAGCAGGTTTTCCTGGTCCAGGCCCAGGCCCTGGCAGTCGCTGCTGCGGGCCACCACGGCGGCCGCCCAGCCCTTGCCGTGGGTGATCGAGCCGCTGATGCCGGCCGGCCATAGGGGGGCGCGGTCGTCGCCGGTGGCGGGCAGGTAGTCGCGCCCGTCCAGGCGCTGCAGGGCGGCGCGGGCGCACACGCGGCCGGCCAGGTACTCGGCCTGGCGCTTGGCCACCGAGCGTTGCAGGCTGGGGGTGGGTTCGATGGCGGCGCGCCGGAAGTCATCGGCGGCGAGGTTGGCCGGGTCGAAGGCGCAGCTGACCAGCACCGCACCGGGGATCGGGTGGGGCAGGGGCCAGTGGTGCTGGAGCGGGGCGCAGCAGTGCGGGAGTCGATTCATGGGCGCTATTGTGCCGTGGCCCACGAGCCTTCGCCAGCAACGCTGGCACCTACAGGTTCACGCGGCCTGCCGCAGGAGCCAGCGTTGCCGCCAGGCGGGCTTCAGTCAAACACCTTCTTCAAGAACACCTGCAGGTCTGCCCACGAGCTTTCATCGGCGGCCTTGTCATAGCCGATATCCGGCCCGCCGTGCTCGCCGTGGCTCAGGCGGTCGGCATCCGGGTTGGTGAAGCCATGCTTGGCACCCGGGATGCTCACGAACTTCAGGTCGGCGCCGGCTGCCTCCATCTCCTTCCTGAACGCAGCCACCTGCTCGGGCGTGACCATGCTGTCGCTGGCGCCATGCTCCACCAGCAACGGCGCCTTCACACTGCCGCTGGTTGCCGGCGTGGCCGTCACCAGCGCTCCGTGAAAGCTCGCCACCCCCGCCAGCGGCTCACTGCGCCGCGCAGCGTCCAGCACCACCTTGCCGCCGAAGCAGTAGCCGATGGCGGCGATCTTGTCGGGGTTGGTCTGCGGCTGGATCTTCAGCAACTCGACCCCGGCATCGAAGCGTGTTGCCGCCGTCTTCGGGTTTTTCAGGGCCGCCGCCATGAACGCCTGCGCATCGGCCGGGTGCTCGGTGTTCTTGCCGTCGCCATACATGTCGATGGCCAGCGCGCTGTAGCCCAGCCCGGCCAGGTCGCGGGCGCGGCGCTTGGCATAGTCGTTCAGCCCCCACCATTCGTGCACCACCACCACCCCGGGACGTTCGCCCTTCACGGCGTCGTCATAGGCGTAGTAGCCCACCAGGCGCTTGCCGTCGGCGTCCTGGTAGTCGATCTGGCGGGTTTGCACCGCAGCCTGGGCCAGGCCAGTGGCGCCGATCAGGGCAAGTGCGAGCAGGTAACGCATGGTCAGTCTCCTTTTTTCCGTTGATGCCCGCTCGTTCAGCCGGGGTTCAGCCAGCATTCAGCGGCGGTTCAGGGCGCCCTGCTTACTCTAGCTCCCACACAAACACCGCGCATCACTCTGGAGTACACACTCATGAAAAGCCTCAATACCGTACTGATCGCCATCACCATGCTGGGTGCCAGCTCCCTGGTACAGGCTGCTGACACCACCTTCGCCGGCCTCACCTACGGCCAGACCAGCGACAAGATCAAGAAGTCCGGCCTGCTCAGCAGCAACACCGACCACCTCAACACCGACGGCATCATCAGCAAGGACGGCACCTGGGGTGCGCGCATTGGTCAGCAGAACGACCAGGGCCGCTACTACCTCACCTATGACAACGTCTCCAACAACCACAGCGGCCTGAAAATGCGCCAGGAAAACCTGCTGGGCAGCTACGACGTGTTCTATCCGCTGGGTAGCAGCACCAAGGCATTCGGCGGTGCGAGCCTGGGCGTGACCAAGCTCAGCCAGGAATCCTCCGGCTACAGCCGCGACACCGACACCGGCTACGCCTACGGCCTGCAGGCCGGCGTACTGCAACAGGTCAGCAGCAATGCTTCGGTCGAGCTGGGCTACCGCTACCTGCGCAGCAACGCCACCACCGAACTGTCCGAGCACGACGGCGACAAGCTCGGTGCCCTGCGCCTGAAAAGCAGCGCGCAAACCTACCTGTCGGCCAACTACCTGTTCTGAACCCCCGCGCAATACCCGAACCGGCCTTCACTCTGGCCGGTTCGCTGTTATTCTGCCGTTATGTAGCGAGATGCCCGGCCAAGCAGGCCGGGCCTGGTTATGGAGGAGCGTATGAAACTGCTGGTGGTCGAGGATGAAGCCCTGTTGCGGCATCACCTGTTCAGCCGTCTGAGCGAAAGCGGGCATGTGGTCGAAGCGGTGGCCAATGCCGAGGAGGCGCTGTACCAGGCCGAACAGTTCAATCACGACCTGGCCATCGTCGACCTGGGCCTGCCGGGCATGAGCGGGCTGGACCTGATCCGCCAACTGCGCAGTCAGGGCAAGACATTTCCTATCCTGATTCTCACCGCCCGTGGCAACTGGCAGGACAAGGTCGAAGGCCTGGCCGCCGGTGCCGACGACTACGTGGTCAAGCCGTTCCAGTTCGAAGAGCTGGAGGCGCGCCTGAATGCGCTGCTGCGCCGCTCCAGCGGCTTCACCCAGTCGACCATCATCGCAGGCCCCCTGCGCCTGGACCTCAACCGCAAGCAGGCGCTGCTCGATGACCAGCCCCTGGCATTGACCGCCTACGAATACCGAATCCTCGAATACCTGATGCGCCATCACCAGCAGGTGGTGGCCAAGGACCGTCTGATGGAGCAGCTGTACCCCGACGACGGCGAGCGTGACCCCAACGTGATAGAAGTGCTGATCGGCCGCCTGCGCCGCAAGCTCGAGGGCGACAACGGCTTCAAGCCCATCGACACGGTACGTGGCCTGGGCTACCTGTTCACCGAGCGCTGCCTGTGATTCGTTCGCTGCGCCTGCGCCTGATGCTGGCCGCAGCGGTGCTGGCGCTGCTGTTCATGCTGGCCCTGTTGCCGGCCCTGCAGAAGGCCTTCAGCCTGGCCCTGCAGGAGTCCATCGAGCAGCGCCTGGCCTCGGACGTGACCACGCTGATCTCGGCGGCGCGCATAGATGGCGGCAAGCTGCAGATGCCCGATCTGCTGCCGGACGAGAAATTCAACCTGCCCGACAGCCGCCTGCTCGGCTACATCTACGACCGCCAGGGCAACCTGGTGTGGCGTTCGCGTGCCACCAACGACGAGAACATCAACTACACACCCCGCTACGACGGGCGCGGCAACGAGTTCGCGCGCATCCGCCAGGACCACGGCGAGGAGTTCTTCGTCTATGACGTGGAGGTCAAGCTGCTGGGCGGCAAGAGCGCGGCCTTCAGCATCGTTGCCCTGCAACCGGTGCGCGAGTACCAGCAAACCCTCAACGGCCTGCAAGAGAAGCTCTACCTGGGCTTTGGCGCGGCGCTGCTGGCCCTGATGCTGCTGCTCTGGGCCGGGCTGACCTGGGGCCTGCGCTCGCTGCGGCGCATGAGCGTGGAGCTGGACGACGTGGAGTCCGGCGCCCGCGAGGGCCTCAGTGCCGAACACCCGCGCGAGCTGTTGCGCCTGACCGGCTCGCTCAACCGCCTGCTGCGCAGCGAGCGCGAGCAGCGCGGGCGCTACCGCGACTCGCTGGATGACCTGGCGCACAGCCTCAAGACCCCGCTGGCGGTGCTGCAAGGGGTCAGCGAAAGCATGGCCCAGCGCGAAGGCGAGCGCGAGCAGGCGCGGGTGCTGCAGAGCCAGATCGAGCGCATGAGCCAGCAGATCGACTACCAGTTGCAGCGCGCCAGCCTGCGCAAGAGCGGCCTGGTGCGCCACCAGGTGGCCTTGCACCCGCTGCTCGACAGCCTGTGCAGCACCCTGGCCAAGGTCTACCGCGACAAGCAGGTGCACATCACCTATGCAGTGCCCGACCAGGCACTGGTACCCATGGAGCAGGGCGCATTGCTCGAACTGCTCGGCAACCTGCTGGAAAACGCCTACCGTCTGTGCCTGGGGCAGATCCGCATCAGCCTGCGGGTCTGCGACACGGCGCTGGAGCTGTGTGTCGAGGACGACGGCCCCGGCGTACCGGTGCACCAGCGCGAACGTATCCTGCAGCGGGGCGAGCGCCTCGATCGCCAGTACCCGGGGCAGGGCATCGGCCTGGCGGTGGTCAAGGACATCATCGAGAGCTACGACGCCACCCTCACTCTCGACGATTCGCCCCTGGGCGGCGCTGCCTTCCGTATCCGCTTTCCGCTCGACTGAGCGCCTGCCACATTCCGCCCAGTGGGCGGATTACCGCCATCATCGGGTCTATTCTTTGAGTGCCGGGCGGAAATCCGCCAACTGGCGCGTCCTGCCTTGCTGCCTTGCGGTGCACGAAATGCCCTGAAACAGGGTGTTTGCACCGCCTTGGCACATCCTGGCATCAGCCTTGCTATTGACTCCGCAGAGCATTGCCACGCAGCTCGACACAACAAATCCCTCCAATGCAGGAGGGTTCGCGCTTTAGGTGCCGATCGCCTCCTGGGAAGGATGGGCCGGCACATTGAGGAAAATAGCCATGACGACGCGTCAGCCGCTGTACAAATCGCTGTATATCCAGGTGATCATCGCCATCACCATCGGTATCTTGCTGGGTCACTTCTATCCCGACACCGGTGTGGCGCTCAAGCCGCTGGGTGACGGTTTCGTCAAACTGATCAAGATGGTCATCGCCCCCATCATCTTCTGCACCGTGGTCAGCGGCATCGCCGGCATGCAGAGCATGAAATCGGTCGGCAAGACCGGCGGCTACGCGCTGCTCTACTTCGAAATCGTCTCGACCATCGCGCTGATCATCGGCCTGGTCGTGGTCAACGTGGTCAAGCCGGGTGCCGGCATGCACATCGACGTGACCACCCTCAACGCCAGCAGCGTGGCTGCCTATGCCGCCGCCGGTGCGCAGCAGACCACCGTCGGCTTCCTGCTCAACATCATCCCCAACACCGTGGTCGGTGCCTTCGCCAACGGCGACATCCTGCAGGTGCTGATGTTCTCGGTGATCTTCGGTTTCGCCCTGCACCGCCTGGGTGCCTACGGCAAGCCGCTGCTGGACCTGATCGACCGCTTCGCCCACGTCATGTTCAACATCATCAACATGATCATGAAGCTGGCTCCGATCGGTGCCTTCGGTGCCATGGCCTTCACCATCGGCCAGTACGGCGTGGGTTCGCTGGTGCAGCTTGGCTACCTGATGGCCTGCTTCTACATCACCTGCCTGCTGTTCATCCTGGTGATTCTGGGCGGTATCGCCCGTGCCCACGGCTTCAGCGTACTCAAGCTGATCCGCTACATCCGTGAAGAGCTGATGATCGTGCTCGGCACCTCGTCGTCCGAGTCGGCCCTGCCACGCATGCTGGCCAAGATGGAGCGTCTGGGCGCGAAGAAATCGGTGGTTGGCCTGGTGATCCCGACCGGCTACTCGTTCAACCTGGACGGCACCTCGATCTACCTGACCATGGCTGCGGTGTTCATCGCCCAGGCCACCGACACCACCATGGACATCACCCACCAGATCACCCTGCTGCTGGTGCTGCTGGTGGCCTCCAAGGGGGCTGCAGGCGTTACCGGCAGCGGCTTCATCGTGCTGGCCGCGACCCTGTCGGCGGTCGGCCACCTGCCGGTTGCCGGCCTGGCGCTGATCCTGGGTATCGACCGCTTCATGTCCGAAGCCCGCGCCCTGACCAACCTGATCGGCAACGCGGTGGCAACCGTGGTGGTGGCCAAGTGGGTCAACGAGCTGGACGAAGACAAGCTGCAAGCCGAGCTGGCTTCGGGTGGTTCGCCGCTGGTCGACACCCGTCCTACCGACGACCTGGGTGTCGCCGAAGGTGCGGTACGCCAGGGCTGAGGTTAGCCAAACGCAAAAAGCCCATCTTCGGATGGGCTTTTTTTTGTGCCTGTGCAGGCGTCTTCGCCGCAAGGCCGGCTCCTGCAGGGCGCTGGCTTGCCGGCGAAGCGTCTACTCCACCCGCGTCTCGCCGGTGAACACCAGCGTCTGCCGACACCGCCGGCACAGATACCGCCGCCCCTGACGCACCAGCCCGTGGCGCTGCGCCGAGAACGGAAAGTCACTGCCCGCACATGGGCACTTGTAGATGTAGCGGGTCACGCTGCGGCGCTTGACTGCATAGTTGTGGCAGCGGTTGGGTGGCAGCTCGTACACCCCGCGCATGATCAGCTGCCACTCCTCGCCATGGGGCTGGATGCGGTCGCCGAACAGTTGATGCGCCACCAGGTGCGCGACTTCGTGGGGTACGGTCTGGCGCAGGAAGTCTTCACTGTTCTCGCGGTACAGCTGCAGGTTGAAGCGCAGCAGGTTTTCGTGCAGGTGCGCGACACCGGCCTTCTGCCCGCGCAGCTTGAAGCTCACCTCGGGACGCAGGAAGGGGCGCTTGAAAAAACTTTCGGCTTGCTGGTAACAGCTTTCGACGCGGGAATTGAGCAGCTCTGGCATATCGGTTGGACACTCCTGGCCGGCAATTATGCCGCAACCCGGGCGGCGCTGCCGAGACCGCTGGTCCGCACAGCATCAAGCCGCCTTGCGGCGGCCTGATGGGTACAGCCCCTAGGTTGGCGTATTGTCTAGCTGGTATAGACGGGCCCCACGCCCAGTCCCCAGACGATCACGGTGAAGGCCATGATGGCAACCAGCACCACCAGCCCCACCGCCAGCACCGAACTCGAGAACAGAAAGCCCTCGTCGGACGGGATGTTCATGAAGGTCGGCAGGCCCACGTACAGCAGGTACACCGTGTAGCAGATGGCTGCCGTGCCGACGATCATTCCCAGCCACAGGTGCGGGTACAGCGCCGCCAGGCCGCCGATGAACAGCGGGGTGGCGGTGTAGGTGGCGAACGCGATGCACTGGGCCATGCTCGGGGTGGCGTCGTAGGTGCGCGCCATCCAGTGGATGAAGGCGCCCATCACCGCGACGCCGCCCAGCATGGCCAGGTAGGACATCACGGTCATCCAGATCGCACTGTCGACGGTGAGCATGACCGGTGCGCGGTTGCCGATCACCCAGCCCACCTGGGTGGTGCCGATGAACGCGGAAACGGCGGGTATCGCCGCCAGTATCAAGGTGTGGGTCAGGTACATGTGGCTGATGGTTTCGTCTTCGCCACGGATTTCTTTCCATTCCTGGTCAGGATGGGTGAACAGCCCCAGAACGTGATGGATCATGCCAGTCACTCCCTCGTTGTTGCCATCGCCCCCCAGCGGAGCGCTTGCGCGGCCCAGTGGCTGGGCCTGACGGGATCAGGTCACGCTTGCTGTGGCCTTATGACGCAGTATAGGAAGGGGTTCGCTGCACAAATCCGCTTTTTTAGAGCAAATTGCGCTGTAAGCGCGGCGCTTCATTTCCTTGCAGTCTTTATCGGATGGGCTACGCGAGCGTCAGGTTTGTGCGTAAAATGTGCCGCTTTTGTCACACCTTGCGGATTCAATCGCCATGGGCACCCTTTCGGTCAACCAGAACAAACTGCAAAAACGCCTGCGTCGCCTTGCCGGCGAAGCCGTCGCCGACTTCAACATGATCGAAGAGGGCGACAAGGTCATGGTCTGCCTGTCGGGCGGCAAAGACAGCTACACCATGCTCGATGTTCTGCTGCACCTGCAGAAAGTGGCGCCAATCAAGTTCGACATCGTCGCGGTCAACATGGACCAGAAGCAGCCAGGCTTCCCCGAGCACATCCTGCCGGCCTACCTCGCGACCCTGGGCATCGAGTACCACATCGTCGAGAAAGACACCTATTCGGTGGTCAAGGAACTGATCCCGGAAGGCAAGACCACCTGCTCGCTGTGCTCGCGCCTGCGTCGCGGCACGCTGTACACCTTCGCCGACGAGATCGGTGCGACCAAGATGGCCCTGGGGCATCACCGCGACGATATCGTCGAGACCTTCTTTCTCAACATGTTCTTCAACGGCACGCTCAAGGCCATGCCGCCCAAGCTGCGCGCCGACGACGGTCGCAACGTGGTGATCCGTCCGCTGGCCTACTGCGCCGAGAAGGACATCCAGGCCTACTCGGACATGAAGCAATTCCCGATCATCCCGTGCAACCTGTGCGGCTCGCAGGAAAACCTGCAGCGCCAGGTGGTCAAGGACATGCTGGTGGAGTGGGAGCGCAAGACCCCGGGCCGCACCGAGAGCATCTTCCGCGGCCTGCAGAACGTGGTGCCGTCGCAGCTGGCGGACCGCAACCTGTTCGACTTCACCAACCTGCGCATCGACGAAACCGCCACCCCGCGGTTTGTCGATGTGCTGAACCTCTGACCGGCATGCGCGATTATCAGTGGCTGCATGAATTCTGCCTGAACCGCTTCGGTTCGGCGGCGGCGCTCGAGGCGCACCTGCCCGAGCCGTTGAGCCCGGCGCAGCTGCGCCAGATCAGCGACGACCGCTACCTCTCGACCATGGCCCTGCGGGTGTTTCGCGCCGGGCTCAAGCACAGCCTGGTGGACGCCAAGTGGCCGGCGTTCGAGCAGGTGTTCTTCGGCTTCGACCCAGAGAAGGTGGTGCTGATGGGCGCCGAGCACCTGGAGCGGCTGATGCAGGACACCCGCATCATCCGCCACCTGGGCAAGCTCAAGAGCGTGCCGCGCAATGCGCAGTTCATGCTCGACGTGGCCAGGGAGAAGGGCAGTTTCGGTGCGTTGATCGCCGACTGGCCGGTGACCGACATCGTCGGCCTGTGGAAGTACCTGGCCAAGCAGGGCAACCAGATGGGCGGGCTGTCGGCGCCGCGTTTTCTGCGCATGGTCGGCAAGGACACCTTCGTGCCGAGCAATGACGTGGTGGCGGCGCTGGTGGCGCAGGATGTGATCGGCCGGCAGCCGACCAGCCAGCGCGACCTGGCCACCGTGCAGCAGGCGTTCAACCAGTGGCATGCCCAGAGCGGGCGGCCGATGTGCCAGTTGTCGATGATGCTGGCGTATACCGTCAACCATTGAGAACGACGGTGTCGCAATCGCCTGTAGGAGCTGGCCTTGCCAGCGAAGGCCGCAACGCGATTCAGTCTGATGCTACAGGGCTGCGTTGCAGCCCTTCGCCGGCAATGCCGGCTCCTACATTGCCACCCGCCGCTCATACTGAAAGCGCCAGCGCACAAACAGCAGCGCACTCACGAACAGCACCAGGCTGATCCCCACTTCCAGCCACCCCAGCAGCGCCCGCGCCGGGTCGAACGCGGCCAGCACGCCCTTGATGAAGTACAGGTTCACCACAAAGCACGTCCACGCATGGGCCCGTGCACTGCCCATCAGCATGCCCGGCAGCACCAGCAGCAACGGCACCAGCTCGATGGCCAGGATCACCCCCACGCGCGCGCCGTGCAGGTTGGCGAACCACAGGTTGTTCACCGTCAGCAACGCCATCAGGCTGAAAAACGCCACCAGGCTCAGCACCCGGGTAGCGCGCGCACGTGGCTCCAGCCACTCCAGCGGCGGCAGCACCTTGGGCTTCTTAGCCACGGCCGTTCTCCAGCAGTTTGGCAGTGCTCGCCAGGCGCTGGCCCAGGGCACGGCACAGGGCGATCTCGTCGGCGTCCAGGTCGCGCTTGCCATCGGCCCCGGCATGGTGGCTGGCGCCATACGGCGTGCCGCCGCCCCGGGTGTCGAGCAACGCCGATTCGCTGTAGGGCAGCCCCATGATCAGCATGCCGTGGTGCATCAGCGGCAGCAGCATCGACAGCAGGGTCGACTCCTGGCCGCCATGCAGGCTGGCCGTGGAGGTGAACGCCGCCGCCGGCTTGCCCACCAGGCCGCCGCTCAGCCACAGGCTGCTGGTGCCGTCGATGAAATACTTGAGCGGCGCGGCCATGTTGCCGAAGCGCGTCGGGCTGCCCAGGGCCAGGCCCGAGCAATGGCGCAGGTCGTCGAGGGTGGCATACAGCGCGCCGTTCTCGGGGATGTCGGGGGCCACCGCTTCACACTCGGTGGAAATCGCCGGCACCGTGCGCAGGCGCGCCTCCAGCCCACCCAGTTCGACGCCACGGGCAATCTGCCGGGCCATTTCGCTGGTGGAGCCGTGGCGGCTGTAGAACAGGATCAGGATATAGGGCGCGCTCACGGCAGAATCTCCAGCACCTTCTCGGGCGGCCGGCCAATCACGGCGTTGTCGCCCGCCACCAGGATCGGGCGTTCGATCAGCTTGGGGTGCCGGGCCATGGCGTCGATCAACTGGTCGTCGCTCAGGGCCGGGTCGGCCAGGCCCAGGGTCTTGTATTCGTCTTCGCCACTGCGCAGCAGCTGGCGTGCGCCGATGCCCAGCTTGGCGAGCAGGGCCTTGAGGGTGGCGGCGTCGGGTGGGGTTTCCAGGTAGCGCACCACCTCCGGGGTCAGGCCACGGGCTTCGAGCAATTCCAGCGCGCCACGGGACTTGGAGCAGCGCGGGTTGTGATACAGGGTCAGTTCGGTCATGTTCGGGGTCGCATCCGGCAGGGGGTGGCGGCTATTCTAACCGCAGCGAATTGGCATTTTGCCTGAATCTTGAAGAAGGATTGACCCATGACAAGGCGATTGGCAGCAGCCCTGGCCATCACCGCGAGCCTGTTGCTCGGCGGATGCGGTGTGGACTACGGCCTCGACCAGAACGGCAATGCGGTGAAAGCCGAGCAGATCGAAGGGCGCTGGGTGGTGCTCAACTACTGGGCCGAATGGTGCGGGCCGTGCCGCACCGAGATCCCCGAACTGAACGCAGCCGCCAAGGACTGGCAGGCGCAGGGGATCACCGTACTGGGGGTGAATTTCGACGGCTTGCGCGGCGATGAGCTGAAAAAGGCCAGCCAGGCGCTGGGCATCGACTTCACCGTGCTCGCCGACGACCCGGCCGAGCGCTACGACCTGCCGCGCAGCGAGGCGCTGCCGGTGACCTACATCATCGACGACAAGGGCAAGGTGCGTGAGCAGTTGATGGGCGAGCAGACGGCCGAGGGGCTGGCCGAGAAGATCAAGGTGCTCAAGGGCGCCTGATCGGCGGTGCGCCCATCGCGGGTCAAGCCCGCTCCCACAGCGCTGTGGGGGCGGGCCTGGGCCGCGATGCAGGCGATGCGGGCTGTCAGCCTTCCTCAGGCCAGAAGCGCAGCGGCTTGCCCTGTTCGGGCCAGAAGCGCACCTGCTCGATCGGCGAGATGTCCCAGCGTTGCACGGTCTCCAGCGCCTTCAGAAAGCGCTTTTCCTGCTCCATCAGCGCCGGCGCGCACTGCTTGCGCGTGCTGCCCACCGGGCCAAAGCTGAGTTTCTCGCCGTCCAGCGTATACGGCGCAAACCAGTGGTTGCAGCCGGCATTGCCATACGCCCTGCCATCCTCGGCCAGCGTCAGGGTCAGGTGGCTGTAGTCGATCAGCGGACGTTCGCCAATCCACTCCAGCACGTAGCTCTGTTCCTGTTGCAGCTTCATCGGCTCGGCTGCGCAACCGGCCAGGGTCGCGACCACCGCTGCACAGACCATCACGGGTTTCACTTTGCAGCCTCCTGGCATTTCGGGCACAGGTGCTTGTCGCCCTGTGTGCGCCAACCCAATTCGGCGATGCGCGCCACGGCCGCCGGCTTCTGCGCCTTGGTGCCCAGTTTGGCATCCACGGCGAATTCGAAGTCCAGGGTGGCCTGGCAGCCATCGCAGTTGACCTGCCATGCATGAATCGCCAGCTCGCCGAACACCGGGCCCGCCGCTACCGCCACCCACTGGCCGGTGGGGTTGATCAGGTGGCGCACGGTCTCGACCGTCAGGCGCATCGACAGGGTCTTGCTGCCCTTGAGGGTCACCAGCAGTACGTCGCCTTTCTGGATCGAGCCACCGTTGCCGGTGACCTGATAGCGACCGGGTACCAGCGAGCGGCATTCGATCAGGGTGTGTTGCGGATTGAACAGGGTGTAGCGGAAATCGTGTTCGACCATGGGTCCTCCAAATATGGCGCGTATCCTAGCATCATCCCTCGACCAGATTCTGCGGATTGCCTGCCGCCCAGCGGGCAATGTTCTCCAGCGTGGTGGCGGCGATCGCCGCCAGTGCCTCGCGGGTCAGGAAGGCCTGGTGCGCGGTCACGATCACGTTGGGGAAGGTCAGCAGCCGCGCCAGCACGTCGTCCTGCAACGGCAGGTCGGAGCGGTCCTCGAAAAAGATCTGCGCCTCCTCCTCGTACACGTCCAGCCCCAGGTAGCCGAGCTGGCCGCTCTTGAGCGCGTCGATCAGCGCCGGTGTGTCGACCAGCGCGCCGCGCCCGGTATTGATCAGCATGGCGCCCGGCTGCAGGCTGGCCAGGCTCTGCGGGTTGATCAGGTGCCGGGTCTGCGGCGTGAGCGGGCAGTGCAGGCTGATGATGCGCGATTCGCGCAGCAGCTCCGGCAGGTCCAGGTAACGTGCACCCAGCGCCTCCACCTCGGGGTTGGGGTAGGGGTCGTACGCCAGCAGCTGGCAGCCGAAGCCTGCCATGATCCGCGCAAACGCCAGGCCGATCTGGCCGGTGCCGACCACGCCGACGGTCTTGCCGTGCAGGTCGAAACCGGTCAGCCCGTGCAGGCTGAAATCGCCCTCGCGGGTGCGGTTGTAGGCACGGTGCAGGCGGCGATTGAGGGCAAGAATCAGTGCCACGGCGTGTTCGGCCACCGCATGCGGCGAGTAGGCCGGCACCCGCACCACCGTCAGCCCAAGGCGCTTGGCGGCGGCCAGGTCGACATGGTTGTAGCCGGCCGAGCGCAGCGCGATCAGGCGCGTGCCGCCGGCCTTGAGGCGGCTCAGCACCGGCGCCGAGAGGTCGTCGTTGATGAACGCGCACACTACCTCGTAGCCTTCGGCCAGTGCCGCAGTGTCTTCGGTCAGGCGCGCGCCTTGAAAGTGCAGCGCCAGTTGCGTGGCCCCTGGCGCGCTGCTGAAGCTGTCCTGGTCATAGTGTTGGCTGCTGAAGAGCAAGGCTTGCATGGCATGGTTCCCAAGGGTCGGATGCCGTCAGTGTAACCAACCGGCAAGGCCCGGGCCTTGCCAGAGATCAGGCGCTCTGGCGGGCCACGGTCGTCAGGCGGTTGATGGCCTGGTCCAGTTCGTCGAGGGCACGCTGGGCCTCGGGGTCGTCCTGCTTGAGCAGGGTTTCGCTGCGCTGGCAGGCGGCGCGCAGCTGCGGTACGCCGCAATAGCGCGTGGCGCCATTGAGGCGGTGCACGCGCTCGATGGTGGCGTGGCGGTCGTCGGCCTCGCGGGCGCAGCGGATCGCGTCGCGGTCGGCATCCAGCGAAGCCAGCAGCATGGCCAGCATGTCGGCGGCCAGGTCCGGCTTGCCTGCCGCCAGGCGCAGGCCTTCCTCAGGGTCCAGCACCTTCAGGTCGTTGCCGTCGACCGGCAGTTCGGCGCCGCGCTCGTTGGTCGGGCTGCCCAGTTGCAGGCCGGTCCACTTCAGCACCACCTGGGCCAGCTGGCGCTCACTGATCGGCTTGGTCAGGTAGTCGTCCATGCCGCTGTGCAGCAGGGCGCGCTTCTCGTTGGCCATGGCATGCGCGGTCAAGGCCACGATCGGCAAGGCCGGGGCGCTGCGCGTGGCCTCCCACTGGCGGATCTGTTCGGTGCATTCGCGCCCGTCCATCACCGGCATCTGTACGTCCATCAGCACCAGGTCGAAGTGCTCGTCCTGCACTGCGCTGATCGCCGCATGGCCGCTGTCCACCGCCAGCACATCGGCGCCGAGGTCTTCGAGCAGGGTCTGCACCAGCAGCAGGTTGGCCGGGTTGTCGTCCACGCACAGCACGCGGGGCTGGCGCTGGCCGCTGGGCATCTTGTATTCGCCGCTGGTGCGCCTGGGCTGCACCAGCTCGAGCAGGGCCCGGCGCACCTTGCGCGTACACGCAGGCTTGGCGTGCAGCTGGCCGTGGGCATTGGGCAGGTGCGGGTGGTACAGCGCCTGTTCGGTGGTGGGGCACAGCACCAGTGCCTGACAGGCAAAGTGCTCCAGGCGCTGGATGTACTGGCCCAGGCGCTCGGGCGCCAGCGATTGCAGGTTGACCCCCATGATCGCCAGCTCGAACGGCTGGCCGGCAAGGAAGGCGGCCTCGATGCCCTTGAGCAGCTGCTCGCTGGTGGTGAAGGTGGTCACGTCCAGGCCGCAGTCCTGCATCTGGTGCGCCAATGCCTGGCGGGCCAGCTCGTGGTCGTCCACGATTGCCATGCGCCGGCCTTGCAGCGCCTGGGGTGGCAGGTCCTCGGCGTCGTCGCGGGCCTTGGGCAGGTTGAGGCTGATCCAGAACTGCGACCCCTCGCCCGGGGTACTGTCGACGCCGATCTCGCCGCCCATCTGTTCGATCAGGCGCTTGGAGATCACCAGCCCCAGGCCGGTGCCGCCGGGCTGGCGCGACAGCGAGTTGTCGGCCTGACTGAAGGCCTGGAACAGGGCACGCACATCCTGGCTGGACAGGCCGATGCCGGTGTCCTGCACGCAGATGCGCAACTGCACGCTGTCTTCGGTCTCGTCATCGAGCATGGCGCGGGCAACGATGGTGCCTTCGCGGGTGAACTTGATCGCGTTGCTCACCAGGTTGGTGAGGATCTGCTTGAGCCGCAGCGGGTCGCCCACCAGCGACAGCGGGGTGTCGCGGTACACCAGGCTGACCAGTTCGAGCTGCTTGGCGTGGGCCGCCGGGGCGAGGATGGTCAGGGTGTCCTGGATCAGGTCGCGCAGGTTGAACGGGATGCTGTCGAGCACCAGCTTGCCTGCCTCGATCTTGGAGAAGTCGAGGATCTCGTTGATGATGCCCAGCAGGCTGTCGGCGGATTTTTCGATGGTACCCAGGTAGTCGAGCTGGCGCGGGGTCAGTTCGCTTTTCTGCAGCAGGTGGGTAAAGCCCAGGATGCCGTTGAGCGGCGTGCGGATCTCGTGGCTCATGTTGGCCAGGAATTCGGACTTGATGCGGCTGGCTTCCAGGGCTTCCTTGCGCGCCATGTCCAGCTCGATGTTCTGGATCTCGATGGTCTCAAGGTTCTGGCGCACGTCCTCGGTGGCCTGGTCGATGCTGTGCTGCAGCTCTTCATGGGCGTTGTGCAGGGTTTCGGCCATGCGGTTGATGCCATTGGCCAGTTCATCCAGCTCATGGCTGCCCAGGCTCGGCAGGCGCTGTTCGAGGTTGCCGTCCTTGAGCTGGTTGACCGCGAACTTGATCTGCCCGATGGGGCCGTTGATGGTGCGGCTCATGCGCAGCGCCAGCAGGGCGGTCGCGCCCAGGCCCACCAGAATCAGCAGCAGGCTGGCGAACAGGCTGCGGTAGCCGCGCAGCAGCGTGCCATCGTGGGACAGCTCGATCTCGACCCAGCCCAGCAGGCGGTCGGCTTCACCGGGAACCCGTTCGCCGGCCAGCTCGCGATGGCGGCCGAACACCGGCAACAGGTAGCGCGTGGCATCGTTGCCGCTGCGTTGCAGCAACTGGGTGCCGCCACCGCTGGGCTGCTGGTTGAGCATGCTCGGGCCGGCGTGGGCCAGGTGGCTGCGGTCGGGGTGCAGAAACGACACGGCGCGCACGTCGGCCTGCTCCAGCGCCTCGGCGGCGATGCGCTCGAGCTGCGCCGAATCGTTGCGGGCCAGCACCGGGGCCACCAGGGGCGCCAGTTGCTCGGCGATCATGCGACCGCGTTGCAGCAGCTGGGCCTGCAGTTCGCTTTGCTGCAACCAGGTGAAGTAACCACCCAGCACCAGTGCCATCATGCTGGCCGGGAGCAGGGCGAGCAGCAGTACGCGGCTTCTGATTCCCAATCGATTCAGCACGCCCACTCTCCTGTGCTCGGTTAGCGCTGTAGGACCTTCGTCGGCATGTTCCGACGACCCAACTCTGAAAATTACCGCGACTGTGTATCTAATGCACTCATTTGTATCTGTTTTTGTCGATTGTAGGAGGCGCAGGTGCTTTTGTCGGCGCGTGTTGCTTGCATGGGGGGAATGCTCAATAATCGAGCGATTGAGAATTGCTAGCACCCGCCAATGAATCCCGTCGCCATTAACGCCTCAAACATACTTGCCATCGAGGACGATCCGGTCCTGGGTGCCCACCTGCACGAGCAGCTCGAGCGCAGCGGGTTTCTGGTGACCTGGTGCCGCGATGGCCGCGAAGGGCTGCAGATGGCTCGCCAGCGCAGCTTCGATGTGGTGCTGATGGATATCCTGCTGCCCGGCCTGAACGGGCTGGATGCCCTGGCGCGGCTGCGCGAGAAGAGCTCGATACCGGTGATCCTGATGTCGGCGCTGGGCGCCGAAGGCGATCGCATCACCGGCTTCCAGCGCGGCGCCGACGACTACCTGCCCAAACCGTTCAGCATGGTCGAGCTGCGCGTGCGCATCGAGGCGATCCTGCGGCGGGTGGCGCTGGAGCGCCGGCACCAGCCGGGGGAGGGCACGCCCGCGGGCGAACTGGTGTTCGATGAACTGGCCTGCGATGTGCTCCACGGGCAGCAGCGGGCCGGCCTGACCTTAAGCGAGTACCGCCTGCTCGACACCCTGCACCGCAGCCATGAAGAGGTGTTGAGCAAGGCATTCCTTTATCAGCACGTATTGCAGCGCGGCTATGCCCGGCATGACCGCAGCCTGGACATGCACGTGAGCCAGATCCGCCGCAAGCTCAAGGCCATCGGTTACCTGGAGCGCCAGGTGCGCACGGTGTGGGGCAAGGGCTATGTGCTCAGCGCCAGCGAGGACCTGTAGGTGCTCAGCCGTCATTCCCTGTTCTGGAAGCTGGCCTTGCTGCTGGTGGTGTTCTGCCTGCTGATGATTGCCCTGAGCTGGCAGTGGGGCCGGCACATGGAGATCCGCAACGCCTACCTGTCGCCCAAGGCGCGCGCCACCCTGGAAGACTACGCCCGCGAGGCCGAAAACGCCGTGCGCCGCGGCGGGCAGGCCGGCGTGGATGCGTGGCTGACGCAGATGCACGAGCGCGAGCGCGGTTTCGTGGGCGTGATCGGCAGCGACCTGCAATCGCTGGGCAGCGTGCCGCTGACCGACGCCCAGAGCCAGCGCCTGACGTTTCTGCGCGGCACCGACTGGCCGGTAAGCCGGCATTCGGCGCGCTCGCCATGGATGCTCGTGCCGTTCCCGGACGACTCCAGCCTGGGCAGCCTGGTGATCGAACTGCCGCAGCGGCTGATGCCGGGGCGCCTGAACATGCTGTTCTGGCGAATGGTCACCAACGGCCTGATCCCCGGCTTGCTGACCCTGGTGTTCTGCGTGGGCCTGTATCGCATGCTGATTCGCCCGCTGAGCCAGTTGCGCGAGCAGGCCAATGCCTGGCGCGCCGACCGGCTCACCGCGCGGGTGGCCAGCGACACCACCAGCCGCAAGGACGAGTTCGGCGAGCTGGGGCGCGCCTTCGACGACATGGCCGAGCGCCTGCAGGGCACGGTGGCCCTGCAGCAGCAGTTGCTGCGCGACCTGTCCCATGAAATGCGCACGCCGCTGAGCCGCCTGCGGGTGGCCAGCGAGGGCGAGACCGACCTGGAGGCGCTGCGCGAACGCCTGGGCCGGGAAGTGGACAACATGCAGCGCCTGGTGGAAGACGCCCTGCAACTGGCCTGGCTGGACGCCGAGCGCACGCAGTTGGTCAGCGAACCGATCCAGGTGCAGGCGTTGTGGGAGATGCTGGCGGAGGATGCCTGCTTCGAAAGTGGCTGGCCGCGGGAGCAACTGGTGTGCACGCTGGGGGCCGACTGCTGGGTGCAGGGCAACCTCAACAGCCTGGCCCAGGCGTTGGAGAACATTCTGCGCAATGCCATTCGCCACTCGCCGCCGGGCGGGGTGATACGCCTGGCGGGAAGCCGCCAGGGGGGCCAGTGGCTGCTGTGGCTGGAGGACGAAGGCGGAGGCGTGGACGAGGCGCAGCTGGAACACATCTTCGCGCCGTTCACCCGCCTGGACGACTCGCGGCCGGGGAACGGCGGCTTCGGCCTGGGCCTGAGCATTGCGCGCAATGCCCTGCAGCGTCAGAGCGGGCAGCTGTGGGCGCAGAACAACGCCAAGGGCTTGCGGGTGAACATGCAGCTGCCGGCGGTGATCTAGCACCGCTGCGGCTGTAGGTGCCGGCCTTGCCGGCCAATGCACCACCACCGTTTCAAGTTGCTGCGCGCGGGCTGCTTATATCCCTCGGCTATAACCCTCAACCATTGCGTGATATGGGCCAAAGCCGTTTGCCGGTATGATAGGCGCCCCCGCAGTCTGGATTGCGAAATACGCCATGACCTTGCAGTACCCTACCATCGCCGATTGCGTCGGCAACACGCCCCTGGTTCGCCTGCAGCGCATGGCCGGCGAGACCAGCAATACCCTCCTGCTCAAGCTCGAAGGCAACAATCCGGCAGGCTCGGTCAAGGACCGGCCGGCGTTGTCGATGATCACCCGTGCCGAACTGCGCGGGCAGATCAAGCCAGGCGCCACGCTGATCGAGGCGACCTCCGGCAACACCGGTATCGCCCTGGCGATGGCAGCGGCGATCAAGGGCTACAAGATGATCCTGATCATGCCCGACAACTCCAGCGCCGAACGCAAGGCTGCCATGACCGCCTACGGCGCCGAGCTGATCCTGGTCAGCAAGGAAGAAGGCATGGAGGGCGCCCGCGACCTCGCCGAGCGCCTGCAGGCCGAAGGCCGTGGCCAGGTGCTCGACCAGTTCGGCAACGGTGACAACCCCGAAGCCCACTACGTCAGCACCGGCCCGGAAATCTGGCAGCAGACCGGCGGCAGCATCACCCATTTCGTCAGCTCCATGGGCACCACGGGCACCATCATGGGCTGCTCGCGCTACCTCAAGGAGCAGAACCCCAACGTGCAGATCGTCGGCCTGCAACCGATGGAAGGCTCGGCGATCCCCGGGATCCGCCGCTGGCCCCACGAGTACCTGCCGAAGATCTTTGACGCCAGCCGCGTCGACCGTGTGGTCGACATGGCCCAGAGCGAAGCCGAAGAAACCACCCGCCGGCTGGCCCGCGAAGAGGGCATTTTCTGTGGCGTGTCCTCCGGTGGTGCGGTGGCGGCCATGCTGCGCCTGTCGCGCGAGCTGGAAAACGCGGTAATGGTGGCGATCATCTGTGACCGTGGCGACCGTTACCTGTCGACCGGCATCTTCGACGCGGCCAACTGATGTCCAAGGCCAAACGCAATGGCGGTCTGCGCTTCCAGCCGACCGGTGGTACCCGTGCGCCCCAGGTGCCAACGGGCAAGAAGCAGCGCCTGAGCATCGAGCGCCTGGCCGGTGACGGCCGCGGCATCGCCTTCTTCGAAGGGCGCACCTGGTTCGTTAGCGGCGCCCTGGCCGGTGAAGAGGTCGAGGCACGGGTACTCAATGCCCACGGCAAGGTGGTCGAGGCACGCCTGGAGCGTGTGTTCAGCGCCAGCGAGGCGCGGCGCCCGGCGCCGTGCAAGCACTTCGATCGCTGTGGCGGCTGCAACCTGCAGCACCTGCCCCATGCCGCTCAGCTCGAACTCAAGCAGCGCCTGCTGGCCGAGCAGTTGCAGCGGGTCGCCGGCGTGGTGCCCGAGCAGTGGGCCGCGCCGTTGTCCGGCCCCGAATTCGGTTACCGCCGGCGCGCCCGCGTGGCGGTGCGCTGGGACGCCAAGGCCCGGAAGCTCGACGTGGGCTTTCGCGCCGAAGCCAGCCAGGACATCGTCGCCATCGACGACTGCCCGGTGCTGGTACAACCCTTGCAGTCGATACTGCGTCACCTGCCGCTGCTGTTGCAGAGCCTGAGCAAGCCACAGGTGGTGGGGCACGTGGAGCTGTTCAGCGGCACCGCCCTGGCACTGCTGCTGCGCCATACCGCGCCACTGGTCGAGGCCGACCTGGCACGTTTGCAGGCGTTCTGCAGCGAGGCGGGTGTACAACTCTGGTTACAAGGTGAGGGGCAACCGGCCCCGGCCAATCCAGCGGACACGCTAGGGTTTACCCTGGAACCGTGGAATCTGGAATTGGCCTACAGGCCAGGTGACTTCGTGCAGGTCAATGCCCAGGTCAACACCGCGATGATCGAGCAGGCCCTGGCATGGCTTGCGCCACAGGCCGACGAGCGTGTACTGGACCTGTTCTGCGGCCTTGGCAACTTTGCCCTGCCGCTGGCCCGGCAGGCCCGCGAAGTGGTGGCGGTGGAAGGGGTGCAGGCCATGGTCGATCGGGCCGCGGCCAATGCCCAACGCAACAAACTGCATAACACGCAGTTTTTTCAGGCCGATTTATCCCAGCCTCTGGCGACTTCAGGCTGGGCGGCAGGAGGCTTTTGTGCGGTACTCTTGGACCCACCGCGCGACGGTGCCTTCGAGGTGGTGCGCAACATCGCCGCACTTGGCGCCCGACGTCTGGTCTACGTGTCGTGCAACCCGGCGACGCTGGCCCGCGACACCGTCGAGCTGGTCAAGCAGGGGTACCGGTTAAAATGTGCCGGGATCCTCGACATGTTTCCGCAGACTGCGCATGTCGAGGCCATGGCGTTATTCGAGGTGGGTTAGCGACGCTGGCCCGCCCGGTGTAGCCCCTTCGATCTGGCAGGGGCGACACCCGTGTTTTCAAGCGCATGAGCATGCGCTGTAGGGAAAGGTAAACAAAGATGGTACAGGTGAGAGTGCACCAGCCGGTCAACACCGACGGCAGTATCAATCTCGAAGCATGGCTGGATCATGTGGTCAGCGTCGACCTGGCGCTGGACCGGGAAGCCCTCAAGGCGGCCTGCGAGTTCGCTCAGGATATAGAGAAAAAAGGTAACCCGGCCAAGCATTCCTGGGCCGACGGTACCTCGAGCTTCCAGGCGGGCCTGGAGATCGCCGAGATTCTCGCCGACCTCAAGCTCGACCAGGACTCCCTCGTGGCGGCGGTCATCTACCGTGCGGTGCGTGAAGGCAAGGTGACCCTGGCCGAGGTGGGCCAGCGTTTCGGCCCGGTGGTGTCCAAGCTGATCGACGGCGTGCTGCGCATGGCGGCCATCAGTGCCAGCCTCAGCCCGCGCCATTCGCTGGTGCTGGGCTCGCAGGCGCAGGTCGAGAACCTGCGCAAGATGCTCGTGGCGATGGTCGACGACGTGCGCGTGGCGCTGATCAAGCTGGCCGAACGAACCTGCGCCATTCGTGCGGTGAAGGGCGCCGACGACGAGAAGCGCAACCGCGTGGCCCGCGAGGTGTTCGACATCTACGCGCCGCTGGCCCACCGCCTGGGCATCGGCCACATCAAATGGGAGCTCGAAGACCTCTCGTTCCGCTACCTGGAACCCGATCAGTACAAACAGATCGCCAAGCTGCTGCACGAGCGCCGGCTCGACCGCGAGCGCTTCATCAGCGACGTGATGAACCAGCTGCAGAACGAGCTGCTGGCCACGGGCGTCAAGGCCGATATCAGCGGCCGGGCCAAACATATCTATTCGATCTGGCGCAAGATGCAGCGCAAGGGCCTGGAGTTCAGCCAGATCTACGACGTGCGCGCCGTGCGCGTGCTGGTGCCCGAGATGCGCGACTGCTACACCGCGCTGGGCATCGTGCATACCCTGTGGCGGCACATCCCCAAGGAGTTCGACGACTACATCGCCAACCCCAAGGAGAACGGCTACCGCTCGCTGCACACCGCGGTGATCGGCCCCGAGGGCAAGGTGCTGGAGGTGCAGATCCGCACCCATGCCATGCACGAGGAGGCCGAACTGGGCGTTTGCGCGCACTGGCGCTACAAGGGCACCGACGTCAAGCCCAGCTCCAACCACTACGAGGAGAAGATCTCGTGGCTGCGCCAGGTGCTGGAATGGCACGAGGAACTGGGGGACATCGGCGGCCTGGCCGAACAGCTGCGCGTGGATATCGAGCCGGACCGGGTGTACGTGTTCACCCCCGACGGCCACGCCATCGACCTGCCCAAGGGCGCCACGCCGCTGGACTTCGCCTACCGCGTGCACACCGAGATCGGCCACAACTGCCGGGGCGCCAAGATCAACGGGCGCATCGTGCCGCTCAACTACAGCCTGCAGACCGGCGAGCAGGTGGAGATCATCACCAGCAAGCACGGCAACCCGAGCCGCGACTGGCTGAACTCGAACCTGGGCTACGTCACCACCTCGCGGGCGCGGGCCAAGATCGTGCACTGGTTCAAGCTGCAGGCCCGCGACCAGAACGTCGCCGCCGGCAAGACCCTGCTCGAGCGCGAACTCAACCGTCTGGGCCTGCCGCAGGTGGACTTCGAGCGCCTGGCCGAAAAGGCCAACCTCAAGACTGCCGAAGACATGTTCGCCTCGCTGGGCGCCGGCGACCTGCGCCTGGCGCACCTGGTCAACGCCGCGCAGCAACTGGTGGAGCCGGACCGCATCGACCACATCGAGCTGGTGCCGCGCAAGGCCACCGGCTACAAGCCGGGCAAGCGCGGGGATATCCAGATCCAGGGCGTTGGCAACCTGCTGACGCAGATGGCCGGGTGCTGCCAGCCGCTGCCGGGCGATGCCATCGTCGGCTACATCACCGTGGGTCGTGGGGTGACCATTCACCGCCAGGACTGCGCCTCGGTGCTGCAACTGGCCGGTCGCGAGCCGGAGCGCATCATCCAGGTCAGCTGGGGCCCGGTGCCGGTGCAGACCTACCCGGTGGACATCATCGTGCGTGCGTATGACCGCCCGGGCCTGCTGCGTGACGTGTCGCAGGTGCTGCTCAACGAGCGCATCAACGTGCTGGCGGTGAATACCCGTTCGAACAAGGAGGACAACACCGCGCTGATGTCGCTGACCATCGAGATCCCGGGCCTGGACGCCCTGGGGCGCTTGCTGGGGCGCATTTCGCAGTTGCCCAACATCATCGAGACGCGGCGCAACCGTACGCCTTGAGGGCGCCATTGCGGGCAGGCCCGCTCCTGCAGGATCCTTGTGGGAGCGGGCTTGACCCGCGATGAGGCCAGACCTGCCGAACAGAGAGCACACGATGTACACCCTAGACGACCTGCTCCACCTCATGGCCCGCCTGCGCGACCCGCAGTACGGCTGCCCGTGGGACCTCAGGCAGACCTACGCCACGATCATCCCGCACACCCTCGAAGAAGCCTACGAGGTGGCCGACGCCATCGAGCGCAGCGACTTCGAACACTTGCAGGGCGAACTGGGCGACCTGCTGTTCCAGGTGGTGTATTACGCCCAGCTGGCCCGTGAAGAGGGCCGTTTCGAATTCGCCGGGGTGATCGACAGCATCACCCGCAAGCTGATCCGTCGCCACCCGCACGTATTCCCCACCGGCGAGCTCCATGCGCCGCTGGACCTGCCACGGCTCGATGAAGAACAGGTCAAGCAGCGCTGGGAAGAGATCAAGGCCCAGGAGCGCGCCGAAAAGGGCGAGCCCGAACAACTGTCGCTGCTCGACGACGTGCCGGCGGCCTTGCCGGCCCTGTCGCGTGCGGCCAAACTGCAAAAGCGTGCGGCCCAGGTCGGATTCGACTGGGACGACCCGTTGCCGGTGCTGGACAAGGTGCGCGAGGAGCTGGACGAAGTACTCCAGGCCATGGCCGACAACGACCCGGCGGCGCTGGCCGACGAGGTGGGCGATTTGCTGTTCGCCACCGTCAACCTGGCCCGTCACCTCAAGCTGGACCCGGAAAACGCCCTGCGTGGTGCCAATCGCAAGTTCGAACGACGTTTCCGTTTTATCGAACAGGCATTGCGCGACATGGGGCGTCCGATTGAAGATTGCACCCTCGAAGACTTGGACGCGCTCTGGGGCGAAGCCAAACGTCAGGAAAAGAACCTGCCCAGCTGCGGCTGAGCTGTTGCATAAGTGAGTGAACACCGATGAGCCTTTCCCTTCGTGACCAACTGCTCAAAGCCGGCCTGGTCAACCAGAAGCAGGTCAAGCAGGTCAGCAAAGAACAGAAGAAACAGAAACGCCTGGAGCACAAAGGCCAGGTCGAAGTCGACGACACCCAGCAGCGCCTGGCCAAGGAAGCCATGGCCGAGAAGGCCAAGCGTGACCAGGAGCTCAACCGCCAGCAGCAGGAAAAGGCCGAGCAGAAGGCCCGTGCCGCCCAGGTCAAGCAGTTGATCGAGGTGTCGCGCCTGCCCAAGCTGACCACCGAGGACTACTACAACTTCGTCGACGACAAGAAGGTCAAGCGCCTGTCGGTCAACGCGTTGATGCGCAGCAAGCTGAGCAGCGGCTCGCTGGCGATCGTGCAGCATGGCGGTGGCTACGAGGTGATCCCGCGCGAGGCCGCGCTGAAGATCCAGGAGCGCGACCCGCAGCGCATCGTGCTGCTCAACACCCAGGTCGAAGCGCCGGATGCGGACGACCCGTACGCCGCCTACGTCATCCCGGATGACCTGATGTGGTAAGCCTGCTGGGCTAGACACGACAAACCCCGCCTCGGCGGGGTTTGCTGTTTCTGAAGACGGGGAATTACTGGGGTTGGCGCTTGGCTTCGAGGTACTCCAGTTCGATCCGGTAGCTGTGGGCTTCCTGTTCGTTGTGGAACATGCCGACCAGCTGGTCCTGCTGATGCACATCCCAGATACGCACGCCTGCGGCCAGGCCTTCGTGGGACAGTTTCGATTCATCGCGCTCAGTTACTTTGACAGTCATCTGCTAACTCCAAATCCAGTTAACTGCGGCACCGTGTCGCAGGTCTCTTTTATAGAATTTGTTAGCAGCCTAAGTAAATGCTTGGCGCATGAAACATCTTTCATGCCGCACGGTCGAGGCGACTCCTTCGCCAGCAAGGCTGGTGTCTGCAGGGAGGGCCACGCCACAAAAACAAAACCCCGCACAAGGCGGGGTTTCGGGTAATGCACGCTAGCGGCCTGTCAGCTGCCCTTGACCGACTTGCCGTCGACCGTGCCGTCCTGCAGCACGATCACGTACTCCTTGCCGTCGGTCTCGACCTGGCGCAGTTGCACCAGCAGGTAGTCCCAGTCCTTGGCGAACCACAGCTCGGTGACGCGCTTGCTCTGGCTCGGGTCGCGCACGCGCTCGACCTTGATCGCATCGACCTGGCCGGTCTTGGTGCTGACCTTCTCGGTACCCAGCACGCGGAAGTCGTAGGTGTCGATCTCGTCGCCATCCACCACCTGGTAGGTCATGCTCTTCTTGCCGGCTGCCACGTCATGCTGCAGGGCCAGCTGGTAGGACGACTTGTCCAGCACGCCGCGGTTGAGCGGCAGGTTGACCGCGTCGCCACGGTCGGAGCCGGTGATCTTCTTGCTCGACCAGTCGAAGTCCAGGTCGACCTTCTTGGCCTTGCCCAGGCCGCCACGTTCGAAGTGGTAGGTCTGCGGGAGCAGGGTGTCCTTGTCCAGGCGCAGGGTACTTTGTTCGGTCAGGCTGGCAATCATCATCGAGGCCTTGAAGTTGAGGCTCCAGGTCCCGTTGGCGTTCTTGGCCAGGCTGCGCTCGGCGGTGCCGCTCATGGGCAGTTGCTTCCAGTCGGCGGTGTAGCTGGCCGAAAAAGGCTTCAGATCGGCTGCCTGAAGCGGCAGTGCAAGCACGGCAAGTGCGAAGAGCAGGGCACGACGCATAAAATCTCCTAGGGTCGAATCAAGTGGCCGCTGGCCGCCAAGGGCTGGCCATCCAGTAGAGCACCGTGCTCGCCAAGGCGCAAACGGCCTTCGGCGAACCAGCGCACCGCCAGCGGATAAATCAGGTGTTCCTGGCTGTGAACCCTCTGGGCCAGTTGCGCCGGCGTGTCATCCGAGACTACCGGTATCACAGCCTGTACGACCAGTGGCCCGCCATCGAGTTCCTCGGTGACGAAGTGCACACTGCAGCCATGCTCGGCATCCCCGGCTTCCAGCGCCCGCTGGTGGGTATGCAGGCCCTTGTACTTGGGCAGCAGGGAAGGGTGGATATTGAGCAGGCGGCCGTGGTAATGGCGCACGAAACCGGCACTGAGGATACGCATGAAGCCGGCCAGCACCACCAGCTGCGGGGCAAAGCCGTCGATCAGCTCGACCAGCGCCGCGTCGAAGGCCTCGCGGCCGTCGAAGGCCTTGTGGTCGAGCACGGCGGTGTCGATGCCCGCATCGCGGGCGCGCTGCAGGCCGTAGGCATCGGCGCGGTTGGAGATCACCGCGCGGATCCGCACCGGGCTGTCGCCGGTGCGGGTACTGTCGATCAGGGCCTGCAGGTTGCTGCCGGTGCCGGAAAGCAGCACCACTACATCACAAGACGTGCTCGGCATCAGTGCGCCTTGAGGTTCTTCAGCTCGACCTGGGCGGCGCCTTCGGCAGCGGTGGCGATCTGGCCGATCACCCAAGGCTGCTCGCCGGCTTCGCGCAACACGTTCAGGGCGTTGTCGACCTGATCCTGACCCACGCAGATCACCATGCCCACGCCGCAGTTGAGTACGCGGTGCATTTCGGTCTCGTCGACGTTGCCCTGCTGCTGCAGCCAGTCGAATACCGCCGGGCGCTGCCAGCTGGCCACGTCGACCACGGCCTGGGCGCCTTTTGGCAGCACGCGCGGGATGTTGTCGAGCAGGCCGCCACCGGTGATGTGGGCCATGGCCTTGACCGCGCCGGTGTCCTTGATCAGCTTGAGCAGCGGCTTGACGTAGATGCGGGTCGGGGCCATCAGCAGTTCGGTCAGCGGCTTGCCGTCGAGCTGGACGTTCTGGATGTCGGCGCCGGCCACTTCGATGATCTTGCGGATCAGCGAGTAACCGTTGGAGTGCGGGCCCGACGATGGCAGGGCGATCAGGGCGTCACCGGCAGCCACCTTGGAGCCGTCGATGATCTCGGCCTTTTCCACCACGCCGACGCAGAAGCCGGCCAGGTCGTAGTCTTCGCCTTCGTACATGCCCGGCATTTCAGCGGTTTCGCCGCCTACCAGCGAGCAGCCTGCCAGTTCGCAGCCGGCGCCGATGCCGGTGACCACGTCAGCCGCGGTGTCGACGTTGAGCTTGCCGGTGGCGTAGTAGTCGAGGAAGAACAGCGGCTCGGCGCCGCACACCACCAGGTCGTTGACGCACATGGCGACCAGGTCCTGGCCGATGGTGTCGTGCTTGTTCAGGTTCAGTGCCAGGCGCAGCTTGGTGCCCACGCCGTCGGTGCCCGAAACCAGCACCGGCTGCTTGTAGCCGGCCGGAATTTCGCAGAGGGCGCCGAAGCCCCCCAGGCCGCCCATGACTTCCGGGCGCGCCGTGCGCTTGGCGACGCCTTTGATGCGTTCGACCAATGCTTCACCGGCGTCGATGTCTACACCGGCGTCCTTGTAGCTCAGGGAGGGTTGCTTGCTCATGATCCAGGCCTTTAGGGGGAGGGATTCGGGGGAATCGACCGGCACCTGCCAGGCATTGCGAGGGTTTTCCTGCTGCCTGAGCGTCGCCGGTCTGCGAAGGCGCGCGATTTTATCAGGGTTACCCGGTAGCGGCCATCCTCAGGCCGACGGGCAGGGCCTCATTCGACATAAAAACATTGATTCGGTATGGCCGCTGGTTGCCGCGCCATGGGCTGTATAAGGTATAGGTAATGAAATTTGACCGCAGGGCTGAATGTTTTACCCGCGGGGGTGGTCAGAGCTTCACTTTTCACTGACCGCGCTTTCTATTTACCTGGACAGGAATCCTCCATGCGTTTGCGTTCATACCTGGCCGTTGGCTGCCTTGCCCTGTTTGGCCTGAGCGTTCAGGCCGAAACCCTCACTGGCCTTTATCAGGTGCGCGAGCCGGTCAGCGGCGAGGGCACCGAACCCCGCGCCCAGGCCACCCAGAATGCCCTGAGTACCCTGGTGGTGCGCCTCACGGGCGACCCCAAGGCGCCGCAGAGTGCGGGCCTGGCAGGGCTACGCAAGGACCCGCAGCAAATCATCAGCCAGTTCGGTTTCGAGGCCGGCCCGCCGGAAACCGTGCTGGTGGATTTCGACCCCGGCAGCACCGACCGGGCGCTGCGCCAGGCCGGGCTGGCCCTGTGGGGCAGCAACCGGCCGGCCATCCTCGGCTGGTGGTTGAACGACAGCGTGGGCGGTTCGAGCCTGGTGGGCGATGGCCAGAGCAGCGCTGAACCGCTGCGCCGCGCCGCGCAACACCGTGGCTTGCCGCTGCGCCTGCCCATGGGCGACCTGAACGAGCAACTGGTGGCCACTGCCAAGAACCTCGAAGGCACCGACCCCGCGCCCCTGCGCGAGGCCTCCGAGCGCTACGCGGCCGATGCGTTGCTGGCGGTGCATGCCACCGAGGGCGAGGGCAAATGGCAGGGCACCTGGCGCCTGTGGCTGGGCGACCAGCGTGAGCAGGGCAAGGTCGAAGGCGCCGATCAGGCCGCCCTGGCCGACGCGGTGATGCTGGCCGTCAGCACGCGCCTGGCGCCGCGCTTTGTCGCGCGGCCGGGCACCGGTGGCGAAAACCAGATACAGGTGCAGGGCATGACCCTGGAGCGCTATGCGCAGCTTTTGCAGACCCTTGAGCCGCTGGGCGGGCGCCTGACCTATGTGGACGGCGATACCCTGACCTACACCGTCAGCGGCACCCCCGAACAGGTGCGTGCGCAACTGGGCCTGGCCAGGCTGCAGGAGGTGCCGGCAGAGGCCGCCGCCCCTGCGCCGGTCGCACCCGCAGCCCCAGGCGAGGCCCAGGTGGCTGCGCCCGCACCGTTCACCGGTTTGCGGTTTCGTTGGCAGGGAGCGTGACTGAATGATGGATACACGCCGTTGGGTATGGGTGTTGGGAGTGCTGGTAATCGGCACGCTGCTGTACTTCTTGCACGGGATCCTCTCGCCCTTCCTTATAGGTATCGGCCTGGCGTACCTGGCCGACCCGCTGGTGGACCGGCTGGAGCGCGCCGGGCTGTCACGCACCTGGGGCGTGGTGGTGGTGTTCGCCCTGTTCACCCTGGTGTTCATGGCGATGCTGCTGGTGCTGATCCCGATGCTGGCCAAGCAGTTGGTGCGCCTGTACGAGCTGGCACCACAGATGCTCGACTGGTTGCAGCACGTGGCGCTGCCGTGGGTGCAGACGCGCCTGGGGCTGGCCGATGGCTTTTGGAAGTTCGACAAGATCAAGTCGGCGATCAGCGAGCACATGGGCCAGACCACCGACATCGTCGGCATCGTGCTCAGCCAGGCTACCGCGTCCGGGCTGGCGCTGATCGGCTGGTTGGCCAACATGGTGCTGATCCCGGTGGTGGGCTTCTACCTGCTGCGCGACTGGGACCTGATGATGGCCAAGCTGCGCCGCCTGTTGCCGCGCCAGCGCGAAGAGCAGGTGGTGTCGCTGGCCCTGGAATGCCACGAGGTGCTCGGTGCGTTCGTGCGCGGGCAGTTGCTGGTGATGCTGGCGCTGGGGGTGATCTACGCCGCCGGGTTGATGCTGGTGGGCCTCGAACTGGGCCTGCTGATCGGTATCATGGCCGGGCTTGCGGCCATCGTGCCGTACATGGGTTTCATCATCGGCATCGGCGCGGCATTGATCGCCGGCATGTTCCAGTTCGGCGGCGACCTGTACCCGATGCTGGGCATCGTCGCGGTGTTCATGGTGGGCCAGGCGCTTGAAGGCATGGTGCTCACGCCGTTGCTGGTGGGCGACCGCATCGGTCTGCACCCGGTGGCGGTGATCTTCGCGATCCTGGCCGGCGGCGAGCTGTTCGGGTTCACCGGGGTGCTGCTGGCGCTGCCGGTGGCGGCGGTGATCATGGTGTTGCTGCGGCACATGCACGACCTCTATAAAGAGTCGGACATGTATGCTGGTGAAATCGACCCGGACCTTTGAAGGACACCCTGAGTGATGGAACATGAAACCGACCACGCCTGTGCATTGGCAGGCGTGATGGATGCATTGCCGCTGCTGGCCGATGACCTCGACGAGGATGAGGTGGCAGCGGCCCTGCAGCAGCAGGGCTACTCGCGGCACGGGGCCGAGAAGCTCACGATGTTCGTACCCTCGGCATTTTCCTGGGTGGTGCTCAAGCGTCTGGGGCTCAAGGCGCTGCCCAGTCATTTCACGGCCTATGACCAGGACGACAATGCGGTGCGGATCCCGGTCGCCAATCAGCACTACTTCACCGCGGCGCTGACCCTGGCCTACAACACCTTCGAGAATGGCTGGAGCGCCGCACTACCGCGCAGCACCTTCCAGCGCGTTGCCGGGCGCAGTTCGGAGATGAACGCGGCCAACCAGGTACTGGATAAGGAAGGCTCGCTCGAAGGGGCGAGCATCAACACCGTGGAGCTGTTTCGCCTGAGTGCAGAGGAACTGCTGGAGGATTGACCCATGCCTGCCCCATATGCCGCGCAAGCCTTTGATTTTGCTAACGCATTGTGCGGTTGGCGTCACGGGTATAGACTTTGCGGACTTTTCACCAAAGGCCCCTTGCGGTTCCTCGGGACTGCCCAGCCAGCATGAAACCGATCCAGTTGCCCCTGGGTGTGCGTCTGCGTGATGACGCCACCTTCATCAACTACTATCCGGGTGCCAACGCCGCCGCATTGGGCTACGTCGAGCGACTCTGCGAAGCCGACGCCGGCTGGACCGAAAGCCTGATCTACCTGTGGGGCAAGCAGGGCGTAGGGCGTACCCACCTGCTGCAGGCCGCGTGCCTGCGCTTCGAGCAACTGGGCGAGCCTGCGGTGTACCTGCCTCTGGCGCAACTGCTCGATCGCGGCGTGGAACTGCTCGACAACCTGGAACAGTACGAACTGGTGTGCCTGGACGACCTGCATGTGATTGCCGGCAAGCCGGACTGGGAAGAGGCCATGTTCCACCTGTTCAACCGCCTGCGCGACAGCGGCCGCCGCTTGCTGCTGGCAGCGTCCAGCTCCCCACGGGAATTGCCGATCAAGCTGGCCGACCTGAAGTCGCGCCTGACCCTGGCGCTGATCTTCCAGATGCGCGCCCTGTCGGATGAAGACAAGCTGCGTGCCCTGCAATTGCGCGCCTCGCGCCGGGGCCTGCACCTCACCGACGAAGTCGGGCATTTCATCCTGACCCGAGGCACGCGCAGCATGAGCGCACTGTTCGACCTGCTCGAACGCCTCGACCAGGCTTCACTGCAGGCGCAGCGCAAGCTGACCATCCCGTTTTTGAAAGAGACATTGGGCTGGTAGGGCCGGCCCAGAGCCTCGGCACATAAAAGTCACATTTTTTTCGATTGAATTTGCAAATCGATCCGATAGAAGGCATAGTCTCGGCTTCATCAAATTCAAGCCACGGTCGTGCCCATGCTAAATCGCTTCGCACCCCTCGTGCCCCTCGCACTTGTGACCTTGCTGTTCGGCTGCGCGACCACCGGTCCCGTCACCCACCAGCAGGCTCCCGCTCCAGTTGCTGCCCAGGCTGCCGCCAAGCCTTCCACCGCCGCGTCGGTGTTCGAAGAAGAGCTGGCCACCGAGCAGGACCTGGAAGCGTTCTCCTCCAGCACCAAGCCCTACGAACTGCCAGCCCTGGCCGACAACATTCTCGAACGTGGCATGTCCCTGATCGGTACCCGCTACCGTTTCGGCGGCACCTCGGAGAAATCCGGCTTCGACTGCAGCGGCTTCATCGGCTACCTGTTCCGCGAAGAGGCCGGCATGAACCTGCCGCGCTCCACCCGCGAAATGATCAACGTGAAAGCCCCGCTGGTTGCGCGCAACAAGCTCAAGCCAGGCGACCTGCTGTTCTTCAGCACCAATGGTCGCGGCCGCGTCAGCCACGCCGGCATCTATCTGGGCGACGATCAGTTCATCCACTCCAGCAGCCGCCGCAGCGGTGGCGTGCGCATCGACAATCTCGGTGACCGCTACTGGAGCAAGACCTTCATCGAAGCCAAGCGCGCGCTGGCCATGGCACCGACTACCCTGTCGCGTAACTGAGTCTGCGCGTGATGTCCCGCACGGCGGCGTAGCTGAAAAGCTCGCCGCCGTGCGTGTTTACAGAAAACGTCTAATCTAATTTCTCACCTATTTCCGACTTGGGGTCGGGCGGCTTCAGACAGGATGTTCTGACTATGTCGATACTCGCGCGCGTTGCTGTACTTTCCCTGGCGGCCCTGCTGGGTGCCTGCTCCAGCCATGCCCCGCAGAAACCTCAGGTGGTCGAGCCGAAGGTGATGGCGCCCCAGGTGTATTTCTCGCCAGTGGCCGAGGATGTGCTGTTCCGGGCCCTGGGCCTGGTGGGCACGCCTTACCGCTGGGGCGGCAATACCCCGGACTCGGGGTTCGATTGCAGCGGGCTGATTGGCTACGTGTACCGGGACGCGGCGGGTATCGCCCTGCCGCGCTCAACCCGCGAGATGATCGGCATTCGTGCCCCGGACATCGACAAGGGTGCGTTGCAGTCGGGCGACCTGGTGTTCTTCGCCACCAATGGCGGCACCCAGGTAAGCCATGCCGGTATCTACGTGGGCGAGGGGCGTTTCGTGCATGCACCGTCAACGGGCGGTACGGTGCGCCTGGACTACCTGTCCAACAGCTACTGGCAGAAGACCTACCTCAACGCCAAGCGCGTGCTGCAGCCGGCGCACCTGGCGCGCAATCCCTGACAGCGTGGCCTGCAAAGCCGGCTCCAGCAGGAGCCGACCTTGCCGGCGAACACGTCAGCGCAGTGCTACTGCGCCTTGCTTACCCGCCAGATCACATTGCCCACATCGTCGGCCACCAGCACCCCGCCACGCTGATCGTTCACCACACCGACTGGGCGCCCCATGGCCTTGCCGTCCTCGTCGAGAAACCCGGTCAGCAGATCAATGGGCTTGCCCGACGGTTTGCCTGCCGTGCTGAACGGCACGAAGATCACCTTGTAGCCACTGTGCGGCTTGCGGTTCCATGAGCCGTGCTGGCCGATGAACGCGCCCTGGTCGAATGGCGCCGGCAAGGCGTTCGGCACGGTAAACGCCAGCCCCAGCGAGGCGGTGTGCGGCCCCACCGCATAGTCCGGCGCAATCGCGCTGGCCACCAGCTTTGCATCCTGCGGTTGTACGCGTTCATCCACATGCTGCCCGTAATAGCTGTAGGGCCAGCCATAGAAGGCGCCGTCCTTCACCGACGTGATGTAGTCCGGCACCAGGTCGCTGCCGATCTCGTCACGTTCGTTCACCGCCGTCCACAGCTGCTGGCTATGGGGTTCCCAGGCCAGGCCGTTGGGGTTGCGCAGGCCGGTGGCGAACAGGCGCTGGCTGCCGGTGGCCGGGTCGACCTCCCAGATCGCGGCGCGGCCTTTCTCCTGCTCCATGCCGTTCTCGGCCACGTTGCTGTTGGAGCCCACGGTCACGTACAGCTTCTTGCCGTCGGGGCTGGCGATCACGTTCTTGGTCCAGTGGTGGTTGAGCGTGCCGCCCGGCAGGTCGACCACCTTGGTGCCGCTGCCCTGCAGGCGGGTGGCGCCTGGCTCGTAGGTGAAGCGCAACAGCCGATCGGTGTCGGCCACATAGAAGTCGTTGCCCACCAGGGCCATGCCGAACGGCGAGTTCAGCCCCTCGATGAAGGTGGTGCGGGTGTCGGCCACGCCGTCCTTGTCGCTGTCACGCAGCAGGGTGATGCGGTTGGGGCTGGGCACTCCGGCACCGGCGCGGCCCATCACCTTGCCCATCACCCAGCCCTTGATGCCCTTGCCGTCATCGGGCTTGGGTGGCGCGTTGGTCTCGGCCACCAGCACGTCGCCGTTGGGCAGCACGTACAGCCAGCGCGGGTGGTCGAGCTTGTCGGCGAAGGCCACCACCTGGGTGCCTGCCGCAGCCTTGGGTTTGCCGCCCTCTGGCCAGCCGATGGCCGGCGCGATGTTTACCGTGGGGATCAGGGTCTTGTTCGGTTCGGGCAGGCGCGGCGACGGGCCGGTGCCATCGGTGACGTCCAGGCGGGCGTTCTCGCCGCAGGCCACCAGCCCGGTGGTGAGTGCCAGCAGTACAGCAATGCGCATGTTGCCCATGATCGGTGTCCCTCGCGAAGTTGGCCGTGCCCAGTAAGGTAGAGGCGGGCACGTCGACGAGGTTCCCTCGACAGGGGCTCAGGCCTGCTTGAGCAGCAGCGCGATGCCGGGGTGGTAGCGACCCACGTCGTCGTGCAGCTTGCGGTAGCCATAGGGGAACACCCAGGCGATGGCGCATGCATTGTGCTTTTGCAGGTCGTCGACCAGGTCCTGAAGCTCTTCGGGGCTGGCGTGTTGCCCGGCCTTGTACGGGCTGACGAACAGCGCGGCAACCTTGAGCTGGCTGGCATAGCCCACCAGGCGAGCCTGGGCGACGCTCTCCTGCAGGGCATCGGTGAGGTCGAGCTTGCCGACCCGTGGCCAGCGCTGGGTGGCTTGCAGGTAGGCGGTCTCTTCCTTGCTGGCGATCACCAGGTCGCAGTGCGCCGCACGCTCGCCTTCGTCGCGCTGCTTCTTGGTCTGCGCACCCTGCAAGGTCACCAGCTCCGCCTGCCAGGCCGCCGCGCCCAGCACGCCAAGGTTGCTTTGCACGCCTTGCCAGTAGGGGGCGTCGCTGTCGCCCAGGGTCTGGTTGTAGCGCTCCAGGCACTCGGCCCAACGTTCCAGGGCGGGGCGCAGGAACTCCAGACGCGGGTTGTTGATGATCAGACCTTGCATGCCGTGCTCCATTGTTATTGTGGATCGGAGAGGTGCGGATAATGGCTATGTGATATCACTGCAGTGAGTGTGACACAAGATGACATAAATGCCATTGATCCAGACCGCTTCGCAGCGCCTTTGATTGACGCTCATGGCCCAACCCTCTAACCTTCGCGACTTGTTTCAGGTGCTCTGCGGCCAAGGTGCCGGCAGGGTGAAACAGGGAAGCCGGTGGGCACGTGCAACGTGCGATTCCGGCGCTGCCCCCGCAACGGTAAATGAGTCGGGATCGCGCAGGGCCACTGGGTGCAACAGCCCGGGAAGGCGCGCGATCCGGGTCGAACAGACCCGCCCATGAGCCCGGAGACCGGCCTGTCACAGATCAACGGCATCACGGAGGGTGATGCGCGGTTCTCCCGGCCAGTGGCAGGGCCTGCGCGTTTTCCGTGTGCCATCGCCAACCTGCTGTCGCGCCGACTCGATCCCCCCGGTCCCTGTGCGCGCCAGTTGCCCACGGAGCCTCCGATGACCGACACCACCGATCGCGACGAACGCCATCTGGCGCGCATGCTGCGCAAAAAAGCGGTAATCGACGAACGCATTGCCAACTCGCCCAACGAATGCGGCCTGCTGCTGGTACTCAGCGGCAACGGCAAGGGCAAGAGCAGCTCGGCCTTCGGCATGCTGGCGCGGGCCCTGGGCCACGGCATGCAATGTGGCGTGGTGCAGTTCATCAAGGGCCGCAACAGCACCGGCGAGGAGCTGTTCTTCCGCCGCTTCCCCGAACAGGTGCGCTACCACGTGATGGGCGAGGGCTTTACCTGGGAAACCCAGGACCGCCAGCGCGACATCGCCGCCGCCGAGGCTGCCTGGGCGGTTTCGCGCCAGTTGCTGCAGGACCCGGCCATCGGTTTTGTAGTGCTCGATGAGCTCAACATCGCCCTCAAGCACGGCTACCTCGACCTCGATCAGGTGCTCGGCGACCTGCAGGCACGCCCACCGATGCAGCATGTGATCGTCACCGGCCGCGGCGCCAAGCCCGAGATGATCGAGCTGGCCGACACCGTGACCGAGATGGGCATGGTCAAGCATGCCTTCCAGGCCGGCATCCGTGCCCAGAAGGGCGTGGAACTATGAGGCAAACCCGTCATTGCCCGGCGGTGCTGATCGCGGCACCTGCATCTGGCCAGGGCAAGACCACGGTGACGGCCGCACTGGCGCGCCTGCACCGCAACCAGGGGCGCAAGGTCCGGGTGTTCAAGTGTGGCCCGGACTTTCTCGACCCGATGATTCTGGAGCGCGCCAGTGGCGCCCCGGTGTACCAGCTGGACCTGTGGATGGTCGGCGCCGAGGAAAGCCGGCGCCTGCTGTGGGAAGCCGCCGCCGACGCCGACCTGATCCTGATCGAAGGGGTGATGGGGCTGTTCGACGGTACGCCGTCCAGCGCCGACCTGGCGCGGCATTTCGGCGTGCCGGTGCTGGCGGTGATCGACGGCACGGCCATGGCCCAGACCTTCGGCGCGCTGGCCCTGGGCCTGGCGCGCTACCAGCCCGACCTGCCGTTTGCCGGCGTGCTGGCCAACCGTGTGGGCTCGCTGCGTCACGCGCAACTGCTCGAAGGCAGCCTGACCGAAGGCCTGCGCTGGTACGGCGGGCTGTCGCGGGAAACCGGCATCGAACTGCCCAGCCGCCACCTGGGCCTGGTGCAGGCCAGTGAACTGACCGACCTGGACCTGCGCCTGGACGCCGCCGCCAACGCCCTGGGCGACAGCTGCGAGTCGGCCCTGCCGCCGGCGGTGGCCTTCGATGCGCCGCAGCCGCGCAGCATCGAGCCACTGCTGGCCGGCGTGCGGATCGGCGTGGCGCGCGACGAAGCCTTCGCATTCACCTATGGCGCCAGCCTGGACCTGTTGCGCGAGATGGGCGCACAGCTGAGCTTCTTCTCGCCGATCCACGACCGCCTGCTGCCAGACTGCGACAGCCTGTACCTGCCCGGCGGCTACCCTGAGCTGCACCACCATGCGCTGGCCGCCAACACGCCGATGCTGGCGGCGATCCGGGCCCATCACCAGGCCGGCAAGCCCTTGCTGGCCGAATGCGGCGGCATGCTCTACCTGCTCGATGCACTGACCGATGTGGCCGGCGAACGGGCCGAACTGGCCGGCCTGCTGCCGGGCGAGGCGGTGATGCAGAAGCGCCTGGCGGCCCTGGCCCTGCAAGCGGTAGAGCTGCCCGAGGGCACCCTGCGCGGGCATACCTATCACCATTCGCTGACCAGCACCGCGCTCGAACCCATCGCCCGCGGGCAAAGCCCCAACGGCGGGCGCGGCGCCGAGGCGGTGTACCGTTGCGGCCGGCTGACGGCCTCGTATGTGCATTTCTACTTCCCGTCCAACCCGTCTGCGCTGGCGGCGCTGCTGGCACCATGAGCGACCAGGCCTTCAACGACGCCGAGCGCGCGGCGGTCTACCGCGCCATCGGCGAACGTCGCGACATGCGCCATTTCAGCGGCGGCGAGGTGGCCCCCGAGCTGCTGGCACGCCTGCTGCAGGCGGCGCACCAGGCCCCGAGCGTGGGTCTGATGCAGCCCTGGCGTTTCATCCGCATCACCCGTCGCGAGCTGCGCCAGCAGATCCAGGCGCTGGTGGAGCAGGAGCGGGTGCGCACCGCCGAGGCACTGGGGCAGCGTTCTGACGATTTCATGCGGCTCAAGGTCGAGGGCATCAACGATTGCGCCGAGGTGCTGGTGGCGGCGCTGATGGACGGGCGCGAGGCGCACATCTTCGGCCGTCGCACCTTGCCGGAAATGGACCTGGCCTCGCTGTCGTGCGCCATCCAGAACCTGTGGCTGGCGGCCCGTGCCGAGGGCCTGGGCATGGGCTGGGTGTCGCTGTTCGAACCGCAGGCACTGGCCGACCTGCTGGGCATGCCGGCCGGTGCCAAACCGCTGGCGGTACTGTGCCTGGGCCCGGTCGAGGCGTTCTACGAGGCGCCCATGCTGGTGCTCGAAGGCTGGGCCCGCGAGCGGCCATTGAGCGAGATGCTCTACGAAAACCATTGGGGAGAGCGTTGATGAGTGTGGCCTTGCTGAGTGTGGCCGGGGTGGCGCTGGATGCCTTGCTGGGCGAGCCCCGGCGTGCGCACCCGCTGGTCGCGTTCGGCCGTTATGCCGGACGCCTGGAACAACGCTTCAATGCCGGCGGTCGTGGCTGGCGCAGCCATGGCGTCACCGCGTGGTTTCTGGCGGTGGTGCCCCTGACTTTGCTGGTGACTGTGCTGTCGTGGCTGCCCTACATCGGCTGGCTGGTGGAGATACTGGCGCTGTACTGCGCGCTGGGCCTGCGTAGCCTTGGCGAACATGTACGGCCCGTGGCCGAGGCGCTGCGTGGCGGCGACCTGGACGAAGCGCGCCGCCGCGTGGGCTACCTGGTCAGCCGTGAAACCGACGAACTGGATGACACCGCCGTGGCGCGTGCCGCCACCGAATCGGTGCTGGAGAACGGTAGTGATGCAGTGTTCGCCGCCCTGTTCTGGTTCGTGGTGGCGGGGGCGCCAGGTGTGGTGCTGTATCGCCTGAGCAATACCCTGGATGCCATGTGGGGCTATCGCAACGAGCGCTTCGAGCGCTTTGGCTGGGCCGCAGCGCGCATCGACGATCTGCTCAACTATATTCCGGCGCGGCTGGTGGCCCTGACCTACGCGGTGCTGGGCAGGACGCGCCTGGCACTGAGCTGCTGGCGCCGTCAGGCGCCGTTGTGGGACAGCCCCAACGCCGGCCCGGTGATGGCAGCTGGCGCCGGTGCGCTGGGTGTCGAGCTGGGCGGCGCGGCGGTGTACCACGGCGAGCTGCACCAGCGCCCGCAACTGGGCGAAGGCCCGCCGGCCGATGCTGACGCCATCGAGCGTGGTTGGCAACTGGTGTGCAAGGGCGTGTGGTTGTGGTTGCTGCTGTTGTGCGTGGGGGCGCAATTCTATGCTTGAACACGGTGGTCGTTTGCAACGGGCGGTGCTGGAGTACGGCATCGCAGTGCAGGACTGGGTCGACCTGTCCAGCGGCATCGCGCCGTGGCCCTTCGCGATCCCCGAGATCCCGTTGCGCGCCTGGGCACGCCTGCCCGAAACCGACGATGGCCTGGAGCAGGCGGCCCGCGAGTACTACGGCGTGCCGCAACTGCTGCCGGTGGCCGGGTCCCAGGCCGCCATCCAGGCCCTGCCGCGCTTGCGTCGCAGTGGCAAGGTCGGTGTGCTGTCGCCGTGCTACGCCGAACATGCCGAGGGCTGGCGGCGCGCCGGGCACCGCGTGCGTGAAGTCGGCGAGGCCGAGGTGGAGTTCTTTCTCGACAGCCTCGATGTGCTGGTGGTGGTCAACCCCAACAACCCCACCGGGCGCCTGTTGAGCGCCGAGCGCCTGCTGGGCTGGCACGCCCGCCTGGCCCAGCGCGGTGGCTGGCTGGTGGTGGATGAAGCGTTCATGGACAACACCCCGCAACACAGCATCGCCGCCGAAACCTGGCGCAACGGGCTGATCGTGCTGCGCTCGTTCGGCAAGTTCTTCGGCCTGGCCGGTGTACGCCTGGGCTTCGTGCTGGCCGAACGCCAACTGCTGCAGCTGCTGGCCGAACAACTGGGGCCCTGGTCGATCGCCGGGCCCACGCGGATGCTGGGCCAGGCCTGCCTGCTCGACCATGGCGCCCAGCAGCGCCAGATCACCCGCTGCGCCGAGGCCAGCACACGCCTGGCGCAGGTACTCGATGCTGCCGGCTTCACGCCGGCCGGCGGCTGCGACCTGTTCCAGTACCTGGAGCTTGCCCACGCCGCGCAGTTGCACCAGTTCATGGCGCGGCGCGGCATCCTGCTGCGCCTGTTCGAGCACCTGGGCAGCCTGCGTTTCGGCCTGCCGGCCACCGACACCGATTGGCAGCGCCTGGTCCAGGCGCTGGACGACTACCGCAAGGAACACCCATGACCACCCTGATGGTGCAAGGCACCACCTCCGATGCCGGCAAGAGCACCCTGGTGACCGCGCTGTGCCGCTGGCTGGCGCGCCAGGGCGTGGGTGTCGTGCCGTTCAAGCCGCAGAACATGGCACTCAACAGTGCGGTGACGGCCGACGGCGGCGAAATCGGCCGTGCCCAGGCGGTGCAGGCCCAGGCCGCCGGGCTGGCGCCGCATACCGACATGAACCCGGTACTGCTCAAGCCCAACAGCGAGACCGGAGCCCAGGTGATCGTGCATGGCCGCGCGGTCACCAGCATGAACGCGGTGGCCTATCACGACTACAAGGCCATCGCCATGCAGGCGGTACTGGCCTCGCACCAGCGCCTGAGCGACGCCTACCCGGTGGTGATGGTGGAGGGCGCGGGCTCGCCGGCCGAAATCAACCTGCGGGCCGGGGACATCGCCAACATGGGGTTTGCCGAGGCGGTCGACTGCCCGGTGATCCTGATCGCCGATATCAACCGCGGCGGGGTGTTCGCACACCTGGTCGGCACCCTGGAGCTGCTGTCGCCCAGCGAGCAGGCGCGGGTCAAGGGCTTCGTGATCAACCGCTTTCGTGGCGACATCGCCCTGCTGCAGCCCGGCCTGGACTGGCTCGAGGCGCGTACCGGCAAGCCGGTGCTGGGCGTGCTGCCGTATGTGCTGGACCTGCATCTGGAAGCCGAGGATGGCCTGGACCGGCGCCAGGGCCAGAAAGCCGCGCAGGTGCTCAAGGTGATCGTGCCGGTGCTGCCGCGCATCAGCAACCATACCGACTTCGACCCGCTGCGCCTGCATCCGCAGGTGGATCTGCAGTTCATCGGGCCGGGCGACGCGATACCGCCGGCCGACCTGATCATCCTGCCGGGCTCCAAGAGCGTGCGCAGCGACCTGGCGCACCTGCGCGAGCGCGGCTGGGAAGAGGCGATAACCCGCCACCTGCGCTACGGCGGCAAACTGCTGGGCATCTGTGGTGGCCTGCAGATGCTCGGGACCTACGTGCATGACCCACTGGGCCTTGAAGGCGCCGCCGGCAGCAGCGCGGGCCTGGGCTGGCTGGACTACAGCACGCAGCTGGAGGCCGAGAAGCAGCTGCGCAATGTCAGCGGCACGCTGAACCTGGAGCAGGCGCCCGTCAGTGGCTACGAGATCCATGCCGGGGTCACCCGCGGGCCGGCGCTGGCGCAGCCCGCCGTACAGTTGGCCGACGGTCGCAGCGATGGCGCGGTCAGCGCCGACGGGCAGATCCTGGCCACCTACCTGCACGGCCTGTTCGAGTCGCCGCATTCGTGCACGGCGCTGCTGCGCTGGGCTGGCCTGAACGATGTGCAGCAGGTGGACTACCATGCTCTGCGTGAACTGGACATCGAACGCCTGGCCGACCTGGTGGACACGCACCTGGACGGCGCCCGGCTTCGTCAACTCTGCGGGCTGGACTGACATGCTCAAGCTGATTCTTGGCGGCGCCCGATCGGGCAAGAGCCGCCTGGCCGAACAATACGCCGTCGACAGCGCGCTGGCGGTGACCTATATCGCCACCAGCGAGCCGCTGGACGGTGAAATGAATGCTCGCGTGCAACTGCACCGTGCGCGTCGCCCTGCCGAGTGGGCGCTGATCGAGGAGCCGCTGGCGCTGGCGCAGGTGCTGCGCGAAACCGCCGCGCCCGAGCGTTGCCTGCTGGTGGACTGCCTGACCCTGTGGCTGACCAACCTGCTGATGCTCGAGGACCCCGAGCGCCTGGCCGCCGAGCGCGATGCACTGCTGGACTGCCTGGCGCAGTTGCCGGGTGAAATCATCCTGGTCAGCAACGAGACCGGCCTGGGCGTGGTGCCCATGGGCGAGCTGACCCGTCGTTACGTCGATGAAGCCGGCTGGCTGCATCAGGCCATTGCCGAACGTTGCCAGCACGTGGTGCTGACCGTTGCCGGCCTGCCACTTACGCTCAAGGGAGCCTGAACATGAGTCAAAACTGGTGGCAGAACGCGTGTCAGCCGATCAACCTGGCTGTGCGCGAACAGGCGCTGGAGCGCCAGCGCGAGCTGACCAAGCCAGCCGGCTCACTGGGCCGGCTGGAGCAGGTTGCGGTGGAGCTGGCCGGCTTGCAGGGCAAGCTCAAGCCTGGCGTGCGGCAGGTATGGATCGCGATTTTCGCGGGCGATCACGGCGTGGTGGCCGAGGGGGTTTCGGCCTATCCGCAGGTGGTCACGCGGCAGATGCTGCAGAACTTCGTCGGCGGCGGCGCAGCCATCAGCGTGCTGGCCCGCCAGTTGGGTGCGCAGCTGGAGGTGGTCGACCTGGGGACGGTCGACCTGACCCTGGAACTTGCCGGTGTACGCCATCTGCGCATCGGGGCGGGCACCGCCAACTTCGCCCAGGTGCCGGCAATGACCGCCGAGCAGGGGCGCCTGGCGCTGCAGGCCGGGCGCGAGAGCGCCTTGCGTGCGCGTGACGCCGGGGCGCAACTGTTCATCGGCGGCGAAATGGGCATCGGCAACACGGCCTCTGCCAGTGCGGTGGCCAGTGCATTGCTCAAATGCACCCCTGGCGAGCTGACCGGCCCCGGCACTGGCCTGAATGCTGCCGGTGTCGAACACAAGACCCGCGTGATCGAGCGCGCGCTGCTCACCCACGCGGCGCTGGCCGACGACCCATTGGAGCAGCTGTTGTGCTTTGGCGGCTTCGAGATTGCCGCGCTGGTGGGGGCGTACCTGGCGTGCGCGCAGCAAGGCATCGTGGTGCTGGTGGACGGTTTTATCTGCACCGTGGCGGCGCTGGTTGCAACGCGCATCAACCCCGGTTGCCGGGCCTGGCTGCTGTTCGGTCATCGCGGCGCCGAGCCCGGACACCAGCGGGTGCTCGAAGCGTTGCAGGCGCAACCGCTGCTGGAGCTGGGCCTGCGCCTGGGCGAGGGCAGCGGGGCGGCGCTGGCGGTACCGCTGCTGCGCATGGCCTGCGACCTGCACGGGCAGATGGCGACCTTCGCCGAGGCGGCGGTGGCGGACCGCGATACATGATCGTCGACCTGCTGCGTCATGGTGAAACCGAACTGGGCGGTGGGCTGCGCGGCAGCCTGGACGACGCGCTGACCGAACTTGGCTGGGCGCAGATGCGTGCGGCTGTGGTCGAGGGCGGGCCGTGGACGCGGATCATCAGCTCGCCGCTGCAGCGCTGCGCGCGATTTGCCGAAGAACTTGCCGGTCAGGTGGGCGTGCCCATGCAACTGGAGGCCGGCCTGCAGGAGCTGCACTTCGGCGACTGGGAGGGGCGCAGCACCGCCGACCTCATGCTTACCGACGAACAGGGCCTGGGGCTGTTCTGGGCCGACCCTTATGCCTTCACGCCGCCGGGTGGCGAGCCGGTCACGGCGTTTGCCGAGCGGGTGCTGGCGGCCATGGCGCGGGCGTATCAGGCCCACGCCGGCGAGCGCGTGCTGCTGGTGACCCACGGCGGCGTGATGCGCCTGCTGCTGGCCCGTGCCCGCGGCCTGCCGCGCGAGCAGCTGCTGCAGGTGGTGGTCGGGCACGGCGCGGTGCACCGTCTGCATTGCGCGGCCGACGGTCGTTTCACGGAAGCCGCCTGATGCAGGCGTTCTGGATTGCCCTGCAGTTTCTCAGCAGCCTGCCGGTGCGCCTGGCGGGCATGCCCGCGCCCGAGCAGATGGGGCGCTCCCTGCTGTGCTACCCGCTGGTGGGGCTGTTGTTCGGCGGGGTGCTGTGGGCGGCCAGCGCGCTGCTGGCGGACAGCCCGCCGATGCTGCAGGCGGCCCTGCTGCTGTGCATCTGGGTGTGGTTGAGCGGTGCGTTGCACCTGGATGGCCTGGCCGACAGCGCCGATGCCTGGCTGGGCGGGTTCGGCGATCGCGAACGCACCCTGACGATCATGAAGGACCCGCGCAGCGGGCCGATTGCGGTGGTGACGCTGGTACTGGTGCTGCTGCTCAAGTTCTGCGCGATGCTCGCGCTGGTCGACAGCGGGCAGGCGGTGGGCCTGCTACTGGCACCGGTACTGGGGCGGGCGGCGATGCTGGGGTTGTTCCTGTGCACGCCGTATGTGCGCGCAGGCGGCCTGGGACAGGCGCTGGCCGAGCATCTGCCACGTGGCGAAGCCAAGGCGGTGTTGCTGGCGACCGGTTTGGGGTGCCTGGTGCTGGCGGGATGGAACGGTATCCTGGCCGTGGGCGTGGCGCTGCTGGTGTTCGCGCTGCTGCGCCAGGTGATGCTCAAGCGCCTGGGGGGCACCACCGGGGATACAGCAGGGGCGTTGCTGGAGCTGCTGGAGCTGGCGGTGGTGGTAAGCCTGGCACTCTGAAGGGGCCATCAGGAGCTCTTCGCTGCGGTCATGAATCCGTAGTGTTTTGCAACTGAATGCAGCGCGTGGTCAGCCTTCGCAAGCGCTAGCCTTACGTCCCTCTGTCTTTGCGGGGTGCCCCGATGCGCAACCAACTGCTGGCCTGCCTTGTCGCCTGTTCGTCCCTGCCGGCCCACGCCGCCGACCTGATCGACTTCTGGAACACGCCGCGCCATGGCGGCAACAGCTTCAACCGCCTGCCGCCCGACCAGGCCTATTTCGAGGCGCTGCACGGCTACGGGGCGAGCTGGGTGCGGTTGTCCTATGACAAGTGGCAAGCGGCGCAGCGTGATTTTCTGCTCGGTAATGCCGATACCTACCAAGGGCTGCCGGCCGCCGACCTTGCCACGCTCAAGGCCACCCTGGACCGCGCGCACGCCGCAGGCCTCAAGGTCGTTATCACGCCCCTCTCACTGCCCGGCATGCGCTGGGCACAGAACAACGCCGGCCAGTTCGATGACCGGCTCTGGCAGGACAAGGCCTACTGGGCCCAGGCCGCCGACTTCTGGCGTGACCTGGCGCGGGCGCTCAAGGACCATCCTGCCGTGGCGGCCTACAACCTGATCAACGAACCGGCGCCCGAGAAACTCGGCGGCCTGGCCGAGCACGCCAGCGCCGAGCAGATGCGCGCCTGGTACCGACAGCAGCAGGGCAGCACCCGCGACCTGCCGGCGCTGTATCGCCAGTTGGTGGCGGCGATACGCGAAGTCGATCCACTTACCCCGATCATGCTCGATGCCGGCTGGCACGCCGCAGCCGATGCCTTCGAGTACTGGCCTGGCGCGCTCGACGACCAGCGCCTGCTCTACAGCTTTCACATGTACGAACCCTACGCGGCCACCAGCGCGCCCAACCTGGAGCGCGCCACGCCCTATGCCTACCCTGGGCCCGCGCCCTTTGGCGGCAGCGTTGCGCAATGGAACAAGGCCCGGGTGCAGCAGTATCTGCAGCGCCCGCTGGACTGGGCCGGCAGGCACGCGGTGCCGGCCAATCGCCTGGTGGCCGGCGAGTTCGGCTGCATGCGCCGCTGGGCGGGCTGTACCGCCTATCTGGAGGATGTACTGGGCACCCTCGATCGCCAGCAGGTGCACTGGGCCTTCTACAGCTTTCGCGAAGACAGTTGGGACGGGATGGACTACGAGCTGGGCAGCGCCAAAGTGCCGTGGGCTTATTGGCAGGCGATCGAAAAGGGCCTGCCGGACCCGCTCAAGCGCACGCCCTCCAGCCTGTTGGAACCGATTCGAAAACGCCTTGCCCTCAATGGCGTACCCCACTGAACGCTTGCATCCTGATAACTACGGGTATATACACGCATCTATGTTGAAGAGCCATTGCATCTGTACTCATCTGCGCCGGGCCGCCCGTGGGGTCAGCCGGCACTATGACGAAGCCCTTGTGGGCTTCGGCATCAATGTCGCCCAGTTTTCCCTGCTGCGGCATCTGCAGCGTCTCGATCAGCCCAGCATCTCGGTGCTGGCCGAGTCCATGGGCCTGGATCGCAGCACGCTGGGTCGCAACGTGCGGGTGCTGGAAGCCGACGGCCTGGTGGCGTTGGCCGAAGGTGTCGACTTGCGCAACCGCATCGTACTGCTGACGGAGAAGGGCCTGGCGCGCCTGGTGGCCGCCACGCCTGCCTGGGAGCAGGCCCAGGATGCCCTGGTGAGCAACCTGGGCGAAGGGCAGCGCGATGAACTGGTGCGCCTGTTGGAACAGTTGGCTTGAGCGTACTACACCAATAAGCGGGTATATACCCGTGTAACCTTGCGGCGGTCTGGGAGAACAAGAATGACATCGGTATGGCGCACGAGCGGTTGGGTGCTGTTGGGGGCGGCGCTGATCCTGGCATTGTCGCTGGGGGTGCGGCATGGCTTCGGCCTGTTCCTGGCGCCGATGAGCGCCGAATTCGGCTGGGGGCGCGAAGTGTTCGCCTTCGCCATCGCCTTGCAGAACCTGATCTGGGGCCTGGCCCAGCCGTTTGCCGGTGCCCTGGCCGATCGCCTGGGCGCGGCCAAGGTGGTGATCATCGGCGGCATTCTCTACGCCGTGGGGCTGGTGATGATGGGCATGGCGGACTCGGCGTGGTCACTGTCGCTCAGTGCCGGGCTGCTGATCGGCATCGGCCTGTCGGGCACCTCGTTCTCGGTGATCCTGGGTGTGGTAGGACGTGCCGTGCCGGCAGACAAGCGCAGCATGGCCATGGGCATCGCCAGCGCCGCAGGCTCCTTCGGCCAGTTCGCGATGCTGCCGGGCACCCTGGGCCTGATCGGCTGGCTGGGCTGGTCGGCGGCATTGCTGGTGCTGGGCCTGCTGGTGGCCTTCATCGTGCCGCTGGTGGGCATGCTGCGCGATAACCCGCTGCCCAGCCAGGGGCACGAACAGACCCTGATGCAGGCGCTGCGCGAAGCCTGTTCGCACTCGGGCTTCTGGTTGCTGGCGCTGGGCTTTTTCGTGTGCGGTTTCCAGGTGGTGTTCATCGGCGTGCACCTGCCGGCTTACCTGGTCGACCAGCACCTGCCGGCCACCATCGGCACCACGGTGCTGGCACTGGTCGGGCTGTTCAATATCGTCGGCACCTACACCGCCGGCTGGCTGGGCGGGCGCATGTCCAAGCCGCGCCTGTTGACCACCCTGTACCTGCTGCGGGCGGTGGTGATCGTGCTGTTCCTGTGGGCGCCGGTGACCCAGTTCAGCGCCTACCTGTTCGGTATCGCCATGGGCCTGCTGTGGCTGTCGACCGTGCCGCTGACCAACGGCACCGTCGCCACCCTGTTCGGGGTGCGCAACCTGTCCATGCTGGGCGGCATCGTCTTTCTGTTCCATCAGTTGGGCGCATTCCTGGGCGGCTGGCTGGGCGGTGTGGTGTACGACCGTACCGGCAACTATGACCTGGTGTGGCAGATCTCGATCCTGCTCAGCCTGCTGGCTGCCGCGCTCAACTGGCCGGTGCGCGAGCGCCCGGTGGCGCGGCTGCAGGCGCGGCCGGAGGCGGCATGACCGCGCGCCTGGTAGCGTTGGTGCTGGCTGGCCTGATGCTGGCGCTGGTGTGGTGGGGCTGGCACCAGGGTGGTCTGGCGCTGATGCAGTTGGGCATGGGCGTGTGCTAGGCGTAAGCTGAACCCCTGCACTCAGGCAAGGGAGACGCACCATGTACGCACGCTGGCTGTTGGTACCGCTATTGATCCTGGTTGGTTCGGGGGCCGTGCTGGCCGCCGACTGCCCGGCCTTGCTGCAGGGCGAGTTGCCCAAGCTGCGCGCCAAGGAACAGGTGAACCTGTGCGAGCGCTTCGCCGGCAAGCCGCTGGTGGTGATCAACACCGCCAGCTATTGCGGCTTCGCGCCGCAATTCGAAGGGCTCGAGAGCACCTACAAGGCTTATCACGGGCAGGGCCTGGAAATGCTCGGGGTGCCGTCCAACGACTTCAAGCAGGAAGACGCCGACAGCGAGAAGACCGCCAAGGTGTGCTATGCCAACTACGGCGTGACCTTCACCATGACCGAGCCACAGAAGGTGCGCGGCGACGACGCCACGCCGCTGTTTCGCGAGCTGGCCAGGCAGAGCAATGCGCCCAGGTGGAATTTCTACAAGTATGTGGTCGATCGCCAGGGCAAGGTGGTGGCCAGCTTCTCCAGCCTGACCAAGCCGGACGACCCGGCGTTCAGGGCTGCCATTGAGAAGGCCATCGCCTCGCAGCCCTGAGGTGGGCTCAGGCCTTGCCCGGGTGGACGGTCCAGGCCACCAGCTTGAGCACGATCGGCCGTACCACCAGCACGCAGGCGAAGGCCACCGGCATGGCCAGCTGGTAGGCCTTGAGCACATTGGCCAGGTAATGCTCGCCGACGCCGCTGTTGGCGGCGGTGATCACGAAGCACATCAGCAGCGCCATGATCGACGACATGTAGAACGCGAATACGTAGGGGGTGGCGCGTACGCCGAGTTTCAGGCGTGGGCGAGGGCGGGTCTGGCTGGTCATGCAGGCTCCTGAGGGTAGGGGAGGCGCCAGACTAGCAGGCTGCCAGGGTACGAGGTAGACGACGCCAGCTTAGGTCTTTATAAAGAGAACCTTACGAATCCTGGAGTTTGGCCGTGAACCTGTTGGGCTCGATACGCAGTTTCATCAAGGTGGTCGAGGCTGGCAGCATCGCCGGTGGGGCCCGCACCCTGGGCTTGAGCGCCGCCGCAGTGAGCCAGAACATCGCGCGCCTGGAAGCCCATCTGCAAGTGCGCCTGCTGGCCCGCACCACCCGCAGCATGGCGTTGACGCCCAATGGTCGCGCCTATTACGACAAGGTCAGGCATGTGGAGCGTGATCTGGAGCTGGCGCAGCTGGCCGTCACGGCCGATGACGGCGAACCCCAGGGCCGGTTGTGCATATCCTCTTCTTCGGCCTTCGCGCGCTATGTGCTGGCGCCCCTGATGCCGGCATTCAACCTGCGCTATCCGCAGCTTTCAATTGAATTGCTTACGAGCGACCGGCGTGTGGACCACGCGCGCGAGTCGATTGACGTGAGTGTGCGCATCACCCCCCAGCTGGAAGACGGCCTGCTGGCGCGGCACGTTGCCCAGATCCCGTTCATCTGTTGCGCAGCGCCTGCCTACCTGGAGCGTGCCGGCCGGCCCGGCACCCCGGAAGCCTTGAAGGGGCATCGCTGCCTGGTGTTCCGTTACCCGGTGGACGGCCGCTTTCTGCGATGGGGCTTTGTGCGTGACGGCCTGCGTTTCGATGCCGAGTTCGGGGATGTGTCGATCAGCGATGACATCGACGTGCTGGCGCAGATGGCGGTGATGGGGGGTGGGATCGTGCGCCTGGCCGAGTTCGTGGCGCGGCCTTACCTGGAGAACGGGCAACTGGTGCCGCTGTTCGAATATGCCCAACCCCACCAGGCCTATGCACAGACCTCGCCCATGGACATCTACCTGTGCGTGGCCGACCGCTCGGCGCTGACGTCCAAGGTGCGAGCCTTCATGGCGTATGTGGAGGACTGCCTGGCGCAGGCCTGGCGCGTGCGCGCACGGGCATAAAAAAACCGCCTTTGGAAGGCGGTTTTTTCATGCAACAGCGATCAGAAGCGGTAGGTCAGCGAAGCACCCAGGCCGTGTGCACTGTTTTCGTACTTGGCGTTGTACGAGCCCTTGAACGAAGGGTCGGTGATGGCGGTGCTCTGGTGAATCTTGACGTCTTCTTCCATCAGGTACGAGTAGGCCACGTCGATGGTCATGTCGTCGCTCGGGTTCCAGCCGGCGCCCAGGCTGAACACCTTGCGGTCGCCGGTTGGGATGCGTGGCGAACGGTTCTGGTTGTTGGCTGGCGACTGGTCGACGGAGAAGCCGGCGCGCAGGGTCCATTCCTTGTTCAGCTTGTAGGCAGCGCCGATGGCGTGGGCCCAGGTGTCGTGCCAGTTCTGTTCTTCGGCGATCTGGCCCAGTGCCGGTGCCAGTGGCCCGGTGCCCTCGTTGTTGACCACGATGGACTCCAGGCGGCTCCAGCGGGTCCAGGTGCTGCCCGCGTACAGGGTCCAGTTGTCATCCAGTTCGTGGGTGACCGAGAAGTCGACCGACTCGGGGGTCTTGATCTTCAGCGAGGCGTCGAACTTGCTGCCGCTGAACGGGCCGAAGCCCGGGCCGCTGATCTTGGTGTCGCCCTTGAGCTTGTAGTCGACCATCGAGTGGTAGGTCAGGCCGACGCGGGTTCTGTCGGTGGCCTGCACCATCACGCCGATGTTGTAGCCGACGGCGGTGTCGTCACCGGTGATCTTGACCTTGCCGTCGTTGCTGCCTGGGGTGGCGCGGTTCAGCGCGGCGGACTCCAGGGTGCCGTCGATACGGTTGATGGTCGGGCCGAAACCGATCGAGACCTTGTCGTTGAAGGCGTAGCTGATGGTCGGTTGCAGGGTCACGACCTGAACTTCGCTCTTGCTGCCGAAGTAGCGGCCGGCAAAGCCGTGCTCGTAGTCGGTGATCAGGCCGAAAGGCACGTAGACCCCGAAGCCGAATGCCCAGTGGTCATCGATCGGCTTGACGTAGTAGCCCATCGGTACGCCAACCACGGGGACCATGTCGCCGTCGTTGCTGCCGCCGAAGGTGCCGCTGCCCCTGATGTCGGACTTGGCAATGATGGCCGCGCCGCCGACGGTCACTTGTTCGCGTTTGAGGCGGGACATGCCGGCAGGGTTGCCAAACACGGTGCTGGCGTCATCGGCAGAAGAAGAACGACCCGCGAAACCTGTGCCCATGCCGCTGATGCTTTGCTCGTTGAGGGCAAAACCGCTGGCGAAGAGTTGAGTTGATGCGAAAGCGACAGCGAGGCCGAGTGAGGATTTGAGTATTACTTTTTTCATTATTAGAACTCCATGGGATCACCGGAGCGCAAAGTATCAACAATTTTGGACGTGCGCTATAGGCTCTAAATCAGGAGATACCGCGTTTTTGTAGGACAATCCGACCAGATACGCTGATTTTATCCGGTTGTTTGAAAATGGTTCTCAGCAGGCCTGGAGTGCCGGTTTGCCGACGCATGCCTGCCAGGCCTGGGTGAAGTCGCGTAAACGGGCGTGGGGCTGGAATGTTTGACGCCAGATTCTTGCGAGACCTAGCAGGTCGTCGGATTCTGGTAGCGGCAGCGCCTTTTCTTCGACCAGCATCCAGGCGATGGCGGTGGCGTAGCGCAGGTTGACGGTCAGTTCCAGGTGCGGGCCGCTGAGGAACGCGTGCTGGCTGGCGAGGCCGCGGACCAGGCTGGCCAGTTCGGGGTCGTGGGCCAGGAACTGGTCCCAGATCGATTGGTGGCGCAGTTCGCCGATGCGGTACAGGCCGTGGCCACGGCGGTCGTGCAGGGCCGAACCCATGCCCGACTGGCTGGCTGCGATGCCCAGCAGCAGGGCTTCGGCGCTGGGGCAGTAGCGGCCCAGGTACAACAGGGTGGGGCGGATGACGAATTCACTCAACTCGCTCGCGGCGATAGCCATAATGCCCTCGAACTTCGTAAATGGCCGGCGGGACGCTGGTGCTTGGCAGCAGGTGGGTCGGGGTCAGGCCCGCCGGAAGCGGGCAAGGCCGCTTGAGTTGAAGTGTAGTGTCATATCTATGCTGTAAAGGACTGTTTTTAAATCGATTGTGGTGGCTTGGCATAACCCATATGACGCTTGGGTATTAGGCCGTGGGGGTTAAAGCGCTTTCGGTGGTTGGGGTTTGGCCAATGAATCCGGGCCTTGCAGAGGGCAGGTCGAGCGCGGCGGTCACTGAATTTCAGGCATAAAAAAGCCCCGCCAACCGGCAGGGCTTCTTGCGTCTCAGACGACCATCAGGCAACCAGTGCCTGGCGAGTCCGGTCAATCACCGCTTGCAGCGGCTCAGCACTCTCGTACTGCTCCGGATACAGACGCTCGCTGTGACGAGCAATGCCGTGTTCATTGACCAGGGTAAAGCTGAAGCTGCCTTTGCGCGCCGCATGGATCATGCAGTTCAACGGGGCAAATGCCTGGGTAAGGGTGCGAATGGCAGCCTGAGTATGGATGGATGTATTCATAGTTATTAGATGTTCCTGCAAAAGACACAGCATAAGAGCCGTGTTCATATAAAACGTTCCAGTAACGCAAAGCTTTAGGGCTAGAGCGAAGAACCTGACTGGAACAGGGCAGCCAGAGGTAAGCGCATTGATTAGGTGGCGCCAGGGCTGACTGGTAGGTACTAGGAAGACAGGCAACACGTCAGGGCTAAGGTTCTGCGCCGCTGTGTGAAGATCCTGTTCAATCTGCAGGGTGACTCGCCAAGAGTAGGTAATGGTTACCTGGGAGTCATCAAGTGGGCCGGTCCTGGTTTCAACAGGTGCTGTTCCGTTGTCGGATCAGGACGCTGCAAGGACTGCTTTGGCCAGAATTGAGTTTCAGCTTGGTACTAACGCTGGCAACACTACAGCAGTTTCCAGGTTGTGGCAACCCTTTGTGCTTTTCGTGCGCCAAGCCGGCCATTATCTCGATTTCAGGCTGTTCTGTGAAGAGGGCCCCAGGAGGCACCACCGCGCGTGCGGAGCATTTTCGTGCAATCCCGTGCCTCGCTTTGGGGCACCTGTCCACACCTGTAACACCTCTTGTCAATGTGGCGCTACACCGCGGCAGGGCCCTGGCGATGACCAGTTCGAAAGTACAAGTCAATGAAAAAAAACACTTTTTTTAGCTGGTGAAAAAATCGTCAGTTTGAGCGCGGGCCCCATTCTACCGGGGTTTGCGGGGTGTAGGAGGGGGTTGTCCACCGAGTTATCCACAGCTTCTGTGGATTGTCATGCGGGTCTGCTCTAGGACGCGGGTGCCAGCAATGCAGGAAGTGTCTGACAATTTTCGCGGCGCATTTCGGCTCGCGCGAAATGTCTACTGACGTGTCAAAAAAAAACATCGTCTGACGGAAAAAAAGCCTCGAATTCCCTCGGGCCATGCACGAGAAAATCCGGTAGAGTGGCGCGCCTCTCGAGTTGCCTTCGCCGTTTTTTATGAAGTTTCGCAGCAAAACCCCAAGCCCCACTGCCCAACCCCCCGTTGCCGAGCCCCGACGTTTTTCGTTGAAGGTGGCCCTGTGGCTGCTCGACAGCCCGCGCCTGGGCGACAACCCCAACGTCAAGCACTTCGCCGGGCGCCTGCTCAAGCAACCGGCACGCCAGGGTGTGGTGGTGGCGCAGAGCCGGCTGGGGCAGATGCTGTGCCGCGATTGCGGCAACGCCCGTGACCGGCGCATCGGCCACGAGCTGCTGCGCCAGGCTGCCCGGGCCGGTGACCGCAGGGCACAGCTCGAATACGGCCGTCTGTGCACCCAGCCCCAGGTCAACGAGCCGGAGCAGGCACGTTACTGGCTGGAACAAGCTGCCGCGCAGGGCTCCAAAGAAGCCGTGCGGCTGCTCGGGCAACTCACGAGCCACTGATCGACCGCCCGGGGCTGTTAAGCTCTGGGGGATTTCCCTGGGGGTGAGCATGCTGTCTATGGCTGCAATGGATCTGACCAGCATCGTGCTGGGAATGGTGGTGGCGGCTTTGCCCGCTGTGGTGGTGCTGGTGCGTCTGCAACGTCAGCTGGCTGACAGGCAGGCCGCCGCCGCACTGGCCGAGGAGCGCCTGAGCAGTGCGCTGCTGGCGCAGGAGGGCCTGAGCGCGCAACTCGACGCCAGCCGTGACGAAATCAGCGACCTGGGCCAGGCCAATGCCGCCAAGCAGGCCAGCCTGGCCGCTCAGGGCCGCGAGCTGGAGTTGCTGCAGATCGAGCGCGACAACGCACGCGATGCCGCCCATGCCTGGAACCTTGAACGCAACGCCCGTGAAGCCGAGCTGCGCCGCCTCGAAGCGCGCTGCGCCGGCCTTGCCGCCGAACTGCGCGAGCAGCAGGATAGCCACCAGCAGCGCCTGAACGATCTGCAGGGCTCGCGCGACGAGCTGCGTGCACAGTTTGCCGAAATGGCGACGAAGATTTTCGACGAGCGCGAGCAGCGTTTCGCCCAGACCAGCCAGCAGCACCTGGGGCAACTGCTCGACCCGCTCAAGGAGCGTATCCAGTCGTTCGAGAAGCGCGTCGAGGAAAGCTACCAGCAGGAAGCCCGCGAGCGCTTTTCGCTGGGCAAGGAACTCGAGCGCCTGCAGCAGTTGAACCAGCGCCTGAGCGACGAGGCCACCAACCTGACCCAGGCACTCAAGGGCCAGAAGACCCAGGGCAACTGGGGCGAGTTGATTCTGGAGCGGGTGCTGGAACATGCGGGGCTCGAAAAGGGCCGCGAATACCAGACCCAGGTCAGCCTCAAGAGCGCCGATGGCGAGCGTTTCCAGCCCGACGTGCTGATCATGCTGCCCGGCGACAAGCAGGTGGTGGTCGACTCCAAGGTCAGCCTCACGGCCTACCAGCAATATGTAAACGCCAGTGAAACCGACGTGGCCCAGGCTGCGCTCAAGCAGCATGTGCTGTCGCTGCGCAACCATGTCAAAGGCCTCTCGGGCAAGGACTACAACCGCCTCGAGGGCCTGCACAGCCTGGATTTCGTGCTGTTGTTCGTGCCCATCGAGGCGGCGTTTTCGGCGGCGCTGCAGGCCGAGCCCAACCTGTTCCAGGAGGCCTTCGACCGCCAGATCGTGATCGTCAGCCCGACCACGTTGCTCGCCACCCTGCGGGTCATCGACAGCCTGTGGAAACAGGAGCGCCAGAGCCAGAACGCCCGCGAGATCGCCGAGCGCGCCGGCTGGCTGTACGACAAGTTCGTGTTGTTCATCCAGGACCTGGACGAGCTGGGCAACCGCCTGCAACAGGTCGACAAGGCCTATGCCGCGGCGCGCAACAAGCTCTGCGAGGGGCGCGGCAACCTGATCAGTCGCAGCGAGCAGCTCAAGCTGCTCGGCGCGCGGGCCAGCAAGAGCCTGCCGGCCGACCTGCTGGAGCGCGCCATGGGCGGCACCGACAACCTTGCCGAAGGCCTTACTGCACCAGGCTCAGATGACGATTGAGCAGGGCACGCAGGGCCGCCGGCTTGACCGGCTTGCTCAGGTAGTCGAGGCCGGCGGCATGTACCCGCGCCACGGTCTCGCCGTGGCCGTCGGCACTGATCACCACCCCCGGCACCGGCTCGCCCAGGCGCGTGCGTAGCCAGGCCATCAGTTCGGTACCGATTTCGCCGTTGTCCAGGTGGTAGTCCACCAGCGCCAGATGCGGGCGCAGGCCCTTGTCGAGCAGGGCGGCGCATTCCTCGCGGTTGCGCGCCGTCGACACCAGGCAACCCCAGCGGCTGAGCAGGCTGTTCATGCCGATCAGGATGCTGTCTTCGTTGTCCACGCACAGCACCTGCAACCCCGCCAGCGGCTGGCCGGCCTGTTCGGCTGGCTTGGCCTGGGCCGGGCTCGCGGCGCTGGCCAGCGGTACGCTGACGCGGAACACGCTGCCCTTGCCGGGCGATGAGCGCACCTCCAGCGGGTGGCCGAGCACCTTGCACAGGCCGTCGGCGATCGCCAGGCCCAGGCCCAGGCCTTTTTCGGCGCGGGTCTGGTGGCTGTCCAGGCGCTTGAATTCCTCGAAGATCACCTGCAGCTTGTCGTCGGCAATGCCCGGGCCGCGGTCCCATACTTCCAGCCACAGGCGGTCCCCGGCGCGGCGCACGCCCAGCAGGATCGGGCTCTTGCCATAGCGGAAGGCGTTGGTGAGGAAGTTCTGCAGGATACGCCGCAGCAGCTTGACGTCGCTGTGCACCCGCAGCTTGCTGCCACGCACGCGAAAATCCAGGCCCTGCTGCTGGGCCAGTACCTTGAACTCGGCACCCAGGGCGTCGAACAGTTCGCTGAGGGCGAACGGCTTGGCGTCCGGGTTGATCTTGCCGTTCTCCAGGCGCGAGATGTCCAGCAGGTCGCTGATCAGCTCTTCGGCCGAACGCAGGGCGCTGTCCATGTGCTGCACCAGTTGCTGGGCGTCGCCCGACAGGCCCTCTTCCTGGTGCGACAACGCGGCGGAGAACAGCCGTGCGGCGTTCAGCGGCTGCATCAGGTCGTGGCTCACGGCCGCCAGGAAGCGGGTCTTGGACTTGTTGGCCGCTTCGGCATGGCTCTTGGCCTCGGTCAGCGCCAGGTTCAGTTGCGACAGCTCGTGGGTTCGCTCGGCCACGCGCTGCTCCAGGCCTTCGTTGGCGTCCTTGAGGGCCTGCTCGGCCTCGCGGAAGGGGGTGATGTCGGTAAAGCTCATCACGAACCCGCCGCCGGGCATGGGGTTGCCGATCAGCTCGATCACCCGGCCATTGGGGAACAGCCGCTCGGAGGTGTGCGCGCGCCCCTGACGCATCCAGTGCAGGCGCCGCGCCACATGCACCTGGGCCTCGCCCGGGCCGCACAGGCCGCGTTCGGCGTTGTAGCGGATGATGTCGGCAATCGGCCGGCCGACACTGATCAGCCCGTCGGGGTAGTTGAACAGTTCCAGGTAGCGACGGTTCCAGGCCACCAGGCGCAGCGACTGGTCGACCACGCTGATGCCCTGGCTGATGTTCTCGATGGCCCCTTGCAGCAGGGCGCGGTTGAACTGCAGCACCTCGGAAGCTTCGTCGGCGATGCGTACCACGTCCTCCAGCTGCATGTCGCGGCCTTCGATGGCCGCCTTGACCACGGCGCGGGTCGAGGAGGTGCCGAGCACGCCGGACAGCAGGCGCTCGGTGTGCTCGATCCATTCGCCGTCGGCGTTCTGGTTGGGGTTGAAGCCCTTGCCCTGGCGATAGGCGAAGCGGATGAAGCTCTGGCGCGCACGCTCTTCGCCGACAAAGCGCGCGGCCAGGTGCAGCAGGTCGTCGATCTGTACCGCCAGCAGCGAACGGCTGCTGGGCCGCGCGCTGGTTTCCTGGCCAATGAAGCGCCCGGCCTGCCAGTGCTCCGATACCCGCGTGCGCGACAGGATCGAAACCCAGGCGAACACCGTGAAGTTGCCTGCCAGCGACAGCACCACGCCCTGGGTCAGCGGGGTGATCGGCAGGTTGAGCGGGTTGCCGTGCAGCCAGGCCAGGCCCGGGAACAGCTCCAGCGACCAGCCCACGCTGTGGGCGGCAATCGGCAGTACCAGGGTGTAGAACCACAGGAAGGTGCCGGTGGCCAGGCCGGCGAACACGCCGCGGCGGTTGGCCTGCTTCCAGTACAGCGCACCGAGCATGGCCGGGGCCAGTTGGGTGACGGCGGCAAAGGCGACCTGGCCGATGGTGGCCAGGCTGGCGGTGGAACCCAGCAGGCGGTAGCTGACGTAGGCCAGCAGCAGGATCACCACGATGGTCACCCGGCGTACCGTGAGCATCCAGTGGCGGAACACCTCGAACGGGCGCTCGGCGTTGTTGCGCCGCAGCAGCCAGGGCAGCAGCATGTCGTTGGAGACCATGGTCGACAGCGCCACGGCCTCGACGATGACCATGCCGGTGGCGGCCGAGGCGCCGCCGATAAAGGCCAGCAAGGCCAGCGCCGGGTGTGCTTCGGCCAGCGGCAGGCTGATCACGAACGAGTCCGGCAGCACCGAGTTGGGCAGCAGCATCTGCCCGGCCAGGGCAATCGGCACCACGAACAGCGCGGCGAGGATAAGGTAGGCCGGAAACACCCAGCGTGCCAGGCGCATATCCTGCGGTTCGATGTTCTCCACCACGGTGACATGGAACTGGCGCGGCAGGCAGATGATCGCCATCATCGCCACGCCGGTCTGCACGATCATCGACGGCCAGTTGATGGTTTCCTGCCAGTAGCCGTCAAGGGCGGGCGCCAGGCGGGCCTGGCTGAACAGGTCGTCGAAGCCGTCATACAGACTGAAGGTGATGAACGCGCCCACGGCGAGAAACGCCAGCAGCTTGACCAGCGATTCGAAGGCGATGGCCAGCACCATGCCGCGGTGGTGCTCGGTCACATCCAGGCTGCGGGTACCGAACACGATGCTGAACAGCGCCAGCACCAGCGACACCACCAGCGCGGTGTCCTGCACGCGGCTGCCGGTGGCATCGGCCCCGGCACCGATCAGCAGGTTGACCCCCAGCACGATGCCCTTGAGCTGCAAGGCGATGTACGGCAGCACGCCCACCAGGCAGATCAGCGCCACCACCACGGCCAGGGTCTGGGACTTGCCGTAGCGCGCGGCAATGAAGTCGGCGATGGAGGTGATGTTCTCCTGCTTGCTGATCAGCACCATCTTCTGCAGCACCCAGGGTGCAAACAGCATCAGCAGTACTGGCCCCAGGTAGATGGGCAGAAAGGCCCAGAGTTGTTCGGCGGCCTGGCCGACCGCGCCGAAGAAGGTCCAGCTGGTGCAGTACACCGCCAGCGACAGGCTGTACACCCACGCGCGCAGGCGGGGCGGCAGCGGGGTGCTGCGCCGGTCGCCGTAGAAGGCGATGGCGAACATGATGGCCATATAGGCCAGGGCGACCAGGGCGATCAGCCCGCTGGACAGCGACATGAAAACTCCGAACGAAAAAACGGTAACGGCCAACCACGATCAATCAGTCTGGCACGCCGTTCTCACTTCGTCAGCGCCGACGAAGGTCGCAGTGGCAGAGCGTCGCAGTGCTCAGTCGCGCAGGGCCAGTTCGACCAGTTCATGCAGCTGCTGCAGGCTCGGGGGCGCTTCGGCGAACAGAATGCGAAACACCGTGGGAGCCACCAGCAGGTCGAGCAGCCGTTCCACCCCGGGGCCGGCTTCGCCACGCTGCTGCGCGCGGTCCAGCAAGGTCTGCAACTGGCCGCGCAGCAGGGTGGTGCAGTAGCCGGGGCAGGCGCTGCTGAGCACGTCGCGCATCATGTGTCGGCCGGGCTCGGAGCTCATCTCGTCCAGATACTGCTCGGCCCAGGCCAGCAGGTCGCCGCGCAAGGTGCCGGTGTCGAGGGGTTCACTGTCGGGGTGCAGGCGCTCCACCGCCACGTCGGCCAGCAGCGCCGCCAGTTCACCCCAGCGCCGGTAGATGGTCGAGGGGGTGACGCCGGCACGTGCGGCCACCATGGGTACGGTCAGGCTCGCGCGGTCCTGCTCCTGGAGCAGGGCCCGCACGGCGCTGTGCACCGATTGCTGGACACGGGCGCTGCGACCGCCCGTGCGAATACCTTCTTTGATCGCCATGGCGCGACCTTAACACAAAGGGTTTGCGTTAAGGATTAAGGGCGCGCAGACTGCACAAAAGCTAACGGTTAGCTTTAGTGGAGAAAGCACATGATCGGATTGTTCAGCCGTCCGGCGTCGGCGCGTTTGCGGCTGGTGTACCTGGCCGTCGCGCTGCTCGGGTTTCTGGCGGCCTCGAGTGCGCCGACGCCGTTGTACCAGCTGTATCAGCATGCGTGGCAGTTTTCGCCGGCAACCCTGACCCTGGTGTTTGCGGTGTATGCCTTGAGCCTGCTGGCGGCGTTGCTGACGGTGGGGTCGCTGTCCGATTACCTGGGGCGCCGGCCGGTGATCTTCGTGGCGTTGCTGCTCGAGAGCGTGGCGATGCTGCTGTTCATCCAGGCCGAGTCGGTGCCCTGGCTGCTTGCGGCGCGGTTGCTGCAAGGCTTTGCCACCGGCATGGCCACCAGTGTGCTGGGCGCCGCGCTGCTCGATACCGACCGCGAACAGGGGCCGTTGGTCAACAGCCTGGCGCCGCTGCTGGGCATGGCCTGCGGGGCGCTGGGCACCAGCGTGCTGGTGGAGTTCGCGCCGTGGCCGTTGCGCCTTGTGTATGGGGTGCTGCTGGCGCTGTTCGTGGTGCTGGCGCTGCTGGTGTGGCGTTTGCCGGAGAGCGTCAGCCGCCAGCCGGGCGCGCTGCGCGCCCTGCGTCCGAGCCTGCTGGTGCCGCCTCAGGCGCGTGGCGCGGTGTGGCGCATGCTGCCGGTTAACATTGCGGTGTGGGCGCTTGGCGGGTTCTTCCTCTCACTGGGGCCGTCGCTGGTGCGGGAGGTGAGCGGCCTGGGCTCCAGCCTGGTCGGTGGCGCGCTGGTGGCGACCCTGACCCTCAGTGGTGCGCTGGCGATCTATCGGCTGCGCCTGCGCCCGGCACAGCAGGTGCTGGCGCTGGGCACCGGGCTGCTGGCCGGCGGGGTGGGGCTGATTCTGCTGGCGCTGTACAACGCCAGCCTGGTGCTGTTCTTCGCCGCCACGCTGGTGGCGGGCAGCGGCTTTGGTGCGGGGTTTCTGGGTGCGTTGCGCAGCACCCTGCCACTGGCCGAGGCCCATGAACGGGCGGGGTTGATGGCCACGTTCTACGTGCTGAGCTACCTGGCGTTCTGTGTGCCCGCGCTGGCGGCCGGGTTGATGGTGCGCCAGTTCGGGCTGGTGGCCACCAGCGAGGTGTATGCGCTGGTGCTGGTCGGGTTGTGCGCGGTGGCGGGGGTGTTGAACCTGCCGGCGATGCGCGGAGCGCGATCTATCTGATCTCGGTGGTGCTGCGTTTTGCGGCAAGAGCAGCGTGGATCTTTGTCGGCGCCGGCCTTCAGGCCTGGCGCCGTGCCCCCAGGCAATAGAACAGCCCCGCAAGCCCCACCGACAGCATCATCAGGTAGAACATCGCCGTCGGCATCAGGTGTGCCAGCGCAAACCCGCACAGCACCGGCCCCAGCGCCGCCCCCAGGTTGGACAGGTTCTGTGCGCCGTAATACACCCCGCGCAGGTGCTCCGGGGCAATGCTGTCGATGAACATGTATTCGGCCGGGATCACGATGATCTCGCCCAATGTGAACACCAGCATCGCCAGGCACCACACCCACAATGTCTGCGCCAGCGAGAACCCCAGCAACCCGATCACGAACAGCAGCATCCCGGCCAGCAGCCAGGGCATCAGCTGGCGACTGCCGATGCGCCGGCCGATGGCGTATTGCAGGGCGATCACCGTGATGGCGTTGGTCGCCACCAGGTAGCTGACGGTCTGGTTGGCCTGGATGGCCGATGTGGTGGTCACCAGGTACTGCGACAGGTAGGCCGTGAACTGGCCGAACACCACCGCGCTGAGCGCGCCGCCCAGGGTGAAGTACACCAGGCGCCGATCGCCGAGCAGGTGCCTGCCGACCGCCAGCAGGCCCAGCGTCGGCCCGCCGAGCCCGGCGCGTGCAGCACGCTCGCCCCGGCGTTGATAGCTCAGGCACATGCCCAGCCCCAGCAATGCCGACAGCACGAACGGCAGCCGGTCATCCAATAGCACCAGCGCCACCCCCACAAAAGGCCCGACGGCATAGGCGACGTTGCTCAGGGTGTACTTGATCGAGAACACCTCGCCGCGTGCCTGCACTGGCAACAGCGCGCAGAAGCCGGCCTTGGCGGCGATGTCCACCACTGCCAGGGTGAGGTTGATCACCACCAGGCAGGCAAACAGCATCCCCAGTTGCCGGCTGGCCACGGCCACGAAGAACGCCAGGGCGAAGGCCAGGGTGGAGAACACGATCACCGTGTAGCTGCGCAGGGTGTCGATCAGGTAGCCGCCGTACAGGCTCAGCAGCGAGCCGACGATCAGTGCACCGCCGATCATCAGGCCGATGGCGCTGATGCCCAGGGCGAAGTGCTCCGACAGGTACACCACCAGGTACGGCAGGGTGATGGCCCGCGCCAGGGTCAGCACGAAGGTGGTGCACAGCAGCAGGCGAACCTCGGCGCCATAGCCCCGCAGGCTTTCGAGCATGTTCACGTCCTTGTCCGGTGAGGTCAGCCGCCAGCATACGTCAGCCTTGAAAGGCTCGCGAACGGCTTATATATAGGTAAAACAGATAACAGTTAGAGAAATTACCCGTTATATCGATATTCCATAGGGTTGTAACATCGATTTCACCTCACCGGAGGACAGGAGACCGACACCATGACCTGCACCAAGATAGCCCACCCCTTGCGCCCGCTGAGCCGCCTGGCTCACCCGCGCGAGGTGATCCGACAGTTCACCCCCAACTGGTTCGCCGCGACCATGGGCACCGGCGTGCTGGCGCTGGCGCTGCGGCAGGCGGTGCCGGGGTTGTCGGGTATGGCCGAGGCGCTGTGGCTGCTGACCATTGGCCTGTTCGTGCTGTTCAGCGTGCTCTACACCGCGCGCTGGGTGATGTTCTTCGATGAGGCGCGGCGGATTTTCGCGCATTCCACGGTCTCGATGTTCTTTGGCACCATCCCCATGGGCCTGGCGACCATTCTCAATGGGGCGCTGGTATTCGGAGTCGAGCGGTGGGGCACGGGGGTGCTGCCGTGGGTCGAGGCGTTGTGGTGGCTGGACGTGGCCCTGGCGCTGCTGTGCGGGGTGGCGATCCCTTACCTGATGTTCACCCGCCAGGAGCACAGCATCGACCAGATGACCGCGGTATGGCTGCTGCCGGTGGTGGCGGCCGAAGTGGCCGCGGCCAGCGGCGGCCTGCTGGCCCCGCACCTGACGGACGTCCATCGCCAGTTCCAGGTACTGATCACCAGCTATGTGCTGTGGGCGGTGTCGTTGCCGGTGGCGTTCAGCATCCTGACCATCCTCACCCTGCGCATGGCGCTGCACAAGCTGCCCCAGGCGAGCATGGCCGCTTCGAGCTGGCTGGCACTCGGGCCGATCGGCACCGGTGCCCTGGGCATGATGCTGCTGGGCAGTGATGCACCGGCGATCTTCGCTGCCAATGGCCTGGGCAGCCTGGGCGAGATTGCCCGCGGGCTGGGGCTGGTGGCCGGTATCGTGCTGTGGGGTGCGGGGCTGTGGTGGTTGCTCACTGCCGTGTTGATCACGCTGCGCCATCTGCGCGATGGCATGCCGTTCAACCTGGGCTGGTGGGGCTTCACCTTTCCGCTGGGGGTGTATGCCCTGGCCACGTTGAAGCTGGCGGCGTGGCTGCAGTTGGGGTTCTTCACGGTGATGGGCCACATGCTGGTGGTGGCGCTGGCAGGGCTGTGGCTGGTGGTGGCCAGCCGTACCCTGGCGGGGGCCTGGCGTGGCGAGCTGTTCGTGTCGCCGTGCATTGCGGGGTGCACGGGCAAGTGACGATGGTGGCAGTTTCGCCGGCAAGGCCGGCTCCGGCAGGGTTTTGCTGGCGCTAGAAGGCCTTGTCGGCGAAGCGGTTCATGCGGTGGCTTGCATTTACCCGTGCATCTGTGGCTTTTTGCGGGCTGGCTTCCTCCAATAACAAAGCCCCACTCAGGACCCTGGACGATGAGTCACCCCTCACAGTTTGCCCTGCTGCAAAAACGGCGCTTTCTGCCGTTTTTCGTCACCCAGTCGCTGGGGGCGTTCAACGACAACCTGTTCAAGCAATCGCTGATCCTGGCCATTCTCTACAAGCTCAGCCTGGGCGGCGACGGCACGATGCTGGTCAACCTCTGCGCGCTGCTGTTCATCCTGCCGTTCTTCCTGTTCTCGGCCCTGGCCGGCCAGTTCGGCGAAAAGTTCGCCAAGGATGCGCTGATCCGCACCATCAAGCTGGCCGAGATAGTCATCATGGGCGTGGGCGCCGCGGGCTTTCTCTATAACCACCTGTGGATGATGCTGGTAGCGCTGTTCGCCATGGGGACCCATTCGGCGCTGTTCGGCCCGGTCAAGTACTCGATCCTGCCCCAGGCCCTGCGCGAAGAGGAGCTGGTGGGCGGCAACGGCCTGGTGGAGATGGGTACCTTTCTGGCGATCCTGGCCGGCACCATCGGCGCCGGGGTGATGATGTCCAGCACCCACTACGCGCCCATCGTGGCCAGCGCGGTGGTGCTGGTGGCGGTGCTGGGCTACCTGGCCAGCCGCGCAATCCCCCGTGCCGCGGCCTCGTCGCCGCAACTCAAGCTGCAATGGAACATCTTCAGCCAGACCGTCGCGACCCTGCGCATGGGCCTGAAACAGACCCCGGCGGTATCGCGCTCGATCGTGGGCAACTCGTGGTTCTGGTTTGTCGGTGCCATCTACCTCACGCAGATCCCGGCCTATGCCCAGGAGTGGATGCACGGCGACGAAACCGTGGTCACGCTGATTCTCACGCTGTTCTCGGTGGGCATCGCGGTGGGGTCGCTGCTGTGCGAGCGCCTCAGCGGGCGCAAGGTGGAGATCGGCCTGGTGCCGTTCGGATCGTTCGGCCTGACGGTGTTCGGCCTGCTGTGGTGGTGGCATTCGGGGGATATCCCGGCCGCCGGCGCGCCGTATGACTGGCTCGCCCTGCTGGGCATGAGCAAGGCCTGGTGGATCCTGCTGTCGATCATGGGCCTGGGTGTTTTCGGCGGTTTCTACATCGTGCCGCTGTACGCGCTGATCCAGTCGCGCACCCCCGAAGACGAGCGTGCCCGGGTGATCGCGGCCAACAACATCCTCAATGCACTGTTCATGGTGGTCTCGGCCGTGGTCACCATGCTGTTGCTGGGGCTGGCCAAGCTGAGTATCCCGCAGCTGTTTCTGGTGGTGTCGCTGCTCAACATCGCGGTCAACACCTACATCTTCCGCATCGTGCCCGAGTTCAGCATGCGCTTCATGATCTGGCTGCTCAGCCATTCCATGTACCGCGTCGAACACCGCGACCTGGACAAGATCCCGGATGAAGGCGCGGCGCTGCTGGTGTGCAACCACGTGTCGTTCGTCGATGCGCTGCTGATTGCCGGGGCCGTGCGCCGGCCGATCCGCTTTGTCATGTACTACAAGATCTACCGCCTGCCGGTGCTCAATTTCATCTTCCGTACTGCGGGGGCGATCCCGATTGCCGGGCGCAACGAAGACCTGACGACCTACGAGCGTGCGTTCGAGAAAATTGCCGCCTACCTGGCCGACGGCGAGCTGGTGTGCATCTTCCCGGAAGGCAAGCTGACCTCCGATGGCGAGATCGATGCATTCAAGGGCGGCCTGAGCCTGATTCTGGAGCGCACCCCGGTGCCGGTGATTCCGTTGGCGCTGCAAGGCCTGTGGGGGAGTTTCTTCAGCCGTGACCCGGCCAAGGGGTTCTTCCGGCGCCTGTGGTCGCGGGTGACCCTGGTGGCCGGTAGCGCCGTACCGGTGGAAACGGCGCAACCGGCGCTGTTGCGCGAGCGGGTCAGCGAACTACGCGGCACCTGGCGCTAGGCGCGGGGGCCGGGGTCAGCTGGCGCTGACCTTGAGCCCCACCAGGCCGATGATGATCAGTGCCACGCTGGCCAGGCGCATCAACGCCATGGATTCGCCAAACAGGATGATCCCGGCGATCACCGTACCCACTGCGCCCACACCGGTCCAGATCGCATAGGCGGTGCCCAGTGGCAGTTCCTTCATGGCAAGGCCGAGCAGGCCGAGGCTGACCGCCATGGCGGCAACCGTGAGCACAGTGGGCAGGGGGCGGGTGAAGCCGTCGGTGTATTTGAGGCCGATGGCCCAGCCGACTTCGAACAGGCCGGCGAAAAACAGGATGATCCAGGACATGCGCAGTACTCCATCTATTGATGGGGCCGTCCCCGGATCGGTCACGCGGTGCGTCGTGAGGTCGTCCTCACAGTGCGCACTATAGTGCACATTTCCTTGCCGGGGGGCAAGTGGCGGTCAGCGCGTGGCGTCGACCGCTGCCGTTTCGGCGACGGGTTCTTCCATGCGCCGGAACCAGGTCGAGAGTAGCGCACCGGAGATGTTGTGCCACACGCTGAACAGCGCGCTGGGCACCGCCGCCAGGGGCGAGAAATGCGCACTGGCCAGTGCCGCGCCCAGCCCGGAGTTCTGCATGCCGACTTCCAGCGCCAGGGATTTTCGCTGGGCCAGCGGCAGCTTGAACAGCTTGCCGGTGACGTAGCCCAGGGCGAACCCGAAGGTGTTGTGCAGGATCACCACCGCCATGATCAGCAGGCCCGATTCGGCGATCTTGGCCTGGCTGGCCGCCACCACCGCGCACACGATCAGCACGATGCTCACCACCGACACCAGCGGCAGCACCTGCACCGCCAGGTGTACGCGCGGGCCGAGCAGGCGCTGGGCGAGCACGCCGAGCACGATCGGCAGCATCACCAGTTGCAGGATCGACCAGAACATCTCCATGAACGAGACCGGCAGCCAGGCCGAGGCCAGCAGCCAGATGAGCGCCGGGGTCAGCAGCGGGGCGAGCAGGGTGGTGACGGCGGCTATTGCCACGGCCAGGGCCAGGTCGCCCTTGGCCAGCCACGCCATCACATTGGAGGAGGTACCGCTTGGGCAGCAGCCGACCAGGATCACGCCCACGGCGATTTCGGCGGGCAGGTGGAACAGCTGGCACAGCAGCCAGGCCACGCCCGGCATGATCACGAAGTGGGCGACCACGCCCAGGGCCACGCGCCAGGGCTGGCGGAACACGGCGGCGAAGTCTTCGACCTTGAGGGTCAGGCCCATGCCGAACATCACCAGGCCCAGCAGCGGCACGATGGCGACGTTGAGGCCGATGAACCAGGCGGGTTGGAAGAAGGCCAGGAGGGCAAACAGCAGCACCCACCAGGCGAATGTATTGCCGACGAAGCGGCTGAGGGCGGCGAGGGCGCGCATGGGGGTGCTCCTTTTTTATTATCGGCGGCCCCATCGCGGGTCAAGCCCGCTCCCACAAGGATTGCAGCGACCCTGTAGGAGCGGGCTTGACCCGCGATGAGGCCCGCAAGGCCTCTACATAGCTATATAGAGAGCAGACGATCAGACCCCCTGCGGGATCTCCTCTCCACCCAGCGCTTCGAACAGCGCCGGCAGGAAGTCGCCGAAGGTCAGCATCATCAGGGTGAAGCTGGCATCGAGCTGGCCAAGGGCCTCTTCGCCGCCGTCTTCCTCGGCCTGGTCCTGCAGCAGCTCTTCGAACTTCAGGCGCTTGATCACCATCTTGTCGTCCAGCACGAACGACAGCTTGTCCTGCCAGGCCAGCGACAGCTGCGTCACCACCTTGCCGGTACCCAGGTGCAGCTGGATCTCGTCGCTGGTCAGGTCCTGGCGCTTGCAGCGTACGATGCCGCCGTCTTCGTGGGTGTCGCGCAGCTCGCACTCGTCCAGCACATAGAAGTCGGGCGCAGCCTTCTGCGACTTGACCCAGTCGGTCAGGGTCGCGCTCGGGGCGATCTTCACGGTCACCGGGCGCACCGGCAATGAGCCCATCACTTCACGCAGGGTCGACAGCAGGTCCTCGGCACGCTTGGCGCTGGCCGAGTTGACCAGGATCAGGCCCTGCTTGGGCGCGATGGCGGCGAAGATCATCGAACGACGGATAAAGGCGCGGGGCAGGAAGGCCTGGATGATCTCGTCCTTGATCTGGTCGCGCTCCTTCTTGTAGACCTTGCGCATCTGCTCGGCTTCGATCTCGTCGATCTTCTCCTTGACCGCGTCACGCACCACGCTGCCGGGCAGGATGCGTTCTTCCTTGCGTGCCGCGATCAGCATGAAGTCGCCACTGACATGCACCAGGGGCGCATCTTCGCCCTTGCCGAAGGGCGCGACGAAACCGTAGGTGGTCAACTCCTGGCTGGCACAGGGGCGCGCCGGCTTGCTGGCCAGTGCGGTTTCCAACGCCTCGGCGTCGAACTGGATGTCCTGGGTAAGGCGGTAGGGCAGCAGGTTTTTGAACCACATGGGGTGCATCTCTCCTCGGTACATAAGGAGGGCATTATTCTCCGAGCGGCGTGTTCAGGCCAAGCCCGCTAAGTCATTGGAAGGCCTGAAAAATAATTTTAAAAAAGTGCTTGCCAGAGTGTGAGGTGCTCCGTAGAATGCGCGCCACACCGAGACGAAGGGTGATTAGCTCAGCCGGGAGAGCATCTGCCTTACAAGCAGAGGGTCGGCGGTTCGATCCCGTCATCACCCACCACTTCTCAGTGTATCGCGCAGCGGTAGTTCAGTCGGTTAGAATACCGGCCTGTCACGCCGGGGGTCGCGGGTTCGAGTCCCGTCCGCTGCGCCATATATTAGCTTCAGGGCCCACTGAACTCCCTGAAGCCACAAACGAAGCGACCCTAGGGTCGCTTTTTTTGTGCCTGGCGTTTGGCCGCGCCTGCCATGCATCCCCCTCCAACAACGAAAAAGGCGCCGCTGAGGGCGCCTTTTCCAGACAGCCTCGCGCCGTCTTACCAGTTGTAGGTCACATCTGCACTCAGGGTGCGGCCTTCGCCGTAATAGCAGTCCAGCCCGCCATTGCAGGCCGCCACGTACTTCTCGTCCGTGAGGTTCTGCAGGTTGGCCTTGAGCTTCACGCCCTTGACGTGCAGCGGCGATTTTTCCAGGTCATAGGACACCATGGCGTCATACACGGTGTAGGACGGAATCTGGAAAGAGTCGCCCACGTAGTCCGAACCGTAGCTGCTGCGCACGTAGCGCGCGCCCAGGCCCACACCGAACCCGGCCAGTACGGTGGAAACGTCGAAGTCGTAGTTGACCCACGCCGAAGCGGTCAGCGGTGGCTGCATGGCCAGGGTACGGCCTTCGCGGCCGTCGTTGATGCTGCGCCACTTGATCTGGTTGCGTGATACCGCAGCCAGCACGCTCAGGTTGTCGGTGACATTGACCTTGCCTTCCAGCTCGACACCACGCGAACGCACCGAGCCGCTCTGCACGCTCAGGCTCGGGTCGTCGCGGTCGTTGGTCAGCATGTTGTCCTGGTCGATCTGGTAGGCGGACAGCTGGATGAAACCGTCGATCGACCTGGGCTCGTACTTGATGCCCACTTCATACTGCTTGCCGTTGGTGGGGTCGAAACCCGAACCGTTGGCGTCGACACCGGACAGCGGCAAAAACGACTCGGCGTAACTCACGTAGGGCGTCACACCGTTGTCGAACGAGTAGCCCAGCCCCGCACGCGCGGTGAACTTTTCATCCTTCTGGTTGGTGTGGCCGCCGTTGAGCGGCGTCTTGTTGTCGGTTTCGGCAAAGTCATAGCGGCCGCCCACGGTCAGGAACCATTTGTTCCACAGCAGTTGATCCTGGGCATACAGGCCGGTCTGGGTAATGGTGTTGTCCCAGCGGTAAGGCTGGGTGAAGGTGAACTTGCTGCCGTAGACCGGCTTGTACAGGTCGATGCCCGGGCCGCGACGGTCGTATCGGCCGAGGAACTCGGAGTTGAAGTGGTAGTAGTCCACCCCCAGCAGCAGGGTGTGGTCCAGCTCGCCGGTCTTGAACTTGGCCTGGGCGGTGCTATCGATGCCGTAGACCCGGTTGTGCTGCGCCCAGTCCACCCCGAAGCGGTCTGCCTGGTAGCTGAAGTCGTTGGCGCCGGTGACCGGGTTGGGGCCGAATGAATAGCCGTGCAGTGGCGCGACGTAGCGGTCGTCGAGGTCGGCGTAGCGTGCGTTCTGCTTGAGGGTCCAGGTGTCGTTGAGCTCGTGGGCGATCTCGTAGCCGACCACGAACTGCTCGCGGTCATATTTGTTCAGGCCCGGCTCGCCGATGAACAGGCTGCGGCTGATGCGCCCGTTGGCGGTGCTGTACACCGTGCCCTTGGCCGGCAGGCCCTGGGCTTCCGGGGTGTCGCGGTCTTTCTGGTACTGGCCGAACACCGTGACGGTGGTGCGCTCGTTGGCCAGCCAGGTCAGGCTGGGCGCCAGCAGCATGCGGTTCTGGTCGGCGTAGTCGATCTGCGAGTTGCTGTCGTTGACCACGCCGGTCAGGCGATAGAGGAACTGACCCTGATCGTCGATCGGGCCTCCGAGGTCGAAGGCCCCGTACTTGCGATCGTAGCTGCCGCCACCGATGACCACTTCATGCAGCGGCGTGGCGGTGGGGCGCTTGCTCACCATGTTGACGATGCCGCCCGGCTGGTTCTGGCCATACAGCACCGACGCCGGGCCCTTGAGCACTTCGATGCGCTCCAGGGTGTAGGGGTCGATCTGCAGCGAGCCACCGGTGCTGCCGCCGCTGTAGGGCAGGTGCAGGCCGTCCAGGTACAGCGGGGTGGGGGAGAAGCCGCGGGAGGTGGGTTCATCGAACACCTTCACCCGGTCGGCGAAGCCGCCACCGGTCATGCCGGCGGTATAGCGCAGGGCCTCGGTGACCGACTGGGCGCCGCGCATCTTCACTTCGTCCTGGGTGATGACGTTGATCGTCTGCGGGATCTCGCTCAGGGCCGTGTCGGTCTTGGAGCCGGTGGCGCTGCGCTTGGCCACGATCCCGTCGACCGGGCCGTAGGCCGATTCGGTTGCGCGGCTGTCGATGTTGGTGGCGCCCAGCACCACGGACGCATCGGCAGCAGGCAGTTTTTCCAGCAACAGGGTCTGACCGTCCAGCAACTGCCAGGTATGGCCGCTACCCTGCAGCAACCGGTCCAGGGCCTGGGCCAGGGTAAAGGCACCCTGCAGGGCCGGGCCGGACCGGCCAGACAGGTCGCTGGAGTTGAACACCAGACGTACGTTGGCCTGGTCGGCCAGTTGAGTGAGCATCCGGTCCAGCGCCTGGGGCGCCAGGTTCAGGGTCAGGCGCGTGGTGGTTTCGGCTGCGTGGGCCAGCGGCAGGGTCAGCGGCACCCCGCCACCCAGGGTCAGAGCGATGGCCAGCGTCAGGGTACGGCCACTGAACGGAAAAGCGTTGGAAAGCGCCTGCATTGAAATCGTCCGTCATCAAATGTTGGTAAGAAGCGATATTTATGAGAAGTATTCGCGTTCAAACCAACGACGATTCATTGCCGTCAACCTTGCCAACAAAATCCGGATTTATTTTTCTTCGACGCTCTCGCGGTTCATCACCAGGGTCAGCCACGGCAGTTGCACGACCCGCAGCGGTTGGGTGCGCGCCAGGGTACTGAACATCTGCGCACCGTCGTCCAGGTTGAACACCCCGCTCACCGCCGTGCTCGGCAATTGCCCGGTCACCACCAGTGCGCCGGGTACATAGCGCCCGATTTCGCTGACCACCTCGTCGAGTGGGCGTCGATTGAAGATCAGCTTGCCGCGCTGCCATGCCGAATCACTGGTCAGGTCCAGCGGGCGCGTGGAGGACGGTGGCAGGCCCTGGGCATAGTCCAGTTGCTGGGCCGGTTCCAGGCGCGCGCTCTGGCCACCGGACGTTACCTGCACCACGCCCTCGCTGACGCCGACCCGCACCTGCTGTTCGAGCAGGTTCACGTCGAACCGGGTGCCCAGTGCCTGGGCCGTGCCTGCGGCGGCATGCACCACGAATGGACGCGCCGGGTTCTTGCTGACCTGGAAAAGCGCCTCGCCCTTGATCAGGTCGATATCGCGACGCGTGGACGAATAGCGCACCGACAGTGCGCTGGCGCTGTTGAGCCAGACCTCGCTGCCGTCCTCCAGCACCAGGTGCCTGCGTTCGCCGACGGCGGTCGACTGGTCGGCCATGTACACCTTCATTGGCTGCCCCAACTGGGTCACGGCCAGCACCGCCAGCCCGGCGGCCAGCGCAGCCCATCGCAAGGGTTTTGCACGGCGTTGGGGCGCTGGCGGCACGAAGGATTGCGCGGTGGCCGTCTGTGCTACCCCGTGCCACATCTGCTCGGCCAGCCGCGCCGCCGCTTCGTGCGCCGGGCTGCGCTGTCGCCACTGGCGAAACGCGGCATGATCCGACTCGCTGGCATTCCCCGACATCAGCATCACCCACTGCTCGATGGCCTGATCCTCCAGCTCGACAGGGGATGGTTGGGAAGGGTTGGGTCTAGTCATGATGAGGGGCTGCTGAAACCTTCAGAGGGGGCGTACCGGGCATTCTAAATAGATTCCGACTGACGTAGCCAATCGCGGCAGTGCCGCATGGCTTGCACAATGTACTTGCCCACCGTGCTTTCTGACACGTCCAGGCGCACGGCGATCTGTGCATGGGTCAAGCCTTCGAGGCGATTGAGCAACAGTGCCAGGCGCGCCTTGCTGGGCAACTGGGCCAGGCTGCGGTCCAGTTGTTCGATTGCTTCGGCAGCCAGGAACTGCTTCTCGGGGGAGGCGAGGGGGTCGCAGACGTCCAGGTTGTCACTGACGTCGTCATGCAGCGCCGAGCGTCGCTGTTCCTGGCGCAGGCGGTCGATGGCAAGGTTGCTGGCAACGCGAAAGACAAAGGCACGCGGTTCGAGAATCTGCGCCGTATCGGACAGGGTGGCCAGTCGCAGGTAGGTGTCCTGGGCCACGTCCGCGGCCTTTTCCACATTGCCCATGCGCCGTGCAAGAAACGCCAGAAGGTCGGCGTAATGCTCCTGGAAGGCGCTGACCAGCGGGTTGACGGCGGAGGTTGGGGTGGACATCCATTGTGCTCGTGCGACGTAATGCGCAAGCTTATCTCAAATGAGAATGACTATCATAGATATGTTTTTTTACAGGTCAGGCCTTTTTCGCCGTGTGTGCATTCGCTGTTTGTCGAGGTGGGGGGTTCAGTTAAAGTAGGGCGCCTTTCAGCAGGCCGGGCGAGCTCCGGCCGCTGGCCGATGACGACCACTGCCAGAGACCTCATATGCAGGATGCAACCCCCGCCGCCGCGCCCTTGCTGGGCATTGACCTGGGCACCACCAACAGCCTGATCGCCGTATGGCAGCAAGGCCGTGCCCAACTGATCCCGAATGCCCTTGGCGAGGTGCTTACCCCCTCGGTGGTCAGTATCGATGACGACGGCAGCATCCTGGTGGGGCGCGCCGCCCGTTCGCGATTGACCACCCACCCCGATCGCAGCGTCGCGGCGTTCAAGCGTTTCATGGGCAGCGAAAAGCGCCTGGAGCTGGGCGGGCAGGCATTCAGCCCCGAAGAGCTGTCGGCCCTGGTGCTGGGCTCGCTGAAGCACGACGCCGAGGCCTTTCTGGGCTGCGCGGTGCACGAGGCGGTGATTTCGGTGCCGGCCTATTTCAGCGATGAACAGCGCAAGCGCACCGTGTTCGCCGCCGAGCTGGCGGGCCTCAAGGTGCAGCGCCTGATCAACGAACCGACCGCCGCGGCCATGGCCTACGGCCTGCACGAGCAGAAATTCGAGCGCACACTCATCTTCGACCTGGGGGGCGGTACCTTCGACGTCACTGTGCTCGAATACGCCCTGCCGCTGATCGAGGTGCATGCTTCCACCGGCGACAACTTTCTTGGCGGCGAAGACTTCACCGAAGCGCTGCTGCAGGCCTGCCTGAAGGACTGGGGCATGACCCTGTCCAGCGTCGAACCGCAGGCGCTGGCGAGCCTGTACGACAGCATCGAACTGCTCAAGTGCAAGCTGGGCGAAGGCCCGCAGACGGTCTACTGGAAGGGTGCCGGCGAGCCCCGCGAGTGGACCCTGGACGAGCTGGGCGCGCAGACGATCTGGGAGCCGCTGCTGGGCCGGGTGCGCGCGCCCATCGAGCAGGCCCTGCGCGACGCGCGGCTGAGCCCGCGCGACCTCGACAGCCTGGTGCTGGTGGGCGGTGCCACGCGCATGCCGGTGGTGCAGCAGATGGTGGCCAAGCTGTTCGGCCGCCTGCCGTACCGCCACCTCGACCCCGACACCATCGTCGCCCTGGGCGCTGCCAGCCAGGCGGCCTGCAAGGCCCGCGACTCGGCCATCGAAGAGCTGATCCTGACCGACGTATGCCCCTACACCCTGGGCATCGAGACCACCCGCGGCGCCAACATCAGCGGGGTATTCTCGCCGATCATCGAGCGCAACACGGTGATACCGACCTCGCGGGTGCAGCGCTTCTACACCTCCCACGAACAGCAGAAGACCATCAACGTCGAGGTCTACCAGGGTGAGCGGCCGTGGGTGCGTGACAACATCTTCATCGACAGCTTCGTCGTCGAGCTGACCCCGATGGACAAGATCCAGTCACTGGACATCCGCTTCAGTTACGACATCAACGGCCTGCTCGAAGTCGACGTGACCCTGGTGGACACCGGCAAGCGCCACAGCCACAGCATCGACCGCAGCCCCACCGGGCTGGATGAAGAGGCGCGCCAGAACAGCCATCAGCGCCTGGCCGGGCTGAAGATCCACCCGCGCGATGCATTGCCCAACCGAACCCTGACGGCGCGCCTGGAGCGCGCCTGGATGCAGTGCCTGGGCGATGAGCGCGAGCAGATCGGCACCTGGCTGAGCGACTTCAGCCAGGTGCTGGCCACCCAGCAGTCCAGCCTGATCGCCAGCCAGCGCCAGCAGTTGAACGAGGCGCTGGACGCACTCAACCTCTAGCCGATCAGGCGCCGCAGCACAGCCTGCAGCCCGCCGCTGAGAGCGTCGGGGTCATGATGCTCCGGCGACACGCCCCAGCGGTTGGGCAGCACGTCGCCGGGCATCACCACAAGCACCAGCGGCAGGAACGGCAGCGCTACCGACAGTGCAGCCAGCAGCACCATCACCACGATCCCGTGGCCGATGTCGTGCAGCCGGCGCAGGCAGGTGCCGAACAGCAGGGCCAGGCCCAGGCCGATCTTGACCATGGCCTCGGGCGCATCGCTGGAGGTGATGGCAAGCACCAGGGTGACGAAGAACCACAACATCAGCTGGCCGACGAATGCGCCACGGCCCAGGCGCGTGTTCCAGCGCCAGAAGGCCCAGGGCGATACTGGCTGAAGATCGGCCTGGGCCAGCAGCAGGCGCTCGCACCAGGACAACACCGCGGTCAGCGCAAAGCGCAGGCCGATACCGGTGCTGGGGTCATCCTTGGCCTTTTGCAGCTGCTTGAGCACCTTGAGGCGCGGTACGCCGACACGGCCGTAGCGGATCAGGCCCTTGAGCGTATCCATGACCTGGTAGAACACCGCGCTGTCCATGCCGTAGGCATCGAGCTTCTCGCGCGGCGGCCGGCTCGGCTCGCCCTTGATCAGGCCGCTGCGAAAGGCTTCGAACCACGGCTCTTCACTGGAGATGTCGGCCATGGTGCGCAGCAGCACGCGGTGCTGTTCGGCATCCAGTGCCGGGTCGTGGTAGAGCACCGCCCAGAACAGCATCATGCCCAGCAGGTCGTCGGCGAAGGCCTCTTCGTCCTTCTGGTAGCTGGCCAGCAACGCCAGCGTGCTGGGCAGGCGCGCACTGCTCAGGGCCTGGTCCGGCGCGGGCAGGCTGTCGGCAATGGCTTTTTGCAGCGGGTCGCGGCTGTCCAGCCAGCCCAGCAGCCCATCGAGGTTGCCTTGTTCCTGCAGCAGGTTCAGCAGCAGGGTATGGACCTTTGCCAACGGATGGCCGGGTGGGCACTGCAGGGTGTCGAGCATGCTCGGCGTCACCAGCGCCAGCCAGCGTTGTGGCGCCTGGGCCAGGGCCAGCATGAACAGTGCCTGGCGGTGCCAGTGCCACAACTCGGCGCCGGCCGGTGCGGGAGGCAGCACCACGCCTGCGGCGCCCAGCTCGCATTGCATCTCCAGGCCGAACGGTACCGGCATCATGGCGCGCGGGCTGAAGGTCTCGTGCAGGCGGGCCAGGGTGCGCCCGTCGTAGGCGCGCAGGCGGCGCAGCCAGTCGCGGCACAGGGTGGTGGCGCCGTCCTTGAGCACGTCGGGCAGTTGTGGGTGCGGCGAGTTGCTGTTCAGGAACGCCTGGATCGCCAGGGGGATCGGCGCCTGTTGCAGCCAGGCCAGTTGCTGTTTGGCCTGGTAGCGCAAGCCGTCGAGGATCAGTTCATCGATCAGGTGGCTGCTTTTCGGTTCGTCGAGCACCTGTTGCAACAGCGCGGCGTCACCGCAGTGCAGGGCCCAGGCGTGACGGTACAGACGCTGCAGGGCCGGGTCCGGGTGTTCGTCGATCAGGCTGGCGAGCAGTTCCAGCTCACGCTCATCGGTGGCCCGCCAGTCGACGAACTGCCCCGCGATGCCGTCCAGTTCCAGGCGCGCGGCCTGGAACCAGCGCGTCAGGGTTTCCGGGCGCTGCGCCGGGCTGCCCAGGGTCTGTTCGTCTTCGCTCAGGTCGTCGGGCCAGGTGCGCACCGGCGCCAGGCGGTCGAAGGCCTGGATCATCAGCGGCAGGCGTTGCGGCTGGTGCGCGGTGCACAGGTCCAGCAGCTCGCGGGCGGCCACCGGGTGGCGGAACTCCAGCCACAGGCGGCTCCAGCACGACAGCGCTTCTTCTTCCTTGCCCAGCAGGCTGGCCTGGCAGGCCAGCTGGTACAGCGCGTCGACACCGTCGGGTTGTAGCGCCTGGCGTTCAACGCACAGCGCGTACAGGCTCGGGCTGGCCACCCCGGCCTGGCCGATCTGCAGCAGCAGGCGTTCGACCAGTGCGGCGTCCGGAGGCAGGGCGACCACGGTGTGTTCCCGGGCGAAAGCGGCCAGTTCGAACAGTGGGCGGTTGTTGTAGAGGTGGTCCAGGCTGCGCAGGTACCACAGGGTTTCCAACTGCGCGGCCGTAGACCAGTCGTTCATCAGGCGCATGTCGAACGGGTCGGGGGCGGCGAAGCGAGCCAGCAGCGTCTCGACTTCCTGCGCCTCTTCGAAGCCCAGGCGCAGCAACTGTTTGTCCCAGGCCAGGCGCTTGGCCAGTACCTGCACGCAGGCATTGGACAGCTGGCCGGCTTCTTCCAGGCGCCACAGCAGCTCCCAGCTTACGTCCTCGAGTTCTTCGAGGGGCAACTGGTCGAGCTCACGCAAGTAGTCCTGCCAGGCATCGACGTTGTAGCGCCGGGCCGGGTCGGCGAGCATGCGGGCGAAGGTGGCGATGACCGGGTGCACGCGGGGCGGGCGCGGCGGGCGTTCTGCGTAGGCCTGTTCTTCGCCGGCGTCCTCGTCGTCTTCGTCATCGTCATCCGTGCGGGTGGCGAGCTTGAGCGCATGCTCGTAGGCCTGGCGCAGCAGTTGGAAGCCCTGCGGGTCGGTTTCGGGGTGAAACTCCGGCAGGCGGGCGCGGTAGGCGCCGCGGATGACGTCCTGGTCCTTGGTGGGCTCGATGCCCAGCTTTATCCAGCAACTCATGACCAGGTGCCCTCCTCGAGCGAATCGGGCCGGGGCGGGTAGTCCAGCGGCAGGTCCCAGGGCAGGCTGGCGAACAGTGCCTTGCCGCGCTTGAGCATGTTCATGATGATGCAGCGGTTCCAGTGCTCGGCGCCCTGGCGGTCGATACGGTAGGGGTAGACGTCGTCGTCATGGCTGGAGCAGTTCCATAGCGATTTGCCGAACATGTAGCCGGCGATGTAGGTGTCCCAGCTGTTGTAGAAGTGGCGTGCGCGCAGGGCCAGGCGGCTGTGCAGCCAGAGGCTTTCGGGCTCGGTGATCAGGTTCTCGAACACCCCGGCGCGCAGCAGGTAGCCCATGCGGCCCAGGTCCCAGGCGCGGGTGCCGCCGAAGCCGCAATCGGCATAGGTGCGTGCGGCAAATTCATAATTGGCGCGCTCGCGCGGGCCCAGCTCGTCAAGCAGTGCCTGCCATTGGCTGGGTTGGCGGCGAGGGTATTGCCAGTAGGCGTCGTTGAGTTTTTCGGCGTGGCCGGTGTCGGCCATGCGCAGCATGTCGAGCAGCTCGCGGCGGTTGTTGATGCCCCACCATTTTTTCAGGTCCAGGTCCCCTTCGGCTTCGAAATAACGGGGGGAGGTGAGGCTGGCGCCGTTGAGGGCGGCCATGGGTGCAGAAAGGGCGTACAGCCAGTGCTGTTCAATCTCTTCCATGAATAGAAGGCTCCGGGGTCGACGGGGAATGGGCGGGGTCGACCGTAATGGCGCGGATTGTAGAGAGGCGGGGCGGGTGGGGCAATTGGATCCAGATTTTTTCGGCAGTGGTGTCTACCGGGGCTGGTTTTCTTGCTCTTGCTGTTGCTTTGCTTTTGATCTTCCGTCCTTCAGGAGGCCGAATGGAGCCCGCGTGTAGTGGGGTGTAGGGCCATGGATGGCCCGGAAAGTGCCGACGGGCAGGGATGCCCGTACGGTGCGGCCCCACGGAGCGTGGGTGGAATGAGGGGACCCGTAGCGAAGCGTAGGGCCGGATGCTGGACGGAGCGGTTTTGCTTACTTTTTCCAAGAAAAAAGTAAGCCGCTGTAAGAGCGGAAGGGGCCTTCGGCGTCTCTGTCCATGCTGGATAAGCTCGAAAATCGAGCAACCGTCGCTCCCCGGGAAGGGGGCCGAGAGATTATCCGGCACGGGCGGTGATCCAAGCGCCCCACAAGCCCCCCTGAAGAACCGGAACATCAAAAGCCCGATCACCAGTGCGATGGTGAGCCAGTCACCCGACCATGCCCCGCTCTTCCTCACGCAAGGTCAACACCTCGACCCCCTGCGCCGTCACTGCCACCGTATGCTCCCACTGTGCCGACAGGCTGCGGTCCCGGGTGATCACCGTCCACCCGTCCTTGAGCGTACGCACCCCACGCCCGCCCTGGTTGATCATCGGCTCGATGGTGAACACCATGCCCGGCTTGAGCACCAGCCCGCTGTTGCGGTGTCCGTAGTGCAGCACCTGCGGCGCCTCGTGCATCTGCCTGCCGATGCCGTGCCCGCAGTACTCACGCACCACGTTGTAACCCGCGCCCTCGGCAAGCCGCTGTATCGCATGCCCCACATCACCCAGCGTGGCCCCGGGCCGCACCTGGCGAATGCCCGCCCACAATGCGGCATAGGTGGTATCGACCAATTGCCGCGCCTCGTCGGCAATGGCGCCCACCGCATACATCTTCGACGAGTCGGCAATGTAACCACCCTGTTCCAGGGTGATGTCCACATTGATGATCGACCCCGCCTTCAGCACCTCGTCGGCACTTGGCACGCCGTGGCACACCACATGGTCGACGGAGGTGTTGAGCGAATACTTGAACCCGTACTGCCCCTTGCTGGCCGGACGCGCCTTGAGCACATCGACGATGTACGCCTCGGCACGGTCGTTGATCTGCAAGGTGCTGACCCCTGGCGCGACAAAGCCGTCCAGGTGCTCGAACACCCGCGTCAGCAATTGCCCGGCGGTACGCATCAAGGCCAGCTGCTGCGGGTTCTTCAGGATCACCTCGCTCATGCGATCAGCTCCCTGAGGCTGGCCTGCTCCTGGCGCAGCAACTGGCGCAACAGTTCCTGGTAGGTCATGTGCGGGTTGAGCTCGGCCAGCATGCCGATGCGAATCCAGTACTCGGCCTGCGCGTTGATCGAGCGCGACACCGCGCCGCTGGCAATGCGCAGGTCTTCATGCAGCGCGTCATCGATCTTGACGATACCCATGGCAATACTCACTCTGTATACGAAGCGTATATATAGCATATAGCTGGTGTGTTGTTCGAGGCCGGCGCCGCAAAGGGGCTGCGGTTGCGATAAACTCCGGCCATGAACCTCGATACCCGCATCAAGTTCCGCCACCTGCTGTGCTTTCTCGAAATCGCCCGTCAAGGCAGTTTCGCCAAGGCCGCCGACGCCGTGGCCATCAGCCAGCCGGCGATTTCCAAGACCCTCAAGGAGCTCGAAGAACTGCTGCAGACGCGATTGTTCGAGCGCGGCAAGCAGGGTGTCGAGCTGACTGCGGCCGGGGTGCGCTTCATGCGCTACGCCGGCCCGTGCGTACAGGCCCTGCGCGAAGGGGTGAGTACCCTGCGCGGCGAGGAACACGCGCCGCCGCAGGTGAAGATCGGTGTGCTCTCGACCGTCGAAAGCCTGCTCATCCCCGAAGTGATCTGCCGCCTGCACCAGCGCCACCCGGCCCTGGTGGTCAGCGTTGCCACCGGCCCCAGTGCGCACCTGCTGGCGCAGTTGCACGTGGGGGAGCTGGACCTGGTGATCGGGCGCATGACCGACAGCCCGCAGATCCAGGGCCTGCTGTTCGAGCACCTGTACAGCGAGTCGATGTCGCTGGTGGTGCGCCCCGGCCACCCGCTGCTGGCACGCAGCCCGATCGAGCGCAACCAGGTGGGCCAGTACCCGCTGGTACTGCCCCTGGCCGGTACCACCATTCGCAAGCATGCCGACAGCCTGTTCGTGCAATGCGCCATCGAACAACCGCAGCAACGTCTGGAAACGCTTTCCCCGGCACTGAGCCGGCGCTATGTGCTGGGCAGCGATGCGGTGTGGGTGGCCCCGCGTGATGCGGTGCGGGTCGACCTGCAGCGGGGCGAGCTGTGCGAGCTCGACCTGGGCGTGCGCGAACCCGGTGGCTCGGTGGGTATCTGCAGCAATGCCGCGCTGCCACAGGCCCTGCCGGCCCAGTGGTTGTGCCAGGTGCTGCGCGAAGTGGCGGGGCAGTACCGCGAAGGACACTACCCGTAGATTTCATCCAGATCCGGGGCGTTGGCTGCAATACTGGCCACTGGCTTATCGGCTGCATGAAGAAGCCTTCACCTGGCTGAACTTCTCGACCTTTTGTCGCTCTCATGCCGGTAGCCATTGGTCGTGGCCGCCTGATAAGCTCGCGGCTTTACTCGATTGCCCTTTTGGCGCATGAACAAGGAAATAGCATGAAACAGCATCGGTTGGCGGCTGCGGTTGCCCTGGTTAGCCTGGTACTGGCGGGTTGCGATTCGCAGACCAGCGTCGAGCTGAAGACCCCGGCACAGAAAGCTTCCTACGGTATCGGCCTGAACATGGGCAAGAGCCTGGCACAGGAAGGCATGGACGATCTCGACTCCAAGGCCGTGGCCCAGGGCATCGAGGACGCTGTCGGCAAGAAGGAACAGAAGATCAAGGACGAAGACCTGGTCGAAGCCTTCGCCGCGCTGCAGAAGCGTGCTGAAGAACGCCTGGTCAAGATGAGCGAAGAGTCGGCCGCCGCCGGCAAGAAGTTCCTTGAAGAAAACGGCAAGAAGGACGGCGTGGTCACCACCGCGTCGGGCCTGCAGTACCAGATCGTGAAGAAGGCCGAAGGCGCCCAGCCCAAGCCTACCGACGTGGTCACTGTTCACTACGAAGGCAAGCTGATCGACGGCAAGGTGTTCGACAGCTCCGTCGAGCGCGGCAGCCCGATCGACCTGCCGGTCAGCGGCGTGATTCCGGGTTGGGTGGAAGGCCTGCAACTGATGCACGTGGGCGAGAAGGTCAAGCTGTTCATTCCGGCTGACCTGGCCTATGGCGCACAGAGCCCTAGCCCGATGATCCCGGCCAACTCGGTACTGGTGTTCGATCTGGAACTGATCGCCATCAAGGACCCGGCCAAGGCAGCAGAAGACGCTGCTGAGAAGTAAGCGTCCCGCTGTGTGCACAACGCCCCGTCTCGACGGGGCGTTGTCGTTTATGGATCGGGCTGAACCGTGGGAGCGATCTGACGTCACACCTTGGTGGCGTGCGCAACTGTGACGGCTTTCGCAAAGTGACCGCGTAATGAAACAGGTGTGTAAAAAACGCCCGATTTGACCCAGGCCCTTGCCTGGCGGGCACGCCGAGCCTGAAAATGGCCTCTGTTCACAAGGTTATCCACAAATACTGTGGATAACCTTCCCGGCCCTGCCGTTGGAGGTGGTATGAAAGCACCCTGGAATTTTGCCCGTTTCCTGCCGCTGGCCGAGCGCCTTTTGAGCCGGGGGCGCCTGCCAGCGCTGATCTTCGCCGTGGCGCGCAAGGGCCCGAGCCTGGGCAAGCTCAAGGATGACGTACGCCTGCTGCAGGCGCTGTGCGTGGCGTGGTGGCGTGGCGAGTACCGTGCCATCAGCTCAAGGGCGCTACTGACCATCGTCGCCGGCCTGCTGTACTTTGTCAGCCCGCTGGACGCGATCCCGGACTGGCTGCCCGGCATCGGCCTGCTCGACGATCTCGCCGTACTGGCCTGGGTGCTGAAGACGTTCGACAGCGAGCTGGCGGCTTTTCGCGCCTGGCGCAATCGTCAGTCTCCCGAGAAACTGCGCGTGGTCGAGCGCCTGCCCGACACCCCCGAAGCGTTGCGCCTGGAGCAGGGAAAGCGCTAAATCCGGTTACACCCTGCAATACTGCGCCGGCTGGTACTATATTTGGCATAAGCGCTATACCGAGCGATTACATGCGCAGGTTCTTACAAGGGGGTTGTAATGGGTATTCAGGTTATCAGCCGAGACGGTCAACCCGAGTACGCGGTCGTGCCCTGGGAGCACTATCAAGCGTTGTTGAAGGCGGCAGGTCAACCGGCCGCCACGGCGCAGCCGGCAGGCGTCAACGCCAGCGCCGCTGCACCCACGCCGGCCAGCCTGCCCGCGTTGGGCGAGCTGGCCGCCTTGCGTGAGGCCAAGGGCCTGGCTGCCGAGCAGCTGGCGCGCAAGGTGGGCATCAGTCCGGTGTACCTGGCGCTGATTGAAAGCGGTGAGCGCGAGCCGGATGCCGCGATCCGCCGCAGCCTGGCCTGGGAGCTGGGCGTGGCAGGCTGGAGCGAGCCGTCGTGAGCGGCGTGCGGATCAGCCGTCAGCAATGGGAGGGGCTGCTGGGCGAGCTGGACGTGGCACGCCGGCAACGCCACCTGCTGACCTACCGCGCCTTGCTCGAACGCCTGGAGCTGCCAAGCCCGGCGATGCAGACCCTGACCGCCGCGCTTGAGTACCTGGCGGTGATCGATGCACGCGCCGAGCAGCCACTGCGCAGCTCGCTGGTGATCAGCCAGGGGGCCAGCCGTTTGCCACGTACCGGCTTTTTCGAATGCGTCGAGCGCCTGGGGCGGTTTTCCGGGCCATCGGACGGCATGGCCGCAGCATCCTGGCATGCCTCGGAAGTGGTACGGGTGTTCGAGTACACCTATCCCGAACAGGCCTGAGGCGCCAGCGCCGTATCGATCAGGTACAGGCTGTGCCCGGGCACATCCTTGGCATGGTGCTTGGCCTGGGAGGCGAGGTCGGCCAGTTGGCCGGCATCCAGTTGCGCGCAGGTATGTGCATGCAGTTGCACCACACCGATCGAGAGTGACAGCAACGGGAATTCCTGGCGCTGGCCCACGCGGTTGTGCGCGATGAAGCACCCGGCCTCCAGGTGCTCGGTGCGGTAGAAGCGCCGACAGGCATTCTGAAAGTCGTCCAGCAGCACGTTCAGGCGCTGCTCCCAATCCTTCGAACCCAGTACCAGCATGAAGTCGTCGCCACCGATATGGCCGACGAAGTCCCGGCTGGGGTCGACCCGTTCGCTCAGGCACTGGGCCAGGCTCAACAGCACTTCGTCGCCCTTGGCATAGCCATAGATGTCGTTGAAGGGCTTGAAACTGTCGATGTCCACATAGCAGATCGCTGCCTCGCGCTGTTGCTGCAGCAAGCGGGTCAGGCATTGCTGGATCGGCACGTTGCCCGGCAACAGGGTCAGCGGGTTGGCATAGCGGGCCTGCTGCAGCTTCTGTTCGGTGATCAGCTTGAGCACGTCGATCACCCGCCCCAGGCCCAGGTAGCGACCGTTCTGGGTAATGATGAAGTCTTCCTCGATGCGCTGGCGCGCGCGGCTGGTCAGCAGGCGGCTGACCTTCTGCAGCGACTGGTTGAGCTCCACCGCCAGAAAGTCCTCGTTCATCAGCCGGCTGATCGGCTTGCGCGCATACAGGTCGGTGGCGAACGGCTTGAGCAGCGCGTCGGACAGCGAATGGCGGTGCACGATGCCGCAGGGGCGCTGTGCATGGTCGAGAACAGCCAGCGAGTTGAGGTTGGCCTGGCGGCGAAACAGCGCCAGTACCTCCAGGGTCGCCGTATCGCCGCTCACGGCCGGTTGCTCGTTGAGCAGCGCACTCAGATCGCGGCCGTCCTCACCCAGCACCACCGCGCCACTGTGCGTCGCTGACGGCAGCATGGCGGTAGCGTCGCGGGGCGGTTGCTCCTGCGGCCGGCACAGCAGGTAGCCCTGTACCAGGTCGACCCCCATCTCGGTGAGCACCGCCAGCTCCTCGGCCAGCTCGATGCCCTCGGCAATCACCTTGGCCCGCGACGCCTTGGCGATCTGCAGGATCGAGCCGACGAACTCACGCTTGACCGCATCCTGGTGAATGCCGTCGATGAAATGCCGGTCGATCTTGACGTAGTCCGGGCGCAGTTCCGACCACAGGCGCAGGCTGGAATAGCCGGCGCCCAGGTCGTCCAGGGCAATCGAAAAGCCCATGTCGCGGTAGTGGTGCAGGGCGTTGAACAGCAGCTGGAAGTCGTCGGTGGGGGTTTGTTCGGTCAACTCGATGACCACCCGGCTGGGTGGGATGCCAAGGCTCTGCAGCAGCTTGAGCGTGCGCCCGGACTGGTATTGCGGCTCGAGCAACGACTCGGGCGACACGTTGAGGAACAGCTTGCCTTCCAGTTGCTGCTGGCTGAAACGCCGGCACGCGCTTTCGCGGCAGGCCACCTCCAGTTCGGTCAGGCGGCCGGCATGGCGGGCCACGGCGAACAGGTTGATGGGGGAGTGCAGCGGGCTGTTGGACGGGCCGCGGCTGAGGGCTTCATAACCGAGGATGCGTCGCTCGGACAGGCAGACGATGGGTTGGAACAGGCTGTGCAAGCCGCTTTGAGCCAGGATGGAGCTCAACGCGCTGAGCTGTTCGGTCACGGTCATGGCAGGGCTACCTTGAAAAAAAGGGACTGGGGCCATCGGCGCCCAGTCCCTTATTTCACGACAGAATGATGACTGTTTGATGACCCGAAAAGGGCACCGTCACATTATTTTGCCATTATCGTTTCAGTGCTTGGCCACCGAGGAATTCAGCCCCAGGTAGTCCAGCAAGATGCGCCCGGTTTCGGCGAGGTACGCGTCATCTTCCGGCTTGGTGTCATCCGGCTCGACCGGCAGGGCGTCTTCGTCTTCCTTCTTCAGTTCCTTGAGCGGCTCTTCGCCCTTGGCCTTGCGCCGGATGTTTTCCAGCGCCAGCTGCTTGCCTTCGATGTCGGCATGGCGAGCGCGGCGTTCCACCTCGTTGAGGCTGACGGTCTTCTCGTTCATCAACTGCTGGGTCAGGGCCAGGCGATCGCGAATGTAGACGAACTCCGGGTCCTTGGCGCTGCGGTTTTCGTGGCGTGCCTTGAGTTGCGCAAGGAACGGCTTGAACGGGTCGACGGCCGGCTTGATGGCCGGGCGGATGGTGTCCCACGGCATGGCTTCAGGCAGGGCGCTCTCGCCGATCTCCTTGGTGTCGATGATCGACGGGTAGTCGATGTCCGGCAACACGCCCTGGTGCTGGGTGCTCTGCCCGGAAACCCGGTAGAACTTGGCCAGGGTCAGCTTGAGCTCGCCATGGTTGAGCGGCTGGATGGTCTGCACGGTGCCTTTGCCGAAGGTCTGGCCACCGATGATCAGGGCACGGTGGTAGTCCTGCATGGCGCCGGCGAAAATCTCCGAGGCCGAGGCCGACAGGCGATTGACCAGCAGCGCCAGCGGGCCCTTGTAGAAGGCACCGGTGTTTTCGTCTTCGAGCACGTCGACACGGCCGTCGGCGTTGCGTACCAGCACGGTGGGGCCCTTGTCGATGAACAGGCTGGTCAGCTCGGTGGCTTCCTGCAGGGAGCCGCCGCCGTTGTTGCGCAGGTCGATGACCACGCCGTCGACCTTTTCCTTCTGCAGTTCGGTGAGCAGTTTCTTCACGTCACGGGTGGTGGACTTGTACTCCGGATCCCCGGCGCGGAACGCCTTGAAGTCGAGGTAGAAGGCCGGGATCTCGATGATGCCCAGCTTGTAGTCGCGTCCGTCCTGCTTGAGCTTGAGCACCGACTTCTTGGCGGCCTGTTCTTCGAGCTTGACCGCTTCGCGGGTGATCGAGACGATCTTGCTGGTCTGGTCGTTAGGCGCGTTGCTGGCCGGGATGACCTCCAGGCGCACCACGGAGCCCTTCGGGCCGCGGATCAGCTTGACCACTTCGTCCAGGCGCCAGCCGATCACGTCGACCATTTCCTTGTCGCCCTGGGCAACGCCGATGATCTTGTCGGCCGGGGCCACCTGCTTGGTCTTGGCGGCAGGGCCAGCCGGCACCAGGCGCACGATCTTGACCTGGTCGTTGTCGCTTTGCAGCACCGCGCCGATACCTTCGAGCGACAGGCTCATGTTGATGTCGAAGTTCTCGGCGTTGTCGGGCGACAGGTAGTTGGTGTGCGGGTCGTACGACTGGGCGAAGGTGTTGATGTAGGCCTGGAAGATATCTTCGGCGCGGGTCTGGTCCAGGCGCGCGAGCTGGTTCTTGTAGCGCTTGGTCAGCAGTTCCTGGATGGCCTTGGGTTCCTTGCCGGCGATCTTCAGGCGCAGCACCTCGTCCTTGACGCGTTTGCGCCACAGGTCGTCGAGCTCGGCCTGGTTCTGCAGCCACGGAGCGTCCTTGCGGTCGACCAGCAGGGTTTCCTGGGTGGTGAAGTCGATCTTGTCGACGCCCTTGTTCAGCTCGGCCAGGGCGAAGTCCAGGCGCGATTTCACGCGATCCAGATAACGTTTGTAGATGGTGAAGCCCGGGTCCAGGTTGCCGCTCTTGAGGAAGTCGTCGAACTGCGTCTTCCACTTGTCGAACTCGGCAATATCGCTGGCCATGAAGTAACTGCGCGAGGGATCGAGCAGTTTGATGTAACTGTCGTAGATGATGACCGAGCGCGCATCATTGAGTGGCGGCTTGCTGTAGTGGTGGCGCTTGAGCAACTCGACCACGTTCAGGCTGGCGACCACTTCATCGCGGTCTGGTTGCAACTTGTCCCAACTGTTGGCGGCCGAAGCGGCGCCGGCCAGCGGCAAGCTGCCAAGGCCGATCATCAGGGCGAGGGCAGTGCTGGGCAGGAGATGCTTCATGCTGATTCGACGTAGGGGCAATTGATCACGCATATTAGGCCGTCTTTGAATTCGCCGGTTCCATGGAGCCGGACGCATAATGCAAAAAGCCTGGTGCCAAGGCAGCCAGGCTCAGTCATGACTCAACTATGGAGGCACTGTGAAGGCATTGCAAGGCGTTGACGGACATGTGGAGTGGGTTGAGACGACAAGTCCAACTTGCGATGTAGGTCAAGTACGCATCCGCGTGGCAGCGGCCGGGCTCAATCGCGCCGACCTGTTGCAGCGTGCCGGATTGTACCCGCCGCCACCGGGCGCCAGCGAGTTCCTGGGCCTGGAATGTGCCGGGGTGATCAGCGAAGTGGGAGCCGGGGTGTCCTGGCAGGTGGGCGACCGGGTATGCGCACTGCTGGCCGGTGGCGGCATGGCCGAAGAGGTGGTGGTCGATGCGCGCCACGTGCTGCCGGTGCCCGAGGGCCTGAGCCTGCAGCAGGCGGCTGCGATCCCGGAGGTATACGCCACGGCCTGGCTCAACCTGTTCCAGCTGGGCGGCCTCAAGCCGGGCGAGAAGGTGTTGCTGCATGCCGGCGCCAGCGGCGTGGGGTCGGCGGCCATCCAGCTGTGCAAGGCCTTCGGCAGCCCCAGCTGGGTCAGCGTGGGCTCGGCCGAGCGGCTGGCCTATTGTCAGGCGCTGGGCGCCAGCGGTGGCGTGGTGCGCGGTGACGATATAGAGGCGCTGAACGACTTCGCCCCGTTCGATGTGATCCTGGACCCGGTGGGGGCCAACTATGCGGCGCTCAACCTCAAACTGCTGGCCCGTGACGGGCGCTGGGTGATCATCGGCCTGATGGGCGGGCGCAAGGCCGAGCTGGACCTGGCCCAGGTACTGGCCAAGCGGGTGCAGGTGACCGGCTCGACCCTGCGCAATCGCGATGACCAGTTCAAGGCCGACCTGCTCAGTGACCTGGGCCAACAGGTGTGGCCGCTGTTCGCCGAAGGGCGCTTGAAGCCGCAACTGGTAGGCAGCTATGCGGTGAAGGACGCCGAGGCGGCGTATGCCGAACTGGCGGGCAACCAGGTATCGGGCAAGTTGGTGCTGGTGATCGACGACAGCCTGGTATAGGGCCCTGTTCGCCGGCAAGGCCGACTCCTGCAGGAGCCGACCTTGCCGGCGAATTTTTTTCAGGCCCAGGCCAGAATCGGCCAGCCATTCTTCTCGGCATGCTCGCGCAGCACCGGGTCCGGGTTGACCACATACGGGTGGTCAACCTTCAGCAGCAACGGCAGGTCATTGCGCGAATCGGAATAGAAGCTTGCGCCTTCCAGGTTCTCTTCCTGCTGGTCCAGCCACTCCAGCAAGCGGGTGATCTTGCCTTCGCGGTAGGTCAGGGTGCCCACGGTCTTGCCGGTGTAGAACCCTTTTTCCACTTCCAGCTCGATGCCCAGGTACTCGTCGATCCCCAGGCGCGCGGCAATCGGTCCCACCAGATGCACACCCGAGGCCGAGATCACCAGAATTCGATCCCCCGCCTTGCGGTGCTCGGCAATGGTGCGGGTGGCCTCACTGAAGATGATCGGCTCGATGAAGTCTTCCACCCACGGCTCGACCAGATGATCGACTTCCTCTGGTGTGCGCCCGATCAGCGGCTCCAGGCTGAACGCCATGTAGTCTTCCATCGCCAGGTGCCCCTTGCCGTAGGCCTCCATCAGCTCACGGTCCCTGCGCAGGAACGACTCACCGTCCACCCAGCCCAGGCGCACCATCTGCTCGCTCCACAGCGAGGCGCAGTCGCCGTGGATCAGGGTTTCATCCAGATCGAAAATCGCTAAAGCCATAACAACAAAACTCCTGTTCGGCCCTCAGGCAACTTCGCAGAGGGCGGTGGGATCGATGGACAAGGATACCCGCTCGCCGTCCGCATGCAGATCGGCGGCTGAACGATTGAGCACATCCACCACCAGCTCCACACCACGCGCTTCGATGCGGTAGCGGATCACGTTGCCCAGCAGGCTGTGACTGCGCACCAGGCCTTCGCGTTCGCCTTCCAGGCTCAACGCGATGGCTTCGGGGCGGATTGCCAGGCGGCTGTTCACCGTACGTTGCAGCAGGCGGCTGGCACTCTGGGCATCGAGCAGGTTGTAGTTGCCGATGAAGCCGGCCGCGAAGGCATCCACAGGCGCGGTGTACAGCGATTCGGCATCGCCGCTCTGCACGATGCGGCCCTGGTTCATCAGGAAGATGCGGTCGGACATGGTCAGCGCCTCTTCCTGGTCATGGGTGACGAAGATGGTGGTCAGGCCCAGCTCGCGCTGGATCTGGCGGATCTGTTCGCGCAGGTGCTTGCGGATGCGTGCATCCAGCGCCGACAGCGGCTCGTCCAGCAGCAACAGGCGTGGGCGGGTCACCAGCGAGCGGGCCAGGGCCACGCGCTGGCACTGGCCGCCGGAGAGCTGGTGCGGGTAGCGGCTGGCAAAGTCCTGCAACTCGACCATGCGCAGCGCCTCGAGTACCCGTGGGCGGCTGTCTTGGCCCTTGATCTTCTGCATGCGCAGGCCGAAGGCGACGTTCTGTTCCACGCTCATGTTGGGGAACAGCGCGTAGCTCTGGAACACCATGCCGATGCCGCGCTTTTGCGGGCTCTGCGGTACCAGGTCCTGCCCGTCGAGCAGGATCCTGCCGCTGTCTACAGCGGTCAGGCCGGCGATGCAGCGCAGCAGGGTGGACTTGCCGCAGCCGGAGGGGCCGAGCAGGGTGACGAACTCACCGCGGCCGATCTCGCAGTTGATGTCGTTGAACACCGCGCTGGCGCCGTAGCTTTTTTGCAGGTTCTGGATGCTGACGAAGCTCATTTCAGGTCTTGTCCTTGTTCAGGCGGTTGGCTGCCCAGGTCAGCACCAGCACGAAGAGGAAGTAGGAAATCACCAGCGCGCTGTTGAAGTGCCCGCTGCTGTTGCGCATGTTGTTCAGGTACACCTGCAGCGTCTCGTAGCGGGTGCCCACCAGCAGGTTGGCAAACACGAACTCGCCGAACAGGAACGAGAACGACAGCAGCAGCGCCACCATCAGGCCCTTGCGCAGGTTGGGCAGCACCACCAGAAACGCGGCCTGCCAGGTGTTGGCCCCCAGCAACTGGGCGGCATCCATCAGGTCGCGCAGGTTGATCGCCTGCAGGTTGTTGGTGATGGCGCGGTACATGAAGGGCAGGGCCACGGTGAAATAGCAGCCGATCAAAATCCACGGCGTGCCGACCATCGCCATCGGCCCTGAGCCATACAGCTGCAGCAGCCCCACCGACGACACCACCGGCGGCACCGCGAAGGGCAGCAGGATGAGGATGTTCATCAGTGCGTCGAGCCTGGGGAAGTGGTAGTGCACCACGAACAGCAGCGGCAGGATCAGCAGCACCGACAGTACCAGCGCGCCCACGCACACCAGCAGCGACTGGCCGAAGGCGGCCAGAAAACGCGGCTCGCTCCACAGCGCCAGGTACCACTTGAAGGTCAGCCCGCTGGGCAGCAGGCTGGCCGACCAACTGGTGGACAACGAATAGAGCAGGGTGCCGGCCAGCGGCAGCAGCAGGATCACGAACAGCACGTACACCACCACGCGGTGGTAGAGCCCGGCCGGGCCCGATTCAGCGCGAGACATGGTAGCTCCTCTTCAACAGCCACTGGTGCACCAGCGTGACCAGGGTCATCAGCCCCACCAGGATCATCGCCAGCGCGCTGGCCAGGTTCGGGTCCAGCGAGATGTCGCCGGACACCAGCGCGGCGATGCGGATCGGCAGCACGTTGAAGTTGCCGGTGGTCAATGCGTACACCGTGGCGTAGGCGCCCAGTGCGTTGGCCAGCAGGATCACGAAGGTGCCCAGCAGCGCCGGGGTCAGCACCGGCAGGCCGATCAGGCGCCAGTAGTCCCAGGCGCTGGCGCCCAGCAGGGCGGCCGATTCGCGCCAGTCTTCGCGCAGGGCGTCGAACGCCGGGTACAGCAGCAGTACGCCCAGCGGGATCTGGAAGTAGGTGTAGAGGATGATCAGCCCGGTCTTGGAGTAGAGGTTGAAGTCCTCGATGATCCCGGCCTGCTTGAGCAGCAGGGTCAGCGCGCCGTTGAAGCCAAGCAGGATGATGAAGGCGAAGGCCAGCGGCACGCCGGAGAAGTTGCTGGTCATGTTGGCGAAGGCGTTGACGAAGTCGCGCAGGCGCGAGTCCACCTTGCGCAGCGAATAGCTGCCCAGGATGGCGATCAGGATGCCGAACAGACTCGACCAGAAGCTGATCTCCAGGCTGTGCTGGATGGCCTGGCGGTAGAACTTCGAGCCCAGCACCTTGCTGAAATTGTCCAGGCCCCAACCACTTTCGGCCTGCAGGCTGTGCACGGCCACCCAGGTCAGCGGGGCGATCTGGAAGATGATGAAAAATACCGCGAAGGGCAGCAGGCACAACAGCGCCAGCCATTTGCCACGGGTGATCGAGTTCACGAGAGCAGCTCCCGGCATACCGGCTTGTCGTGGGGGATGCCGAGCAGTTCGCATACGGTGCCGCACAGTTCGGTCTGCAGGGGCTTGGCGGCCGGGTCGAGGCTGAACGCATCGCCGAACACGAACAGCGGCACTTCGCGCTCCTCGGGCAACACGCCGTTGTGCGAGCGGTCGTTGTTCATGCCGTGGTCGGCGGTGATCAGCACCTGGTAGCCGTCCTGCAGCCAGGTGCTGAGGTAGTCGGCCAGCAGGATATCGGCGCTGCGTGCGCTGTTGCGGTACTGGCTGCTGTCCAGGCCGTGCTTGTGCCCGGCATCGTCGATGTTCATCGGATGCACCAGCAGGAAGTTCGGTGCGTGCTTGCGCCGCAGGTACTCGGCGTCGGCGAACAGGTGCGAGTCGGGGTAGTGGTCGGCGTAGTAGAACAGGCCATGCTGGATCGGCAGTTTCGGCGCATGGGTGTGGCGGTCACGCAGCGGTTCGAAAGGGGAGCGGTTGTACAGCTCGCTGACCCAGTGGTAGGCCGCGGCGGCGGTGCTCAGCCCGGCGTCGCGGGCGTAGTGGAAAATGCTGCGTTGGGTGGACAGGCGCGTGACGTTGTTGTGCACGATGCCGCTGTCGATCGGCGGCACACCGGTGAGGATGCATTCGTAGAGTGGTCGCGACAGTGCCGGCAGCTCGCATTCCAGGCGGTACAGGGCAGCGCGGTCTGCTTCTACATAGGCATGCAGGTGGCCCATGGCGTGGTGGGCCACCTGGTGGTTGAGGCCGTCGAGGATGACGAGGATGACGTTGTGGTTCATGGGTGGCTCCGGTGACAGCGATGACCACATCGCGGGTCAAGCCCGCTCCTTGTGGGAGCGGGCCTGACCCGCGATGGTTTCACTCCATCTCGATGATGACCTGCTCCTGCCACTTCTGCGGCAGGGCCTTGGAGGTGGCTTCCCATGCCGCTGCATCCTTGATCGGCTGCGCCGGCGCGTACTGCTCGTTGGGCAGCAGCTTGGCCTGCACGTCCGCCGGCAGCTTCAGGTGCTCGGCACGAATCGGCCGCGCATGGCCGATGGCCAGGTTGGTCTGCCCGGCATCGCTGAAGATGTATTCACGGGTCAGCTTGGCGGCGTTCGGGTGCTTGGCGTACTTGTTGATGATGGTGGTGTAGCCGGACATCACCGAGCCGTCGGACGGGATCAGTACCTCGAAGCGTTTCGGGTCGATCTGCTCGCGGTAGCTCAGGCCGTTGAAGTCCCACACCACGCCGACCTCGATCTCGCCCTTCTCAAGGGTCTGGATGGTCGGGTTGGCCAGCGACAGGCGCTTCTGCTGGGCCAGCTTGGTGAACAGTTGCAGGCCCGGCTCGATGTTGGACTCGTCGCCCTTGTAGGCAATGGCTGCAGCCAATACGCCGTTGGCCGCCTGGGCAGCGGTGCCGACGTCACCGATGGCGACCTTGTACTTGCCCTTTTCCAGGTCGTGCCAGGTCTTGGGAATGTCTTCTTCCTTGACCAGCTGCTTGTTGATGATGAAGGCGATGGTGCCGGTATAGGCCAGTGCCCAGTGTCCGTCCTGGTCCTTGGCCCAGGTCGGTATCTGCTCCCAGGTGCTGGGCTTGTACGGCTGGGTCACGCCCTTGGCCAGCGCAATGGGGCCGAAGGCGGCGCCGACGTCGCCGATATCGGCGCTGGCGTTGTCTTTCTCGGCATCGAACTTGGCCACTTCCTGGGCCGAGCTCATGTCGGTGTCCATGTGCTTGAGGCCGTACTTGCTTGCCAGGTCCGCCCAGGTGCCCTTCCAGTTGGCCCAGGCATCGGGCATGCCGACGCTGTTGACGACGCCTTCCTTGCGGGCGGCGTCCTCGAGGGCCTTGAGGTCGGTGTCCGCGGCCATGGCCGAGGTGCACAGGGCAATACTGGTGCCTAACAGTGAGGCCAGAAAAAGCTGTTTCATCCGAAGCTCCTTGATGGGTGCCGTGCAAAACGCTGAGAGGGTTTCGATTCGGTTGGTCTAGGTCAGCAATACCCGAGCCAAGGTAGGCCGGTTGCATGACAGTTTGATGTCGAAGGCGCCGCGCCAGGTGTGTGCAGCGGCCCTGAAAATAGAGCGTAGACCAGTTTCAAGTGCTTGATCCGCAACGCCTTGACCGCACTCGACCGGGCCTGTGCGTGACCGTCCGGCGCGCTGTCATGTGCCGTTCATGTGGATTGCCTAGGCTTTGGTTACTCCGCCCGGCCATCGTCGCTGCGCCGTTCTGGCACACGCACCAGGCTGGACTAGTCCAGATAGGTAACCCTTGATGCATCGACTGCCCACGCGTGCAGTAACAGCCATATGCAATGCCCTGCAAGAGCAGATCGAGCATGGCCTGCTGGCGCCCGGCTGCAAGTTGCCGGCCGAACGCAAGCTCAGCGAGGTGTTCGATACCACGCGCATCACCCTGCGCGAGGCGCTGGTGCAACTGGAGGCCTGCGGGCTGATCTACCGCGAGGAACGCCGTGGCTGGTTCGTGGCGCCCCAGCGCCTGAGCTATGACCTGATCGAGCGCAGCCACTTCCATGCCATGGTGCGCGACCAGGGTCGACAGCCGGCTACCGAACTGTTGTCGGCCCGCCTGCAGCCGGCGCCGGCGGCGATCTGTGCGCGCCTGCAATTGCCGGCGCTGTCCAGCGTGATCCAGATCTGCCGCCTGCGGCGTATCGATGGGCGCGCGGTGCTCTATGCCGAGCATTACCTCAACCCCGAGTACTTTGCCGGGATTCTGGATTTCGACCTGAGCCAGTCGCTGACCGAGGTGTACGCGCTGCACTACGGCATCGCCTATGGCCGGGTGCGTTTCGAGACGCTGCCCACCGCGTTGCCGGTGGCGGCGGCGATGGCGCTGAAGGTGTCGGCCGGCAGTGCCGGCCTGCATATCACCCGGGTCAACAGCGACCAGCACGGGCGGCTGATCGACTGCGACCTGGAGTACTGGCGCCACGATGCGATTCGCATCGTGGCCGAGGCGGGCTAGGCGTTGCTGTCGACGGGGGCGGTGTCCTGGGCGGGGCCACCGCCGGCGGTCACCACCTGCACCGAAAGACGCGGGGTAGCCAGGTCCAGCCCGGCTTCGTCGAGCTGGCGCTTGAGCGCCAGGTTGAATGCCCGCGACACCTCCCATTGCTTGATCGGCGCGGTCTTGAAGCGCGCGCGCAGCACCGCCGAGCCGGACTCGAAGCTCTCCACCCCCTGGAACTCCAGCGGCGACCAGATATTGCGCCGTTGCAGCGGATCGCTGCGCATCTTCTGGCCCACGTCGCGAACCAGGCCGATGGCCTTGTCGATGCTCATGTTGTAGGGGATGGCGATGCGGAAGATCGCGTAGCCGAATTCGCGCGAGTAGTTCTTGATGCTCTTGATCTCGCTGAACGGGATGGTGTGCACGATGCCGTCGATGTCGCGCAGGCGCACGGTACGGATGGTCAGGCCTTCGACGGTTCCCAGGTGGCCGCCGACATCCACATAATCATCGATGGCCAGGGAGTCCTCGATGATGATGAACAGGCCGGTGATCAGGTCGGCCACCAGCGATTGCGCACCAAAGCCAATGGCCAGGCCGATCACACCGGCACCGGCCAGCAGCGGCGTGACGTTCATGCCCATGTTGGCCAGGGCCACGATCACCGCGATGATGAAGATGGCCACGAACAGCACGTTGCGGATCAGCGGCATCATGGTTTGCGCACGGGCATTGGCCAGGCCCTTGCGCGAGCGGGTGAGTGCGTGGTGCACGGCGGTGTCGCTGAGGATCCACACCAGCCAGGCGGCGATCAGCGTGCCGGCCAGGCCGAACACGCGCACCGCCACCTCGTGGCCTTCGCCCTCGGTGAAACCGATCAGCGAGAAGCCCCATACACGCAGGCCCAGCTCGATGAACACCAGCCAGATGAGCAGGTGCACCAGGGTGTAGCCAAAGCTCTTGAGGCGTTCGGCGTAGACCGCCTGGCGCCGGTTGGCCCGCTGCGGCTTGAGCGCATGGCGGCGCACCAGGCCATTGACCACCATGCACATCACCACCAGCACCGTGCACATCAGCGACTGGCGCAGGGCCGTGCTGGTGTCGCCGGCGGACACGAACGTGGCGAACAGCGAAATGCCCACCAGCACCAGGGCCGGCAGGTACCAGAAGGTGCCGAGGATCTCGATGGTGTCGCTCAGGGCGCGGCGCGTCAGGCGCCGAGACAGCGGCTGGTTGCGAATGAGGTGCGCGATGGGGCGGCGAAAGCGCAGGATGAACAGCCCGGTGGACAGCGCCGCCAGAATGTTGGCCAGGGTCGCCAGGGTGTGCGCCAGGTGGTCGCCCAGGGCGGCGGCCATGCGTGGGTCGTTCATCGCCTCGCCGAAGGCGGCAAAGCTGCCGATCAGCCACAGCGGACGGAACGCGCGGTGGCGCAGGATGTACAGGGCGCGGTGGCGGTGCGGGCCATCGAGCAGCGAGAAGGCGATCACGCAGATGGCCGAGAAGCAGGTGCCGACCACCAGGGCGTAGGCCAGTACCATGGCCATCGACTTGCCCAGCGAAGAGGGCAGGGCAAAGCTCAGGTACACGGTGATGATCAGCGCCACCAGCCAAGGCCCGAGCTTGCGCAGGGCGAAGCGCACCAGGTCCCAGGTGCGCGGGTGTTGCGGCAGCTCTTCGGTGAGGCCGAAGCGCAGGCGTACCTGGTGGCTGACCCAGTTCAGCGCGTAGGCCAGCAGGCTCCAGAGCGCGATGATGGCGGCGAAACCGAACAGGATCGTCGGCCATTCATGCACCGGCACCACCCGCGCACTGAGCTCGATCTGGGCCAGTTCCAGTTCGCGGCTCCAGCGGTTGAACGGGCTGGCCTCGCCGCTGAACTGCTTTTCCAGTTCGTTGAAGGTGGTGCCGATCAGGCCCAGCACACCTTGCTCGGCACTGGGCTGGGCTTGCCTGGTGGCGTCGCGCAGCTTCTTCAGGTCGGCCAGCAGCCTGCTGCGTTGCTGGTCGTTCTCGAGGTTCTTGATGACATCGTCGAGCGATTGCGCGAGGGGTTCAGTCGCCTCGGGCTGGGGTTTGCTCGAACCGCCAAGCAGGCCCGGTAGGCCGGCCGCGTGTGCGTGGCCCAGGGGCAGGAACAGAATCAGCAGCAGGGACAGGAAACGCAGGAAGGCAGGCACCGGACGATCAACCTCGAACACTCAATCGCCCGAGTGTAGAGCATTTGTCAGGTGAGTTTCTCGAGGATCTTCCACACCATGATGCCCAGGATGCCCAGCATGCCGATCCACATCATCAGCACCCCGCTGTTGCGCTCGCGCATGCTGAAGCCGACGGTGAGCAGGATCAACCCGGCGATCACCGGGAGGAACATCGTTTGAAACTCGGACATGCGCAAGGTCCTTATGCTGTAGGAGGTGTAGTGATGGGCAAGCATAGCGCCAAATGTTTGCGCGCGGGTTGATGGGGGTCAGTCGTGGCCTCTTCGCTGGCAAGCCAGCGCCCACAGGTACGGCGCCTGTTTGGCGATCACCGCAGTGCTGTGGGCGCAGGCCTGTCAGGTCAGGGCAGATCGCGGCTCAGGTAGAACGCGGTCAGCACCTTGACCAGGTGCGCCAGGTCCTGGCTGCCGCACAGCTCGCGGATCGAGTGCATGGCAAACGTCGGCAGGCCGATGTCCACCGTGCGCACACCCAGGTGGCTGGCGGTGATCGGGCCGATGGTCGAGCCGCAGCCCATGTCGCTGCGTACCACGAAGCTCTGCACCGGCACTTCCTCGGCCATGCACAGGTGGCGGAAGAAACCGGCGGTTTCGCTGTTGGTGGCGTAGCGCTGGTTGTTGTTGACCTTGATCACCGGGCCGGCGTTGAGCTTGGGCCCGTGGTTGCCGTCGTGCCGGTCGGCGTAGTTGGGGTGCACGCCGTGGGCATTGTCGGCCGACACCAGCAGCGAGCGCTGGATGGCCCGGACGAAATCGTCACCGTCGGGCAGCAGGCGGCGCAGGGTCTGTTCCAGCATCGGGCCGTCGGCGCCGCAGGCGGAGCTGGAGCCGACCTCTTCGTGGTCGTTGCACACCAGTACGCAGGTCTCGTCGCTGTCGGCGGCCAGCAGGGCCTGCAGGCCGGCGTAGCACGACAGCAGGTTGTCCAGCCGCGCGCCGGCGATGAAGTCGCCATGCAGGCCGACCACGGCGGCGTCCTGGGTGTCGTAGAAGCTCAGCTCGTAGTCCAGCACCACGTCGGCGTTCAGGCCATGTTCGCGGGCCAGTTGCTCGGTGAGCAGGGCGCGAAAGTCGACGCGCTCGTCACCGGCCACCTGGGCCAGGATCGGTGGCAGCTCGGTCTGCGGGTTGATCGCCCAGCCTTCGTTGGCGCTGCGGTTGAGGTGGATCGCCAGGTTGGGGATCACCGCGATGGGCTGCTTGAAGTCGATCAGCTGGCTTTCGACCTTGCCGTCGCGGCGGAAGGTCACGCGCCCGGCCAGCGACAGGTCGCGGTCGAACCAGGGGGCCAGCAGGGCGCCACCGTAGACTTCCACGCCCAGCTGCCAGAAGCCCTGGCGCTGTAGTTCGGGCTGTGGCTTGACGCGCAGGCAGGGGCTGTCGGTGTGGGCGCCGACCAGGCGAATGCCGTCGAGCAGCGGCGAATGGCGGCCGAGCTTGATGGCGATGATCGAGGAGTCGTTGCGGGTCAGGTAGTAGCGTCCGCCGGGCGTGGTGGCCCAGCTGTCACGTTCGTCCAGGCGCTGGTAGCCGGCGGCCTCGAGGCGCTGCGACAGGCTGGCGGTGGCGTGGAACGGCGTGGGGGAGGCCTTGAGAAAGTCGATCAGGCCTTGGTTCAGTGCATCGCGCATAGGTCACTCCAGACAGCAGTGGCGCGAGTTTAACGTATTGATCACGGATTTGCGTGGGCCCTATCGCGGGTCAAGCCCGCTCCCACAGCGTTCAGGGTGATCGTTGTGGGAGCGGGCTGACCCGCGATAGCCGCGCCGCGGTGTATCAGAACGGCGCCGGGCACTCGAAGCGCAGTCGCTCGCCGCTCACCGGGTGGGTGAAGCTCAGCATGCTGGCATGCAGGCACAACCGCTCATGCGCCGCCAGGGCCTCGGGGTAGGCGTACAGTCGATCCCCCAGCAGTGGATGCCCGATCGACAGCATGTGCACGCGCAACTGGTGTGAACGCCCGGTAATCGGCGTGAGCTCCACCCGGCAATGATCGCCACAGCGCTCGACGATGCGCCAGAAGGTCAGCGCATGCTTGCCCTGCTCGTGGTCCACCACGTGCCGTGGCTTGGTGGGCGGGTCGTAGCGCAACGGCAGGTCGATGCTGCCGCTGTCCAGCGCAGGCTGGCCCCAGCACAGTGCGGTGTAGGCCTTCTCGGTTTCACGGTCATGGAACTGGCGCGACAGCTCGCGGTGGCTGTCGGCGTCGCGCGCCAGCAGGATGATCCCCGAGGTTTCCCAATCCAGACGGTGCACGATCAGGGCGTCGGGGTAGCCGTTTTCCTGCAGGCGGGTGATCAGGCAATCCTTGTTGTCGTCGGCGCGCCCCGGCACGGACAGCAGCAGGGTCGGCTTGTTGACCACCAGGATGGCGGCATCCTGGTGAAGGATGTGAACGTTGGACAGCGG
>NZ_VXCV01000030.1:0-1583 GCF_052850635.1 Pseudomonas sp. 1176_21
GGCCTTCCTAAGAAACACCATCTGCCGGTTGTAGCGTAAAACCAAACTCGGCCGCGCGCCGATACAATCCTTTCACCACTCGCTCCCGATATTTTTGCTCGTAATGATCGGCTCCCGGGTCTTGATAATTCATGCCGAAACGCATGGCGTTGTAGAACAGGATGGCGATCTTTCGCGCAGTGGCCGTGACGGCTTTGGCTTTACCGATTCGAGCCGCGAGACGTCGATAGAACGCCCCCAATGCCGTATTGGTTCTGCCGACGGTTACTGCTGCAAGCCGTAAGTGGGCGGTCACTCGATTTTTGGTTTTCCGGGTATGCGCCGAAAGTACCTTGCCACCACTGATGCGGCAGCCGGGGGCGAGCGTCAACCAAGAGGTAAAGTGGTGGCAGGTGCGCCATCGGCTTAAATCCGTGCCGCACTCGGCGACCAGTCGTAGCGCCAGATAGGGGCCGATGCCGTGGATCTGCGTCAGATCGACTCCGACCAATTGATAGAGCAAGGTACGGACATCGAAGTTGAGCGCATTGGGTTGCCGTGTGTTGTGGCGTGGTTTTGGCAACGGCTCGGCTGGAGCTACCTTTTGCTGAGAGAGTGCCATCAATGTTTGCGCAATCTGCTGATCACAAACAACGACTTGCGCCTGATAGGCGTCATACATGGACAGCGCCTGCGTCAAAGCGAAAACGTGCTCGGGCTGGTAGTTGCCGACCAATGACGCTTCAATTACATCAATACCAGCCTTGCAACGCTTGTCGCTCATCGCTGCTAGTGAAGAAGGATTACGCTCGCCTGCGACAATAGCCCGGATTATCCGCATGCCTGTCAATCCGGTGATATCGGCTACGACGTGATGCAATTGCAGGTTCATGTGCGTGAGAGCTTTTTGCATGTGCTGGATATGTGCTGCGGCATAGTCGAGATGACGCTCGCGCAGCCTCAAGTAACTGCGTAAGGCCGAAATCTCTTGGGTTGGATGAAAGCTAGCGCGCAGCAAACCGCAAGCATGGAGTCGTTGTATCCACTGTGCATCATTCACATCGGTTTTACGCCCTGGCATGGCGCGAGCCTCACGGGCGTTGGCCAGTACCACCCGGAGACCATGCGTTTCCAGTATTTCGTAGACGGGAATCCAGTAAACGCCGGTCGACTCCATCGCAACGGTGGTGATGCCGAGATTCACCAGCCAGTTGGCCATGCGCTCCAAGTCAGCCGTGAACGCCTGGTAGGTTTGAACAGATTCTTTGGCCAGATCGGCGGGAACGGCCACAACATGGAAGCGTGAGCCAATATCAATGCCGGCTGCGCGATCATGAATAACCGGTAGCCCACGCTGCTTGAGATCGTGCTTTTTCATGAGCACCTCCAGTCAAGTTGACTGGACGGGGACTCGGATCAAATCACCTTCCTAAACGGGGTCACGAAACGCGCCACCACTAACGGGTCCGCAGCTTCCCCTGGGTCAAGTTTTTTGACGGGGACTTAGCCTCCAAAAAGCCAGCGACCACTGTCCAGTGGGGTAAGTGTAGAGCACGGTGTTTCTAGTCCAGTGGGCCACGGAGTGCCGGGGAGGCGGTTTTTTA
>NZ_VXCV01000031.1:0-1481 GCF_052850635.1 Pseudomonas sp. 1176_21
CGGGGCGGTAGACCGTGCTACTACTGGGATTGAGTGGGGCAAGGGTATTCAAGGTCAAGGAATGCCTTGGGAGGATTACCTTGGGACGCAACTGCCAGCAGGCTCTCGACTACCGCCTAACTTCAAGACGTTTGACTTTTTTGACGAAACCACTGGTATAGCGACCAGCGCCAAAACACTTGATACGACGACTGCTGCCAAACTTGCTAATCCGAGCCAAGTATATTCATCGCTCAAAGGAAATATTGATGCCGCTGCTAATTTTTCTGAATCTGGCTTGAAGGGTGTGACAGTTACTGCAAGTCAAATTACCGCTCGCGAATTACAAGTTGCCATTCCTGAAGCCACGACTAGCGCTCAATGGGAACAAATCAATAGAGCCATTGAATATGGTCAGAGCAAAGGCATTACGGTAAAAATTACCAAGGTGAATTAAGATGAACGATGTCGTGAAAACAGCCTGGGCGGATGCAGGAGTCAATAAGGAATTTATTTACGTTAAAACTTATTCTGGCTATCGGAATAGTCGAGCTGATCCACAGGGTGTCGAGCATCACGCCAGCCCTGAAATCAGTGATCAAGAGTTAGGTGTTGTGGTATTGGATGCGTTGGCCCATAGCCGATTTGTGCTTCCCGAGCCGCGTAAGGATGTTTGGATTCATCCTGAAGCTACGTTTGATATGGATTTATACGACTACGACTTGACCAGTCAACGATATGATCAATGGGTTGGCAGTACTTTGGAGCGCTATAGCTACAAGAATAAGCGTGCATTATTTAAAGATATGAAAAAATGCAGTATCGAAAGTAAGGGGGACCAGATAACTATTCGTCCTAGCCATCACGAAAAGCTAGAAGCCTGGAGTGGTAAGGGACTAAGTGAGAGTGACTATGTCATTATCCCCAGCGGTAGTAGTCCTTCCGATGTAGGTGCGGCCTTACGCTTGGCTTTTAGTCGGTGCACCTAATGTGTAGAGGTTTCGAGTTGATCTGACACCGGCCTCGTGCCGGTGTTTTTTTATCTGCTTACTGCAAAACCTCCCGTCCTTCGCTGCTCGCTTTAGTCGTGGCCTGAGCGATCAGGGCATCAAGCATCTGCGCAACAAATTTCTGTTGGCTCTTGGGTAGTTGGTCGATGGCCTCCAATTGCTGCTGCCATTTCGGAGCCGGGCCACGCTTACGCACAGTGGTTTCCTGCTGCTGACCAAACAGTTCTTCGAGTGTGGTCGAAAGCAGCCGGGCCAGCTCCGGCAACGCCGCTACCTGGATACGCCGCTTGCCGGATTCATAGGCTTGGATGGTCTGCTGAGACACTCCCAGCCGTTCAGCCAGTTGGGTTTGGGTGATGCCGTGTTCTTTGCGCAGGCGGGCAATGCGTTCGCCCTAGGCAATGAAAAATACACGTTCTTCGCTGGTGATGCTCATGGCTGTCGCCGACGAGTTCTGTAATAGGCAAAAAAAGCAACACAAAGACCGAGAAG
>NZ_VXCV01000032.1:0-1458 GCF_052850635.1 Pseudomonas sp. 1176_21
GAGCGGCGCCAGCGCCTGCCCGAGGTGGGCGAGGGTGCTGTCGTCGAACTTCACGCCCGCAGCGCTGATCGTGGTCTGCCAGTCCTTGTCGGTGTAGTAGGCAAATGCCTCGGCCATGCGCCGCTCGGCTTCGGCCACGCTGATGTTCTGCTCTTGCGCCAGCGCCTTGGTTTGCTCGGAGATGAGCTTGCGTTCTTCCAGGTGCAGTTAATGGCTGTCCTATTACAGATCACGTCGACGATAGCCATGAGCATCACCAGCGAAGAACGTGAATTTTTCATTGCTCTGGGCGAACGCATTGCCCGCCTGCGCAAAGAACATGGCATCACCCAAACCCAACTGGTCGAACGGCTGGGCGTGTCCCAGCAGACTATTCAAGCCTATGAGTCCGGTAAGCGGCGGATTCAGGTAGCGGCGCTGCCAGAACTGGCCCGACTCCTTTCGACCACACTCGAAGAGCTGTTTGGTCAGCAGCAGGAAACCACTGTGCGTAAACGTGGGCGTGCTCCGAAATGGCAACAGCAACTGGAAGCCATCGATCAACTGCCCAAGAGCCAACAGAAATTCGTTGCGCAGATGCTCGACGCCTTGATTGCTCAGGCCACGACCAAGGCAAGCAGCGAAGGAAGAGAGATTTTGCAGTAAGCAGATAAAACAACACCGGCGCGAGGCCGGTGCAATTCCAATAACTTTTACAGAAAATACCAGTGCGAGTTCTGCTATCGGGGACAAGTAAAATTTCTAAATATCAAGTTATGGATATATACCGAGCCGCTCAAGCTCAGAGAAAAAATACTCCATACCTTCCCGTATGCTATCTGTATCTTTTCTTATTACAACATCGTTACTTGTCGACATATTTAAAATAAAAGTATAAATATTACGCTCTCTTTCACCATCCACCTTAAAGATGAAAAAACCTTTATTTTTCATCGCCACCAACTCTAGTATTTGAATAAACTCCTCTAGCCCGACGCCATTCATACTTGGCGAACCGAAACGAGCCGCATACTTTTCAGAAAGCTCATTGAAAGACATTAATCCAGCCCTCTTAATGCTTTTGAAATGTCTTGGACATTAGTTAGATTCCCCGTCGCAACCTTATCCACAACATTCCAAATAATTTGTCTTGGCGGACCATCCACGCCGTTTTTTATAATCAACTGCTCAACCACCTCAGCAGCAGTCCGCTTGTTCCCATTATCAAACAGATGCCCGCCTGCAATATCCCTGATCATTGAGCCAGCCTTATTATAAAAACCATCATAATTGGCAGCATTTGCAATAGCCGTATCTACTTCTCTGAATGAAACCGAACCGCCAAACTGTGAATTTATAGCAGTGATGTCATCTGCACTTAAGCCGACCTTGAAACCACCAAGACCTGTTCCACTTGGTAGGTTTGACGCTGAACTTAAGCCACTAGTAGTTAGATCATCTACCTTTCCGGCAGCGCCA
>NZ_VXCV01000033.1:0-1354 GCF_052850635.1 Pseudomonas sp. 1176_21
ATTCGTCGCCACGCTGGATGCATTGAAGCGCATTGACGAGCCTGCGCTGGTCGCGGTCGAACGCGGCGTGCCGCTGCCGCTGTCCTACGCCCAGGAGCGCCAGTGGTTCCTCTGGCAGCTGGACCCGCAGAGCAGTGCCTATCACCTGCCGGCGGCCCTGCGCCTGCGCGGGCCGCTGGATGTGCCGGCGTTGCAGCGCAGCTTCGATGCGCTGGTTGCGCGGCATGAGCCGTTGCGCACCCGGTTCGTCCAGGTGGACGCCCATGTCAGGCAGGTCATAGACCCAGCGGCGCCGCTGCCGATCGACTTCGAGGTGCTGGCGCATGTGGCTGATCGCACGGCGCAGATCCAGGCTAGTGTCGCGGCTGAAAGCAGCCGCCTGTTTGCCCTGGACCAGGGGCCGCTGCTACGGGTCAAGCTGCTGCGCCTGGCCGAGGACGACCATGTACTGGTGCTCACCCAGCACCATATCGTCTCGGACGGCTGGTCGATGCAGGTGATGATCGACGAACTGATCCGTCGCTATGGCGCTGGCATCAGCGCTCAGGAACTGGTGCTGCCGGAACTGCCGATCCAGTACGCCGATTTCGCCCAGTGGCAGCGTCAGTGGCTGGAGGCAGGCGAGCGCGAACGTCAGTTGCGCTACTGGCTGGAGCAACTGGGGGGCGAGCAGCCGACGCTGCAGTTGCCCACCGACCGTGCCCACCCCGCCCAGCGCAGTTTCCACGGCGCCAGGCGCGATGTGGCGTTGGACGCCGGTCTGACACGCGGGCTGCTGCAACTGGCCCGCGAGTGCGGGGTTACCCCGTTCATGCTGTTGTTGGCCTCGTTCCAGGCGCTGCTGCACCGCTATAGCGGCCAGGACGATATTCGTGTCGGAGTGCCGGTGGCCAACCGCAACCGCCTGGAAACCGAGGGCCTGATCGGCTTCTTCGTCAACACCCTGGTACTCAAGGCTCAGGTGAGCGGGCGACAGGCGTTCACTGCGCTGCTGGAGCAGGTGCGCCAGGCCACCCTGCAGGCCCATGCGCACCAGGACCTGCCGTTCGAGCAATTGGTGGAGGCGCTGCAGCTGGGCCGCAACCTGGGGCGCAGCCCGTTGTTCCAGGTGCTGTTCAACTACCAGGCGCAAACCCGGAACGGGCAGGGGCTGCAGCCGTTGCCGCACCTGCAGGTGGAGGCGTTGCAGTGGGATACCCATACCGCACAGTTCGACCTGTCGCTGGAGGTGTTCGAGCGTGAGGAGGGCATAGCGGCTTCGCTGACCTTTGCCACCGACGTGTTCGAGGCCCACACCATCGAACAGATGCTGGGGCACTGGCAGAACCTGCTGCGCGCCATCGTCGAGCGTCCG
>NZ_VXCV01000034.1:0-1345 GCF_052850635.1 Pseudomonas sp. 1176_21
TTTCGTCGCCACGCTGGATGCATTGAAGCGCATTGACGAGCCTGCGCTGGTTGCGGTCGAACGCGGCGTGCCGCTGCCGCTGTCCTACGCCCAGGAGCGCCAGTGGTTCCTCTGGCAGCTGGACCCGCAGAGCAGTGCCTATCACCTGCCGGCGGCCCTGCGCCTGCGCGGCCATCTGGACCTGAAGGCACTGCAACGTAGCTTCGACACGTTGCTAGCGCGTCATGAAAGTCTGCGAACGCACTTCACTCAAAAAGATGACCAACTGCACCAGATAGTCACCCATCAACCAGCCATGCTGATCGAACAGGAAGACCTGACCAATCAGAAAGACCAGATAGACACCTTTGTCGAAGTCGAAATCAACCGTCTGTTTGCATTGGATCAGGGGCCATTGTTACGGGTGAAGCTGCTGCAATTGGCAGCCGATGACCATGTGTTGATCATGACCCAGCATCATATCGTTTCCGATGCGTGGTCGATGCAGGTGATGGTCGACGAACTGATCAGCCTGTACAGCGCATACAGCGCAGGCCAGGATGTTGTGCTACCCGTACTGCCCATTCAGTATGCAGACTATGCGCTGTGGCAACGCGAGTGGATGGAGGCCGGAGAACGGGATCGGCAACTGCACTACTGGCTCAAGCAGTTGAGCGGCGAACATTCCGTCATAACGTTGCCGACAGACCATGCCAGACCGCCAGAGCAGAGTTTCCGTGGGGACCATCTCGCGCTTACGCTCGATCAACCACTAGCGCTGAGCCTCAAAAAACTTGCACAACAGCGCGGCATCACGCCCTTCATGCTGTTGATGGCCTCGTTCCAAATGCTGCTGCATCGATACAACGGCCAACGCGACATTCGTGTAGGCGTGCCCGTTGCCAACAGAAATCGTATGGAAACCGAGCGCTTGATCGGCTTCTTCGTCAATACCTTGGTGCTCAAAACCGAGATAGAAAGTCAGCACACCGTCGCCACCCTGCTTGATCAGGTTAGAAACATTACTTTGCAGGCCCAAGCTCATCAGGACCTTCCGTTCGAACAGCTGGTTGAAGCGCTGCAGCCTGAACGAAGCCTGAGTCACAATCCGTTGTTTCAAGTCATGTTCAGCCACCAGGGCGAGACACGTGGCGTACAAAGGCAAAACGCGCTGCCAAATTTGGACGTAGAGTTCCTCGCCTGGGACAAGCAGACATCGCAATTCGATCTGATGCTGCATACAACTGAAAGCGCCGAAGGCTTCTCAGCGGTATTCACCTATGCCACCGATCTGTTCGAGGCGGCCACCATCGAGCGTCTGGCCCGGCACTGGCAGAACCTGCTGCAGGCGATTGTCGCTGACCCA
>NZ_VXCV01000035.1:0-1338 GCF_052850635.1 Pseudomonas sp. 1176_21
CAGCACGACAGCGTGCGCCAGCAGGCGGCCGAACTGACTGCCGGCGGCTCGCTCAGCATCGAGGCCGGCGACAACCTGCTGATGGTTGCCAGCAAGGCCACGGCGGGCGGCGAGGCCTACATCTCCGCCGGCAATACCCTGCAGCTACTGGCCGCCAACGACAGCGAGTACTCGCTGTACGACATGAACAAGAAAGGCAGCTGGGGCAGCAAGAAGACCCAGCGTGACGAAGTCACCGATGTAAAGGCGGTGGGCAGCGTGGTCACCAGCGGGGGTGACCTGACCCTGGTGAGCGGCGGTGACCAGTTGTACCAGGGCGCCGCCCTGGAGTCAGGCCGCGACCTCACAATAGAAAGCGGCGGTGCGGTGACGTTCGAAGCCGTCAAGGACATGCATCAGGAGAGTCACGAAAAGAGTAAGGGCGACCTGGCGTGGACCAGTGCCAAGGGCAAGGGGCAGACGGATGAGACGCTGCGCCAGACGCAGATGGTGGCCAACGGAAACCTGATAATCAATGCGGTAGACGGCATCAAGGTCGATATAAAAAAGATCGACCAGAGGACTGTCAGTCAGTCCATCGACGCCATGGTGAAGGCTGATCCGAAACTGGCATGGTTGAAAGAAGTGGAAGCCAGGGGTGGTATCGACTGGCGCCAGGTGGAGGAAATTCACTCTAGCTTCAAGTACGACAATTCCGGTTTGGGTGTTGGAGCACAACTGGCTGTAGCTATCCTGATGGCCGCCGCAATGGGCCCGGCAGGATTCGGTCTCACGGGCTTTCAGCTAGGCGCAGCAACAAGCCTGGCAACAACCGGTGCGGTCAGTACGATCAACAACCAAGGTGATCTCGCAGCAGCGCTTAAGGAAACACTAAGCAAAGACAGTCTGAAGAATGCAGCAGTCTCCTCACTGACGGCAGGTTCATTTGAATACGTAGACACTCACTGGTTCGGCGTAGAACAAAGCGGTCAAGCGGGCGGATTCGTGAAGGCTGCCGATGGCACCCTCATTCCGGTTTCCAGCAACCCGCGCAACGTACTCACATGGGCGAACGCCTCAGATACGCTCATTCGGGCTGGTGCGCACTCGCTTGTTTCGAGCGCAATATCTACGGCCATCAATGGCGGCAGCTTCAGCGACAACCTGGGTAATGCTCTAGTCGGCCAGGCAGGCAGCATCGCCATGGCCACGGGCTTCAAGTTTGCCGGTGACCAGACCATTCGATTTGAGAACGGCAGCCTGCCCAAAATTGTGGTGCATGCCGTCATGGGTGGTTTGCTGGCAGAGGCCACGGGCAGCGATTTCAAAACTGGCGCCATGGCTGCGGGCTTGAACGAA
>NZ_VXCV01000036.1:0-1302 GCF_052850635.1 Pseudomonas sp. 1176_21
GCGCAGTTACGACTTCGACCAGGACCCGCTGTGGCAAACGCACATGCCGCCGCAGGCGTTTGACGCGCTTGCGTGGTACCAGTGCGATCACCTGGGCACGCCAATGGAGCTGACCGACCACCATGGGGCGGTGGCGTGGGCGGGGCAGTACAAGGCGTGGGGTGAGGTAAGAGAGGAGCGCTCGGGCTGGGCCAGGCAGATTGGGCTGAGCAATCCGATACGGTTTCAGGGGCAGTATCACGACCGTGAGACTGGGCTGCACTACAACCGGTATCGGTACTATGATCCGGGGGTTGGGCGATTTGTTAGCAAGGACCCGATTAGTTATGCGGGTGGGCTGAACCTGCACCAGTACGCGCCAAACCCTGTGGGTTGGGTAGACCCATTGGGGTTGGAAGGTTGTGAAAAGGCATGTAAGTCTCGAAACAAACCGCCGCCGCCAATGGAAGCGGCAGAAGGAAGGCCGCACTCAATTATTGAGCGTCCGGGTGTTGATGGTCAGTACACGACACACTACGGGGACGGTACGTGGAAGCAGTACCGTGGCTCGGGCAAAGATCACGGGAATATTCCTAGGCCGAATATTAAAGAAGCAACAAAAAATACTAGACAAGACGGTCGTGTATTTATAGATAAGGGGCGCGTACGCGATCCTGAACCAGACGAATACCCTAAAGGGAAGACAAAGTGAATAACATTACATCTTTTGATTATGCGTCTTTCGTAAAAGCTAATGAAGATCGTGTTGTAACAGGGGTCGATTACCTGCGGGCAATTTATGTAAGCCACAGTCTGGAATCAGATTTCATTGTTTGGTTTGCACGATTTTTTTGGCCATCTTTCAAGCTTTTTGATGGAAAGGTGTTTGTTGAAGAATTATTTGATTTTGAGATATATCAGGGTCACTTGCGCAGGAGCAAAAGCTTAGAAAAAGCTCAATTTTGGATGAATCTGCTTGAGATAACAGGAGTTTTTGATGAGCTTTCTCAGGAGCAAGCTATGGAGGTTGCGCTGATAGTTTCTGAAAGCTGGAACTCAAAGATATTGAAAGAGTTTGGTGCGGAGTATGCAGTGGCGCGGCGTATATATGATGAGGACACTGGAGAGGTATTCGTCACTATCGGTTCTTGATACTGCTTGCTGGGTAGAGGTTGATTGACCGAAAAACCTTAGTCTCAGTATATACATTCGGTTGCGCATTATTCGAACAAGCCGCAGGCCGGCACGGGCTGGAACCAGCGACACACTGGCGTGGGAAAGCTCCCCGCCGCGTGATGAAGGCGATACGGGCCGCACGGTGCA
>NZ_VXCV01000037.1:0-1055 GCF_052850635.1 Pseudomonas sp. 1176_21
CTCGTTCAAGCCCGCAGCCATGGCGCCAGTTTTGAAATCACTGCCCGTGGCCTCTGCCAGCAAACCACCCATGACGGCATGCACCACAATTTTTGGCAGGCTGCCGTTCTCAAATCGAATGGTCTGGTCACCGGCAAACTTGAAGCCCGTGGCCATGGCGATGCTGCCTGCCTGGCCTCGCAAGAGGTGCGTGTTGTGTATTGAGATTTTGCTCCTGTTAAGGAGCGAAAATTCATGCTCAAAAAGGGAGTATTGAGCAGATAGACCGTAGGTCGTCAGGGTGGGTGCAAAAGGGGTGCAACTTGACTGCAGAAAGGATGCAAGAAGGCGGCAAAAAGGGTGCAGATCGGGTGCAAAAACACCGGCGCTAGGCCGGTGTCAGATCACACCTAGGCTTCTACAATTAACAAGAGACATTCAAACCGCAAGCAGAGATAAAATCACGTATCGGTATATCAAGAAAGCTACTCTCTCCAGCGGAAAGAACATCTTGCAATGTGACGATGCCTTTTTCAAAGTCCAAAGAAACGTCAAAGCAATTAAACTCGAACTCCCTGAGCAGAACGCTCTTTGAGCACATCCGCTCATCAAAGGCATCTTTCAAAATAGAGCGAACGCTGTCGTCCAACTCTTGGGCGACAAATCGTTCTATTAGTGTGCCGCCACTGCTCATAACCATTCCTAACTAGTACGGGAATGCAGTCTGAATCACACCATCCCGAACATTTATTTTGATTGTCGATGTTGGAGCGCCTGAGACGTTTGTTCCAATCACCTTACCTGCATTGTACTCAATAACGTGCCCACCTGGGCCATTAGGAGTTACCTTCCCATATTTCAGTGCGTTATCAACATAACTAGAGACATCTTTAACAGATGTTCCTTGCGAGAACTTACTAACATTCGCAAATCCTGAATCAGGTCCATGGCGATAGAATACATGCTCAATACCTGTCATCAAACCGCCTTTGTTATAAGTGCTCGCGCTCCACGATGCATCTATTTGTCTTGGGGCTGGTAATGCCTTGATCGTGTCATCTACAACAGCCCCAGTT
>NZ_VXCV01000038.1:0-881 GCF_052850635.1 Pseudomonas sp. 1176_21
AGGTGTAGAGCGTGTAGAACCCCCGCGCCCAACCCGCTAACCTTGCGAGCTCGCAGGCAATCCAGCGAACGGTCCTAAAGCACTGCTACTGCGCCACCCGAACATCAGATGGCAGCTCCACTCAAAAAGGGAGGGTGTTGCAACGGCAATCACCCTCCTCTGTTCAACGCATGCACTACTTAAAAATGCTGACGACGCGAGAGCTGAACTAGGGTCCCTTGAGTTCTGTACAGCACCCAAGCTCCCCGTTGCGCTGCCAGGGGAAAAGGTCAGTCTTCGTTTTTTGCTTCGCTCACCGCCCATACGCTTCCTTCGATTACCGCCACACTAGTTGACCTTCCTGGACGTAGCAGCCATGCGTACCATTTAGAGGGGTCGCCACGGCGAGGTTCGTAGTCGATCCAGCGCCGTAGTACCCCCCCTGGAAACCGCTTCGGTCCTGTATTCACCCCCCCAACCATTTGGTTGTATCTATCGATTATTAACTCGCGCTGAGATTGAACGTCTTCCTCACTTTCGTCCCCCGGAATGTCCTCCAGCGCGGCTATTACCCAGTCGGGATAAGGGGGCTCACCGTATACGCGGAGCAACCCGACAGGAAAACCTGAATTATTTGTAAATTTGAATCGAAGAAGTTTTGGATCTTCAAGCTGCGCTTGGTAGGACTCGGCGGTCGTCGCTATAAACTTTCCGCCGGGGTAGAGATTGAAGTCATAAGTAGTTTGGGGCGATGTTAATGCGGATTTTGTACCCGAGGCGGGGTCGCCGAACTTTTGGTAGTGGAAATAATTGATCTTACCTTCCATTTCGTTTTGGAGTTGTACGCTGAAGGATGTTGCACTCATGATCGATGCTCCCAGGAAAGGCACTCGGCTATGTGC
>NZ_VXCV01000039.1:0-749 GCF_052850635.1 Pseudomonas sp. 1176_21
CCGGCCCTGGTGTTCGGCGGGCAGCACCTGAGCTATGCCGAACTCAACAGCCGTGCCAACCAGCTCGCCCATGCGCTGATTGCACGCGGTGTCGGCCCCGACGTGCTGGTTGGCATCGCCATGGAACGCAGCATCGAGATGGTCGTCGCCCTGCTGGCGACCCTCAAGGCCGGTGGCGCCTACGTGCCGCTGGACCCGGAATACCCGCGCGAGCGCCTGGGTTACCTGTTCGACGACAGCGGCATCGCCCTGCTGCTGACCCAGCAGCACCTGCTGGCACAGCTGCCGGTGCCCGAAGGCCTACCGCTGCTGGCCCTGGACACACTGGACCTGAGCGAGCACGCCCAGAGCAACCCGGACATTGCCCTGCACCCGGAGAACCTGGCCTACGTCATCTACACCTCCGGCTCCACCGGCAATCCCAAGGGCGCCGGCAACCGCCACAGCGCACTCACCAACCGCCTGTGCTGGATGCAGCAGGCCTACGCCCTGGACGCCAGCGACACGGTACTGCAGAAGACCCCGTTCAGCTTCGACGTGTCGGTGTGGGAGTTCTTCTGGCCGCTGATGACCGGTGCGCGCCTTGTGGTCGCTGCTCCTGGCGACCATCGCGACCCGGCCAGGCTGGTAGCGCTGATCAACCAGCACCAGGTCAGCACCCTGCACTTCGTACCGTCGATGCTGCAGGCCTTCCTGCTGGATGCCGGTGTGCCGCGCTGCACCAGCCTCACCCGCATCGTCTGCAGCGG